>NZ_JBITLI010000001.1:362532-739252 GCF_044465085.1 Streptomyces sp. NPDC049813 | reverse complement strand
AGCGCGGCGGGGGGCGCCGCGGCGCCGGGCGCGCCGCGCGCCCGGGGGGGCCCCCCGGGCCCCCCCCCCCCCCGCCGCCGGGGGGGGGGGGGGGGGCCTGCGGGTGTCCGGGGCCCGGGCCCTGGACGCCCGCAGGCCCGGATCTGCTCCGGCGGCCCCCAGCCGGTGCGCTGCGCGACGCCGCCGACGCCGCCGACGCCGCCGACGGTCCGGTCGAGGCGGTCCCTCGTCCCCGCCGGCCGGTGGGGCTTCTCGCGCCGTTCCCCGCTCCCCTCAAGGCATGCGGCTTCGCCGCAGCCTCGGAGGTGAGTGGGGCAGCACCCGTACGCGGAGGTCATCGCCCGCGCAAGGCGTCCCACCCTCTTGACCGTTTTGGTCCAGACCAATAACTTCGCCTGCGTGCACGCCCGTTCTCCCGCACCACGGCCGACCGCCGCCTCACAGGAATGAGCCCGCCCATGCCCGCGAGCCCGCGCCGAAGACTTCTCATCCGGGCGGCTGTCGCCGTCAGCTCCCTCTCCCTGCTCGGCGCCTTCGCGCCCGCCGCCGCGGCCCACGGGGGCGGCCACGACTCCGTGCGGCGCGTCGGGTACTTCACCCAATGGGGCGTCTACGGACGGGACTTCCAGGTCCAGGACCTGCAGAAGAGCGGCGCCGCGGCCCGCCTCACGCACCTCAACTACGCGTTCGGCAACGCGAGTCCGGACGGCACCTGCCTGATGGGCAACGTGCCGGGCGAGTCCGACCCCTGGGCCGACTACCAGCGCCCGCTCGACGCGGAGAACTCCGTCGACGGCGTCGCGGACACCGACACCCAGGCCCTCGCCGGCAACTTCAACCAGCTGCGCGAACTGAAGGCGAAGAACCCGCGCCTGAAAGCCATGATCTCGCTCGGCGGCTGGTCATGGTCCACGCACTTCTCGGACGCGGCCCGCACCCCCGCCTCCCGCAAGGCGTTCGTCTCCTCCTGCATCGACCTGTACATCAAGGGCAACCTCCCCCAGGACGGCGCCCGCGGCGGCCGGGGCGCGGCGGCCGGAGTCTTCGACGGCATCGACATCGACTGGGAGTGGCCGGGCTCCGAGGGCGACACCGACACCGTGTACCGCCCGGAGGACAAGCGGAACTTCACCGCGCTGGTCGCCGAGTTCCGCGCGCAGCTTGACGCGTACGGCCGGACGCGGCACAAGCACTACGAGCTCTCCGCGTTCGTGCCGACGGCCCCCGCGAAGATCGACGCGGGTTACGAGGTCCGCAAGGTCATGAAGGACTTCGACTTCGTCAACCTCCAGGGCTACGACTTCCACGTGAGCGGGGAGAAGACCACCGCGCAGCAGTCGGCCCTGTACGCCCGGGACGACTTCAGCGTCGACGGCACGGTCGACTCCTGGCTGCGCCGCGGCGCCCCCGCCCGCAAGCTCGTCGTCGGCATGCCGTTCTACGGGCAGGGCTGGACCGGGGTCACCGGCGGCGGCGACGGCCTCGGGCAGCCCGCGACCGCCCCCGCGCCCGCCCAGTGGGCCAACGGCTACGCGGACTACAAAGAGCTGAAGGCGTGGGCGGATTCAGGCACGTACAAGCTGTACCGGGACCGTCGCGGCGGCCACGCCTGGCTGTTCGACGGCACGACCCTGTGGACCTACGACGACCCGCAGGTGCTGCGGCTGAAGTCGGCGTACGTCCGGGCGAAGGGGCTCGGCGGCGCGATGTTCTGGTCGCTCGACGGCGACACGCCCGACGGTGAGCTGGTGCGGACCGTGGACCGCGCGCTCGGTCACTGAGAGCGGCCGGTCTCGGTGACCGGGCAGTCTCGGTGACCGGGCAGTCTCGGTGACCGGGCGGCCAGTCACCGAGACCGGCCGTACGGGCGGCACACACACGGGCGGGGCGGCGGACCGGACGGTCCCCGCCCCGCCCGCCGTGCCGGGCCGGAGCCGCGACACCGCCACATGGCGCAGGCCGACTGGCCCGCGAGGGCCCGGCCGCCGAGGGTGGTCGACAGCGCCCGCCCCGTCACCCGAGGCCCCCGTACAGGAGGTCCTGCACACATGGCCGAAGCACCGTCCCGACGCGACGCGCGCTCCCGCCTGGAACTCCAGGCGATCCGCGCCCTGCTGGACGCGCAGCGGCGACGCATCCGGGCCTACGTCGAACTCCAGCAGAGCTCCGCGCCGGTACGCGCCCCGGTGCCGCCGCCGGTCCCCTCCGATCCCACGGGACACGAGGTGCTCGACGCCCTGCCGCTGCCCGCCGTGCTGGTCCAGCCGCTCATCGGGGAGGACGGGTCCGTCCGGGACGCCTTCTACGTCCGGCAGAACGCGGCGGCCCGGGAGTACGGCGCCAGCCGGCTGCCCGAGTCGGCGCTGCCGCTGTGGTCGGGCCCGGCCGCACTCTTCGCCCACTTCCCCGCGCTCGCCCACACCGCCGTGCCCGCGATGCTGGCCCGCGCGTACCGTGACCGCACACCCCAGGGCCCCGAGTCGGTGGAGTGGGTCGTCAGCACCGCCCGGTGCCCGGTGCGGCTCAACGACGAGGTGCGGGTGGCGCCGTGCGGCGAGCACCTGCTCATCACCTGGCAGCCCGGCCATCGCCGGCGGATGACCGACGCCGCGCAGCAACTGGTGCGGACCTGCTGGGCGGAGTGGAACCTCGGCGACCTCCACGTCGAGCCCTCCCGCCGGTTCCACGAGGTGCTGGGCCTGCCCGGGGGCACCCCGGTGCCGACCCTCTTCGACCTCGCCGCCACGGTCACGGCCGACACCCTGCCGCAGCTGTACCAGGCCCTGTACGACGTCATCCTGCGCAAGCGGAAGACCGAGTGCCGGCTGCGGCTCGCCGGCGCCGGGGAGCGGGTCTTCCGCATGGTGGCCGAACCGGTACGGATCGCGCCGGGCAGCCTGGTGTGGGCGCTGCGGGCGGTCCTCATCGACGTCACGGCCGAGCGCAGGCGCCGCGAGACGGCGGAGTACGCCGCGCGCGAGGCCCACCGCCAGCTGGAACGCGTCGAGGCGGTCACGGAGGTCGCCGACGTCCTGCGGCAGGCGGTCATCCCCCAGTTCCAGGACGAACTCGGCTCGTACGGGCTCGACGCGGCCGCCGTCTACCGGCCCGACGCCCGCGAGGCCCGGATCGGCGGCGACTGGTACAAGGCCCGCAAGCTGCCCGACGGCGAGCCGCTGATCGCGCTGGGGGACGCGCGCGGCCACGGCCTGGAGGCGGCCACGCTCATGGCGAAGCTGCGCTACGCCCTGGCCGGGCTCGCCTACACCGAGCAGCCCGTGGAGCGGCTGACGCAGTGGCTCAACGAGGTGGCCTGCGCCGACGGCACCGAGTCGACCGCGACGGCGGTCATCGCCCGCTACCAGCCCGGCCCCGCCCGGCTGCGCTGGACGTGTGCCGGCCACCCGCGCCCCGTCCTGCTGCGGGACGGCCGTGCCACGCAGCTGCCGGACCCCGTCGACGGCCCCGGTCTGACCCTGGGCGTCCTGCCGGGGGCGACGTACACCGCCGCCGCCACCGATCTGCGGGTCGGCGACATCGTGCTGATCTACTCCGACGGGCTGACCGAGCGCCGCGACCACGACCCGGACGAGGACACCCGGCGCTTCCTCGCCGCCGCGGAGGAGTGCCTGGCCGAGGCGGTGCCGCGGAGCGGGCACGACGCCCTCCAGGACTACGCGGAGCGGCTGGTCGCCCGGCTGGACGGCCCGCACCGCGCGGACGACGCCACGCTGCTCGCCCTGCGCCGCATCGCGACGGACTGACGGGGCGCCGCCACGTCCCGGGGCCCGCCGTGACGCCGCGTGAGCCCGTCGGCGCGTCAGCTCGCCGGGCCGCCGCTGCCGCTGGGCGCGCGGCTCAGGTCGACGACGCAGAAGACGTTGTCGTCGGGGTCGGCGAGGACGACGAAGTCCGGGTCCGGCGGATAGGAGTCCCAGTCGACGGCGCGGGCGCCGAGGCCGGTCAGCCGCTCCACCTCGGCCTCCTGCTCCGCGCGCGACTCCGTGAAGAGGTCCAGGTGGAGCCGGGGACGCGGCTCCGCGGGCGAGGCACTGACCATGAGGGCCAGGGCCCGGCCGGAGCCGTCGGCGTGCTCCAGGGTCCGCCACGTGTCGCTCGCCCACTCCTCGGTGGCGACCAGGTCGAGCGCCCGTGTCCAGAAGGCGACCGCCCGGGACAGGTCCGTGACGCCGACGACGGGGTATCCGAGTCTCAGCATGCGTAGAGCCTACGGCCGCCGTCGGCGGGCCCCGGTCACTGGGCGTCGGGCTGCGAGGAGTCCAGGGTGTCGCCGCGCGTCTCGTAGATGGCCGTCACCTGGAGCAGTTGCTCGTCGCTCAGCCCGGCCAGGAGGTCCCTGTCGGTGAGCAGCTCCTCCCGCTCGGCGACGAGCCGGGCCAGCCGCTCCGTGTCGGGGGCGGCGGCGCGCCGGCCCTGCGCGATCCGCTCCTCATAGCGGGCGAGGAGCCGGGCCAGCGCCGCTTCGGCGCGAACGGCGGGCTCCGGCAGCTCGTCCTCGGGGGGTGCGTCCATGAGGTCCATCATCCCCGGCCGCGGCGGCACGCGGCCGGCGACGGGGCAGCCCGTGTCGGGCGGCCCGTCGCCGCGCACCGCCGGAGGCGGCCGGTGGGTGCCGGTCATCCCGTCAGCCCGCGAGGGCGCGCCGGCGGGCCCGGCGGTGGGCCTTGAGCAGCGGGGTCCGTTCGGTCTCCGACGTGCCGCCCCACACGCCCGTCGTCTGGCCGGTCTCCAGGGCGTACTCCAGGCACTCCGCGATGACCGGGCACCGGTGGCAGACCGTCTTCGCCTCGTGGACGTCCAGCAGGGCGGGGCCGGTGCTGCCCACTGGGAAGAACAGCTCCGGGTCCTCCCCGACGCACGCCGCCCTCTCGAGCCACTCCATGGTCAACTCCCTCTCTGGTAGCGGAAACCGCGCGGGTACCCACATCCCCGGAAGTGACAACAGGCAACGGGCAGAACCTTCATGGAGCGGCGAACACCGCGGCGGTGGACCGTCTACCGGCCCGGACCGCCGCGGCCGTCCTCCTCGCTGAAGGTCACCTCCGCGCCCGCGACGATCCGCGCCCCCATGTTCCGGCGCATCATCTCCAGCGCGGCGTCGGCGAGTTCGGCGTGGATGTGCGCCACGGCATCGGAGACCACGGTCACCTCCAGGTGCCGGATGTGCGCGTCCAGCGCCGAGTACAGGACGCACTGCTCGGTGACCTGGCCGCACAGCACCACCTGGCGCACGCCCAGCTCCCACAGCAGATAGGTCAGCGGCGTCTCGTAGAAGATGGAGTGCCGGGCCTTCAGGACGAAGAGCGCCTCGTCGTCGGGCTGGAGCGGTTCCACCAGCTCCGCGTGCGGCCCCGCGAGCGCCGCGTCGACGAGGGCGCCCTGGTGCGAGCGCCACTGCCCGAAGTTGTCGTTCACGTAGATCACCGGGACCCCGGCGTCGCGTGCCTGCCGGATCAGCCCGGAGACGACCGGGACCACCTTCTGGGCCGAGGGCAGGAGCTGGTCGGCGTCCGGATGGTCGTACGTGTTGATCATGTCGATGACGATCAGGGCGGACGGCTGCTGTTCCATGGTTCTTCTTTCCCTCGCGGACGAGCCCCTCCCAGGCTGGTCACATGTGCGGCCCTCCCGCCACATGGCCCCCGGGACCGGCACCGGCCCCCGGGTACCCCGGGCCCACCGGGGCGATACGTGCGGGCGCGCCGCACATGCGTCGCTCATCCGCGCAGGTCACGATGGGAGACGACCTGGAAACAGGGTGAGTGGCGACGGCTTGTGTGGGAACGCGGGGAGGGTCGGGCTCCCGTCGACGCAGCGTGGCTGCCGGCCTCGCCCGCACCCCGCATCCGCCCGATGACGCCCGCCGACACGGTTCTGGAGCATGAGATGACTACGGCCGACCGCGACGCCCCGGTACTGAGCGCCGACGAGCTGCGTGCGGTGGACGCGCACTGGCGCGCCGCCAATTTCCTGGCCGTCGGCCAGATCTATCTGATGTCCAACGCCCTGTTGCGCGAGCCGCTGCGTCCCGAGCACGTGAAGCCGCGGCTGCTGGGGCACTGGGGCACCTCGCCAGGCCTGAACCTCGTGTACACCCATCTGAACCGGGTGATCAGGAAGCGGGAGCTGGAGGCCCTGTGCGTGTGGGGGCCCGGCCACGGCGGTCCCGCGGTCCTCGCCAACGCCTGGCTGGAGGGCAGCTACAGCGAGATCTATCCGGACGTGGGCCGCGACGAGGCGGGCATGACCCGGCTGTTCAAGCAGTTCTCGTTCCCCGGCGGCGTGCCCAGCCACGTGGCGCCCGAGGTTCCGGGCTCGATCCACGAGGGCGGCGAACTCGGCTACTCCCTCGCCCACGCCTACGGCGCCGCCTTCGACCACCCGAACCTGCTGGTGGCCTGCGTGGTCGGCGACGGAGAGGCGGAGACGGGCCCGCTGGCCGCGTCCTGGCACTCGGGCCGCTTCCTGGACCCGGTGCACGACGGCGCCGTCCTGCCGATCCTGCACCTGAACGGCTACAAGATCGCCAACCCGACCGTGCTCGCCCGGATGCCGCGCGACGAACTCGACTCCCTGCTGCGCGGCTACGGACACCTGCCGCTGTACGTCGAGGGCGACGACCCGGCCCAGGTCCACCAGGACCTGGCCCGCACCCTGGACGAGGCGCTCGACCTCATCACCGACCACCAGCGCGCGGCCAGGACCGGCGAGGCGGCGGCGCCCGTGCGCTGGCCCATGATCGTGCTGCGCACCCCGAAGGGCTGGACCGGCCCCGAGGAGGTCGACGGGCTGCCGGTGGAGAACACCTGGCGCGCCCACCAGGTCCCGCTGCCGGAGGTCAGGGAGAACCCCGAGCACCTCGCCCAGCTGGAGCGGTGGCTGCGCTCGTACCGGCCGCAGGAGCTGTTCGACGCCGAGGGCCGGCCCGCCGGGCCGGTGCTGGACTGCGTGCCCGAGGGCGCGCGGCGGCTCGGCGCCACGCCGTACGCCAACGGCGGGCTGCGGCTGCGGGCCCTGCCGCTGCCGCCGCTGGAGGAGCTCGCCGTCCCGCTCGACAAGCCCGGCGCCACGGCGCACTCCCCCACCGGACTGCTCGGCGAGTACCTCGAACGGCTCATGGCGGACACGGCACGCGAGCGCAACTTCCGGCTCGTCGGCCCGGACGAGACCGCGTCGAACCGGCTGCAGGCGGTCTACGGCGCCAGCGGCAAGGCCTGGCAGGAGAAGCTCCTCCCCGTCGACCAGGACCTCGACCCGCACGGCCGGGTGATGGAGGTGCTCTCCGAGCACCTGTGCCAGGGCTGGCTGGAGGGCTACCTCCTCACCGGCCGGCACGGCCTCTTCTCCTGCTACGAAGCCTTCGTGCACATCGTCGACTCGATGGTCAACCAGCACATCAAGTGGCTCAAGACGGCCGGTGAGCTGCCCTGGCGCGCGCCGGTCGCCTCGCTGAACTACCTGCTCAGCTCACACGTGTGGCGTCAGGACCACAACGGCTTCTCGCACCAGGACCCGGGCTTCATCGACCATGTGCTCAACAAGAGCCCGCACATCGTCCGGGTCTTCCTGCCCCCGGACGCCAACACGCTGCTGACGGTGGCGGACGCCGCGCTGCGCAGCCGCGACCACGTCAACGTCATCGTCGCGGGCAAGAACCCCGGCCCCGACTGGCTCTCGCTGGACGACGCCCGCGCCCACTGCGCGCGCGGGGCCGGCGTGTGGGACTGGGCGGGCACGGAGAGCGGCGCGGGGCCCGACGTGGTGCTCGCCTGCGCCGGTGACGTGCCGACGCAGGAGGTCCTCGCGGCGGCGGCGCTGCTCCGCCGCCACCTGCCCGAACTGGCCGTCCGCGTCGTGAACGTCGTCGACATGACCACGCTCCTGCCGGACGGGGAGCACCCCAACGGCATGCGCGACGCCGAGTACGAGGGCCTGTTCACCGCGGACAAGCCGGTCATCTTCGGCTACCACGGCTACCCGTGGCTCATCCACCGGCTCACCTACAAGCGGGCCGGTCATGACAACCTCCACGTCCGCGGCTACAAGGAGTCCGGCACCACGACCACGCCGTTCGACATGGTCGTGCGCAACGACCTCGACCGGTTCCGGCTCGTCATGGACGTCATCGACCGCGTCCCCGGGCTCGCCGTGCGGGCCGCCGCGACCCGGCAGCGGATGGCCGACGCCCGGACCCGCCACCACCGCTGGATCCGGGAGCACGGCACGGACCTGCCGGAGATCACGGAGTGGCAGTGGCCGGGGTAGCCGCGAGCGACCGTCCCACGCCGCGGCGCGGCCGCTCGGAGACGGTCGAGGAGAGGGCGGACCGGCAGTGGGGAGAGCTCATACAGGAGGTGCGCGTCGCTCTGACCGGCGTGCAGATCCTCTTCGGGTTCCTGCTCACCGTGGTCTTCACCCCACGGTTCACGGGGCTCTCCGACACCGACCGGGCCATCTACATCGTCACGGTGCTCCTCGGCTCCGCGGCGACGGGCGCGCTGATCGGCCCGGTCGCCATCCACCGGCAGGTCGCAGGGCGGCGCATCAAGCCGCAGGCGGTGCTCTGGGCCTCCCGCCTCACCTTCGTGGGGCTCGTCCTGCTGCTGTGCACGCTGACCTCGGCGCTCTTCCTGATCCTGCGCGTGGCGACGCACGACCCGCTGGCCCCGGTCCTCGTGGCGGGCGTCCTCGCCTGGTACGTCCTGTGCTGGTTCGTGCTGCCGGCGTGGGCCCGCCACCGCCACTCCGAGGCGGCACCGACGGCGCCCACCGAGGCCGCCGAGGCCACCGGCCGTGCCGGTCCCCGCGGCGACGGGCACGACGCCCCGCACTGACCCCACCCACCGCCCATTCCCCCCGACAAGGAGGCGACGACCATGGTGCAGATCGGCTACACGATGATGACCGAGCAAGCCGGACCCCGAGAGCTGGTGCGGCACGTCGTGGCCGCGGAACAGGCGGGCTTCGACTTCTCCGTCACGTCCGACCACTACTCGCCCTGGCTGGCCGAACAGGGCCACTCCCCCTACGCCTGGGCGGTGCTCGGCGCCGCGGCGCAGGCGACCTCGCACATCCCGCTGATGACCTACGTGACGTGCCCGACCACGCGCTACCACCCGGCGGTCGTCGCGCAGAAGGCGGCCACCCTCCAGCTGCTGTCCGAGGGGCGGTTCCGCCTCGGCCTCGGTTCCGGCGAGAACCTGAACGAGCACGTGGTGGGCGGCGGCTGGCCGGCGCCCGCGGTCCGCCTGGAGAAGTTCGAGGAGGCCGTCACCATCATCCGCGCGCTCCTCGACGGCGAGGAACTCACCCACCGCGGCCGCCACTACGAGGTCGACCGGGCCCGCCTGTGGGACCGGCCGGACACGCCGCCCCCGATCGGTGTCGCCGTGTCGGGCCCGGCCTCCTGCGCCCTCGCGGGCCGCGTCGCCGACCTGCTCATCGCCACCGAACCCCGCGCCGAACTGATCGACGCCTTCGGCCGCGCGGGCGGTGCGGGCAAGCCGCGCGTGGGCCAGCTCCCGGTCTGCTACGACCCGGACCGGTCGGCGGCCGTCGCCCGCGCCCACCAGCAGTTCCGCTGGTTCGCGGGCGGCTGGCGGGTCAACGCGGAGCTTCCGCACCCCGTCTCGTTCGCGGGCGCGACCGAACTGGTGACGCCCGAGGACGTCGCCAAGTCCGTCCCGTGCGGCAGCGACGTCGGGGAGTTCGTCGAGGCCGTACGCCCCTTCGCCGAGGCCGGGTTCACCGAGGTGGCGCTCGTCCAGATCGGCGGCGACCACCAGGACGCCTTCTTCACCTGGGCCGAGAACGAGCTGCTGCCCGCGCTCCGCGAGGAGCTGTAAGCCCCCTTACCCCCCACCCCCCGACCACGACCAGATAAGTTCCGACCCCCTCCGGGAGACCTTCCATGAACAGCACCGCCGACGACAACCACACCCTCGTCTCCGTGACCCTGAGCAACTGCGCCGCCGCGGACGCCGAGCGGGTCCTCGCCCACCTCACCGCCGAGTTCCCGGACCGCGGCCCGACCAAGAACGGCTCCGACGCCTCCGGCGAGCAGCCCACGGTGTGGACGGCGGAGCTGGACGTGAGCGCCGGCTCGTCCGCCTCCGGCGGGTCCGGCTCCGCCGGCGACAACGCCATCGAGGGCAGCGTCTCCGTGAACGCCCAGGGGGTGCCGCACGAGGTCACCGCCGTCCGTGAGTCGCTCTCCCGGGCCTACGGGGTCGAGGACGCCGGATCGGCCTCCGGCGACCAGGAGCTGGACAGCCAGTTCACGCTCACCCCGCGCTGACCACCGCCGTGCACCGGGCCCGCCGCCGCTCCACGTGAGCGCGCCGCGGGCCCGTGGTGTGCCCGGGGGTTCAGGCCGGCGACTCGTCCGGGTCCGGGTGCTCGGGGTGGACGGTGTCCGATCCCTCGGCGCCGCGGCGCCGTGTCCCCGCCTCGTCCGTGTCGGGCACGTCGTCCGCGGGCCCGGCCTGCTCGTGCGCGGTGCCCTCGTCGGGCGCCGCGTCCGCGCCGGCCTGCTGGTCGGGCAGGTCCCGGGGGACCGGGGCCCCACTCTCACCCGGGTCCTCGCTCCGATAGTCAGTCACAGCAGCCTCCATTCTTCGTCACCCGGGACGGCGCACGCGCAGCGAACGGCCGCACCGGGCACAGTCGCGGACGCGCTCTGGGTACCGGGGCCGGGGCCACCGAAACGTGCCGGCGACGGCCGGTGTCCGTGCGGGGACGCAGGGCGGGGGCGGCCGGGTCCGGGCCGGCGCCGATAGACTCCCGGCGTGTCAGCCATGGACGAGATCCGCCGCAGCAAGTACATCAGCCTCACGACGTACCGCAAGGACGGGACACCGGTCCCCACCCCCGTCTGGCACGTGGTGCGCGACGAGCACGAACTGCTCGTCATCACCGCCGCGGACTCCTGGAAGGTCAAGCGGATCCGGAACAACGGCGCCGTCACGGTCACCGCCTGCGACCTGCGCGGCCGGACCGCTCCGGGCGCCGCCACGCTCAGCGGGAGCGCGCGGCTGCTCGACGCCGCGGGCACGAAGGCCGCCGAGGCCGCGGTGGGCCGCAGGTACCTGCTGTCCCGGGTCGGCAACGCGTTCGCCCGGCTGCTGCACCTGCCGAAGAAGCCGAACATCGGCATCGCCGTCACGTTCTGACGCCCGGTCAGGGCTGACCCGGCGTCTCCTCGCGGGTCGCGCGACCTCTGTACGGAGCCGGACTCCTGGGATACCGTCGCCTCGGCCGCCAGGAATGAATCGTTTCAGCCCCGTGCGGCCGGGGCTTCTGCGCCCACCGCCGACATCCGTTCACGTCACCGAAAAGCGAGGCGCCATGACCGCGAGCCGCCCAGCCGGGAACGCCGGGACCACGGGGGACGCCCCCGCCGCGGGCCCCGCCAGACGCACCGTCCTCGCCGCGGGGGCCGGGGCCGCGGCCCTCACGGCGGCCGGACTCCCCGCCGCGCCACCGGCGTCCGCCGCGCAGACGGACCGGGCCGCCGCCCCGTCCACCGCCACCAGGCCACCGCGCCCGGGGTCCGGCTGGCAGCGCTACGTCCAGGCTCCCTCCTCCCGCAGCGTGCGCCCCGTCCGCATCGTGACCTCCCGCGGCGACGTCACCCGCCCCGAGGCCCTCCTCAAGGCGGGCGGCGGCGTGACGGTGCTGCGCCGCCCGCGCCCGGCCCCGGCCCCGCGCTGGCCCGAGGGGACGACCGCCCAGGCCTCGTCCACGCACGCGGGCAACAACGGCGGCGACGGGCAGCCCCGGACGTACGACGCGTCCCACACCGTCGACGGCGACCCCGACACGTTCTGGAACGACGACACGCAGGGCGCCTTTCCCGACGTCCTCACCCTGACGCTCCCCGCCGAGCAGCCCCTGTCCGGCATCACGGTCGTCTCCCACCCCGACGGCGTCCCCACCGACTTCACCGTCGACGTCTGGTACGACGATGCCTGGCACCGGGCCGCCACCTGCTCCGACAACGATGTCATACACCGTCCGGTGCCCTTCTCCACGCCACTGCGCGCCTCCCGGGTCCGCCTCACGGTGACGGGTGTACAGGACACCCCGCAGGGTGCGTTCACCCGGGTCAGCGAGGTGTGGCCCGAGGCCGTCGACGCGGTCGAACCGCCCAGTGTGACCGTGGACTTCGGCAAGGTCGTCGTCGGACATCCGCGGATCCGCTTCGCCGCCGCCTCGGACGACTCCCCCGGCGTGCGGGTCGCGTTCTCCGAGACGCTCCAGTTCCTTACCGACCGCAGCGACTTCACCCGCTCCGACCAGGCGGGCGGCGCGGGCCGGGGCACCGACCAGTTCGCCGTGCCGGCCAAGGGTGCCGACTGGCTCGACCGCAAGGGCTTCCAGGCCGGCGACAAGGTCTTCGCCGACGGGCTGCACGGCTTCCGCTACCTCAAGATCACCCTGGATGCGCTCGCCTCGGACGCCCCGGCCGCGCAGCCCTGGGGCACGGTCGAGATCGACGCGGTGAGCCTGGAGTTCACCGCCTACCTCGGCACCCCGGGCACGTACCGCGGCTGGTTCCTGTGCTCGGACGACGACCTGAACCGCTACTGGTACGGGGCCTCGTACACGAACGAGCTGGTCACCGACGTCTTCCGGCGCGACGACGTCGATCCGCGCGACGCCTGGAGCGCCTCCCTGGAGGGCCGCCTTGTCCTGCACGACGGGCCCAAGCGCGACCGCGACCCGTACGTCGGCGACCTGGCCGTGTCGGCGCGCACCCTGTACCTCACGCACGACGACGCGGCGGAGGCCGCCCGCAACGTCCTCGCCGACCTCGCCGACCACCAGCGGGCCGACGGCTGGATCCCGCCTGCCTCGATCAACGGCTACACGCTGCCGCTCTTCGACTATCCGCTGTGGTGGGTGACGTGCGGCTGGGACTACGTCCTGTACACCGGCGACCGGGCCTACGCCACGCGCTACCACCCGCACCTCCTGAAGGTGCTCGACACCTGGTACCCGAGCGTCACCGACGACGCCGGTCTGCTCAGCAAGGGGCTGGCCAACACCGGCGGGTACGGGGACTACGCCTTCCTCGGCCGCACGGGACGCGTCACGTACTACAACGTCAACTACGTGCAGGCGCTGCGCGACGGTGCCCGCCTCGCCCGCTTCTTGGGGCACGACGAGGACGCGGAGCGCTGGGAGGAGCGGGCCACGAAGGTCGCCGCCGCGGTCAACGCGCTGCTGTGGGACGAGGCGGCGGGCGCCTATCTGGACTCCGGGACGGGCCCGGTGCGCCACGCCCAGGACGGCAACGCCATCGCCGTCACCGCGGGGGTCGCCGGCTCCCAGCGGGCGGCCTCGGCCCTCGCCCACCTGGACGCCACGACCCGGCGGCCCTACGGGAACGCCTTCATGGACAACGACACGATCTTCGACGGGGCGTCGCAGCGCGTGTACGCGTTCACGTCCTACCCGGAGATCGTCGCCCGGTTCGAGACGCACCGGGCGGACTCCGCGCTCGACCAGATCCGGCGCACGTACGGCTGGATGGACCGGCACGACCCCGGGATCACCCACTGGGAGGGCATCGGCCCGGACGGCTCGCCGTACGAGGACGCGTACACGAGCATGGCGCACGGCTGGTCGACGGGGGTGCTGCCCGCGCTCACCCACCAGCTCCTCGGCGCCCGGCCGCTCTCGCCCGGGTACGCCACCTGGCTGGTGCGCCCGAACCCCGGCGACGTCGAGTGGGCCCAGGGCCGTCTCCCCACGCCGCACGGCCCGTTGACCGTCGCGTGGGAGCACGCGCGGTCGGCGCGCCCGGCGTTCTCGGTGACCGTCCAGGTGCCGCACGGGACGCGCGGCGCATTGGCCCTGCCCGGCGAGCCGGGACGGCTGCGCGTGCGCCGGGGCCGCCGGACCCTGTGGGACGGCCGGCGCGCCTCGGGCGACGACGTGCGGGTCACCGACGGCCGGGTCGAGATCTCCGCCCTCGGCGGGGGGACGCACTCGTTCACGGCCGAACGCGGGGACTGAGGAGGGGGCGGCGGATCTCGGGGCAGGGCCGCTACTGGCCCACCCTGCCGTCGACGCACTCGCGCAGCAGGTCCGCGTGTCCGCAGTGGCGGGCGTACTCCTCGATGCGGTGCACCAGCAGGCTGCGGACCGCGACGCCGTCCTTGCCCAGCCGTTCGCCGAGGTCGGGGTGGGCGGCGAAGGCCGCGTCGGTGGCGGCCTGCTCGCGCTCCAGGTCGGCGAAGGAGGTTTCGACGACCGCCAGGTCGGCGACGGCTCCGTCGAAGTCCGCGTCGCGGGCGCCGTACAGCTTCGCCTGCGGCTCGCCTTCGGTGATCCAGTTGCGCCAGTCCCGTTCCACCTCGGCCAGGTGCCGGACCAGGCCGAGCAGGGACATCGTGGACGGTGGCACCGACCGGCGCGCGAGCTGCGCGGCGTCGAGGCCTTCGCACTTCATCCGCAGGGTGGCGCGGTAGCCGCGGAGATAGTCCTGAAGCGTGGCGAGTTCGCCCTCCGGCTCGGGGCCGTCACGGGGGTCGTCGTCCGGGTCGACCCACATGTCGCGGTGGATCGTGGCGCGGGTCCAGCGTGCGGGGTGGTCGCTCATGCGGGCCATGGTCGGCGGCGGCGGCCCCGGGCGCCACACCTTTTGCCGGTGGACGCCGTACCGGCGGGGTCGCGGTGATGGGGCTTCGCCGCCGGCGTGGTGCTGCGGGGCGTCGGTCACGCCGGCGGCGAAGGTCGGGACGGGCCGGGATCAGCCCTGCTTGATGACGAACTGTGAGCCGGGCTCGGTCAGGATGTCGCCCTGGGCCGAGTTGGTGATGGTGACGCCGGTCAGCGTGGCGCTGCCGCGGGCGCCGGACATGGCGAGGATGCCGGAGCCGTTGTTCGACTTGTCGATGGTCACGTTGCTGATCTGGACGCCGGGCATCTCACCGCCGCCCGTCTTGAACTGGATGCCGTCGTAGGTGGAGTCGCGGATGTCGGTGTCGCGGATGGTGACGCCCGGGATGGGCTGGCCCTGCGCGAACAGGGTGATCGCGCCGAACTCCTGGTCCTCGTTCCAGAAGGCTCCGCCGGTGCGGTACAGCCCGTTGTTGGCGATCAGCGTGGTGCCGGAGAACGGCAGCGGGTCGTGGTCGGTGGCGAGCATGATCCCGGGGTAGTTCATGGTGTCCGAGACCAGGTTGTTCTCGATGCTGTTGCCGTAGCCGCCGTAGACCGCGATGCCGTTGGCCCGCCAGGGCAGTTGGACGGTGTTGTTGCGGAAGTGGTTGTCGTGGCCGACGTCGACCGACGTGTCCTTCACGTACTTGCTGGCCCAGACGGCCATGGCGTCGTCGCCGGTGTTGCGGAACGAGGAGTTGTAGACGGTCGAGTTGCGGGTGCCGTTGGCGAAGTTGACGCCGTCGGCGTAGGTGTCGCGGATGCGGACGCCGTTGAACTCGACGCGGTCGCCGGGGCCCCACAGCTCGGGGATGTTGGAGTAGTCGCGGCCGACCCAGGCGCCCACGTTGGCGTGCTCGATCCAGACGTTGGTGATCTTCGTGTCCTTGCCGAACCGGCCGTTGAGCGCGACGCCGCCCTCCGCGTTGCCGTCGCCGCCCCGGATCGTGCCGGAGCCGAAGATGGCGATGTCGGAGATCTTGGTGTTGTCGTCGATGTCGAAGCCGAAGTTGCCCTCGTGCGGGTGGTTGATGCCGCCCGCGTCCTGCGGCGCGATGAGCGAGTAGAGCTGGGAGTGCCACATGCCGGCGCCCTTGAGGGTGACGTCGCGGATGCCGACCTGGTTGTACTGGCCGCGGTTCTGCGGGTCGTCGGTGAGGATCTTCTTCTCCTGGCGCCACTGGCCGGCCGGGACCCACACGCACGGGATCGTGCCTGCCTGGTCCGCCGTCACGGCGCGCTGGATGGCGTCCGCGTCGTCGATGCCGTCGTTGGGCACGGCTCCGTACTCGGTGATGGAGACGCACTCGGCGGGCTTGGCCGCGGGCGCCGCGACCTGCTCCAGGTCGACCAGGTCGACGATGTAGAAGGAGGCGGTGTCACCGCTGTCGCGCTGGAGGCGGAACTTGGTGCCCTGGGGGTAGGTCTCGGTGAGCAGGGCGTGGGACTCGTCGAAGAGCCGGCGGGCGTCGCCGCCGGGCCGGTTGGTCAGCCCCTCCGGGTCGTCGGTGGTGCCGTAGAGCCAGCTGTGCTTGGACGACAGGTTGAGCTTGCGGACGAACTTCCCGTCGGCGTAGAGACTGAGGGTCGCCTCCTGGCCGCCGCCCGCGGCGGCGTCGGGGATCGAGTTGCGCACGACGATCGAGTTCGACGGCGTGGTCGAGGTGAACTCGACGTACTGGCCGGTGGAGTTCAGCCGCACCGACTTGCGGCCGGAGGACTCGGTGGCGAAGTTGGTGTGGCCGAAGGTGCGCTGGGCGTCGGAGGTGAGCAGGGTGCCGTTGGTCTGGCCGTCCTCCGCCTCGTACTCGGTGTAGGGCACGGCCGCGCCGCGTCCGACCACCAGGGTCCGGGCGAAGGTGTTGTTGTTCTCGTTCGTCTCGGTGACCTTGTCGGTGGAGTCGGCGGTCGCGGTGAGGGCCGCTCCGCCGTTCGTGGCGGTCCAGCTGCCGCCGATCGCCACGCTCGCCGAGGCGCCCGCGGCGATGGCGTCCGCCGTCCCGGTCAGGGTGGCGCCGCCGACGGTGAGCCGGGTGACGGTGCCGGCGGGCGCCGCGCTGGTGCCGCGGTTGGCCACGGTGACGGTGAAGGTGACCTTGGCGCCGACGGCCGGGTTGGCGGGGCTGGTGGTGATGCCGGTGACGGCCAGGTCCGGTCCGGGTGCCTGGGCGACGACCAGCTTCGTGTCGGCGTTGCGGCTGTTGTTGGAGTTGTCCAGCTCGGCCACGGCGTCCGTCGGGTCGACGACGGCGGAGACGCTGTAGCTGCCGCGCGGCCGGGTGCCGACCTTGACCGGCACCTTCGCGGACGCGCCGGCGGCCAGGGCGCCGACGGAGGCGCTGCCGGCGACCGTGCCTTCGAGACTGACGTTCACGGTGGTGGCGGGCGAGGCCGCCGTTCCGGCGTTGCGGACCGTCGCCTCGACGGTGACCTCGTCCGCCTCGGAGGGTGCCGTGGGCGACCAGGTCAGTCCGGTCACGGTCAGGTCGGGGGCGGGCGCGGCCGAGCCGACGACCTGGAACTCGGCGACCTGTCCGCCGCCCGCTCCGCTGTTGCCGGAGAACTGCAGCCGTACGTCGGCCCAGCGGCCGCTGACGGGGATCGTGACGGTGTTCTGGTTCGCCGCCGGGTCGAAGGTGTAGGTGGCCCGGTCCTTCAGCGAGGTGAAGTCGGTGGCGCCGGACTTGCGGCCGAGGACCTGGAGGGTCTGGGTGCGGGTGCTCCAGGCGGCGTTCGGATTGAGCTTCAGGACGACCCCGGTGAGGTCGGCGTCGGAGCCGAGCTTGACGGTCAGCGCGGACGACGGGCCGCTCGCCTCCCAATAGGTGTCCGTGCTGCCGTCGTTGGCGTTGGGCGCGAGGTAGTTCTGGGTCGTCGACGTCGCCTCGATCGGCTTGCGCAGCGCGAGGTTGGTGCCGGCCGGCGGCGGGTCCTGCGGGCCGCCGTCCCCGGCCTCGCCGCGGACCTCGACCTCGGAGAGCTGCGCGGCGTTCCAGCCGGTGTTGTCGCTGATCTGCACGCGTACGTAGCGGGTCGTCCCGGTGACGCCGACGCTCACGCTGTTGCCGGAGCCGGGGGTGAAGGACCGCTTCGCCGCGGCGGCCAGCGTCGTGAAGTCCCGGCCGTCGGCGCTGCCCTGGACGGCGACGGTCTCGGTGCGCGCCTCCCAGGAGGCGGGGAGCTTGAGGACCACGCCGTCGACGTCGACGTTGCGGCCCAGGTCGATCTGGACCCACTGGGGGAACGAACCGGTCGGGCCCTCCCAGTAGGTGGCCTGGCTGCCGTCGGTGACGTTGCCCGCCGGGTAGCCGTCGTGCGTGCCGCCTGCCGTGGCGGGCCTGCCGAGCGCCACGTTCTGTTCCGCGGCGGCCTGCGCCGCCGCGGGCACCATGCCGACGGCCAGCAGCCCCGCCGTGACCACCCCGGCCAGCCATCGCCATCTATGACGTGCCCCTGACATATCTGTCATGACCGCGCTCCCGTCATCCAAGTATTGAGTTGCACTGTTAATTTTTTGCGTACTTTCGATGGACAGATTCGATGCACGAGCAAGTCGTGTCAACGGTTGCGACATCTTTTGCTGAGAGCGCGGACCGCGGGCGCGGCCTAGAGGCTCGGCGCCCGCCAGGCAAGGTAAACAAGGTCACACTCGCGCCATCTGCTGCTCACCTGGGAATCTGGCCTAGCATCCGAGCATGACGGTCCTGCCTGACGACGGGCTCTCCCTGGCAGCCGAGTTCCCTGACGCGACACACGAGCAGTGGCAGCACCTGGTCGCGGGTGTGCTGCGCAAGTCGGGCAAGGAAGTCTCGGCCGACGGAGCGGAAGACGCCCTGTCCACCGCGCTGGAGGACGGGCTGCGCGCCCGCCCCTTGTACACAGCCCGCGACGACGCTCCCCCCGCCGGCCTGCCCGGCTTCGCCCCCTTCGTCCGCGGCGGCCGCGCCGCGGGGAACACCGCGGGCGGGTGGGACGTACGCCAGCGGCACACCGTCGCCGACTCCGCCGCCGTCCTCACCGACCTGGAGAACGGCGTCACGTCCCTGTGGCTGACGGTCGACGACACCACCGGCTCCCCCGCCGCCGCCCTCGCCGCCGCGCTCGACGGCGTCTACCTCGACCTCGCCGCCGTCGTGCTCGACGCGGGCGCCGGGACCGACGCCGCCGCGCGCGCACTGCTGCGGCTGTACGAGGAGAAGGGCGTCGCCCCCGACGCGGCCCGGGGCAACCTCGGCGCCGACCCGCTCGGCCACGAGGCCCGCACCGGTCAGCCGTACGACAGCGCGCAGGCGGCCGAGCTGGCGCGGCTGTGCACCGGCCGGTACCCGGGGCTGCGCGCCCTGACCGTGGACGCGCTCCCGTACCACGAGGCCGGCGGTTCGGCCGCGCAGGAGCTGGGCTGCTCGCTCGCCACCGGCGTCGCCTACCTGCGCACCCTGACCGAGGCGGGGCTGAGCGTCGAAGAGGCGCTCGCGCACCTGGAGTTCCGCTACGCCGCGGGCGCCGACCAGTTCCTCACGGTCGCCAAGTTCCGGGCCGCGCGCCGGCTGTGGGCCCGGGTCGCCGAGGCGTGCGGGGCACCGCGCTCGGGCGCGCAGCTCCAGCACGCCGTCACCTCGCCGGTGATGATGACCCGGCGCGACCCGTGGGTGAACATGCTGCGGACCACGATCGCGACCCTGGCCGCCGGAGTGGGCGGCGCGGACGCCGTGACGGTCCTCCCCTTCGACCACGCTCTGGGCCTGCCCGACGCGTTCGCCCGGCGGATCGCCCGCAACACCTCCACCATCCTCGTCGAGGAGTCCCACCTCGCCCGGGTGATCGACCCGGCGGGCGGGTCCTGGTACGTGGAGCGGCTGACCGACGAACTGGCCCACGCCGGCTGGGAGTTCTTCCAGGAGATCGAGCGGGCGGGCGGCCAGGCGGCGGCCCTGCGCGGCGGCCTGGTCGGGGACCGGCTGGCCGCGACCTGGTCCGCACGGAGCAGGAAGCTCGCCACGCGGCGCGAACCGGTCACCGGCGTCAGCGAGTTCCCGCACCTGGCCGAGAAGCCGCTGGTCCGCGAGCCGGCACCCGCGCCGCCGTCCGGCGGGCTGCCCCGGGTCCGCCGGGACGAGGCGTTCGAGACGCTGCGGGCCCGGGCCGACGCCCACCTCGCCGCGACCGGCGCCCGGCCCCGCGTGTACCTGGCCGCCCTCGGCCCGGCCGCCGCGCACACCGCCCGCCTCACCTTCGCGGCCAACCTGTTCCAGGCGGGCGGCATCGAGGCCGTCACCGAGGGCACGTTCGAGGAGAGTGGCGCGCGGGACGTGTGCCTGTGTTCCAGCGACGCCCTCTACGAGGAGCAGGCCGCCACCGCGGCGCGGGAGCTGCGGGCGGCCGGCGCCGGACACGTGTTCCTGGCGGGCCGCCCGGCGACGCATGCCGGCGTCGACACCTACGTGTTCGCCGGCTGTGACGCCGTGTCCGTGCTCTCCGCCACGCTCGACCGCATGGGAGTGTCCCGATGACCGCGCCCCGCATCCCCGACTTCTCCGCGATCGCGCTGGGGACCCCGGCGCCGGACGCCGGCGCCGACGAGTGGCGGGCCGCGGTGAAGCGGGCCGCCGACGGCGACGACCTGGGCTGGGAGACACCCGAGGGCATCACGGTCAAGCCCCTGTACACCGGGCAGGACCTGGAGGGCCTCGACTTCCTGGAGACCGTCCCCGGGGTCGCGCCGTACCTGCGCGGCCCGTACCCGACGATGTACGTGAACCAGCCCTGGACGATCCGTCAGTACGCGGGTTTCTCCACGGCCGAGGAGTCGAACGCCTTCTACCGGCGCAACCTCGCGGCTGGGCAGAAGGGCCTGTCGGTCGCCTTCGACCTGCCCACGCACCGCGGGTACGACAGCGACCACCCGCGCGTCACGGGCGACGTCGGCATGGCGGGCGTCGCGATCGACTCGATCTACGACATGCGCCAGCTCTTCGACGGCATCCCGCTGGACAAGATGTCCGTGTCGATGACGATGAACGGCGCCGTGCTGCCGGTGCTGGCGCTGTACATCGTCGCGGCGGAGGAGCAGGGGGTGCCCGCCGAGAAGCTGGCCGGGACCATCCAGAACGACATCCTCAAGGAGTTCATGGTCCGCAACACCTACATCTATCCGCCGAAGCCGTCGATGCGGATCATCTCCGACATCTTCGCGTACACCTCGCAGCGGATGCCCCGCTACAACTCGATCTCCATCTCCGGCTACCACATCCAGGAGGCGGGCGCGACGGCCGACCTGGAGCTGGCCTACACCCTCGCGGACGGCGTCGAGTACATCCGGGCGGGCCGCGAGGCGGGCCTGGACGTGGACGCGTTCGCGCCGCGGCTGTCGTTCTTCTGGGCGATCGGGATGAACTTCTTCATGGAGGTCGCCAAGCTGCGCGCCGCGCGGCTGCTGTGGGCGAAGCTCGTCGGGCAGTTCGACCCGAAGAACGCCAAGTCCCTCTCCCTGCGCACCCATTCGCAGACCTCCGGCTGGTCGCTGACCGCGCAGGACGTCTTCAACAACGTCACCCGCACGTGTGTGGAGGCGATGGCGGCCACCCAGGGGCACACCCAGTCGCTGCACACGAACGCGCTCGACGAGGCGCTCGCGCTGCCCACCGACTTCTCCGCGCGCATCGCCCGCAACACCCAGCTGCTGCTCCAGCAGGAGTCGGGGACGACCCGGGTGATCGACCCGTGGGGCGGCAGCGCGTACGTGGAGAAGCTGACGTACGACCTGGCCCGGCGCGCCTGGGCGCACATCCAGGAGGTCGAGGCGGCCGGCGGCATGGCCAAGGCGATCGACGCGGGCATCCCGAAGCTGCGCATCGAGGAGGCCGCGGCGCGCACCCAGGCGCGGATCGACTCCGGCCGGCAGCCGGTCATCGGGGTCAACAAGTACCGGGTGGACTCCGACGAGCAGATCGATGTCCGGGCCGTCGACAACTCCTCGGTGCGGGCCCAGCAGATCGCCAAGCTGCGCCGGCTGCGCGCGGAGCGCGACGAGACCGCGTGCCAGGACGCGCTCGCCGCCCTCACCCGGGCGGCCGGCGGCGAGGGCAACCTGCTCGAACTCGCCGTGGACGCGGCGCGCGCGAAGGCGACCGTCGGGGAGATCTCCGACGCCCTGGAGCAGGTGTACGGGCGGCACGCGGGCCAGATCCGTACGATCTCCGGCGTGTACCGCAACGAAGCAGGCGAGTCCCCCTCGGTGGACCGCACCCGCGCCCGGGTCGACGCGTTCGCCGAGGCCGAGGGCCGCCGCCCGCGCATCCTGGTCGCCAAGATGGGCCAGGACGGCCACGACCGCGGCCAGAAGGTGATCGCGACCGCCTTCGCCGACCTGGGCTTCGACGTGGACGTCGGCCCGCTGTTCCAGACCCCGGGCGAGGTGGCGCGGCAGGCCGTCGAGGCGGACGTGCACATCGTCGGGGTGTCGTCGCTGGCCGCCGGGCACCTCACCCTCGTACCGGCGCTGCACGAGGCGCTCGCCGACGAGGGGCGCGAGGACATCATGATCGTGGTGGGCGGGGTGATCCCGCCGCAGGACGTCGCCACGCTCCGGGAGATGGGCGCCGCCGCGGTCTTCCCGCCCGGCACGGTCATCCCGGACGCCGCGCGCGACCTGGTGGAACGCCTCGCGGCCGACCTGGGCCACGCTCCGGTCGCCGACCTGTGAGCCGGTGAGTCCATGGCCATCGACCTCGACACGTATGTCAAAGGTGTCCTCGACGGGAAGCGGGCGCTGGTCGCCCGCGCCATCACTCTCGTCGAGTCCACCCGGCCCCAGCACCGGGCCCTGGCGCAGCGGTTGCTGACCGAGCTGCTCCCGCACAGCGGCCGGGCACGGCGGATCGGTGTGAGCGGGGTGCCCGGGGTGGGCAAGTCCACGTTCATCGACGCCTTCGGCACGATGCTCACCGGGCTCGGGCACCGGGTCGCGGTGCTCGCCGTCGATCCCTCGTCCAGCAGGACCGGCGGGTCGATCCTCGGTGACAAGACGCGCATGGAGCGGCTCGCCGTCGACCCGGCGGCCTTCGTGCGGCCCTCCCCCACCGCGGGCACGCTCGGGGGCGTCGCCAAGGCCACCCGCGAGTCGATCGTCGTCATGGAGGCCGCCGGGTACGACGTGGTGCTCGTGGAGACCGTCGGCGTCGGTCAGTCCGAGACCGCGGTCGCGAACATGGTCGACTCCTTCCTGCTGCTGACGCTGGCGCGCACGGGCGACCAGTTGCAGGGCATCAAGAAGGGCGTCCTGGAACTGGCCGACGTGGTCAGCGTCAACAAGGCGGACGGGCCGCACGAGCGCGACGCCCGGGCCGCGGCACGGGAACTGGCGGGCGCGCTGCGCCTGATGCACGGCAAGGACGCCTTCTGGACGCCGCCCGTGCTCAGCTGCAGCGCGCGCGAGTCGACCGGCCTGGACGCGGTCTGGGAGCGGCTCGAACAGCACCGGGCGCTGCTCGACTCCACCGGGCGGCTCACCGGGCGCCGCCGGGACCAGCAGGTCGACTGGACCTGGACCATGGTCCGTGACGAGCTGCTCGGCAGCCTGCGCGCCGACCCGTCGGTCCGTGCCCTCGCCCCCGGCCTCGAAGAGCAGGTGCGGGCCGGCGACCTCACCGCGACCCTGGCCGCCGAGCGCATCCTGGACGCCTTCCGGGGCCGCTGAGGGCCGGTCCGGCCGTGTTAATCTGAGCCGTTTGGGCGGTCCCGGTTCATCGGTCGGTCACCTCTGTCGGGCCTTCCTCGGTACGTCCCCCTCACGGAAGGCTCTCCATGACTCACCCGGATCGCGACGGCTCCCCCGCCACCTCCTTCGCCGACCTCGGCCTCCCGGCCGAGGTGCTGCGCACGCTCGCCGAGCAGGGGGTGCGGGAGCCGTTCCCGATCCAGGCGGCGACGCTGCCCGACGCGCTCGCCGGGCGCGACGTCCTCGGGCGCGGGCGCACCGGCTCCGGCAAGACCCTCGCCTTCGGCCTGCCGCTGCTCGTGCGCACGGCCGGGCGGCGCGCCGAGTCCAAGCAGCCCCTCGCGCTGGTCCTCGTACCGACCCGGGAGCTGGCGCAGCAGGTGGGCGACGCGCTCGCGCCGTACGCGCGGGCGCTCGGGCTGCGGACGGCCACCGTCGTGGGCGGTATGTCGATCGGCCGACAGGTCGCCGCGCTGCGGGAGGGCGCCGAGGTCGTCGTCGCCACCCCCGGCCGGCTGCACGACCTGATCGACCGCAAGGCGTGCCGGCTGCACCGCGTACGGACCACCGTCCTCGACGAGGCCGACCAGATGTGCGACATGGGGTTCCTGCCGCAGGTCACCGAGGCGCTCGACCAGGTGCACGCCGACGGTCAGCGGATGCTCTTCTCGGCCACCCTCGACCGCGACGTCGAGCACCTGGTCGGCAGCTACCTGCATTCCCCCGTCGAGCACAGCGCCGATCCGTCGACGAGCTCGGTCACGACGATGGACCACCACGTCCTGGTCGTGCACGGCCCCGACCGCTACGCGGTGACCACGGAGATCGCCGCCCGGGACGGCCGCGTCCTGCTCTTCCTGGACACCAAGCACGGCGTGGACCAGCTGACCCGGCACCTGCGGGCCGGCGGGGTGCACGCGGCGGCCCTGCACAGCGGCAAGTCACAGCCGCAGCGCACCCGCACCCTCGCGCAGTTCAAGGGCGGCCAGATCACCGCGCTGGTGGCGACGAACGTCGCGGCCCGCGGCCTGCACATCGACGACCTCGACCTCGTGGTGAACGTCGACCCGCCCACCGACGCCAAGGACTACCTGCACCGCGCGGGCCGCACCGCCCGGGCCGGGGAGTCCGGCCGGGTGGTCACGCTGGTCCTGTCGGGTCAGCGCCGCGAGCTGGGCCAGGTCCTGACGGAGGCCGGCATCGAGGCGGCCGTCACCAAGGTGCGCTCGGGCGAGGCGGAGCTGAGCCGGATCACCGGCGCCAAGGCCCCGTCGGGCAAGCCGCTCGACAGCGCGCCCGCGGCGGAGAAGCCGAAGAACACCAACGCGCCGTTCCGGGGGCTCGGCACCAGCAAGGACACCGCGCGCGGCAAGTCCCGCAAGTCCGGCGAGGCCCGCAAGCTGGCCGAGGCGCGCAAGGCGGCGCAGGTGCGGCGCGGGCGCTGAGCCCGCGCGTCCCCGCCCGGCCGCCGCGCCCGCCGCTCAGCTCTGCCGTGTGGTCGCCGGCGCCCGGCCCGCCTTGTCCACCACCGCGTGGCCGAGCACGGCCGTGCTGGACATGAGCGTGCCCGCCTTGCCGTACCGCGTGTCCTTCACCAGGTAGCTGCGGGAGCCGAGGAAGGTGAGGTCCTTCTTGTCGAAGACCCACTCGGTGCGGGTGCCGAACGTCTTGTCGTCACGGGAGATCCCCACCCCGTGCCGGCCGATGGCGTCGTGCGCCGCCGGCGCCGCGCCGACGCCGGGGATCTCGGCCGCCGCCCGGTAGAGCGCGGCCCCCGTCTCGGGCGGCATCAGCGCGCCGACCAGGGACCCGATCTGCTCGAAGACCGCCTGGTCGCGTTCCTGGCCCGCGAACTCGGGCGTCTTGTCGTACAGGTACGCGAGGAGCTTGCCGGGGTCGGTGGGCAGCGACGCCAGCCAGTGGTAGGTGGGGCGGCTGAGCCCGGCCGGGGTGCCGCCGTCGTCGCCCAGTTCGGCGTTGACGGCGGACGGCTCGCCCCCGTCGGTCCTGGTCACCCCGAGCGTGTGGAGCGGCCCCGGCCGCTGCGCGCTCCACGTCTCACGCTCCTCCAGGGGGCCGACGACCGCCTTGCCGCTGGTCAGATCCGCCCCCCGGCCCTTCTCGCGGGTGTAGACGAACTGGTCGTCCGCCACCTGGAAGGCGTCGCCGCGGCTCGCGGCGAGGGAGATCCGGTCCAGCAGGACCGCGGCGGACGAGGCGCCGGAGGTGCCGTCCTGGCGGGTGGCCGCGGTGGCGGGGGCGTCGTCGCGGGCGGCGACGACGCCAGCGGTGAGCAGGCCGCCGAGCGCCAGTGCCGTCACCGGCACGAGGAGTGCGGGGCGCAGCAGGCGCCGGGCGGGGTGGGGGCGGGCGGCGGTCTGGTCGTGGTCGATGCGCTGCATCAGTCGTTCCTTGTGCCGGAGGTGCTGCGCGCGCGGGAGGTCGCAGGAGTCCGGCGCCGGCAGCAGCCGGGCGAGCTCCACCAGGTCGGCGTCGCGGTCCGTCGTCCCGGCGTCCGCGGCCGGGGCGGTGGAACGCTCGTGCTGGTCGTTCATGCCGTTTCCTCCCTCACGGGCAGGGCCGCGAGTGCGGCTTCACCTGTCATCTCTCCGCGGGCCGGGCGGGGTTCCGGATTCTTCTGCGCCTCGTCGGCGAACCGGGCGAGCTTCGCGCGGGCCCGCGACAGCCGCGAGCGCACGGTGCCGACGGGGATGCCGAGCGCCTCGGCGGTCTGCTGGTAGTCGAGGCCCGACCACACGCACAGCGTCAGGACCTCGCGCTCCTGGCGCCGCAGCCGGTCGAGGGAGTGCTGGACGGCGGCCAGGCGCCGGGCGTCGTCGACGCGGCCCGCGACCTCGGGGGCGAAGTCCGCGACCACCGGGGTCCGGCGCTGGCGGGCCAGGAACGCCGTGCGGCGGCGCACTCCGCGCCGGGCGTTCTCCGCCTTGTGCGTGGCGATGCCCAGCAGCCACGGGCGCAGGGAGCCTTCCTCGGGGTGCAGCCGCTCCCGTGCCCGCCAGGCGGCCAGGAACGTCTCCGACATGATGTCTTCGGCTGTCGACCAGTCGCCGGTGAGCCACAGGGCGTGCCGGTAGACGGGGCCGGCGCACTGCTCGTACAGCTCGGCGAACGCACCGCGTTCACCCGCGCGTACGCGCCTGCGCAGATCGTTTTCTGAGTCCCTCACACCGATGACCTCTCCGCCGCCCCGGCGGAGTTCCTGTGATCTGCGCCATGCTCGCACTCCTGCGCGCCGGCTCCACCGTACTGGGCCGTCGGTGGTCAGCGCCCCGTGCCGAGCCCCCTCAGCAGCATGGGCAGGGAAGCGTGCAGTTCCCGCTGCCAGTAGGCCCAGGTGTGGGTGCCCGGCCCGTAGAAGTGGGTGGTCAGGTGGCGGGCGCCGGTGCGGTGGAGGGCGGCGGCGAGGGCGTGGTTCTGGCGGTCGAAGTCGGCTTCGAGCGCGTCGGCGGCGCCGGCAGTGTCGAGGGGGCCGGCGGTGCCGTCGCCGCAGGAGAGGTAGACGGGCAGCGAGGAGAGGCGCCGGGCCAGGTGGTAGGGGTCGTGGGCGGCCCAGATGCGGCGCTGGGCGACGGGGTCGCCCCAGACGCGCAGGGGGTCGTCGCCCTGGCCCGCGAAGAAGCCCATGATGCGCGCGGCCGACTCCTCGTCCAGGAGCGGGTGCACGGAGCCGGAGTACGCCGCGGCGGCCCGGAACATGCCGGGGTGCCGGGCCGCGTACATCAGTGCTCCCTGGCCGCCCATGGACAGGCCCGCGACCACGCGCCGGGAGCCCGCTCCCCAGTCGCGTTCGAGGAGGTGGCGCAACTCCTCGGTGTGGAAGGTCTCCCAGGCGGGGTCGCCGCCCTCGCCGTGGTTCCACCAGTCGCTGTACCAGCCGTTCCAGCCGGCCTCGGGCATGACCACGAGGACGTCGCGCAGGCTCGCGAGGTCGGCGACGTCGGTCCGTGCGGTCCAGGAGGTGTAGTCGCCGCAGCAGCCGTGCAGCAGCCACAGGGTCGGCCAGTGCCTGCGGTGGTCCCGGGGGTCCCAGCCGTCCGGGGTCAGCAGCCGGACCCGGACCGTGCGCCCGCCGAGCGCGGGTGAGCGTACGGACAGGTCCAGTTGCCGGTCGGCGACCTGGGTGGTGGCGACCACCTCGGCGCCGCCCCGGGGTCCCGCCGCCGTGGCCGGTGCCTGGGGCGCCAGGGTGAACAGCAGCGCGGCGAGCACGAGCAGCAGGCGTCTGGCGCGGCGGATCGGGGCGGCGGCGGTCATGGCGGCTCCCTCGGTGGGCTCGGGTGTCTGGTGCGGGTCACGAGCTTCGGGCGCGGGCTTCGGCGGTCGGGAGCCCGGTGTCGGGCGGGAGGCTTGGGGTCAGTGGTGGTCCGGGAGGACCAACAGGGCGTCGCCGACGGGACGTTCACCGGCCGCGTCGGACGGATCGTTGATCACCTGTCCGTCGGCGACCATCGTGGTCGAGCCGCCGCCGTCGAGGTTGAGCGCGTCGCGCAGTCCGAGCGCCCTGGCGACCCGCGCGCTCTCCGGGATGCTCAGGCCGAGCGCCCCGGTGGAGCGGCCGTCGGCGGTGACGAGCACGGTCCGCCCGGCGGCGTCCACCCCGGCCAGCGTGCGCGGATTGCGCTTGTGCGCCCAGCCGTAGTAGAAGCTCGGGTTGCCTGGCTGGACCATGCCGTCGGCCGTGGGCGTCACGTGGGGCCGCCCGTCGCGGACGAGTTCGGGGCCGCCGTTGAGGATGCTCGTCCCGGCCGTCGGGACCGGGCGGCCGGAGCCGTCCTTCAGGCCGCCCTGGACGTGCAGTTGCCGTCCGGGCCGCGCGAGGGCGGTGAGCCGGGCGACGTCCGAGCCGGTGGCCTGGACGGAGCTGCCGCCCGGGGGCAGGGTGCCGCCGCGTGGCGAACGCAGGGCGGTCACCCGGCCGTGCCGGTCGAGGACGGCTTCGAGGCCGTCGCCCTGCGGGGTCCTGGCACCGAACTGCGGGGTGAAGGCGATGAGTTCGTCGGCGTCGGTACAGGTCGTGTCGTGCCGCGGCAGCGCGGTGGGGGTGTCGTCGGCGGTGCCGCCGCAGTTCCTGATCAGTCCCGGGACGCGGTCGACGCCGTCCAGCGGGAGCGCGCGGCCGGCGCCGGTGATCCGGCCCTGCCAGGTGAAGCGGTCGATCCGGGTGCCGCGGGCGGAGCCCCGGACGACCAGGGCGGGGCGGCCGGCGACGGGCTCGCTCAGCAGGCGGCCGTCGTAGACGCCGACGCCCGCGGGGTCGCCGGGGGCGCCCGCCTTGGGATCGAGGACGAAGAAGCCCGCGTTGACACCGGCGCTCGCCCCGGCCGCGGCCGCGAGGGCGCTGGTCGTCTCCCGGTTCTCCAGGTCCGGACCGTACGACGCCGCGAGCGTGCCGCGGAACCGGTGCGGGTCGACGGTGAGCACGTCGATCCGCCACGGCCCGCGGTCCGCCGGGTCCCCGTCCCATCCGGTGTAGGTGGTGGACGCGCCGTGTCCCGCGGCGCCGAGCCGGGCGCGTTCGGCGTCCGCCGCGCTCTGCGAGCCGAACCGGCCGACGCGGACGCGCCAGCCGAGCGAGCCCCCGGCGAAGTCCGCCGTCGCGGGGGTGACGACGTCCTCGGCGCGGGCGTCGAAGCCGGTCGCGCGCAGGCGGGCGGCGAGTTCGTCGGCGCTGGCGCGGTCCTTCAGCGCCGACGGCGGCGCGTCGGGGTCCGGGGAGGTGGCGCCGCCGGGGACGGAGACCTCGACCGTCCAGTCGCGGGCCTGGGCCTCGGCGCCGCGCACGATGCGGGTGAGCGTGACGCCGGGCTGGAGGGTGCGGGTCGTCCGGGTCTCGGTCAGGCCGGCGGCGCCGAGCGGCAGGCCCTGGCGGGCGGCCGGCCGCGGCGCCGGGGAGGCCGGGGCGGTCCCGGCCACGAGCACGGACAGGACGGACAGTGCCGCGCCCACCCCGGACAGTCTGCTGTTCACGAACCCCCCACGGGTCACCGCTGACGGACGGCGGCCGCGGTGCGGGCCGCCGGACCCCGCCACGGTGCGTGGGGGCGCGACCGCCAGTCAAGGCATGTACACGTAATTCATCCGGCGTCCGCGCACTGCTGGGCGGCCCGCCTCCCACCGGCCCCCTCGCCCACGGAACCGGCCTCGCCGCGCCGGACGACTCCCCGACCCGGACGCGCGAGCCCTCGCGCGCCGGCCCGCCGGTCCGGTGCGGCCCGCCGCACGGCCCGGCCGCTCGGCCCCTCGCCGCCCGGCCGGGCCACCGGCTACCCCGCCGGAGGCGCCGTGCTCTGCCGGACGATCAGACTCGTCGCCAGTTCCAGGCGGGTCGTCACCGGTTCCTGCACCCGCAGCCGCATGAGCATCTGCACCGCTTCCTCGGCCATCTGCCGCAGCGGCTGGTGGACCGTCGTGAGGGCGGGGCTCGACCACTGGGCGAGCGGGACGTCGTCGTAGCCGACCACGGAGAGGTCCTGCGGGACGCGCAGGCCGCGCAGCCGGGCCGCCTCCAGCGTGCCGAGGGCCTGGAGGTCGCTGCCCGCGAAGATCGCGGTCGGCGGGTCGGGCAGGTCGAGCAGGTCCACCGCGCGCTCGCGGCCGCCCTCGACGTGGAAGTCGCCGTACCGGACGAGGTCCGGGTCGGCGGGGAGTCCGGCCATGCTCAGGGCCGACCGGTAGCCGTCGAGCCGGGCGAGGGAGCAGAGCATGTCCCCGGGCCCGGTGATGATGCCGATCCGCCGGTGCCCCAGGTCGATCAGGTGCCGGGTGGCGACGAGGCCACCGTTCCAGTTGGCCGAGCCGACCGAGGGCACGTCCGGGTCGGGGTCCCCGGCCGGGTCGACGATGACGAAGGGGATGGACCGCGAGCGCAGCCGCTGCTTCACCTCGGCGGGCAGGGCGGAGAAGACCAGGACCACCCCGCGCGGCCTGCGTTGCAGCACGCCCTCGATCCACTCGGGGCCCGGCGCCTGCCGCGTGCCGCTCTCGGTCAGCACCACGCTCGCCTGGTGGGCCTTGGCCACCTTCTCCACGCCCCGGATGAGTTCGAGCGCCCAGACGCTCTCCAACTCGTGGAAGACCAGCTCGATGAGGGGCGCCTCCCGGGCGGCCCGGGTCGTGCGCCGGTAGGCGTGCTCCTCCAGGAGGCGCTCCACCCGCACGCGTGTCTGCCCGGCGACGTCCTGGCGCCCGTTGAGCACTTTCGAAACTGTCGAAATGGAGACCCCCGCCTCCTGGGCCACCTGCGCCAGGGTGATGCGGCCCAGCTCCTCGTCATCTCGCATGTCGAGGAGCATAAGCCACCGCCAAGTCCCCTCGCCTCGTAACGCTTTGGTAACTCGGGGACGCGGGGTTGACCGCTCCATGACCGACACCTAGCGTCCCGACGTGTGAACTTTCGGTACCTGGACCGAAAGAGTTTCGAGAGGCGACACCATGACTCTACGCGCACGGCTGCCGAGATCCGCCGCCGCCGGCGGAGCGGCGCTGGCCCTGCTGATCACCCTCGCCGGCTGCGGGGACTCCGACTCGGCCGGCGGCGGCGACGGGAAGATCCACGTCCTGGTCTACGGGGACGCGGCGAACAAGGTGGAGAAGCAGCTGATCGCCGACTTCAACAAGAAGTCGGAGGTCAAGGCGGTCCTGGACACCATCCCCGGCGCCGACTACCAGGCCAAGCTGCAGACGATCATCAGCAGCAAGCAGGCCCCGGACGTCTTCTACAACTGGGGCGGCGGCAGCATCAAGCCGTTCGTCGACGCGGGCCTGCTGCTCCCCCTCGACGGCTTCATCGCCAAGGACCCCGGTCTGAAGTCGAACTTCCTGCCGTCCGTGTTCAACAGCGCCGAGGTGGACGGCAAGCCGTACGGCATACCGATGCGCGGCACCCAGCCGGTGCTGCTCTTCCACAACAAGAAGGTCCTCGACGCGGCGGGCGTCGAGCCGCCCGCCACCTGGGACGAGCTGCTCACGGCCGTCAAGAAACTCAAGTCCGAGGGCGTCACGCCGATCGCGCTCGGCGGCGGCGACCGGTGGCCGACCCTCATGTGGTTCGAGTACCTCTACGACCGGATCGCCGGCCCCGAACTCTTCCAGCAGGCCGTCAAGGGCGACAAGGACGTCTGGGCGAGCGCCGACAGCAAGAAGGCGCTCGGCATGATCCGGGAGCTGGTCGACGCCGGGGCGTTCGGCTCCAACTACGACTCCGTGAAGTTCACCGACCAGGGCTCGCCCACGCTGCTCGCCACCGGCAAGGCCGGCTTCGAGCTGATGGGGTCCTGGGAGTACTCGACGCAGCAGGAGGCGCACCCCGACTTCGCCAAGAAGGACTTCGGGTACACCTCCTTCCCGACGGTCGAGGGCGGCAAGGGCGCGGCGGGCGACCTCGTCGGCAACACCAACAACTTCTACTCCGTGCTGAAGAAGACGGAGTACCCGGACGCCGTCGCGGAGTTCCTCAAGATGCAGTACTCGGACACGTTCGTGAAGGCGCACCTGGGCATCGGCAACCTGCCGACGACGACGAACACGGCCGACCACCTCGACGAGGCCGTGAGCCCCGCCTACGCGAAGTTCCAGTACGACCTGGTGAAGAAGGCGCCGTCGTTCCAGCTGTCGTGGGACCAGGCCTACCCGCAGTCCGCGGCGACCTCCATGTACCAGGCGATCCAGCAGTTCTTCAACGGACAGCTGGACGAGGACGGTTTCGTCAAGGCGATGCAGGCGCTGCCCACGTCATGACCGGTGACCTCCTGACCGGCCGGCGCACGACCGGCAGGCGTCCGCGCACCTCCGCCGTCCCCGAGCCCGGCCGCCGCGGCCAGGCCGCAGGGGTGGGCCGCCCGGGCGTCGGCTGGGCCGTCCCCGCCGCGGTCTTCTTCGCCCTGTTCGCCCTCGTCCCGCTGATCCTGGTCGCCGTGCTCTCCTTCGCCAGCTGGAACGGCCTGACGGACCCGGAGTTCGTCGGCCTGGACAACTGGCGCCGGATCTTCGCCGATCCGGTGATGCTCCAGAGCCTGTGGCTGAGCGTCCTGCTGACCGTCCTCGGGGTGGCCGTGCAGACCCCGCTCAGCCTGCTCCTGGGGGTCTGGGCCGCCGGGCACCAGCGCAACCGGGCGGTGCTGTCCGCGATCTACTTCGTGCCGCTGCTGCTGTCGGCCGCCGCCGTCTCCGTCCTGTGGCGGGCCGTCCTCGACCCGAACTTCGGCGTACCGGCCCGGGCCACCTGGCTCTTCGGCGACGGCAACCTCTTCGGCCACCAGGCCACGGCCATCGGCGTCCTGGTCTTCGTCAGCACCTGGCAGTTCACGCCGCTGCACACGCTGATCTACCAGGGCGCCGCCCGCGCCGTGCCGCCGGTGCTCTACCAGGCGGCGCAGATCGACGGGGCGGGCACCGTGCGCCAGTTCTTCCACATCACGCTGCCGCAGCTGCGCAACAGCATCATCACCTCGGGAATCCTGATGGTGGTCGGCGGCCTCACCACGTTCGACACGGTGCTCATCCTCACCCAGGGCGGGCCCGGCACGGACACCACCATCAGCGCGTACTACATGTACCAGAAGGCGTTCAAGAGCTTCGACTACGGATCGGCCTCCGCGGTCGGTCTCCTCCTGGTCCTGGTCGCCACGGTCGTCTCGCTCGTCATGGTGCGGCTGTCCGGCTACGACAAGATGCGCAGCCAGATGGAGGGCCTGTGACGACCCCCAGGGCGACGGCGGGCCGCCGCCGCGAACGCCCCAACCACCTCGCCGGGCTCGGCTCGCTGGTCTGGCTGTTCCTGGTCGGCCTGCCGCTGTACGTGATGCTGGTGGCCACGTTCCAGTCGCGCTCCGACTACGGCGCCAACGGGCCGTTCTCGCTGCCCCGGCACGTCACGCTCGACAACTACGTCAACAACTTCAACAGCGGCTTCGGCCAGTACTTCCTCAACACCCTGATCGTCACGGTCTGCGTGGTCGGCATCGTCCTGCTGCTCGTGCCGCCGCTCGCGTACGCCATCGTGCGCGGCACCGGCCGGCTCACGGGCGGGGTGTTCCGGCTCTTCCTGCTGGGCCTCGCGATCCCCGCGCAGGCCGTCATCGTGCCGATGTTCTACGTGATCAGCGAGGCGGGTCTCTACGACCACCTGATCGGCGTCATCCTGCCGACGGCCGCCTTCGCCATGCCCGTGTGCACCCTCATCCTGACCGGGGCCATGCGGGACATCACGCCCGAGCTGTACGAGGCGATGGTGATGGACGGCGCCTCGCCCTGGCGGATCTTCTTCCGGCTGGTGCTGCCGCTCTCCCGCAGCGGCGTCTCCACGATCACCGTGTACTCCGCGCTCCAGGCGTGGAACGGCTTCCTCTTCCCGCTGGTCCTCACCCAGTCCGCGGACTCCAAGGTCATCACCATGGGGCTCTACGACTTCCAGACCGAACACGGCGTCGACATCCCCGGCCTGCTCTCCGCGGTCGTGCTGTCCATGCTCCCCATCCTGATCGTCTACCTGTTCGCCCGTCGTGCCCTGGTCCAGGGGCTGATGGGAGTCGGAGGAAAGTGACCGAGCACATGTCCCGAGCGGACCGAGCACCCGACGCCCGCCCCGCCCCGCTCTGGCGCGATCCCGGCGCCGCCCCCGCGGACCGGGCCGACGCCCTGCTCGCCGCGATGACGCTGGAGGAGAAGATCGCCCAGCTCTTCGGCGTCTGGGTCGGGGCCTCGGCGGAGGGCGGCGACGTCGCCCCGCACCAGCACGACATGGAGGAGGCCGTCGACCTCGACGAGCTGCTCCCGCAGGGGCTCGGCCAGCTGACCCGGCCCTTCGGGACCGCGCCCGTCGACCCGGCGCTCGGCGCCCTGTCCCTCGCGCGGACCCAGTGGCGCATCGTGGCGGCGGGCCGCTTCGGTATCCCCGCCCTCGCGCACGAGGAGTGCCTGGCCGGGTTCGCCGCCTGGGGAGCCACCGCCTACCCGGTGCCGCTGGCCTGGGGCGCCACCTTCGATCCCGCCCTGGTCCGCGAGATGGCCGCCGCGATCGGCCGCGACCTGCGCGCCGTCGGCGTGCACCAGGGCCTCGCCCCGGTCCTGGACGTGGTCCGCGACGCGCGCTGGGGCCGGGTCGAGGAGACCATCGGCGAGGACCCCTACCTCGTCGGCACCGTCGCCACCGCCTACGTCCAGGGCCTGGAGTCAGCGGGGATCGTCGCCACGCTGAAGCACTTCGCCGGATACTCCGCGTCCCGCGCGGGCCGCAACCTCGCGCCGGTCTCCATGGGACCGCGCGAGTTCGCGGACGTCGTGCTCGCGCCGTTCGAGATGGCGGTGCGCGAGAGCGGCGTCCGGTCCGTGATGCACGCCTACACCGACACCGACGGCGTCCCGTCCGCCGCCGACGAGCGGCTGCTGACCGGTCTGCTCCGCGACACCTGGGGCTTCACCGGCACGGTCGTCGCCGACTACTTCGGCATCGCGTTCCTCCAGGCCCTGCACGGGGTGGCCGGTTCGCCCGGGGAGGCCGCGGGCGTCGCCCTCGCGGCCGGCGTCGACGTGGAGCTGCCGACCGTGAAGACGTTCGGTGAGCCGCTGCGCAAGGCGATCGCCGACGGGCTCGTGCCGGAGGACCTGGTGGACCGCGCCGCCCGCCGCGTCCTCGCCCAGAAGGCCGCGTGCGGCCTCCTCGACCCGGACTGGGACCCGGTGCCCGCCGCGCTCGCCGGCACCGCGGTCGAACGGGCCAGGGGCACGGTCGACCTGGACCCGGCGGGCAACCGCGACCTGGCCCGCCGCGTCGCCGAGGAATCAGTGGTCCTCCTGGCCAACGACGGCACGCTCCCGCTCGCCCCGGACGCGCCGGTTCGCGTGGCCGTCATCGGCCCGCTCGCGGACGTGCCCACCGCCGTGCTCGGCTGCTACTCCTTCCCCGTGCACGTCGGCGGCCGGACGCCCGGGGCGCCGCTCGGCATCGAACTGCCCACGCTGTACGAGGCGGTGGCGGCGGAGTTCGCCGCGGGCGAGGTCGTCACCGCGCGCGGGCTCGACGCCGTCGACGCGGAGCGCGGCGAGGGGTTCGCCGCCGCCGTCGAACTGGCCCGCGGGGCGGACGTGGTCGTCGCGGCGCTCGGCGACCGGGCCGGCCTGTTCGGCCGCGGCACCAGCGGCGAGGGGTGCGACGTCGCCTCGCTCGACCTGCCCGGCGCCCAGCAGGAGTTGCTGGACGCCCTTCTGGAGACCGGCACACCCGTCGTGGTGACGCTGCTCGCGGGCCGCCCCTACGTCCTGGGCCGGGCGGTGGGCGAAGCCGCCGCCGTCGTGCAGACGTTCTTCCCCGGCGAGGAGGGCACGCGGGCGCTGGCCGGGATCCTCAGCGGCCGGGTGAGCCCGTCCGGCCGGCTGCCCATCGGGGTGCCCCGGCAGGCCGGGGCACAGCCCGCCACGTATCTCGCGCCGCTCCTCGGACACGCCTCGGAGGTGTCGAACCTCGACCCCGGCCCGGCGTTCGGCTTCGGCCACGGCCTGACGTACACGGCGTTCGAGTGGAGCGACCTGGAGGTGGCCGACCATGTGGCGTCCACCGAAGGGGAGTTCGCGCTCGCCTGCACCGTCCGCAACACCGGGTCCCGGCCCGGCACCGAGACCGTCCAGCTCTACCTGCACGATCCGGTCGCCTCGGTGGTCCGTCCGGTCCAGCGGCTCGTCGGCTATCTGCGCCTCGGCGAACTGGCGCCGGGCGAGGCGGTCCGGGTCCGGGCGCGGGTCCCGGCCGACCTCGCCTCGTTCACCGGGCGCGCGGGCCGGCGGATCGTCGAACCCGGCGAGCTGGAGCTGCGGCTGAGCGCGTCGAGCACCCGTCCGCTGCTGACCGCGCACGTGACCCTGACCGGCGCGGTCCGGGAGGTGGACCACGGACGCCGCCTGCACGCGCGGCTCACGGCGGAACCCCTGCCCGGCTCCGGGCCCGGCCCCGAACGGGGGGCCTGACCGGCTGCGGGGCCCGGCCGCCGGCACGGGCCGCGTCCGGGGCCGCGCCACCTGTGGGGGGTGGCCGGCTCCGGGGCCCGGTGACCGGCGGAGCCGGGGCGGGGTGCCCGGCCGCCTGTGGGGGGGTGGTCGGGCACCCGGTCCGCCGACCGGGCCTTCGAAAGTTTTCGAAGCCGCGGACCGGCGCGCTCACGGGCCGGTCAGGAGGGGCGTTCCCGCTCCTCCACAAGGCGCGCCAGGTTCGTCAGGGCCATGCGGGTGCCCGCCTCGTTGTCGGCGGCGGGGACCGCGTCCGGGACCCCCGCGTGGACGAGCAGGACGTCGGTGCCGCGGCCGGCCGGGGTGAGCATGGTGGTGAACGTCATGGTGCCGCGCATCGCCGGGTCGTCGGTCTCGAAGGCGAGCTCCTCGACGACCAGCTCGTCCGGGACAAGCCGCAGGAAGCTGCCCTGGTACGTGTCGGTGTGCGGGCCCGACTTGCCGGTGCCCGTGGGCGCGTCGTACGTGAGCGAGACGCGGAATCTGCCGCCCTCGCGCGCCTCGAAGGCGTGGACCCGCGCCCGCATCCCGGCGGGCACCCGCCACCGGGGCACCGCGTCCGCGTCCAGCAGGGCGCGGTAGACGGCGGCGGGCGAGGCACGCACATGCTTCGACATCCGGGTCTCGTACATGGGCGCCACGCTAGCGGCTGCTTCCCCGGACGGCGCGTCAGTAGCGGTCGGCGGTGCCGAGGTACTGCTCGGCGAAGGCGGCGGCGGCGACCGGTGACGTGAACAGGCGGCGCAGCCGGGCGAGGGTGGTGCCCGCGCGGAACGGATCGCCGGTGGCCGAGCCGTGGTAGACCTCCGACAGCCACTGGGAGAACTCCTGGTAGTCCCAGACGCGGCGCAGGCAGGCCTGGGAGTACGCGTCCGCCGCGCGCGGGCCGTCCGGGTCCCGCCGGACCAGGGCGGTGAGGGCGTCGGCGAGCAGGAAGGCGTCGTGCAGCGCGAGGTTCATGCCCTTGGCGGCGATCGGGGCGACGAGGTGCGCGGCGTCGCCGGCCAGGAACAGGCGGCCGTGCCGCATCGGTTCGACCACGTAGTCGTGCATGTCGAGGACCCGCTTCTCGATGAGCGGGCCCTGCGTCAGGGGCGGGGCGCCGGTCACCGCGAGGCGCCGCTGCAACTGCTCCCAGACCCGGTCGTGGGGCCAGTTCTCCGGGTCGTCGCCGGGCGGGCACTGGAGGTAGTAGCGGGTGACCTCGGGGCTGCGGGGCATCTGTCCGGCGAACCCGTCGGGGTGCAGGCCGAACAGGACGCAGTCCGCGGAGGGCGGCGCCTCGGCGAGCAGGGCCAGCCAGCCGATGCCGTAGTCGTGCCGGGCGACGCGGACCCGGTCGGCGGGGAGCGCGGCGCGGCTGGCGCCGCGCGCCCCGTCGCACCCCGCGATGTAGTCGCAGTGCACGACCTGGCGTGCCCCGGTCTCCGGGCAGACGTAGGAGACGGACGGCCGGTCCGTGTCCACGTCGTGCAGGCGCACGTCCCGGACGGCGAACCGGACGGCGCCCCCGCGTACGTCGGCGTACTCGCGCACCAGGTCCGTGACGAGCAGCGGCTGCGGGTACACGAAGTGGTGACGCCCGGTCAGTTGCGTGTAGGGGAAGCGGTGTTGTTCGCCTTCGGAGCGGAAGGCGCACGCGGTGTGGCGGTCGGCGCGCGCCAGCAGGTTCGCCGCGAGACCACGCTGTTCGAGGCCGCGCACCGCCCACTCCTCGATGACCCCGGCGCGCGGCCGCGTCTCGATGAACGCGCGGGTCTCGCTCTCCAGGACCAGGCAGTCGATCCCGGCGGCCCGCAGGACGTTGCCCACGGTGAGGCCGGCCGGACCGGCTCCGACGATCACGACGGGTATGCGGGACGCGGGGCGGGAGCCGGGGTGCTGAGGGGAGGTCACGCGGTCATTATGGCGAGGCGGCCCGGCGGAGTGGGGGCGGGGCGCCGTCAGGCCGGGGAGGTCTGCCGGTGCGGATCCGCCTCCTGCGGTCAGGGCGGGTCAGGGCGCGTCCCCCTGCCAGCCGAGTCTGCGTCCACCGGCGTCGGCCGGCCCGTACAGCGCACGGCCGCCCGGACCGAACGCGCCCAGTTCGGTGCGGAGCGCGAGGACGGCGCGCGCCTCCTGGGCCGGCCGGTCCGTGACGTCCAGGAGCAGCCCGTCCAGGGGGCCGCCCACCAACTGCGCGTAGGCACGGCCGGGCCGCGGACCCGCGTCCTCGTGGTCCGCGCCGTACACCCTGCCTCGCATGAACTCCTGCTCGTCCATGGCGTCCACCCTCGCAGCCGCCACTGACAACCGACCGGGACGGTCAGGGCCGGTCGACGGTCTCCGCGCCCTCCAGCGGTGCCCGCTCCAGGAACGCCACCGCGTCCGGTACGCGCTCCCGCATGCGGACGAGGCCCGCGGCGGTGAGGGTGCGGCAGGCGGTGTCCCGTTCGGCGAGGACCTGCCGGGCGAGCCGGCCGGGGAAGTCGGCGGGGGTGAGGGCGGCGCCGGGCCCCGCCGACCAGGTCCGCAGCGGTGAGACCGTGCCGGCGGCGTCGGCGCAGACGGCGAGGCGGCCCGACTCGACGTACCACAGGACGATGCGGTCGCCGAGCCCGGCGGCCGGGGGCGCCACGCTCTCCCCCGCGGCCAGGTGCAGGGTGTCGAAGGCCTCGGCGAGGGCCGGCCGCAGCCGTTCGTCGGCGCGGCCGAACAGGTCGCAGGCGGCCAGCGGGACCGGGGCGTCCGGGTCGAGGCCGAGCGCGGTGAGGAGGTCGTCCTCGCAGGCCTCCAGGGCGCGGCCGAGGTCGGGGAACTCGTCCGCGGGGCGGCTCATCGCCTGCCGCGCGTCCGGGTCGGCGAGCACCATGCGGGCGCCGCGCCCGCGCAGGTCCGCGCCGAGGGCCCGCAGCAGGTCGGCGGCGACGGGCTCGACGCGGCCGACGCGGGTGAGGTCGAGGACGAACCAGCTGGTCTCCGGCGCCAGTTCGTGGGCGACGCGCAGGGTCTGCTCGGCGGTCGCGAAGTCCAGGTCGCCCTGGAGCACGTGGACGCGGATGCGGTCGGGGTGGTGTTCCAGGGCGGCGCGCTGGGCGCGGGGGCGGTGGCGCAGGGAGCGCAGCGGGGTGCCGTGCAGGGAGCGCGGGGGCAGCGGGCGGCGCTGCGGGTCCACGGCGCGCATCAGGTGCAGCCCGAACTGGTCGGAGAGGAGGTGGCAGGCGGCGAGGCCGCGCACGCTGTTGCCCTTCTCCTCCAGCGGCGGGCTGAAGACGCCGATGCCGAACTGGCCGGGCAGGGCGACGCCGATCGCCCCGGAGACGCCGCTCTTGGCGGGCATGCCGACCTTGAGCATCCACTGTCCCGACGCGTCGTACATGCCGCAGGTCGCCATGACGGCGAGGACGTGCTGGGCGTGGCGCGGGGCGACGACGCGCGTGCCGGTGACCGGGTTGACGCCGCCGCCTGCCAGGGTCGCGTGCATCACGGCGAGGTCGTCGCAGGTGACGAGGGTGGAGCACTGCCGGAAGTAGACGGCGAGCTGCTCCTCCACGTCGCCGGTGAGCGAGCCCGCGTTGTGCATGAGGTAGGCGAGGGCGCGGTTGCGGTCGCCGGTGGCGCACTCGGAGGCGTAGACCGCGGTGTCGACGGTGAGGGGGCGCCCGGCGAAGGCGCCGAGGCCGTCGAGGATGCGCGCGGAGCGGGCGGCGGGGGTCTCGCCCGCGACGAGGGAACTGGTCACGATGGCCCCGGCGTTGACCATGGGGTTGGGCGGGCGGCCGGTGCCGGGTTCGAGCCGGATGGAGTTGAAGGCCTCGCCGCTGGGTTCGGCGCCGACCCGCGCGAGGACCTCCTCAAGGCCCCGGTCGGCGAGCGCGAGGGCGAAGACGAACGGTTTGGAGACCGACTGCACCGTGAACGGTGTCGTGGTGTCGCCGCTGCCGTAGACCTGCCCGTCCAGGGCGCACAGGGAGAGTCCGAAGAGGGTGGGGTCGACGCGGCTCAGCTCGGGGATGTACGAGGCGGGCTCGCCGTCGTCGAGGTCGCGCAGCCGCCTGCGCACCCCGTCGAGGAGGGCGGTGAGGGGGTCGGCCGGGGGGTCTTGCCGCGTGTGTCGCACCCGGCCATCGAAACCCATCGGGGACCGGGGTGCACCCGCTGGCGCCCTGCCCTTTGGCCGTACCGGGCGTCCGGGGCAGACTCGCGCCATGAGTGAGAGCGAACAGAAGCAGGATCTGCTCCTTTACCTGCAGCAGGCCCGCGACGCCCTGCTGTGGAAGCTGGAAGGGCTGTCGGAGTACGACGTGCGCCGTCCGCTGACGCCGACCGGCACGAATCTGCTGGGGCTCGTCAAGCATGTGACGGCGGTGGAGCTCGGCTATCTCTGCGACACCTTCGGCCGCCCGCACGACGTGCCGCAGGGCGATCCGGAGGAGGACTCGTACGCCACCGCCGATGAGACGCGCGAGCTGATCGTGGAGCGGTACCGCCGGGCCTGGACCCACACCGACGCCTCGGTCCGCGACCTCGCCCTGGACACGGCGGGCACGGTGCCGTGGTGGCCGCCGGAGCGCGGCACGGTGACGCTCCACCACGTCCTGGTCCGGGTGCTCGGCGACACGCAGCGGCACGCGGGCCACGCCGACATCCTGCGGGAGGGCCTGGACGGCGCGGCGGGCTGGCGCGCGGACAACGACAGCCTGCCCTCGCACGATCCGGCGTGGTGGCAGGAGTACCGCGAGCGGCTCCAGCGCGTGGCCGAGCGGTTTCGTCCCTAGACCGTGTCCGCTACGGCTCGCGGTGGCGCAGCAGGAGCATCGCGGCGTCGTCGTGCAGCGGGCCCGCGGCGTGGTCGACGAGGTCCGTGCGGAGCCGCTCGATGGCCGCCTGCGGGTCGGGGTCCTTGAGCAGCGCCACGCGCTCCGGCAGCGGATAGAAGTCGCCGGCCCCGTCCCTGGCCTCGCTGACCCCGTCCGTGTACAGCAGGATCTGGTCGCCGGGCGCGAACGGCACGGTGTACGGGACGGGCGTGTCGCCGCCGTACATGCTCAGACCGAGCGGCAGCGCGTACGCGGGCGGCTCCGGGAGGAGCGTGCTGCCGTCGGCGCGCACGATCAGCGGCGCGGGGTGCCCGAAGTTTAGGAACGTGACGGCGCGGCCGCCCGCGGGCACCTCGACCAGCAGCGCGCTGACGAACCGCTCTCCGGTCAGCTCCCGGTCGACGGCGCGTGCCAGCCTGCGGCCGAGCCCGGCCAGTTCGGGTTCGTCGTGGGCGGCCTCGCGGAAGGCGCCGAGGACGAGCGCGGCGGTCTCCACGGCCTCCAGGCCCTTGCCCTGGACGTCGCCGATGACGGCCCGGGTGCTGCCGTCGGCCACCACGACCTCGTACAGGTCGCCGCCGATGCGTGCCTGCGCCACGGCGGAGGTGTAGGAGACGGCGACGCGCAGTTCGCCCGCGACGCGCGGCACCGGCCGCAGCAGCACCCGCTGCGCGACCTCCGCGATGGAGCGGACGCTGGCCAGTTCGGCGTCGCGGCGCTCGCGTGAGGCGACCGCCAGCAGGCCCGCCGCGGTGACGCCGACGACGCTGGCTCCGGCGATGTAGACGCGGCGGGTGCCCAGTGCGCCGTCGCAGGCCGCGAGCAGCAGGCAGAGCAGGACGGCGAGGGCGCCGATGCGGGCGGTGCGCCGCTTGGTGCCGACGAGGCCCGCGAAGGCCGGGCCGAGCGACAGCAGGGGCATCAGGCCGAACCCGGAGGGCGTGGCCGGTTCGAAGGCGACCACGAGCGCCATCACGCCGTACGGCAGGACGGGCAGCACCCGCCCGTCACGGCCCGTCGTCCCGCTCATCGGCTCCCCCGCCCGGACGTCTCGTCAGTCGGCTCCGCCGGCCCCGTCGGTTCCTGAGCGTATGCGTGTTCTCCTGGGGCCTCAGGAGAGGTGACCGATGTCGTTATCCGATCGCAGTGCTCACAGGTGCTGGAGCAGGGCGTGCAGGGCCGGGTTGTCGTTGGTCCTGCGCCAGGCGAGATACAGCTCCACCGGGGTCGGTTCGGGCAGGTCGAGCGTGCGGAACGTGATGCCGGAGAAGCGCATCTGCGCGGCCGCCTCCGGGACGAAGGCGATGCCCCAGCCGGCGTTGACCATGGCGAGCAGGCTGTGCACCTGGCTGAGGTACTGGGTGAGCCGGGGGGTGATCTGCGCCGTGCGGAAGATGCTGACCAGCAGTTCGTGGAAGTACCGCGCCTCGACCGGCGAGTACATGAGCACGTCCTGCCCGTCGAACTCGCGCATCCGCAGCGGCCCTTCGCCCGCGGCGAGCGGATGGTCCAGCGGCACGGCGGCCAGCAGGCCTTCCTGGATGGCGGGCCGGGTCACGAGGTCCGGGCCGGTAGTGGAGGGCCGGATCATGCCGAGGTCCAGGGAGCCGTCGGCGATGGCTTCGAGCTGGTCACGGGTGACCTTCTCGCGCAGCACGATCTCGGTGCGGGGCATCACGGAGCGGGCGACGTCCAGCAGGGTGCCGAGCGCGGAGTAGGCGCCGGCCGCGGTGTAGCCGACGGCGATGGCCCCGGCCTCGCCGGTGGAGACCTGCTGCGCGGCCAGGGTGGCGGCCTCGGTCTGGCGCAGGATGGTGCGCGCCTCGTTGAGGAAGGTGCGGCCGGCCGGGGTGAGCCGGACCGTGCGGTTGGTGCGGTCGAGGAGCTGCACGCCCAACTCGTGCTCCAACAGCTGGATCTGCCGGCTCAGCGGCGGCTGCGTCATCCGCAGCCGCTCGGCGGCCCTGGTGAAGTGCAGCTCTTCGGCGACGGCCACAAAACTCACGAGCTGGGCGAGCGTGAACAACGATGCCCTCCGGGTATCAGCGCATCCAAAAACAGTGTTTGACGTGGATCAATTGCCGACCTTAGCGTCAAGGTCACCCACGGCGGACCCGCCCCGTCAGCGGCGAGGGCACCCCGCACCTCCCAGCAACACGAAGTGGTGACCATGAAGCACACTGCCGCCCCTGTCGCCGGTCTCCGCGGCGAGGCCACCCTCGACTCGATCGCCTGGATCAAGCTCTCCTCGGTCGCGTTGCCGCTGGCCACGCCGATCAGCGACGCCAAGGTGCTCACCGGCCGGCAGAAGCCGATGACCGAAGTCGCCTTCCTGTTCGTGGAGGTCGAGACCGCGCAGGGGCACACGGGCATCGGCTTCAGCTACTCCAAGCGGGCCGGCGGCCCGGCCCAGTTCGCCCACGCCCGGGAGATCGCCGACGACCTGATCGGCGAGGACCCCAGCGACATCGGGCGGCTGTGGACCAAACTCGTGTGGGCCGGCGCCTCCGTGGGCCGCAGCGGTGTCGCCACCCAGGCGATCGCCGCGTTCGACATCGCCCTGTGGGACCTGAAGGCCAAGCGGGCCGGGCTGCCGCTCGCCAAACTCCTGGGCGCCCACCGCGACTCGGTGCGCTGCTACAACACCTCCGGCGGCTTCCTGCACACCCCCACCGAGCAGGTCCTGGACAACGCCACGGCCTCGCTCGCCCACGGCATCGGCGGCATCAAGATCAAGGTGGGGCACCCGGACGGCCGGCAGGACCTGCGCCGGCTGGCCGCCGTGCGCGAACACATCGGCGACGACGTGCCGTTGATGGTCGACGCGAACCAGCAGTGGGACCGGCCCACCGCCCAGCGGATGGGCCGCGCCCTGGAGGAGTTCGGCCTCGGCTGGATCGAGGAGCCGCTCGACGCGTACGACGCTCAGGGGCACGCGGCGCTCGCGGCCTCGCTGGACACCCCGGTCGCGACCGGCGAGATGCTGGCGTCCGTCGCCGAGCACTACGAGCTCATCCGGCTCGGCGCCGCGGACATCGTGCAGCCCGACGCGCCGCGCATCGGCGGCATCACGCAGTTCCTCAAGCTGGCGGCGCTCGCCGAGCACCACCACCTCCAGCTGGCCCCGCACTTCGCCATGGAGATCCACCTCCACCTGGCCGCCGCTTACCCGATCGAGCCGTGGGTGGAGCACTTCGACTGGCTGGAGCCGCTCTTCGAGGAGCGCCTGACCATCAGCGACGGCCGCATGCACGTCCCGGCCCGGCCCGGCCTCGGCGTCACCCTCACCGAGCAGGCCCGCGCCTGGACCCGGGCCACGCACGAGGCGGGCCGGCGCGCCTGACGCGCCCGCCACCGCGCCCCGGCCCCGACGGTCGGTCGGGGCCGGGGCCGCGACGGTCAGTCGGCCGTGGCCTCCGTCTTCGCCGGACCGCGCGCCGGGGCGACCGCCCGCGCCGCGGAGTGCAGCGACTTCAGCGCGACCAGCAGGATCCCGATGTCGTCCAGGTAGATCGGGTCGGGCAGCAGGTCGACCGGGGAGACCGTGTAGATCACGGCGACCCAGAACAGCGCCTTGCTCCGCAGCGGGATGCCCGCGTCGACGAGCAGCTTGCGCGCCTGGAAGACGCGTACGAGGAGGTATCCGGCGGCCACCAGCATGACGACGGCCGCCACCGCCGCAAGGACGAACCAGGTCCGCTCATCCATCAGTCGTCACCTCTGTCCCCCTGTCCGCCAGTCCGCCTTGCCGGGTCCCGGTTCGGGCACCCGCGCTCACGGCAGGATGGAGTCCACGTACCCGCCGTCGACCCGCACCGCACCTCCCGTGGTCGCGGAAGCCTGGTCGGAGTTGAGGTAGACGACCATGTTGGCGATCTCCTCCGGCTCGATCAGGCGCTGGAGCAGCGACTGCGGCCGGTGCTCCTTCATGAACGCGCGCTGCGCCTCGTCCCAGGGCAGCTCCCGGTCCACGAGTTCGTAGACGAAATCCTCGACGCCGCCGGTGTGGGTGGGCCCGGCGAGCACCGAGTTCACGGTGACGCCCGTGCCCGCCGCCCGCTTGGCGAAGCCGCGGCTCACCGAGAGCAGGGCCGTCTTGGACATGCCGTAGTGGATCATCTCCGCGGGCACCACGACGGCCGAGTCGCTGGCGATGAACTGGATCCGGCCCCAGCCGCGCTCCATCATGCCCGGCAGGAACTGCCGGGTGAGCCGGACGCCCGCGAGGACGTTCACCTCGAAGTAGCGCCGCCACTCGTCGTCGGTGATCTCCAGCGGTTCGGCGGAGCCGAAGATCCCGAGGTTGTTGACGAGGATGTCCGCCTGCGGGAGCGCCTCGGCCACGCGGCGCGCGCCGTTCTCCGTGGTGACGTCCGCGACGACCGGCACCAGGTCGGCGCCGGGGGCCTGTGCTGACAGCGCCGCGATGCTCTCCTCCACCCGTTCGGCCGAACGCCCGTTGACGCCGACCCGGGCTCCCGCCCGGGCGAGTCCGGTCGCGATCGCCGCGCCGATGCCCTGGGTGGAGCCGGTCACCAGCGCGGTGCGCCCCGTCAGATCGATCCGCATGTTCCGTGTCCTTTCTCGGCAGGGTGCCGACGCTGCCACGCCGGCGGCCGGTCTCCGCGCGCGCCGCACCGCGCGGGGCGCGAGGATGTGGACCGGCCGGGGCGGTCAGGGGGGTGCAACCCGATTTCGAGGAGGTCGACGTCGTGCTCGTCATCGTCGCGATGGCCCTGGGCGGGCTCAGTGTGGTCTGCATCGGCATCACCGCCCGGCAGTGCACGACCGACGAGGTCGCGCCCGGGCCGCCGGTGGTGGCCCTGCTGGCGGCGTTCGCCTCGGTCGCGCTGATGCTGACGGCGACCGCGCAGGGACACTGACCGGCCGGTCCTGACGGGTCCGGGCGCGCCGTCGGAGCCGGTCGTGCCGGTCGTCGTCCGCGCCCGCGTGCACGGCGTCGTCCTCGACCAGGTGTCCGCGTCAGAGCCGGTCGTCGTCCTCGACCACGTGGACGGCGGCCTCCTCGGCCGACGCCGCGCCGCCGTCGATCCCCACGTCCTCGGCCAGCATGTCCTTCTCGGCGTCCTCGTGGGCGCCCTCGTCCGGTGCCAGGAGGCGGCCGGCGCGCTCGTCGCCGACCTCGTCGTCGAGCGGTTCGCCCTCGCCGTCGCGCAGGTCGCCGACGCCGTCGCCCTCCTCCTCGCCCGACTCCAGCACCTCGTACGCGTCGACCACCGGGTCCGGCCGCTCCTCGGCGAGCCGTTCATCCAGGCTCTCGCCCTCGCGCTGCTCCGCCGCGGTGGTGCCGGTGTGCTCGACGCCGAGCGGACGCTCGGGCGGCGACCATCCCTCGTCGTGCGGGTCGACACCGCGGTCGCTCAGGGTGTCCTCCGCCTCCAGCGCGCCCTCGTCGTCGCGCGCCTCCGGCTCACCCGGCTGGTAGACCTCGTCGCCCATGAGCGTCTCGTCGTTGCCGTCGGTCATCCCGCGTCACCTCGTCTCCTTCTCCCCCGTGCGTACACAGCCCCCGCCCCCGTCACGTAACCAGCCTGCGGCAGGTCACGCATGTCGGCTCCTTATCCGTTTCCGTCCCGCGCAATCACGGTCGGCGCGGTGGGCACGCCGTGCGGCACGACGACGATCTGGACGTCGTCCTCGTAGACCACCCGGCCGGGATCGGCGGAGGCAGCCCGCGTCCAGCGGACCCCGTGGGCGTCGAGGATCTCCAGGTAGCCGCCGATGCGCTCGAACAGGTGCGTGGCGGACGGTTTGAACCAGGCCGTGGCGCCCGGGTTGACCGCGGGGTCGTAGACCGCCGGGTCCACGGTGGACGGGTCGGTGTAGGCCCGGTCGTACCAGGCGTTGTTCTCCCGCCGGAACCGCTCCTGCTCCGCGCTGAGCCGTCCGCCGCGCCCGAGGTTGTTCACCAGGCCGAACAGGCCCTTGTAGTGGCCTTGGGCGTCGGGCGTGGCCGATTGGTAGCGCAGGTATTCGATCGACATCCGGCGATCTTTTCACGCGCGCGTCATTGACAGGCTCATGAAGGGGGACGCGCCGCCGATCTCGACGCGGCCGCCGTCGTGGCCCCGCCCGCGCTCGGCCCCGCCGCGCAGCACCGGATCGTGGAGGGTGCCCGGCGCAGGACCGTCTGTCCAGTCGGGTGGGCCGCTTCGGGCACACCCGCGTACCTCTTGGGGTGGCGCTGCCCGCCGAGCCCTTAGGTGATCATGCGGGGGTGGGAGGGCTGACCGTGCGGCGTACGCCGCGTCCCCTACCGGAACGAGGTCGTCGCATGCGCCGCACCGGATTCCTGGCCCTCGCCGCCGTCCCGCTGCTGTTCCCCCTGGCCGCCGCCACCGAGTCGGGCCAGGACCTCACGGTGACCGCCCCGACCGCGGGATCCGAGCACCGCTCGGGCTCCAGTGTCCTCGTGACCTGGCACAACGGCACCGGGCAGGAGGTGGACATGTGGCTGGTGCACGGCGACAAGGTCCGGGTGTCCCAGCTCGCCGCCAAGGTCAGCGCCGCCGCCTCGGGCGAGAAGGCGACGGTGCTGCCCGACGTTCGCGCGGACAAGGGCTACGCCGTCGAGGTCGCCGCCCACGACAGCGGGAAACGCGCCTACAGCCCGGCCTTCACCGTCACCGACGCGAACCAGGGGCCGCCGAGCCGCGACCGGCGGCCCGTGCCGTCACGGCTCCGGCCCTGCCTGACCCTGCCGGGCTGCCCCGAGGCCCGCTGACCGGCCCCGCCCCCGCCGGACCCGGCCCTGTCCCTGTCCATGTCCCTGGCCCTGACCCTGGCCCTGGCCCTGGCGCCGAGCGGCCTCAGGACCCCAGCTCGACGTCGTGCCGGACCGTTCCCGACGAGGTCGCCACGGTGACCAGTTCGGCGCGCGGGGTGTGCCGGGACGCGGAGATCACCAGGGTGTGCGTACCGGTGGGCAGCGCCTCCACGCGGTAGCCGCCCGCGGTGACCTGCGCCTTGGCGAGCCGCTTGCCGCGCGCGCTGATCACCGTGACCCAGGCGGGGCAGCCCTCGGGGTGCGCGCCGCACCGCACGCGGCCCTCGACCCGGGCGGTCCCGGCGGGTGCCGGTGCCCGGCGGGCGGGCTCGTCCCGGGTCACCGGCGCGGGGCGGGTGCGCCGCTGTCCGGGCGCGGCGGGCGCCGTACCGGTGCGGCCCTCGGCCGCGACCGGCAGGCCGGCCTGCTCGGCGTAGGCGGCGAGCGTCTCGTCGAGGGCGTCGAGTTCGCGCAGCGCGGTCCCCAGGCGCCGGGCGCGGGGGCCGGGCGGGGCCGGGGCGAGTTCGGCCTCCAGTTCGCGCACGAGCGGGCTGACCCGGCGCCAGGCCCCGGCCCCCTCCGGTTCGCCGCTCGCGAAGAAGCGGTCCAGCTCCTTGAGGGAGGCGGTCAGGGTGCTGGTGATCAGCCGGGCCCGGTCGGCGAGGCGGGGTGCCAGGTCGACGTCGATGTCCGCGGCCGCGGCCAGGGCGCGGGCGTGTCCCGTCGCCGTGGCGAGGAGGGCGGCCCGGTGCTCGGCGGCGGGCCCGCGCACGCCGACCGGCATCCGCACGAGGGGGCGTACGACGCTCTGCACCTGGATCAGCGCGGCGTCCACGGCGCGGGCCGCGCCGCGCAGCCGTACCGGCTCCTCCGGCCGCGACCAGCGCTGTTCGACCTGCATGACGACCTGGGCAAGCGCGTCGACGTAACCGCGCTCGGCCTCCTTGACGACCGTGCGGCGGGAGAGCGGGAAGATCAGCGCGGCGCAGGCGGTGGCGACGAGGACGCCGATGCCGTTGTCGAGGAGCCGCTCTCCGAGCAGGTGGTTCATGCCGCTGTCGGGGGTGGTCAGGCCGTAGAGCTGGACGAGGGCGATGACGAGCCCGGTCACCCAGCAGGCGTAGGCGCGCTGCATGCCCCACGCGCCGAAGGTGAGTCCGGCGACGATGACGGCGAGCGTCGCGTAGACGTGGTCGCGACCGATGAGGTGCAGGACGACGATGCCGAGCACGGCGCCGATCGCGGTGCCGACCATCCGGTGGCCGAACTTGCGCAGCCGCTCGTGCGTGGTGTTGGTGCCGAACAGCGTGATCATGACGCCGACCAGGCCCCAGTAGAAGCGGCGCGGGTCGATGGCGTCGGCGATGGGGCAGACGATGGCGGCGGCGACGGCGGCGTGCACGGGGACGCGGACGAAGGGGATGACGCGGCGCCAGCCGGACTCGGTGCCCGCGGCGAGGACGCGCCGGGCGGGTCCCGCCGAACCGGGCAGCCGGTTGTTCTCCAGGGCGACGGTCGGCTGGAAGGGCACGTCGGCCGGGCCGGCCGTCGTGGTCCGCCCCAGTGCCAGCCAGTCGTGCAGGGACGCGGCGAGCGAGTCCAGGAGGTGCCCGACGCGGCGGGCGAGCACGGCGGCCTCGACGTCGTCGGCGGGGGCGGCCGGGTCGCGCAGGACCGCCTCGGCGCGCTCCTGGAGGCGGGCGGCGACCGGGCGGAGCCCGTCTGCCTGGCCGAGCGGGGTGTCGCGGGCCAGGACGAGGCCGACGGCGAGGGCCTCGCGCAGCGGCGCCGGGACGGGGCGCCGGGTCAGCTCCGCGGTGGCCTGGCCGATGCCGCGCAGCGCGAGTTCGGCGTCGAAGAGGTGCCGGTGGAGCAGTTCGGCCGTGGCCGGATCGGCGGCCACCTCGGGCTGGGCGAGGCGGCCGTCGATGGTGACGGTGGTGATGTTCAGGCGGCGCAGCGCGCGGTCCATGCGGCGGACGGCGCGCTCCGGGTCGGCGTCGGGGTCGAGCGCGTCGACGGCGGCGTCCGCCACCCTCCTGGCCTCCACGACGAAGGCGCGCTGGGTGCGCAGCAGGTCCTCGCGGGGCATCGGGTAGCAGAGCAGGAGGCGGGTGGCGAGGACCGCGACGGCGGCGACGAGGGCGACGGCGAAGGCCTTGCCGACGAGGGCGGCCGGGATGCCCGCGAGCATGCCGACCATCAGGCCGTTGAAGAGCATCATGCCGGTGATCAGGGCCATCGGCCCGAACCTGGCGAGGAAGAACGTCAGCGCGAGGGCGCTGATCATCAGGATCATCTGCGGGACGCGCTGCCCGTTCAGCGTCGCGCACAGCCAGAGGACGGCGGTGTAGGGGAACGGCATCCACAAGATGGCGCGGGCGAGCCGGTCCCAGGTGTTCTCGGCGACCGCGAAGGCGCTCATCAGGCCCATCATCCCGGCGACCATCATGCCGATCATGGCCGGGATGCTCAGCGCCTCGGCCATCGCGTAGCCGACGGCGAGGGAGGTGACCATGGCGACCAGCGACCGCCAGCCCGCCTGCAGCTGGCCGAGTCCGGGGTCGGCCGCGAGCACCCAGTCCCACCGTCTGCGCGGTCCCGCCACCCGGTGGGGGGCGAGGTCCGCGGCGGTGGCCGGGTGCGGTGCGGCGGTGTCCGGCAGGGTGTCCGGGGTGGTCAACTGGGCTCCGATTCCACGGCGTTCACGAGTACGGCGATGGCGTCCCGGGCGGCCTTGACCGCCCGCTCCGAGTGGTCGATGCCGCCGTCGAGGGCGGTGAGCAGGGCCCCGGCCATCCGCTGGCGGCCGCGTTCGAGCAGGTCGCGCCCGGCGGGCGTGAGCGAGGTGCGCACGGCCCGCCGGTCGTCCGCGCAGCGCTGCCGCTGGACGAGTCCGGCCTCTTCGAGCTTCTGCAGCATGACCGTGACCCGCGGCTGGGCCATGCCGGTCGCGGCGGCGAGCTCGGTGACCCGGCGCGGTCCCGGTTCGAGGGCGTCCAGCAGGGCGACCTGGCTGCGGGTGAGGGCGTAGTCCCCGGCCCGGAACAGGGCCTGGGTCAGCTGTCCGAGCCCGCGCAGCAGGCCACGGGCGGCGCCTTCGATGCGCGCGGCCCCGTCCGCTTCACCGCGGTCGATCGCTCCTGCTCCCTCGGCTCTGATGGACTCCGGGGATAGTTGCATATGGAAATTATATACATGCTGGATACAAATACCTAATCGGGCCGCACGCCCGCGCCGCGCCGCGGGGGCCGCGCCCGCCCCCGGAACGTAGCGTGGCCCGCATGTGCTGGAGCGCGACCGCCGATCTCGTGGCCGGCAGTGCGATCGCCGCGGTGGGGGTCGGCTGCGTGGCGCGCGCCGCCCGCACCCGCCCGCGGACCCTGCCCCTGGCGGCCCTGCCGCTGCTGCTCGGCGCCCACCAGATCGTCGAGGCGGCGATCTGGGACGACGGCGGCGGCCAGGGCCCGGCGGTCGTCGCCTGGGCGGTGATCGCCCTCCCGCTGCTGCCGCTCTGGGTCCCCGCCGGAGTGCTGTGCGTGGCGCCGCGCCGGACCCGTCGGCGGCTCACCCTCCCGCTCGCGTGCGGCCTCGCGACCTCCGTCGCCCTCGCGTACGTGGTGGCGACGAAGCCCGTCACCGCTTCGGTCCGCGGCCACACCATGGCCTACGAGATCGGCCTGCCGCACGCCGGATGGCTGATCGCCGGCTACCTCGTCGCCACGATCGGCTCACTGCTCCTTGCCGGCGAGGCGGGCCTGATCCTGCTCGGCTGCCTGGTGGCGGTCGCCGCCGCCGGCTGCGCGGCACTGTGGCGCTGGGAGTTCATCTCCACCTGGTGCGCCTGTGCGGCGATCTGCTCCGTGGCGCTCTACGCCTGGGTGCGCCGCACCGGGCGCACCCCCGCATCCGACTGAGCGCCGCACCCTCCGCCGCCGGCCACCCTCTTGCTACAGCCATACGTGAGAGTTAGATTATCTAACATAAGCGAGAAGCACTCATGCCGCGTTTCCGCCGCACTGGCGGCCGTCGAAGGGATCACCGTCATGACCAGCACCCAGGCTCCGCACGCCGTCCTCGGCTCGGGCCCCGCCGGGACCGCGCTCGCCGCTGAACTCGCGCGCCGCGGCCACGCCGTACGCCTCGTGGACCGCAAGGGCGAGGGCCCCGCCCCGGCCGGCGTGGAGCGCCTGGCGGCGGACGTCGGCACCGCCGCGGGCGCGCGGGCCGCCGTCGCCGGCGCCGCCGTCGTCCATCACTGCGTCAACGTCGCCTATCCCCTCCAGGTCGCCGTGCTGCCGGGCATCCAGGAAGCCGTCCTGGGGGCGGTGGAGGAGAGCGGGGCGCGCCTCGTCGTGCTCGACACCCTGTACCCGTACGGCGAGACGGGCGGCGCGGTGATGACGGAGGAGTCGCCGTGGCGGGCGACCTCGCGCAAGGGCCGGATGCGGGCCGCTCTCGACGAGAAGTACCTGGCCGCACACCGGGCCGGGCGGGCCCGCGTGGCGCTGGCCCGCCCGGCCGACTTCTTCGGGCCCGGCGTCGTGAACTCGACGCTCGGCGGCGCCGTCTTCCCGGCGGCGCTGACCGGCGGCGAGGTGCCTGCCTTTGGCGACATCGACCTGCCGCACAGCTACACGTACATCGGCGACGTCGCGGCGGGCCTGGCCACGCTCGGCGAACGCCCCGACGGCGACGGCCGCGTCTGGCACCTGCCGACGGCCCCCGCCCGGTCCACCCGCGAGATCCTGGCGATGGTGGCGGCTCGCACCGGGCGGCCGATGCGGCTGACCGCGATCACCGAGCCGCGGGCGTTCGGCCCGTTCGACGAGGAGTTCATGGCCGAGTACGCCGAGATGTTCTACCAGCACACCGAGGCGCAGATCATGGCCTCGGCCGCGTTCGAGGAGCGGTTCGGGGTCCGCCCCACGCCCCTCGCCGAGGCGCTGGACGCCACCCTCGCCTGGTACGGCACGTGGCTCGCCGCCCGGTCCGGTGCCGGGGCGGCTAGGGCGTGTTTTGAAAGTCCCGTCGTCCGCCCGAAGGGCGGGCCCCGCGGCGTCCGGTGCGTGCGATCGCAAGGCGCCGGAGCGTCCTAATAGCGGAGCTATTCGGGCGCTTCGGCAACGCCGCGAGCGTGCGTGCCGGACGCCGCGGGGCAGGCGGGACTTTCAAAACACGCCCTAGCTGAACGTCCGGCGGTACGCCTGCGGGCTGACCCCCGTCGTGCGTTTGAAGCGGTCGCGGAACGCGGTGGGCGAGCCGAACCCGACCTGGGCCGCGATCCGTTCCACCGGATGCGCGGTGGTCTCCAGCAGGTGCTGGGCCTGCCGGATGCGGGCGCGGTGCAGCCACTGCAACGGCGTGGTGCCGGTCTGCTCGCGGAACCGGCGCATGAGCGTGCGGGTGCTGACGCCGGCCCGGGCGGCGATGTCGGCCAGGGCGAGGTCGTGGTCCAGGTGGTCCCGGAGCCAGCCGAGCAGCGGCTCGAAGGAGGCGCCCTGGGGCGTGGGGGCGCACGTGTGGTCGTGGACGATGAACTGCGCCTGGCCGCCCTCCCGTTCGAGCGGCATGACGGAGAGCCGGGCCGTGTCGGCGGCCACCGCTGAGCCGTAGTCGCGGCGGACCATGTGCAGGCACAGGTCGAGGCCCGCGGCGGCCCCCGCCGAGGTGAGGAACTGCCCGTTGTCGACGTACAGGACGTCGGGGTCGACCTCGACCCGCGGATACGCGTCCGCGAGCAGGTCCGCCGCGATCCAGTGGGTGGTCGCGCGCAGCCCGTCCAGGAGACCGGTGGCGGCGAGAGGGAAGGTGCCCGAGCAGACCGAGGCGATCCGCGTGCCCCGTGCGGCCGCCGTACGCAGCGCGTCGCGGACGGCCGACGGCAGCGGCGCGGTGGGCGCCGCCGTGCCCGGGACGACGATCGTGTCCGCCCCTTCGAGCCCTTCGAGACCCCGGTGCGCCCGGATGGTGAACGTGCCCGCGTCGACCTCCGCCCGCTCGGCGCAGACCCGGACCTGGTAGCCCGGCCGACCATCGGGGAGACGGGTGCGGCCGAAGACCTCGATGGGCGTGGACAGGTCGAAGGGGATGACCTGCTCCAGAGCGAGGACGGCAACAGTGTGCATGGCGAGAAGATACCGCGGCGACGGGATACCGCCACGCATGAATGACCTGCCAATGGCTCTCTGACTACCCTGAAGGGCCGGACACCGCGGTCGCCGCGCTGGCAATAATCCGTTGCCCACCGTCCAGAATGCCACTGGGCGGGCGCGGTGTCGCTGGCTAGCGTCGGTGGTGAGCCCGGCACGGAACGGGCCCGTCGCACGCGAAGGAACCCCTCCCATGCACGTCCAGCTCGCCTTCTCTTCCCTGCCCACCTCACAGGTCAGCGGCGGGTGCCGCGCCGAGGGCGCGGGCCACTGACGATGACGAAGCTGCTGCTCACTCTGCACGTCCTGGCCGCCGTCCTGACCGTGGGGCCGGTCGCGGTCGCCGCGAGCATGTTCCCGGCGTACCTGCGCCAGGCCCTCGCCCCTCCCGTCGCCGCGCACCCCGCCCCGGCGGCGGGGACCGCCGCGCCGCCCCCCGAGCCCCCGGTACCGGCCCTGGGCGTACTGCACCGCATCTGCCGGGTCTACGCGCTCGTCGGCGTCGCGGTCCCACTGTTCGGGTTCGCGACGGCGAGCAGCCTCGGGGTCCTCGGCAGCGTCTGGCTGATCGTGTCGATCCTGCTGACCGCCGCTGCCGCCGCCGTCCTGGCCCTCCTCGTCCTGCCCGCCCAGGAGGCGGCGCTCGACGCGGTGCGCGAGCCCGCTCGCGCACCGCTCCCCCGGGCCGCCCGCCAACTCGCCGCCTACACCGGGGTGTTCAACCTCCTCTGGGCGACGGTCACCGTGCTGATGATCATCCGTCCCGGCTCCACCACAAGCGCGTGACGCCCGTCCGGGCCCGGACCCCGGTCCCGAGGTTGAACACCTGAGGAACAGCGGGCGAAGCTCCGCGACCGGACCGGACACCCGGCGGGTCCGGTCCGTACCGTCGGCCCATGGGCTGGCTCGAGATCTCCTTGACCGCCGCGGGTCTGCTGCTCGGTGCCGTCTCCATCGTCACGCCGTTCGTCGCGGACCGGCGCGCGCGGCGCAGCAGACGCATCGGCTTCCGCAAGCAGATGGACATCGCCATAGGGCACAACGGGCAGGTCAGCGCGGACGATCCGCGGCTCGGCCTCTTCAACGACCTGCCCGCGATGCGGGACGCCACCCTCGTCCTGCTGCGGATCGAGAACGACGGATCACGGCACGTCGAGGAGTCCGACTACATCGATCCGTCGACGCAGTACGGGCTGACCGCCGAGTTCCCGGGGCGGCGCATCGAGGCCCAGGACGTCACGCTGCCGGACGAACACGCCAATCTGATGGGCTACTTCGACGACCAGCCCGGGCTGCTCGTCGCCGGCCCGAGCACCCTGCGCATCCCCCGTGTCCCGCTCAAGCCGGGCGCGCACTACAAGATCCTGGTGCTCCTGACGGGCGGCCGGGAGGGTGACCGGGTCACCGTCACCGGCGACCTGAAGGACGGCACGCTCCACGAGAACCACAGCCTCACCCCGGACGAGAAGCCGCCGGTCTTCAGCAAGCACGCCCGGTGGACCACCGTCGTCCTCGGCCTGGCCCTGATCGCCTCCGCGACCCTGCCGCTGGCCCTGCCGCCGCCGCTGCCGCGGGACTGCGAGTCCGGCTCGCTGCGGCTGACCGGCTCCACGGCCTTCGCGCCGGTGATGACCGAACTGGCGCAGAAGTACCGGGACCACTGCGGTGGCGAGCCGGAGATCACGGTCGCCGCGCACGGAAGCCGCACCGGGGTCAGGGAACTCGCCCTGACCGGCGGCGGCCCCGGGCAGGACGCGGCCGTCGTCGCGTTCTCGGACGGGCCGCGCCCGGCGAGCTACAACCGGCTCGCCGAGAGCCGCGTCGCCGTCTCGCTCTTCACCCTCGTCGTGCACGACGACATCCGGCTCACCGACCTGTCCGTGGCCGACGTGCGCCGTCTCTACCGCGGCGAGATCCGCAACTGGTCCCGGATCGGCGGGCCCGACCTGCCGGTGGTCCTCGTCAGCCGCACCTCGGGCTCCGGCACCCGCTCCGCCCTCTCCGCGCGGGTCCTCGGCGGCGCCGACGAACCGCCCGCCTCCTCGGACGACTGCGTCAGCCGCACGGGCCGGGGCACGCCGGTGCTGCGCTGCGAGCTCGACTCGACCGAGCAGGTCCTCGACACGGTCGCCCGCACCCCCGGCGCCGTCGGCTACAGCGAACTGCGGGCGGCCTCACCGCCGGAGGCGCCGCGCGGGCTGCACCGCGTCACCCTCGACGGGCACGCGCCCGACCTGGACCGCCTGGAATCCAGCGGCTACCCGTACCGGGAGATCGAGTACGCCTACACGTACGGCCGGCCGCCCGCCGACTCGCTGGCGTCCAGCTTCCTGGCGTACGCCGTCGACAACGGCACGGGCAAGGGGGTCGTCGCCACGCACGGCCATCTGCCGTGCGGGACGCCGGTGGGTCTGCGGGTGTGCGGGGCGATCGACTGATCCCGGCCGGACCGCGCTACCTGGGGTACCGCACGAAGAGGATGCCGTGGGCGTCGCCGTGCGGTGCGGCGTAGCGGTGCGGGGCGTCGGCGCGCCAGTGGGCGTGAGCGCCCGGACCGGCCGTCTGCGGCGCCTCGGGCAGGCCGACGACCGCGGTGCCGGAGAGCACCATGAGGCTCTCCGTGGTGTGCGGGACGTGCGCGGCCGAGTCCTGGGTGGCACCTCCGGCGATGGTGACGCGGAAGACGTCCGTGGCGGCCTGCGCGTCCTCGTACCGCTCCAGGAGCACCGCGGTGACGGCGGTGCCGGAGACGCCGCCCCCGCCGCCGCGCACGTCGGCGGGCGGATCGTCCAGGACGGCGCTGAGGGGGGTGCCGAGCGCGGTGGTCAGCGCGTAGAGCGTCTCCAGGGTCGGGTTGCGGGAGCCGCCCTCCAGCTCCGAGAGGGTGCCCTTGCCGACGCCCGAGCGGCGGGCCAGCTCCGACAGGGACAGGCCGCGCCGTGCGCGCAGCGCCTTGAGCCTGCGTCCCACCTCGTCGTTGAGGCCCATCACCGTGCTCCCGTCCACGCCCGTCTGCGGCCCGTCCACGCTTGTTGACGGTTCACCGTCGCGGTCCCTAGTGTTCCACATACGGAACGTTCCGTTTATGGAACGCTGCTCGCCACACCGCCCGGAAGAGACCCGCCATGTCCGCTACCTCTGCCTTCGCCCGCCTGCGTGCCCTCGCGCCGCCCTCGGCCGTCGTGGCGGGGCTCCTCGCCGTGACCGTCGGCGTCACGAGTTCGGCCGCCCTGGTCTTCACGGCCGCGCGGGCCGCCGGGGCGGACGCACGGGAGATCTCGTCATGGATGCTCGCCCTGGGCATCGGCCTCGCCGTGACCTGCGCGGGGCTCTCGCTGCGGTTCCGGGCGCCGGTCGTGACCGCCTGGTCGACGCCGGGCGCGGCCCTGCTGGCCACCGGGCTCAGCGGGGTGTCGATGGGACGGGCCGTCGGCGCGTTCGTGTTCAGCGCGGTGCTGATCCTGCTGAGCGGGCTGACCGGCTGGTTCGCGCGCGCCATGGACCGAATCCCCGTGCCGCTCGCGGCGGCGCTCCTCGCCGGGGTGCTGCTGCGGTTCGGCACGGGGCTCTTCGCCGAGATGGACGGCCACTTCGCCCTCGCCTTCCCGATGTTCGTCCTCTACCTGCTGGGGCGCCGGTTCCTTCCCCGGTACGCGGTGCTGCTCGCCCTGGGCGGCGGGGTCGCGGCGTCCGTCCTGACCGGGGGCTGGCACCTGGAGAAGGTGCGGCTCTCCCTGGCACATCCCGTTTTCACCGTCCCGGAGTTCGACTGGAAGGTGCTCGTCAGCGTCGGCGTGCCGCTCTTCGTCGTCACCATGGCCTCTCAGAACCTGCCGGGTGTGGCCGTGCTGCGCGGCTCCGGGTACCAGGTGCCCGTCTCGCCCGTACTGACGTGGACCGGCGCGGTCCAGGCGGTCCTGGCCCCGTTCGGCGCGTTCGGCATCAACCTGGCGGCCATCACCGCGGCGATCTGCACCGGCGAGGAGGCCCACCCGGACCGCGAGCGGCGTTTCCTCGCGGCGGTGTGGGCGGGCTTCTTCTACCTGTGCGTGGGGCTGCTCGGCGCGACCGTGGCCACGCTGCTCGCCGCCATGCCGCACGCGCTGGTGCTGGGGGTCGCCGGCGTCGGCCTGCTCGCCACCATCGAGGCCTCGCTCGCCTCGGCGCTGAGCGATCCGCGTGCCCGTGAGGCGGCGGCCGTCACCTTCCTCGCCACGGCGTCCGGCGTGACGCTGCTCGGCATCGGTTCGGCGTTCTGGGGCCTGCTCGCGGGGGTCCTCACCAGCGCCCTGACGACCGTGGGCCGCCGCCGGACGCCGGTCCCGGCCGCTCCCGAGCCCGCCGCGCGTCCCGTCGGCGATCTGCCCCCGGCCGTACGCTGAGACGCATGTCCCACCCTTCAGTCGCCGCCGCGCGGCACACCGGGCGGCGGGCCGTCGAGGAGCACCGCCGCTCCCCCGCGCTGAGCGAGATCGTGCTCGACGACGGGCGCGCGGTGATGGTCAAGCACGCCGACCCGCCCGCGGCCCTCGCGGCGGGGGCGGCCGGGCTGCGGTGGCTGGCCGCCGCGGGAAGCGTGGCCGTTCCGGCGGTGCACGGACACGACGGCGCGTGGCTGGTCACCGACCGGGTGACCGAAGGGCGGGCGGACGCCGCGGGCGCGGCGCGGTTCGGCCGGGAGCTGGCGGCGCTGCACGACGCGGGCGCCGCCGCGTTCGGCGCGCCACCGCCCGGCGGCCCGGCGGACGCGTTCGTCGGGCTCGCCCCGATGCGCAACGAGCCGGGCGGTGACTGGCCGGCGTGGTACGCCGAGCACCGGGTGCTGCCCTACGTCCGGCTCGCCGTGGACAAGGGCGCCCTGCGCGCCGCCGAGGCCGCCACCCTGGAGCGGCTCGCCGACCGGCTGCCCGCCCTGGCCGGACCGGCCGAGCCGCCGGCCCGGCTCCACGGCGACCTGTGGACCGGCAACGTGCTGTGGGATCGGGACGGCGCCGCGTGGCTGATCGACCCGGCCGCCCACGGCGGCCACCGCGAGACGGACCTCGCGATGCTGCACCTGTTCGGCGCCCCGCACCTGCACCGCATCGTCGACGGCTACCAGGAGGCACGGCCGCTCGCGGACGGCTGGCGCGAGCGCGTCCCGCTGCACCAGCTGTTCCCGCTGCTGGTGCACACGGTGCTCTTCGGCCGCGGCTACGCCGAGCAGGCCCTGACCGCGGCCAGGAGTCAACTGGCGCGGTAGGACTATGAACTGACGGCACGTCAGGTTACTCTCCGGCGCATGACTTCCACGGTGGTCTGGGGCACCGGGAACGTGGGCCGCGCGGCGATCCGAGCCGTCGACGCCCACCCCGGTCTCGAACTCTGCGGCGTGCTCGTGCACGACCCCGCCAAGGACGGCCGCGACGCGGGCGCCCTGGCCGGTCTCGACCACGCCCTCGGTGTCACCGCGACGACGGACGTCGACGCGGTGCTCGCGGCCCGGCCCGGCGCCCTGTTCTACGCCGCCTCCGGCGAACTGCGCCCCGACGAGGCCCTCGCCGACATCTGCCGCGCCCTGCGCGCCGGCGCGGTCGTCGTCAGCCCGGCCCTCTACCCCCTCTACGACCCTCGCGGCGCGCCCGTGGAGTTCACCGGTCCGGTGCGCGCCGCGATCGACGCGGGCGGCGGCAGCCTCTTCTGCTCCGGCGTCGACCCGGGCTGGGCCAACGACGTGCTGCCCCTCCTGGTCAGCGGCCTCGGCACCCGCGTCGACGTCCTGCGCTGCCAGGAGATCTTCGACTACTCGACGTACGACCAGGAGGAGTCGGTCCGCCATCTCGTCGGCATGGGGCACCCCATGGCGTACGAACCCCTGATGCTCGCCGAGTCCGTGCCCACCATGGTGTGGGGCGGGCAGCTGCGGCTCATGGCGCGGGCGCTCGGCGTCGAGCTCGACGAGATCCGCGAGGCGGTGGAGCGCCGCCCGCTGGACACCGACGTGACGACGGCCGCCATGGGGGACTTCGCCGCGGGCACCCAGGGCGCGGTCCGCTTCGAGGTGCGGGGCGTGGTCGACGGCCAGGTGCGGCTCGTCGTCGAGCACGTGACCCGGATCCATCCCTCGTGCGCGCCCGACTGGCCGGTGCCGCCCGGCGGCGGGGCCGGCGCGCACCGCGTCATCGTGGAGGGCCGCCCGCACATCGAGGTCACCGTGCAGGCCACCGACGAGGGCGGCAACCACGCGGCGGGCGGCAACGCGACCGCCGTCGGGCGGCTCGTCGGCGCCGTCGAGTGGCTGCTGACCGCACCGCCCGGGCTCTACGACGCCCTCGACGTGCCCGTGCTCCCCGCCACCGGCCGACTCGGGAGGAAGCAGTCATGAGGATCGACATACCGGACGGCGAGGAGCCGATCCCGTACGTGTGGGGCGAGATGGTGCCCGGGATCGGTCCTGCGGCCGCCCAGTTCTCGATGGCGGTGTACGACCACTCCTCGCTCGGCCTGCGGGAGTTCGAGGCGGCGCGGCTGCGTGTGGCGCAGATCAACGGGTGTCTGTTCTGCCTGGACTGGCGCACCGAGCGGGACGGCGAGAAGGTCGAGGAGTCGTTCGCGGACGCGGTGGAACAGTGGGCCTCCACCGCAGCGTTCGACGAGCGGACCCGGCTGGCCGCCGAGTACGCGGAGCGCTACACCCTCGACCATCACGGGCTCGACGAGGCGTTCTGGGAGCGGATGACCGCCCACTACAGCCAGGCCGAGATCGTGGAGCTGAGCATGGCCATCGGCTCGTGGCTCGCGTTCGGCCGGCTCAACCACGTCCTCGGACTCGACGCGGTGTGCGCCCTGCCCAAGCCCTGAACCGCCCGGGGCGGCCGTGGCCCGGACAGGGCGCGGCCGTCACAGGTCGGTGGCGACGATCTTCTCGATGTTGCGTTCGGCGAGCGCCGTGATCGTCACGAACGGGTTGACGCTGGTGTTGCCCGGGATCAGCGCGCCGTCGATGACGTAGAGGCCCGGATAGCCGTGCAGACGGCCGTAGTTGTCGGTCGCCTTGCCGAGGACGGCGCCGCCCAGCGGGTGGTACGTGAGGTGGTCGCCCCAGATCTTGTACGTGCCGAAGAGATCGGTGCGGTAGATCGTGCCCTCCTTCGCGTTGATCTTGTCGAAGATGGTCTTGGCCGCGTTGATGCCCGGCTGCTTCCACGCGGTCTGCCAGTCGAGATCGACCCCGCCGGTCGCCGGGTTGTACGTGAACCGCGCGCGGTTCGGGTTCCTGGTGATGGAGAGGTAGAACGAGGCGAACGTCTCGATGCCGGTGGGCAGTGGAGCCACCTCGGCGAACGCCCCGCCCGCGGCCCAGTTGTCGATGCCGCCGGTCGGGATGGACGCCTGGAGCGAACCGGTCGGGTCCCACAGGTGGTTGGCGCGCCCGCACATGACGTTGCCGTTGTCGCCCCAGCCCTTGCCGATCTCGCCGTTGAGCGCCGGCAGCGCGCCGGTGGCCTTCAGCTTGGTGAGGAGCTTGCTCGTGCCGACGCTGCCCGCGGCGAAGAAGACGCGGTCCGCGGTGATCTCCTTGGTGGCGGTGACGGCGCCCGTGGTGGCGAGCTGGTCGATGCGCACGGTGTAGCCGCCGCCCGCGGCCGGGGCGACCGAGACCACTTTGTGCAGGGGCGAGATGGTGACCCGTCCGGTGGCCCTGGCCCGGGGCAGGTAGGTCTTCTGGAGCGACTTCTTGCCGTAGTTGTTCCCGTACAGGATCTCGCCCGCCAGCGCGGATCTGGGGACCGTGCCCGCCTGTTCCTGCTCCATGTAGTCCCAGTCGTAGACGTCCGGGACGAAGACGAACGGGAAGCCGGAGCGCTGCGCGTGCTTGCGGCCGACGCGCGCGTACTGGTAGCACTCGGCGCTCTCGAACCAGTCCGGGTCGATGGTGGCGACGCCGAGCCCGGCGTTGGCCCGCGGGTAGTACGTGCCGTACATCTCGTTCGCGTCGACCGTGGGCAGGACGGCGCCGAAGTTCTCCCGCTTCGGGGTGACGGCCATGCCGCCGTTGACCAGCGAGCCGCCGCCGACGCCGCGGCCCTGGTAGACGGTGATGCCCGCGAACTCCTCCGCGTCGAGGATCCCGGTGTACTTCGGGATGGTCCTGTCGATCGGGAAGCCGAGGAAGTTGCTGAGCGGCTGCTTCGTTCTCGTGCGCAGCCAGAAGGACCTGTTGTCGGGGCTCGTCGTGTTGGCGAAGATCTTGCCGTCCGCGCCCGGGGTGTCCCAGGCCATGCCCATCTCCACCATCTGCACGTCGACGCCCGCCTCGGCGAGCCGGAGCGCGGCGACGGAGCCGCCGTAGCCGGTGCCGATGACGAGGGCGGGGATGCGTGCGCCGTCGGCGACGGCGGAGGAGGCCCCGCGCTCCGCGGCGGTGGCGTGGCCGCTCAGCGCGACGGCGCCGAGAAGAGAACCTGTTCCTGCGAGGAAGCCCCGGCGCGAGATTCCGTTGCGTGCCACTTCAGGGCGGGTCGGGTCGGTCATGGTGTGTCCCTCACTCTCGACGGAATGGGAACGAGTTCTACTGTTGATCGCCAAACAAATCGATACATACCGATTGGTAACGTGAGCGTCTTTCCCGCCGACTTTTCCCGATCTTGTGCCCGCCCCGCGGACGGCGGCCGGGCCGGGACACAGCAGTGCGGCGTGGCGATCACCTCGCCACGCCGCACATCGGTCCGGCCCCGCCGCCGCCTCAGGGCTTGCGCGCCACCACGGCGTAGATCCCGCTGGCCTCGGCCGGCGGGGCGGGCTCCTCGCGGTACCACTCGGGCGCCGTGACAAGGCCGGGCGCCACCGGCTCCAGGCCCTCCAGGAACCGCGTCACGCCCGCGCGCGTACGGAAGCCGAGGGTGATGCCGCCCTTCGCGTACTCCGCGGTGACCTGGTCCGACAGCTCGGGGAAGATGTCGGAGGAGGCGTGCGAGAGGACGAGGTGGCTGCCGGAGGGCAGCGCGGAGACCAGCGTCCCGACGATGTCGTACGGGTCCTGCCCGTCCGGGATGAAGTGCATGAGCGCGATCAGCGACAGCGCGACGGGCCGCTCGAAGTCCAGGACGGTGCGGGCGTGTTCGAGGATGGCCTTCGGGTCGCGGACGTCGGCCTGGATGTAGTCGGTGGCCCCCTCCGGGGTGCTGACCAGCAGCGCCTGCGCGTGCCGGAGCACGATGGGGTCGTTGTCGGTGTAGACGACCCGCGCGGCCGGGTTGATGCCCTGCACGATCTGGTGCAGGTTCGGCGCGGTCGGGATGCCGGTGCCGACGTCCAGGAACTGGTCCACGCCCTGCGCCGCGAGCCAGGCGGCGGCGCGGTGCATGAACTCCCGGTTCTGCCGGGCGGCGTCCCGCGCCTCCGGCGGCAGCTGCACCCCGACGGCCTCGTCGACCGCGTAGTTGTCCTTGCCGCCGAGCAGCCAGTCGTAGACCCGGGCGGGGTGTGCCTGACTGGTGTCGATCCGGGGCCGGGGGCCGGGTGCCGTCATGGGCGGACTCCATCGTCGCGAGGGGCGAAACGGGTCGGATGACCTTGGTCCAAGTCTGCCATGTCAACTCCCCGGGCTGGTCAGGGCGTTGGCCGTGCACGGCGGGTAGGGTCCCGGATGCGGACGGTGGCGGCGGCGCGATGGTACGGCGCCGAGGTGCCGGACGCGGCGCCGGCCCGTAAGGTGTGGCCCGGGCATGGGTTCCGGCGTTCCCGCAGCGTGGAGTGGTCCGTGCGCCGGGTGGCCCGTGCGTCACGGCGCGGAACTGGTCGAGGGAGTCACCGTGCGCGACTGGCAGAGCGAGCTGGGTCTCGAACCGCACGGCGAGGGCGGCTTCTTCCGGCGGATCTACACCGGCGCCCAGGACGTGCCCACCGCGTACGGCCCCCGCCCCGCGGCCACCTCGATCTACTACCTGCTCGACGCGGCGCGGCCGAGCGGCCTGCTGCACCGCAACCGCAGCGACATCCTGCACTTCCTCATCGACGGCGGCCCGCTGGAGTACGTCACCGTCGACCCGGCGGGCACCCTGGCCCGGACCGTGCTGGGCGCGGACGCCGAGCGGTTCCTGCTGGTGCCCGGCGGGTGGTGGAAGGCGTCACGGCTGAGGGGCGGCGCCCGGCAGGGGCTGGTGGCCGAGGTCGTCACGCCCGGCTTCGACCACGCGGACCACGAGTTCGCGCCGGCCACGGTCCTGGAGGAGTTCCCGCACCTCGCCGCGGACCTGCGTCCCTTCGTCCGCGGCTGAGTCCGGCCCGGCGGATTCAGCCCAGGGTGCGCACGGGCGCGCCCGCGAGGTACGCCTCGATGTCCTCGACGGCGCCCTGGAAGTAGCCGTCGTAGTTGGCACGGGTGACATAGCCGAGGTGGGGCAGGCCGAGGAAGTTCGGCGCGGTGCGCAGCGGGTCGTCCGGCGCGAGCGGCTCGGTCTCGAAGACGTCGCTGCCCGCGCCGGCGATCCAGCCCTCGCGCAGCGCCCGCAGCAGCGCCGGCTGGTCGACGATCGCGGCGCGCGAGGTGTTGACGAGGTAGGCGGTGCGACGCATCCGGCGCAGTTCGTCGGCGCCGACCAGGCCCCGGGTGCGGTCGCTGAGCACGAGGTGCACGGAGACGAAGTCGCTGGTCTCGAAGAGCTCCTCCTTGGAGGCGGCGAGGGAGGCCCCCTCCTCGGCGGCGCGCTCCGCGGTCAGGCTCCGGCTCCAGGCGACGACGTCCATGCCGAACGCGGCGCCGACGCGCGCGACCCGGGAGCCGATCTTGCCGAGCCCGAGCAGTCCGAGGCGCCGGCCGTGCAGATCGGCGCCGAGGGTGGACTGCCAGGGACCGCCGGAGCGCAGGTTCGCGTGCTCCGTGACGATGCCCCGGGCCAGGCCGAGGAGGAGGGCCCAGGTCAGCTCGGCGGGCGGGGCGGAGCCGCTCGGGGTGCCGCAGACGGTGACGCCGTGCGCGGCGGCGGCCGCCAGGTCGATCGAGGCGTTGCGCAGCCCGGAGGTGATCAGCAGCCGCAGCGCGGGCAGCCGCGCGAACAGTTCGGCCGGGAACGGGGTGCGCTCGCGCATCACGACGACGATCTCGCAGTCCCCGATCGCCGTCACGATGTCGTCGTGCGCGGCGATGTGGTCGTGGAGGAAGCGGACGTCGACGCGGTCCGCGAGGCGCGCCCAGTCGGCCCGCTCACGGGCGACGTCCTGAAAGTCGTCGAGTACGGCGCAACGCAGTCTGGTCACCAACACTCCCCGGTTCGAGCTCGTCCGGTCACCCTAGTACGGGCCTGTCGTCGCTGGTCCAGGCCGGTCCCGGGGCGGACCGGGCCGCGGACGGTCCAGCCCGGGACGCTCCTCCAGAGCCCGGGGCCAGCCCAACTTCCGGCTTCGTTCGGCGACTTGGTCCGGACGAACGCCTTGACGGGGCTTCCACCCGTCTCTTAAATCAACTCTTGAAGTCAACGCACCACACGCATCCCCCATGTCTTCACTTTCTGGCGCGCCCGAGACAGGCGCGATCCCCCTACCCGAAGTGACGTGATGTTCCATGCGCATACCCCTGCGCCACAAACTGCCCCTGGCCACCGCCGCACTCCTGTGTCTGGGCGCCGGCCTGACGCCCGCGGCCCAGGCCGCCGGCACCGGGGCCGAGGGCCGCACCGCGGCGGCCGCGGTCACCTTCTCCGACGACTTCGACGGGGCGGCGGGCTCCGCGGTCGACGGTTCGAAGTGGCAGACCGAGACCGGCGACAACGTCAGCAACCACGAGCGGCAGTACTACACGCCGGGTACGAACAACGCGGCGCTCGACGGCCAGGGCCACCTGGTCATCACCGCCCGCAAGGAGAACCCGGCCAACTACAACTGCTGGTACGGCAGTTGCCAGTACACGTCGGCCCGTCTGAACACGTCCGGCAAGTTCTCCACGACGCACGGCCACGTCGAGGCCCGGATGAAGATCCCGCGCGGCCAGGGCATCTGGCCGGCGTTCTGGATGCTCGGCGACGACATCGGCTCGGTCGGCTGGCCGAACTCGGGCGAGATCGACATCATGGAGAACGTCGGCTTCGAGCCGTCCACCGTGCACGGCACGATCCACGGGCCCGGCTACTCGGGCTCGGGCGGCATCGGCGCGGGCTACTCGCTCCCCGGCGGCCAGGCCTTCGCCGACGACTTCCACACCTTCGCGGTCGACTGGACGCCCAACTCCATCAAGTGGTCGGTGGACGGCACCGTCTACCAGACCCGCACCCCCGCCGATGTCGGCGGTAACCAGTGGGTCTTCGAGAAGCCGTTCTTCGTCATCCTGAACCTGGCGGTGGGCGGCTACTGGCCGGGCGATCCGGACGGCAGCACGCAGTTCCCGCAGCAGCTGGTCGTGGACTACGTGCGGGTGTCCAACTAGGGCGAGGCGGAACGGCCGGGAACCGGGCGCGTGCCGCCGAGGCAGGCGTCCGGTTCCCGGGGCGGCCGTCCGGCCACGGGCCGGGACTCGGATCGCGGCTCGGACTCGGGCCCTCAGGCCGTCGCGCGGCACTCCGGGTGGCCCCAGCCGTCGGGGTTCTTGGCGATCTCCTCGCCCGCCCCGTACGAGCGCCCGCATCGGCACCGGCCGGGGAACTTCGCCTTCAGCGTGCGCGTCGAGGCCGAGGACCCCGACGACCCGGAGCTGCGCTTCCCGGCCCCGGCGGCCCGGGTCGAGCCGCCCGGCGCCCTGGCCGCCTTCGGCGCCTTCGACGAGGGGGCGGAGGGCGGCGGCACGGGCGAACCCAGCGCGCTGCCCGCGTCCTCCTGCTGGATCGCGGCCTGGCTGGCGGCGCGGTCGGCGAAGTCGTTGAGCGGGTCACCGTCGACCTGGTGCGCGGGCACGTAGACGAACTCGACCGCGCGGCCCGTGAGGAGCGCGTCGATCCGGGCCACCAGCTCCTGGTTGGCCACGGGCTTGCCGGACGCGGTCTTCCAGCCCTTGCGCTTCCAGCCGGGCAGCCAGGTCGTGACCGCCTTCATCGCGTACTGGGAGTCCATCCGGACCTCCAGTGCCACATCGGGACCGACGGTGCTCAACAGCCTTTCCAAAGCGGTGAGTTCGGCGACGTTGTTCGTCGCGGTGCCCAGCGCGCCCGCCTCCCACTGGACGGGCCGCTCGTCACCGTCGGCGACGACCCACGCCCATCCCGCCGGTCCGGGGTTTCCTTTCGACGCGCCGTCACACGCGGCGATCACACGTTCTGCCATGCCCCGATCATGCCAGGGCCGACACCCGGTCGAGGACGCGCCCAGCCGTCGCGCGACAGAAGGAAGCCCCGACCGTGACGGGGGACCACGGCCGGGGCGGCTCAAGAGGGGCACGGATGGCGGTCGCCTCTCGGCGGGGGGCTCCGCAGGGCTTCAGCCGAACGATCTTCCCTGCGGGCTATAGGTGAGGCCCGGGGACACTGTTCCATCCGTGCCCACGGTGGGTTCAACGGGTAAGGGGGCCGGGATGTTCCCGGCCCCTTCCCGGCACGGCGTGAGCTACGTCACCGTACGTACCGGTCCGTGCCGACCTGCACCCAATAGCGGTGGTCTCGCCGGACCCGGGCGCTCCGGTGGAGGCGTCGTGGCGCTCGGTGCGGCCGCATAAGGTGCCGGGGTGATCTTCGCCCCCGTTTCCCGTCGGCTCTCCGCCCTGTGCCTCGTCGTCACCGCCGGGCTGCTGACCGCCTGCTCCTCGGCCCCCTCCCCCGGCCCCACGGGGAAGGAGTCTCCGCACGTCGTCCGCCCGAGCGCCGACATGGACTTCGACTACCAGATCGGCGGCGCCTACCAGCCGCCCTCCGGCGTGCGCGCCCTCACCCGCGACCGGGAGGCGGCGCCGGCCCGCGGGCGCTACAACGTCTGCTACGTCAACGCCTTCCAGGCCCAGCCCGACGCGCTGCGCTGGTGGCGCGGCAACCACCCCGACCTGCTGCTCCGCGACGACGACGGGGACCTGGTCATCGACGAGGACTGGGACGAGGCGCTCCTCGACCTGTCGAGCGCGGACAAGCGGGAGCGGCTGATGAAGATCGTGGGGCCGTGGATCGACGGCTGCGCGGACGACGGCTTCCAGGCCGTCGAACCCGACAACCTCGACTCCTACGAACGGTCCGACGGGCTGCTTGAGCCCGCGGACGCGGCCGCCTTCGCGCGGCTCGTCTCCGCGCGGGCGCATGCCGCGGGGCTGGCCGCCGGCCAGAAGAACACGGCCGATCTGCTGCCCCGGCGGGCGGACATGGGCTTCGACTTCGCCGTGTCGGAGGAGTGCGCCCGCTACGACGAGTGCGGGGCCTACGCGTCCGCGTACGGGGACCGGGTCTTCGTCGTCGAGTACCGCGCCGCCGACTTCGCGCGGGCTTGCCGGGCGTGGGGCGGGCGGTTGTCGATCGTGCTGCGGGACCTCGATGTGCGGCCCGCGGGGTCGAAGGGGTACGTGCGCAAGGCCTGTTGAGGCGGCGGCGCCGTCCCGCTCAGGCCCCCGGCACCGCCCGGCCCTCAGCTCCGGAGCGCGTCCAGGCGGCGCTGGATCGCCTCCAGCGCGCCGGGGCGGCGGCCCGGGACCCGGCGGCGCAGCGCCCTGAGCGCGCCCGCCTGGGCGCGGGCGCGGGCCGGGTCCGCGACCTGTTCCCACTGGTGGTGGGCGCGGTCCACGGCGGCCTCCACGTCCTCCGCGGTACCGGCTTCGCCGCGGGCCAGCCGGGCCTCGGCGACCGCGGTCCACAGCTCGCAGCTGCGGGGCGGGTCCTGGGCCAGCCGCGCCAGATCCGCCCTGACCTCCAGCCAGTGAATGGCCTGCGGGGAGCCGGCACCGTGCGTACGCAGGGCCTCGCTCTCCCACATCGCGGCGATCGCGGACGCCTCCCCGTGCCGCCCGGCCTGCGCCGCCGCGAGCAGCGCGGGGTGCGGGTCGCCTCCGGCGGTGGCGCGGGGGGCCTGGCCGGCCGCGGACCGGGCCGGGGTGGCCCGGGGCCTGCCGGCTCGCGCGGGGGCGGGCTGCGCCGGGACGGATCGGGCCGGGGCCGTCTGTGGCTGGGCGGAACGGGCCGAGGCCGTCTGCGGCTGGGGTGCACGGGCGGTCGCGGGCGCGGCGGGGGTGGCCGGTGCCGGGGCGGGTGCGGGGCGGGCAGGCACCGGGGCGGTTCGTGTACGGGCGGCCGGTGCGGTCGCGGGCTCCGGCCGGGCGCCCGGGGCCTGCGCGGACTCCCGCCGGGAAGCCGGGGCCTGCGCAGACTCCCGCCGGGAAGCCGGGGCCTGCGCAGACTCCCGCCGGGCGGCCGGCATCGGTGCCGCTTCGGGACGGGGGGCGGATGCCGGGGCGGCTTCCGGCCCGGCGTCCGGCGCCGGCTCGGCACGGGCGGTCGGCGCCCCGACGGGCTCATGCCTCGTGGCCGACGCCGGTGCGGAATCGGCGCGGGCGGCCGGCACCGCCGCGAGTGGCGGCCCGGCATCCGGCGCCGACTCGGAACGGGAGGCTTGCGCCTCAGCGAGCTGCCGCCCGGCATCCTGCGCCGACGCCGACTCGGCACGGGCGGCCGACGCCCCAGTGGGCTGCCACCCGGCATCCGGCACCGACGCCGACTCGACACGGGCGGCCGATACCCCCGTGGGCTCCCGCCGGGCATCCGGCAACCACGCCGATTCGGCACGGGCGGCCGACGCCCCAGTGGGCTGCCGCCCGGCATCCTGCGCCGACGCCGACTCGGCACGGGCGGCCGATACCCCCGTGGGCTGCCGCCGGGCGTCGGGCGACGCCGCCGAAGCCGCGCCCGTGCTCGGCAGCCGCAAGGACTCCCGCCCGGCATCCGGCGCCGGCTCTGTTCGGGCGGCCGGCACGCCCGCGGGCTCCGGCCGGGTGGGGCCCGGAGGCGGCGTCGTCCGGGGGGCCTCGGCCGGCCAGGGGGTGGTCTGGGCCGGGGGCTGGGGTGGCCGCGGCCCCGGGGACGGGGTGTCCTGGGCCAGGAACAGCGCCCCCGGCGGGCCCGCGTGCATGGCCGCCGCCTCGTGCAGCTGGGCGCGGGTGGGGCGTTCGCCGGTGCGCCAGATGTCGGCGTACGCCTTGAGGTAGGCCGCGGCGAGCACGGTGCGGCGGGGCGGCGGCGGGGCCACCCGCCCGTACAGGCGCACGCCGTGGCCGAGGCCGGGGCCGCCGTCGCGGACGTGCTGCCAGGCGGCGGCGTCGGCGACCAGGTCGAGGACGACGGTGGTGGTGTGCGGGCGGCGCAGGGCGAGTTCACCGGTGAGCCAGTGCCAGGGCAGGGCCGTGTACCGCAGGGTGGCCGGGGTGGTGCGGGCCAGCGCGAAGTGCAGCAGGCGCTGGCGCTGGTCGAGGTGGAGCTGGCCGGTGACGTACAGGTGGAGCGGGCCGGGCAGCGCCGCCGCGGTGCGGATGCGGGTGAGGACGGTCTGCGGATCGAGCGGGTCGGCGAGTTCGACGACGGTGGCCGCGGGCGTGCCGGTCAGCGCGCTCGGCGGGACGGCCGCGAGCGCGGGCAGCACGGCGGCCGCGTCGATGAGGCATCCCTTGCCCGCGGGCGCGGCCGCCAGCAGCAGCGCCGTCCCCGGCTCGGTGGAATGTGCCTCGTATGTGCCTTGCGCGTTGATCACCCCAGCACCGTAACCGCAATACGAGGCGGTGCGCGCCCCGCCGGGGCACCCCAACTGGTCCGGCTACGGGTGATTTTCGGCCCTTTTCCCCACAGGGCACGTACGCGCCGTCGGTACCGCGCACGGCACTCCCCGGCCGCTGCGGGTGCGGGCCGCGTCGCGGCGTACGAAGCTGTGGGGCATGGACGGACTTGACGGATACCCCACAGTTGTCGTGCACGCGGCCCAGCCCGGTGGGCGACGCGTCGCCATTCAGGGTGAGGACGTGGGCCTCGCCACCTCACGGGCGGACGTGGTGGAGTTCCTGCGCCGCGCCGGGCTCCAGGACGCGCCGCTCGACGACCCGGACTTCATCGAGTGGCGCGGCGGCGGCAGCGCGATGTGGCCCGCCCTGACCAGCAGCCCGGACGACGGGATCTAAGCCGGGCTCACCGGTAACCAGTGGTGTCGGCGGGTTCGCCGGCGTCCTGGACCTCGACGAGGTACCGCCACGCGTCGGGGCGGCTGCCGTCGAGGTCGGTGAAGCCGTAGAGCTGGGCGAGGCCGCCGCTGGAGAGCGACGTGCCGTTGAGGCGGTGGACGTTCGGGTCGGCGGCGAGCGCGGCGACCGCCCGGCCGACGTAGCGCGGGGTCTCGGAGATGGCGAAGTGCGGCTCGTCCTTCAGGGCGTCGCGCCAGGTGGCCTCGGTGACGCCGAACGCGTCGAGCATGATCTCCGAGCGCATCCAGCCGGGGGTGAGGGCCACGGCGGTGGCGCCGCGCGGGCCCAGTTCGTGGCCGAGGGAGAACGCCATGCGCAGCACGGAGCTCTTGGCGAGGTCGTAGAAGAAGGAGTTGCGGTAGTGCGCGGCGTTGTACTCGGCCGTGCCGTCCGTCATCTCCACGACCAGGCCGCCGGACCCGCGCAGCAGCAGCGGCAGCGCGTGGTGGCTGGTGATCGCGTGGGTCTCGACGGCGAGGCGGAGCAGTCGGAGCCCCTTGTCGAGGTCGTGCTCCCAGACCGGGCTCGACCAGGCGAAGAGCTGCTCGCCGCCCCAGATGTCGTTGACGAGGACGTCGAGGCGGCCGGACTCGGCGTCGATGCGCTCGACGAGCGCGCGGACCTGGTCGGGCTCCAGGTGGTCGGTGGGGACGGCGATGCCCTGTCCGCCCGCCGCGGTGACCAGGTCGGCGGTGTCCTCGATGGTCTCGGCGCGGTCGTACTCGGAGCGCCGGGTGCGGGTGGTGCGGCCGGTGACGTAGACGGTGGCGCCCGCCGCGCCGAGCTCCACGGCGATGCCGCGGCCCGCGCCGCGGGTGGCACCGGCGACGAGGGCGACCTTCCCGGCGAGCGGCGCCCGCTGGTCGGCCGGCTCCTCCTGCCGGGAGCCCGCCGGGCCCTCGTGGGCGTCCTGCTGCGCGTGCGTCACGTCTGTCTCCTGTCCGTCGTGGGGTGCGGCGTTCGCTGCTCCTTTCGTCGAGCATCCCCATGAACCCCGACATCCGCTGTCCGGATTTCGGTGGTGACCGTCGCAGCGGGGCCCTTCCCGGTGGTCCCGCTGCGACGGAGCCGTCAGGCGGCGCGCCGGGCGCGGGCCCCGTGGCGGCGCACGATGTCCGCGTACCGGTGGCCACTGCCCTTGATGGTGCGCGCCTGCGTCGCGTAGTCGACGTGGACGAGGCCGAACCGCTTGTCGTAGCCGTACGCCCACTCGAAGTTGTCGAGCAGCGACCACGCGAAGTACCCGGCGAGCGGGGCGCCCTTGCGGGCCGCCCGGGCGCAGGCCGCGATGTGGTTGACGAGGTACTCCTCGCGCTCGGGGTCGTCCACGGTGCCGTCGGGGCGGACCACGTCGGGGTAGGCCGAGCCGTTCTCCGTGACGTACAGCTTGCGGGCGCCGTACTCGTGGGTGAGGCGCAGCAGCAGCGTCTCGATGCCGTCCGCGTCGACCTCCCAGTCCATGCCGGTGCGCGGGACGCCGAGCCGGCGCACGGCCTGCGCGTAGGGGGCCGGGCCCGCCGGGTGGTCGGCGATCGTCGACGGGAAGTAGTAGTTGAGGCCCAGCCAGTCGAGCGGTTCGGCGATGGTCTTGAGGTCTCCGGGCTGCTCGGGCAAGTCGACGCCGTACACCTCGACCATGTCGGCGGGGAAGCCGCGGCCGTGCACCGGGTCGAGCCACCAGCGGTTGGAGTGGCCGTCCATCCGGCGGGCCGCGGCGATGTCCTCCGGGCGGTCGGTGGCGGGCACGACCTGGGCGAGGTTGTTGACGATGCCGACCTCGGCGCCGGGCACGGCCGCGCGGATGGCCTGGGTGGCCAGACCGTGGCCGAGCAGCAGGTGGTAGGAGGCCTGGACGGCGGCGGTCAGGTCGGTCCAGCCGGGGGCCATCCGGCCTTCGAGGTGGCCGATCCAGGCGGAGCAGAGGGGCTCGTTCAGCGGCGTCCAGTGCTTGACGCGGTCGCCGAGGCGCTCCGCGACGACGGCGGCGTAGGCGGCGAAGTGCTCGGCCGTCTCGCGGGCCGGCCAGCCGCCCCGGTCCTGGAGCACCTGCGGCAGGTCCCAGTGGTAGAGGGTGACCGAGGGGGTGATGCCCTGGGCGAGCAGGGCGTCGATGAGCTGGTCGTAGAAGTCCAGGCCCTCGGCGTTGACCTGGCCGTCGCCGCCGGGCATCACGCGCGGCCAGGCGACGGACAGCCGGTAGGCGTTGGTGCCGAGCTGTCCCATCAGGGCGAGGTCGTCGCGCCAGCGGTGGTAGTGGTCGCAGGCGATGTCGCCGTGGTCGTCGTTGTCGACCTTTCCGGGGGTGTGCGAGAAGGTGTCCCAGATCGACGGCGAACGGCCGTCCTCGGCGACTGCGCCTTCGATCTGGTATGCCGACGTGGCCGTGCCCCACAGGAAGTCGTGCGGGAAGGCGGCAAGGTCAAGGGGGTCGGACACGGGGTTCCTTTCACAAGGGCGTGCGCTGGTACGGGGATCGGTCACTTGACGGCGCCGGCGGTCAGGCCGGTGACGAGGTAGCGCTGGAGCAGCAGGAAGCCGGCGACGACGGGCACGCTGACGACCAGGGAGGCGGCCATGATCTGGTTCCAGTACACGTCGTTGAGGTTGGCGTAGGCGCCGAGGCCGACGGAGAGGGTGCGCGTTGCCTCGTTCGTCATGACGGAGGCGAAGAGCACCTCGCCCCAGGCGGTCATGAACGAGTAGACGGCGACGGCGACGATGCCGGGGATGGCGGCGGGCACGATGATCCGGAACAGCGCGCCGAGCGGACCGCAGCCGTCGACGAGGGCCGCCTCGTCGAGGTCGCGCGGGACCGACTCGAAGTACCCGATCAGCATCCAGATCGAGAACGGCAGCGTGAACGTCATGTAGGTGAGGATCAGTCCGCCGCGCGAGCCGAACAGGGCGATCCCGGTGGCGTTGCCGATGTTGACGTAGATGAGGAAGAGCGGCAGCAGGAAGAGGATGCCGGGCAGCATCTGCGTCGACAGGACGGTGACCGTGAAGACGCGCTTGCCGCGGAAGCGGTAACGGCTGACCGCGTAGGCCGCGAAGACGGCGATGACGACGGAGCAGACGGTCGCCGCGCCCGCCACGATCACCGAGTTCGTGAAGTACTTGGCGAGCGGGACGGTCGACCAGATGTCGATGTACGGGCGGATCGTCAGACCGCTGGGGATCCAGTGGAACTCGCCCTGGACGTCCTCCAGCGGTTTGAGCGAGCTGGAGACCATGACGTACACGGGCAGCAGCACGAAGCCGGTGAGCAGCGTCAGGAAGATGCGGCGGGACCACACGAAGGACCGGGGCGCCGCCATCGGCGACCGGGGCCGGGTTGCGGTGTCAGACATCGGCGGTCTTCCTTCCGCGCGAGGTGAGCGCGAGGTACACGCCCGTCACGACGAGCAGGAACAGCAGGAGCAGGACGGACATGGCGGAGCCGCTGCCGAAGTTCCAGGTCACGAACGACGACTGGTAGATGTGGACCGAGATCAGGTCCGCCGCCTCGGGTGCCGCCTTGCCGAACATCACGTACGGCGTGTTGAAGTCGTTGAACGTCCACAGGAACAGCACGAGGACGAGGACCTGGTTGACGGGGCGCAGCGACGGCAGGGTGATGCGGCGCAGCTGCTGCCACAGGCCCGCGCCGTCGAGCGCGGCCGCCTCGTACATCTCCTTGGGGATGTTCTGGAGTCCGGCCATCACGATGAGGAAGGCGAACGGCCAGCCCTTCCAGACGGAGACGGTGAGCAGCGCGTAGAAGCTGTTGTCGCCGATGAGCCAGAAGGAGGGCTTGTCGGTGACGCCGAGCTGGTCGTGCAGGACGTGGTTCACCAGGCCGTTGTCGTGCTGGAACATGAAGACCCAGGTGATCACGGCGGCGTAGACGGGCAGCGCGTACGGGATCAGGAAGAGGGCGCGCAGGATGCCGCGGCCCTTGAAGGTCTCCTGCATGTAGATCGCGGCCGCGGTGCCGATCGCCCAGCACAGGGCGACGGACAGGATCGTGAAGAGGCAGGTGACGAAGAAGGAGTGGAGCAGGGCCTGGCCGACGGGGGCGTCGAAGTCGACGGCCACCTTGAAGTTGTCGAGGCCGGCCCATGGAGCACCGGTCCAGTCCCGGATGTAGAACTGGGTGAGCTCGCGGAAGCTCATCACGATGCCGATGACCATCGGGATGAGGTGCACCAGCAGTTCGAGGGCCAGGGCCGGCAGAAGGAGCAGGTACGGCAGGCCGATCCGGCGGATCCGCCCGGGGCGGCGGCTCTTGCCGCGCGCCGCCCCGGGGGAGTTCTTGCCGACGGCCCGCCCCTCCCCCGCCTCGGCGGCGGGGGTGGTGGCGGTCGTGGTCATGTGGGTCTCCGCACTCACTTGTTCGGCATCGACTGCTGCGCCTTGGTGAGCGCGGCCTTCACGGACTCCGTGGTGACCGGCTTGCCGGCGGCGGCGTCCGCGAAGAGCTCCTTCACGGCCGTGCCGACGGCGGTCTCGAACTGCGATTCGTCCGCGACCTGCGGCAGCGGGGCCGCGCTCTTGGCGAGGGTGTCCTTGAGGACGCCGGTGGCCTCCGCGTTGAACGCCGGGTCGCTCTGGGCGTCCTTGACCGGCGGTATGGAGCCGTAGGTCTTGTTGAGGAGCTTGGACTCCTCGGTGCTGGTCATGAACTTCACGAACTTCGTGGCGCCGTCGAGGTTCTTGGTGTTCTTGAAGACGGCGATGTTGATGCCCGCCACCATGGAGTTGGTGGACTCGCCCTGGCCAGGGGCGCCGGACTGGACGGGCGCGGGCACCACGCCGAAGTCGCTGTCCTTCATGCCCTGCGACTTGAAGGTGGAGGCGGCGGCCTGCCACAGCACCATCGCGGTCTTGTTCTTGGAGAAGTCGCTCAGGGACTGGTTCTGCGCGTACTCGGCGTTGCCGGGCGCGATGATCTTGTCCTTGGCCATCAGGTCGACGTACTGCTTGACGGCCGCGACGGCGCCGTCGGAGGTGAAGTCGGGCTTGCCGTCGGCGGTGAACCAGTCGGCGCCGTGCTGCTTGGCGAGGACGAAGACCTGGTGGATGTTGTTGGAGAGGTTGGAGCCCTCGGCGGCGAGGCCCCACTTGCCGCCCTTGGAGATCTTCTTGCCGGCGGCGACGATCTCGTCCCAGGTCGCCGGGGGCTTGGTGATCCCCGCGTCCTTGAACATCTTCTTGTTGTAGTAGAGCGCGTAGGACATCGAGTACAGCGGGACGGCCGCCGGGTCCTTGCCCTCGGCGCCGGCCGAGCCGATCGCGGACTCGACGAACCGGTCCTTGCCGCCGATCTTGTCGAAGTTCTTCGCGTCCCACGGCAGCAGCGCACCGCTGGCCTGGAGCGACGCGCTCCAGGTGTTGCCGATGTTGAGGACGTCGGGGCCCTGGCCCGAGGTGGTCGCGGTGAGGATGCGGTTGAGCAGGTCCGACCACGGGACGACTTCGAGCTTGACCTTGATGCCGGTCTGCTGCTCGAACTTGTCGAGTTCGGGCTGGAGGACCTTCTTGTCGACCGCGATGCTCGCGCCCTGGTTGGATGCCCAGTAGGTCAGGCTCTTCGGGGAGTCGTTGGACCCGCCGCCCGAGGACGAGCCGCCGCCGCAGGCGGTCGCGGCGAGGGCGAGCGAGAGGGTGGCGGCGCCGACGGCTGCGGCTCGGATTCTGCTCATGGCTCCAGGTGTCCCTTATCCGGAGGAAGCCTGACCGCGTCCACCGAGGCTGCAACGCCTACGGGTTCAAGTAGTGAACGCCCTCAGGGCTTAATTTAGGCTGTGAGTTAAGCCGCACAGGAAGAGGGCGTCAAGAGATCGCACACGGGTATCTTGCGCGAAGCGGGGTTTGTTGGCGTCTTGTCGACGCAGGGAGAGGGAGATCATGGCCGGGCGGAACGGGCGTACGGTGCACGACCTGCGGCGGGAGAATCGCGCAGCCCTATTGCAACAGTTGTATTTCGATGGTCCGCTGAGCCGGTACGAGCTCGGTCCTGCCACCGGACTGAGTTCAGGTTCCGTCAGTAATGTGGTGGCCGAGCTCGCCGCCGAGGGGCTGGTGGAGGAGGCGGGCAGCGTCGAGTCCGACGGCGGCCGGCCGCGCACGCTGCTGCGGATCGCCCCGGACTGCGGGCTGCTGATCGGCGTGGACGTCGGCGAGAACCTCGTGCGCGTCGAGCTGTTCGACCTGGTCCTGACCGAACTCGCGCGCGTGGAGCGCCCGTTGGCGGTCCGGGACCGCTACGACGTCGAGCTGGTCGTGGGCCACATCCGTGACGGTGTCGCCGATGTCCTCGCGGCGGCGGACGCCGACCCCGGACAGCTGCTCGGGGTCGGGGTCGGCGTGCCCGGCATCGTGGCGTGGGAGCCGGAGCGCGAGGCCGTGGTGCACGGCCAGACCATCGGCTGGCGGGCCGTCCCGCTGGAGCAGCTGCTGCGCGAGGGCACCCAACTCCCGGCGGACGTCCCGTACTTCATCGACAACGGCGCCAAGACGCTCGGCCAGGCGGAGATGTGGTTCGGGGCCGGGCGGGGCGCGGCCAGTGCCGTGGTCGTGCTGTTCGGTTCGGGTGTCGGCGCCTGCGTGGTCGCGGAGGACGGGGCCGAGGGGCGGGCCGTCGAGTGGGGCCACCTCACGGTACGGGTGCGCGGACGGCGCTGCCGGTGCGGCGCCCTCGGCTGCCTGGAGGCGTACGCGGGGGCGCAGGCGCTGGTCGAGCGGTGGCGGGAGGCGGGCGGGGCGCCGAGCGGCGACGGCGGTGAGGAGGCGGCCCTGACCGAACTGCTCGAGACGGCGTACGGCGACGGAGGGGCCGGGGCCTTCGCGCCGGAGCGCGCCCTGGCCCTCTCCGTCCTGGAGGAGACCGCCGAGTACCTCGGCGCGGGCCTCTCCGACCTGGTCAACCTCTTCCAGCCCGAGCGCATCCTGATCGGCGGCTGGGCCGGACTGCGGCTCGGCCCCCGGTTCCTGGAGTCGGTACGGCGGCACATCGGGACCTACGCCCTCGACTACCCCGTCGGGCGCGTCGGCGTGGAGCTGGGACGGCTCGGCCCCGACGCGGTGACGGTCGGCGCGGCCACCCTGCCGCTCGCGGGCTTCTTCCAGCGGGGCGGACGCCGCGCCGAACCGGCCCCGGCCCCGGAGCTCGCCGGCTGGCGCCGGGCCCTGGTGGCCCGCCGCGGCGCGCGGGGGCGGGTCCCGGCGGCGGGCGGACAGGGGGCGGCGCAGTAGGCCGGGCCCGGCCGAGGGTGAGGGCGCGGGGCCCGCTCGCGCGGGGAGGTGCGGAGGGCACAGGGCCCCGCTCGCGCGGGGAGGTGCGGAGGCCACCGGGCCGGGATAGGCTGTTGTGCCTGAATTGTCCGCCCTGCTCCAGGCCGACCAGCACCGATCCGGTACCGATGCGGCACTGACCCGTCATCGGCCCGGCACTGACCTGACCGCGGCAACGAACTGGGGATCTCGATGCGCGCACGTCTCGCCACGGTGGCCCTGGCCGCCGCAGCCGCCCTGACCGCCCTCGCCGCCCCGACCGCGTCGGCGCGGCCCACGGCCACGCTGTCGCCCTGCGCCGAGAAGGACCTGACCGTGCGCGCCGAACCCTCCGACGGCAGCGACGGCGTGATCAAGCTGAGCGTGCGCAACGACGCCGGGCGGGCCTGCCTCGTCGACCGCGTCCCGACCGTCACCTACGGCGAGCTGGACGGGGCCGCCCTGCCGGTGCCGCAGATGCGGCACGCGGGACGGACCCTCGCCGGGCACCACACCCTCTACGCGGCGGTCCGCTCGCTGTCCGACTCGAAGGACGCCGAGCAGGAGGCCCGCACTGTGCTCTCCCTGCACGTCTCGGCCGTCCCGGATCACGACGGCCGGACGTTCCAGGTGCTGAAGCTGGGCGCACCGGCGGGGCTGCGGGTCTACGAGCCGGTGACGACGCTCTGGCAGACGTCCCCCGACCGCGCCGCCGAGGTCCTCCTGGAGGAGACGACGGGCCGGGGCGTCCTGGCGGTCTGACAGCGGCTCCCGCCGTCCGTCGCCCCGTCGGCTCCACGCACCCGGCCGACCTGCGCCCGGACGGCTCGGCCACCGCGGGGACGGCGGCGGCTCGTTCCGTCACTTCCTGAATCTCGGCCGACGGCCAACTGCCCATTGTGGGCGTTTTGTTGGGGCTACGACCCTGCGATCGCCGGGAACTTCGGTCGCAACTCTTGACGCCCGATTCACGCGCCTGAAACATGCGTCGCCAGGAGAGCGCTCCCATCACCCCCACTCGTTCACTTCATGAACCAGGAGAGCCGCTGTGCCCCATCTCCCCCTTCCCCCCACACGCCGCGCGGTCCTCGGCGCGGCCGCCGCTGCCGCGACCCTGCCGGTACTCGGTTCCACCGCCGCTTCCGCGGCCGGGGCCACGGCCGCGCCCCGCGCGGCACTCGCCGGCGGCGGCGACCTCGGCCCCAACGTCATCGTCTTCGACCCGGCCACCGCAGGCATCCAGGCCAAGCTCGATGAGATCTTCCACCAGCAGGAGTCGGCCCAGTTCGGCACCGGCCGGTACGCGCTGCTGTTCAAGCCGGGTACCTACAACGGCCTCAACGCCCAACTCGGCTTCTACACCTCGATCGCGGGCCTCGGCCTGTCCCCCGACGACACCACCATCAACGGGGACGTCACCGTCGACGCGGGCTGGTTCCAGGGCAACGCCACGCAGAACTTCTGGCGCAGCGCGGAGAACCTCGCGCTCGTGCCGGTCAGCGGGACCAACCGGTGGGCGGTCTCCCAGGCGGCCCCGTTCCGCCGGATGCACGTGCGCGGCAGCCTGAACCTGGCGCCCGACGGCTACGGCTGGGCGAGCGGCGGCTACATCGCCGACACCCGGGTCGACGGCAGCGTCGGGCCCTACTCGCAGCAGCAGTGGTACACCCGGGACTCGTCCGTGGGCGGCTGGCTCAACGCCGTGTGGAACATGGTGTTCTCCGGCGTGGAGGGCGCGCCCGCGCAGAGCTTCCCCGATCCGCCGTACACCACGCTCGACACGACGCCGGTCTCCCGCGAGAAGCCGTTCCTCTACCTGGACGGCGCGGAGTACAAGGTGTTCCTGCCGGAGAAGCGGACGAACGCGCGCGGCACCAGCTGGGGCAGCGGGACACCGCGCGGCATGTCGGTGCCGCTCGACCAGTTCTACGTCGCGAAGCCGGGGGACGGCGCGGGCACGCTGAACGCCGCCCTCGCCCAGGGGCTGCACCTGCTGCTCACTCCTGGCATCTACCACCTGGACGCGGCGATCGAGGTGAACCGGGCGGGCACCGTCGTCCTCGGTCTCGGCTACGCGACGCTCGTCCCGGACGGCGGGGCGACCGCGGTGAAGGTGGCCGACGTGGACGGGGTCCGGCTCGCCGGGTTCCTGATCGACGCGGGTACCGTCAACTCCGCGACGCTGCTGGAGGTCGGCCCGCAGGGCGCGTCCGCGGACCACTCGGCCGACCCGATCACCGTGCAGGACGTCTTCGTGCGGATCGGCGGCGCGGGCGCGGGCAAGGCCACCACCAGCATGGTGATCAACGCCCGGCACACCATCGTGGACCACACCTGGGTGTGGCGCGCCGACCACGGCGAGGGGGTTGGCTGGGAGACCAACCGCGCCGACTACGGCATCGTGGTCAACGGCGCCGACGTGCTGGCCACCGGCCTGTTCGTGGAGCACTTCAACAAGTACGACGTGCAGTGGAACGGCGAGCGCGGCCGCACGATCTTCTACCAGAACGAGAAGGCGTACGACGCCCCGAACCAGGCGGCGATCCAGAACGGCTCGGTCAAGGGCTACGCCGCGTACAAGGTCGCCGAATCGGTGACCACGCACGAGGGCTGGGGGCTCGGCTCGTACTGCTACTACAACGTCGACCCGACGATCCGGCAGGGGCACGGCTTCGCGGCGCCGAACACGGCGGGCGTGAAGTTCCACGGGCTGCTGGTGGTGTCGCTGGGTGGCAAGGGGCAGTACGACCACGTCATCAACGACATCGGCGGTGCCACCTCGGGCGACACCACCGTGCCGTCGACCGTGGTGTCATACCCCTGACAGCCGCGCCGTCCTGGGGCGGGCCGCCCCGATGAGCGAGTCGTCGTGGACCCGGGCACCGGGCAGCCGGTGCCTGGCCGCGACGAGGGCGCTGTCGATGTCGCGGGTACCCGTGGCGACGCAGAGCGTGTAGGTGACGTCGTCCAGGCGGCGCCGTGCCTCGGCGCCGCCGTCCTCGGCGTCCAGCGCGCTGAGCGCCTCGTACTCGCTGACGAGATCGGCCAGCAGGGCGGGGTGGGCCAGCAGCATCGTCGGGGCTCCTTGTCGTCGCGGGCTCCTCGTCCTGGTGCCCGGCCGATCACCCCGCAAACGGGCCGGTATCGGACGGCTCGTTCAGTACGCCGCCGTGAACCGGGTGCGGTGGTGCGCGGGCCGCTCGGCCTCGTCGATGAGGGCCACCGCCAGGTCCTCCATGGAGAGTGCGGAGGCGCCCTCGGCGTCGACGACGAGCGTGTCGGTGCCGAGCCGGTAGCGGCCGGTGCGCTCGCCGGGCTCCAGGACGGCGGCGGGGGCGAGGTAGGCCCAGTCGACGTCGTGGCCGGTGGCGCGGCAGACGTCGAACTGCGCGGCGCAGGCCAGGGCGATCGGGCGCAGGGCGGCCGGGAAGCCGGGCGCGTCCACCACGGTGGTCCCGCCGGTGCCGGGCACCATCAGCCCGGCGGCGCCGCCGACGAGCAGGAGGCGGACGCCGGTGCCGTGCAGCCCGGCGAGCAACGCCTGCGCCACGGCGGCCAGTTCGGGTTCGCGTCCGTTCGGCGGTCTCGTCGCGGAGATCACCAGATCCTGGCCCGCGGCGCGTTCCGCCACGGAGCGCGGGTCGGCGGCGTCGCCGGTGCGCAGCGAGGCCGCGCCGGGCAGCCCGGTGGCCCGGGCCGGATCGCGGACCACGGCGGTGACCTGGTGGCCCCGGGCCAGGGCCTCGGCGACCACGCGACGGCCGACGCTGCCCGCGGCTCCGAAGACGGTGATGTTCATGGGGGGTCTCCTCAACTGCCGGAAGGCGTAGGGGCGATGGTGATGCGGGAACGTGGGGTGTACTGGGGCGGGGGCCTGCGGGTGGCCGCGCGGCGAGGTACGGGTGGTGGCGCGGCCGGGGTGGACGGGTGGCCGGATGTCAGTGCCCGCGCTCCGTGGCCCAGACCGCGAGCGCGCCCACGGCCGGTGCCGCGCCGAGCACGCAGACGCCGGGCCAGCCCGCGGCGGCCCAGACGACGGAGGCGAGGGCCGAGCCGACGGCCCCGCCGAGGAAGAAGCTCGTCATGAACGCCGCGTTGATGCGGCTGCGGGCCTCGGGGCGCAGCGCGTACAGGACGGTCTGGCTGCTGTTGAGCACGGCCTGCTGGCCGACGGTGAGGACGACGACCCCGGCCGTGAGCCAGAACAGGGAGCGCTCCCCTGCGAGGAGCAGCAGCCAGCCCGCGAGCAGCAGGGCCCCGGCGGCGCCGGTGACGGCCCGGACGTGGCCGCGGTCGCTGAGCCGGGCGGCGCCCGTCATCGTCAGCACGCCCACCGCGCCGACCAGCCCGAACAGGCCGATGGCGGGCGGTGACCAGCCGAAGGGCTCCCCGGCGAGCAGGAAGGTGAGCGCGGTGAGGTGCACGCTGTAGGAGGCGAGGGAGAAGGCGCCGAGCAGTGCGCGCCGGCGCAGCGGCGGCTCCTCGCGCAGCAGGGTGACGGTGGAGCGCAGCAGCGCGGGGTAGCGCAGGTCGGCGGTGACGGGCAGGCGGGGCAGCGCCCGGTGCAGGGCCAGGGCGGCGAGGGCCATGAGCGCGGCGAGCACCCAGTAGACGGTGCGCCAGCCGCCGAGCGCGGAGAGCCCGCCGGCGGCCGTCCGGGCCAGCAGTCCGCCGAGCAGGATGCCCGACATGACGGTGGCGACGGCACGGCCCCGGCTCTCGGCTGTGGTGAGGGCGGCGGCGTGCGCGACGACGACCTGGGCGCCGACCGAGGTGAGGGCGGTGAGGACGGTGCCGGCGAGCAGGAACGCGCCGTTCGGCGCGAGCGCCGAGACGGTCAGGAACAGGGCGGTGGCCGTGAACAGGGCGACGGCGAGGCGGCGCCGGTCGACGACGTCGCCGAGCGGCACGAGCAGCATCAGGCCGAGGGCGTATCCGGCCTGGGCCGCGGTGACGACGAGGCCGGCGAGGACGCTGCCGAGGCGCAACTCGTGGGAGATGAGGTCCAGGAGCGGCTGCGCGACGTAGTTGCCCGCGCAGGACAGGCCGGTGGCGACGGCCATGAGGAGCAGGAGGCTCCGGCGCGGTCCGGCGGCGCGGGGTGCGTGAGGGGCGGGGTCGCCGCCAACTCCCGTGCCGGGCAGGGCGTTCAGCTGTGTCATGGGTCCAGCCTGCGGCCGCCCGCATCGATGAGTCCAACACATCCTTGTCATCCGAACGATCGCACACCACGATGGATCGCATGGAGTTGCAGCAGCTGCGCTATGTCGTCGCCGTCGCCGAGACCGGCGGTTTCACCCGGGCCGCCGAGCGGTGCCTGGTGGTCCAGTCGGCGCTGAGCCATCAGATCGGGAAGCTGGAGAAGGAGCTGGGTGCGCGGCTGTTCGAGCGGACGAGCCGGCGGGTGCGGCTGAGCGCGGCGGGCGAGGCGTTCCTGCCCGCGGCGCGGCAGGCGCTGGAGGCGGCGGAGCGGGCGCGCGCCGAGGTCGCGGCGGCGACCGGCGAGATCCGCGGGCGGCTCACCATCGGCGCGATCGCGTCGGTCACCGCGGTGGACGTGCCGGGCCTCATGCGGGCCTACTACGACACGTATCCGCAGGTCGCGCTGCGATTGATGGACGGGGCGAGCGAGGGCCTGGTGACCGGGGTGCGGGAGGGGACGCTGGACCTGGCGTTCCTCGGGGTGCAGCCGTCGTTCCGCGTCCAGGACCCCGGGGTGGAGAGTCGCACTCTCGCGGTGGACCCGCATGTCGCGGTCGCGGCGCCGGAGCATCCGGTGGCGGCCCTGGCGGGCGGGGCGCCCGTGCCGCTGTCGCAGCTCGCGGGTGAGGTGTTCGTGGACTTCCCGGCGGGGCTCGCGGCGCGGGCGCAGACCGACGAGGCGTTCGCCGCGGCGGGGCTGCGGCGCGAGGTGGCGTTCGAGGCGAAGGGCCTGGAGTTCCTGGCCGACCTGGTGCGGGGCGGGCTCGGCGTGGCGCTGCTGCCCTCGCGTCTGGTGCCGCGCCTGCCGGGCCTCGCGGTGCTCCCGGTGCGGGACGGTCCGGTGCGCGAGGAGCGCCTGGTGTGGAGCCGGTCGCGGTGCTCACCGGCGGCCGCCGCCTTTCTGGCGACGGTGCCGCGCTGAACCGCCGCGCTGCCGCACTGGACGACCGACCGCCGTGCCGCGCTGACCAATTGGCTGCCCTGCCGCGCTGGACCGCCCCGAGGAGATCTAGGCGAGCGGCGCGTCCGGCTCCGAGGTCGCGTCGACGGTGGCCAGCGGCGCGTCGGGCTCCGGGGCCGCCTCGACGGCGAGCAGGGTGGCGTCGTCCTGTAAGCGGCCCCGCGCGTGGTGCAGCAGGTCGGCCGCGATCCCGGCCGTGAAGGCGGCGAGCGGCGCGGCGCTCTGCTCGGCCGCCCGCTCGGCCAGCGGATAGAAGGTGCCGGTGGCGTCGCGCGCCTCGGAGACGCCGTCCGTGTGGAGCAGCAGCCGGTCCCAGGCGGTGCGCGGGACGGGCTGGGCCGCGCACCAGCCGTGCGCGAGGTCGAGCAGGCCCAGCGGGGGCGCCGGCGCGGGCACGGCGGCGGCCACGGCGCTGCCGTCGCGCAGCAGCAGGGGCGGCGGGTGGCCGCAGCAGACGAGTTCGGCGGAGCCGTCCGGGGCGATGGAGACGAACGTGGCGGTGACGAAGCGGTCGGGCTCGTCGGAGTGCGCGACCAGCGAGTGCAGCCGCACGGCGAGCACCTCCAGCGACCGCTGCCGCACCGCCAGTTCGTGCCAGGCCCGGAGCACGGCGTCGGCGGTGCGGGAGAGTTCGGGGCCCTTGCCCATGACGTCGCCGATGAGCAGCCGGGTGCCGAAGGGGGACTCGACGGCGCCGTGCAGGTCGCCGCCCCGGCCGTCGTCACCGGCGCCCGAGGTGAGGCGCCGGGCGCTGACACGCAGGGTGCCGACCGTCTCCGGATGCGAACCGGCCGTACGGGGGCGGGTGGTCATGGATGCCTTCCGAGGGCGGGCCGGCAGGGACGGCTCCGGCAGGGTGAGCACGGACCACCGGATGCCCGGGAATTGTAGTCATCCCGGCGCACAGTGTGACGACTTTCTTCAAGTGCGCACAGAATGCGCCCGAGGCATCCGGAACCGGCACGTGCCGGGCGCAGGCGGAAGGCAGTCTCCCATCTGTGTCCCCGGCGTGAGGGCACTTCGGCACCGTCCCGCTCCCCCGCACCAGGTACGACAAAGCAGGTCATGCCGGGGCCCGCAGCCGCTACCGTGAGTGCGAGGACGTGTACCACGAGGTCCCGCGGAGGCCTGATGGGCGACGACGCTGCACGGGGGCCGGGGCCGCTTCCGAGGCTGCGGCTCGACGAGCTCCTGGAGGAGCTCCAGGTACGCATCGACGCGGTGCGGGGCACCCGCGACCGCCTCCAGGGCCTGCTGGAGGCCGTCCTGTCGGTGGGTCAGGAGCTCAACCTCTCGCAGGTGCTGCGCCGCATCGTGGAGGCGGCGGTGGTCCTGGTCGACGCCGAGTACGGCGCGCTCGGGGTGATCGGCGACGACCGGCGCAGGCTGTCGCAGTTCCTGCCCGTCGGCATCAGCGACGACCAGCGGGCCCGGATCGGCGATCTGCCCTCGGGCCACGGGCTGCTCGGCGAGCTGATCCGGCACCCCGAGCCGCTGCGGCTGCCCGAACTGGCGGCCCATCCGGCGTCCTCCGGGTTCCCCGCGGACCATCCGCCGATGCACACCTTCGTGGGCGTGCCGATCCGGGTGCGGGAGGACGTGTTCGGGAATCTGTACCTCACGCAGAAGCGCGGCGGGATGGACTTCGACGACGAGGACGTGGCGGTGCTGCAGACCCTCGGCGCGGCGGCGGGCGTCGCGATCGAGAACGCGCGCCTGTACGAGGAGGTGCAACTGCGGGAGCGGTGGATGCAGTTGAGCGCCGAGTTCACCGGGAGCCTGCTGTCCGGCAGCGCGGAGATGCCCGTCCTGCGCCTGATGGTGGAGCGGGCGCGGGAGATCGCCGCCGCGGATCTCGGCCTGGTGGCGCTGGTCATCCCGGGCAGCGACGAGCTGCACGAGACGCTGGCCCTCGGCCAGAACGCCGCGCCCCACCACGATGTGACGCTGCCCCGCCGGGGCACCTTCGCGGGCGCCGCGCTCGCCGCCGGCAAGCTGGTGACCTCGGACGACGTCCGCAAGGACCCGCGGGTCACCTACCAGCCGGCCCGCTGGGAGGGGCTCGGTCCCGCCGTGGCCGTGCCCATCGGTACGCGCGACGGGGTGCGGGGGGTGCTGACGCTGGCCCGCCGCGCGGAGCGCCAGCCCTTCGCGAGCGCCGAGCTGGTGCCGCTTGTCGGCTTCGCCGGTCAGGCCGCGCTCGCGCTGGAACTGGCGGACCGGCACCGCGACGCGGAGCAGATGAGCCTGCTGGAGGACCGCGACCGGATCGCCCGGGACCTGCACGACCTGGCGATCCAGCGGCTGTTCGCGACCGGGATGACGCTGCAGAGCGCGCAGCGTTTCGTCCAGCACCCGGAGGCGTCGGAGCGGCTGATGCGGGCCGTCGACGATCTGGACACCACCATCAAGATCATCCGTTCCACCATCTTCGGGCTGCGCGAGCAGGAGTCCCCGGCGGGCGGCGGGCTGCGGGTGCGGACGGTGCGGGCCGTGGAGGACGCGGCGCGGGTGCTGGGCTTCACGCCTGCGCTGCGCATGGAGGGGCTGCTCGACGTCGACGTGCCCGCGCCCGTCGCCGACGACGCCGTCGCGGTGCTCGGCGAGGCGCTGACGAACGTGGCACGGCACGCGGGTGCCTCCTCGGCCGAGGTGGCGCTCGTCGTCCGCGGCCGGACCCTGACGCTGACCGTGGAGGACGACGGCGTCGGCATCCCCGAGGTGGCGGACGAACACCGCAGCGGGCTGCGGAACATGGGGGCGCGCGCCACCGGCCGGGGCGGGACGCTGACCGCCGTGCCGCGGGAGAGCGGCGGCACCCGCCTGGAGTGGCACGTGCCGCTGCGGCCCGGGGGCTGACGGCGGGCCGCTCAGGGGCGCGGTGGCAGCCTGCTGGCGATCACCGCGGCCTGGATGCGCCGTTCCACGCCCAGTTTGGCGAGGAGGCGGGAGATGTTGTTCTTCACCGTCTTCTCGGACAGGAACAGTTTGAGGCCGATCTGCCGGTTGGTGAGCCCCTCCCCCACCAGGACGAGGATGTCCCGCTCCCGGTCGGTGAGATCGGCGACGCGCCCGTCGGCCGCGGCATCGCCCTCCTCGCCCTCCTCGTCGCGCACCCCGGGTCCGCGCAGGCTCCGCATGAGCCGGGCCGTGGTCGCCGGGTCGAGCATCGACTGGCCGGAGGCGACGGTACGCACGGCGGAGACCAGGTCGGAGCCCTTGATCTGCTTCAGCACGTAGCCGGCGGCGCCCGCCATGATGGCGTCGAGCAGTGCGTCGTCGTCGTCGAACGAGGTCAGCATCAGGCAGCTCACCTCCGGTAACCGGTCGCGCAGCTCGCGGCAGACGGTGATGCCGTCCCCGTCGGTCAGGCGGACGTCGAGCACGGCGACGTCGGGCCGCAGGGCGGGCCCCCTGACGAGGGCCTGGGCCGCCGTCGCCGCCTCCCCGACGACCTCCATGTCGGGCTCGGCGCCGAGCAGATCGCGCAGGCCGCGCCGGACCACTTCGTGATCGTCGAGCAGCAGGATGCGAATGGGACGGTCCGCGGAGAAACCGGCTGGCTGAGGCATGCGTCCCCCTCGGAAGTGGTGTCCCTAGATCCTGAGGGCCGCGAGGATGATCCGCCAGGGCCGAACGGACCCGATCCGGGGCCGGGCGGCACCCGGGCCGGGCCCGGCTGTCAGGCCGCGTCGTATCCGTAGGGTCCGTAGGGCACGTGGACGTCGAGCAGCCGGGAGCGGGTGACGCTCAGCCGGTGGGCGAGGATGCCGCCGACCCACTGGGCCACGAACGAGCCGAGCCCCGGGTCGGAGGCGCACATCAGGCGCACCGTGCAGGCGTCGAACTCATGGGCCCGCACCGGGGTCTCGGTCTCGGCGCCGAGCTGCCAGACGTACGGCGGAAAGAGCCAGGACCAGCCGATGAGTTCACCGCGCCCGAGCGATTCGACGAAGGGCGCCCGCCGTCCCGGCACCCGCATGTCCAGAGCGACGCTGCCGCTGCGCACGACCCAGAAGCGGTCCGCGCGCGAGCCCTCCTCGAAGAGCCGGCGGTGCGGTTCGAAGGTCACTTCACGGGCGATGCGCATCAGCCGGCCGCGGTACTCCTCGGGCAGGGTCTGGCTCATGCGCGGGGCCGTCGTGGTCATGAGCGATTCCTTTCGGATGCACGGCACGACGGCCGGGAACACTTCCCTCCGGCGTCCGCCGCCGGGCCGCGTGGGTCGGCGCGTGGCCCGGGCGGCGTCCGTCGCACTGTCCGGACTGCCGCCGTGCGATACCTCGACGGTCGTCCCGCGACGCCGCCGCGGCCAGGGGCCGAACGGCTCTGGCCAGGGACCTGTCGGATCCGGTACCGCGAAGCGGCCCGCGCGGGGCGTCGACGGCCGGATCCGGCCGGCTCCGAACGCACAGGGGGGCGGCCTCCGGGCCCCGGGCGGGGCCGAACGTCCCCTGCCGGAGGGCCGGTCCGCCTCTCCCGGCGCGCATGAGCGGGTGGCAAGGTCCGAGACGGAGGGCGGGCCCGGCGCGCGCGGCGTGCCGTGCACCCGGTTCCTGAACCGGACACGCGTACTACCCCCGTTGCGTGGAACCCGCAGCGGAGCTCATCACTCATGTCATCCGAGAGGTTCCGTCATGACCAGCATGCGCGTCCTGACCGTCGGGACGGACGGTTCACCCGAGAGCATGAACGCCGCGGACTGGGCGGCCCGCGAGGCGCTGCGCCGTGGTCTGCCCCTGCGGCTGCTGCACGCCGACAGCGGGGAGCGGCCCGCGCCACCGCCACCCGACGTCGACCTGCCCGGCAGCGGCCTCCTCGACCGGGTCGCACGGCAACTCTCGTACACGCACCCGGCGTTGCAGGTGCTGGCCCGGTGCTCTCCCGCGTCGCCGGTGGGCGCGCTGCTGACCGCGGCCGCCGACTCCGAGACGCTGGTGCTGGGTTCGCGCGGCTTCAGCGGGTACTCCGGCTTCCTCGTCGGCTCGGTCGCGCTCGCCGTGACCGCGCGGGCCGACCGGCCCGTCGTCCTGGTCCGGGCGGGCGGGCTCCCGCGGGACGAACGCGCCCCCGGCGCCCCGGACTTCCTGCCGGTGGTCGTCGGCCTGGACGTCACCGGCCCCTCCGACGAGGTGCTGTCCTACGCGTTCGAGGCGGCGGCCCTACGCGGCGCCGCCCTGCACGCGCTGCACGCCTGGACGCTGCCGCTGCTGCGCTCCGACGCGCTGGTGGCGGCGGCGCCGCCGGGTGACGCCGCGCGCCGCGAGACCCTGCGCCGCCGCGCTCTCACGGACGCGCTCCAGGTGTGGCGGGCGAAGTACCCGGAGGTGCCGGTGGTACCGCGGCTCGTCTACGGGCAGCCGGGCCACCACCTCTTGAAGGCGTCCACGTCGGCCGCCCTGACCGTCATCGGACGCGGGATGGACCGCGACCGGCTCGGGTGCACCGCGCACTCGGTCGTGCACCACGTGACGAGCCCCGTCGCCGTCGTCCCCCACCTCTGACCCGGCACGGGCGCCCCTCCACCCCCGCCGCCCCGCCCCGGCCGGCCGGTCGTGGCCGGCCGGTCGTGGCCGGCCGGTCGTGGCGGCGCCCGGCCCGCTACCCGCCGGCCCCCGCTGCTCGTAGGCTCGGTCCTCCGCGACCGAAAGGCAGTGGCGTTCCATGACCACGTTCCGCCCCGCCCCGGACTGGCTGTCCGACGCCGTGTTCTACCAGATCTACCCGCAGTCCTTCGCCGACTCGAACGGGGACGGCATCGGCGATCTGGGCGGCATCATCGAGCGGCTCGACCACCTGGCCTGGCTCGGGGTCACCGCCGTCTGGATCAACCCCTGCTTCGTCTCGCCGTTCCGCGACGCCGGGTACGACGTCGCGGACTACTTCGCGGTGGCGCCGCGCTACGGCACCGACGGCGACCTCGCGAAACTGGTCGACCTCGCCGGGCGGCGCGGCATCCGCGTGCTCCTCGACCTCGTCGCCGGGCACACCTCGGACCGGCACCCCTGGTTCCGCGCGTCCGCGGACGACCCGGAGGACCACCGCTACATCTGGTGCGCGGACGGCGTCCCCGCGGGCTTCGTCGCCTCCCCCGGCGCCCGGCCGGGCGCGTACCTGCCGAACTTCTTCGACTCGCAGCCCGCCCTGAACTTCGGTTACGCCCGCACCAGCGCGGCCGAGCCCTGGCGGCAGCCGGTCGACTCCCCGGGGCCCCGGGCCAACCGGGCGGCCCTGCGCGAGATCATGGACCACTGGCTGCGGCTCGGCGTGGCCGGGTTCCGGGTCGACATGGCGTCGTCGCTGGTGAAGGACGACCCGGGGAAGCACGAGACCGCCCGGATCTGGACCGAGCTGCGGCACTGGCTCGACGGGGCGCACCCGGACGCGGTGCTCCTCTCCGAGTGGGGCGATCCGCAGGTGTCCGTGCCGGCCGGGTTCCACGCCGACTTCTTCCTCCAGTTCGGCGGCCCGACGGACGGCCTGGCGATGCGCTCGCTGTGGAACAACGGCGCGGGCACGCGCAACGAGAGCTGGGCGCCGCTGGACTGCTTCTTCGACGCGTCGGGCCTCGGCTCGCCGCGCCCCTTCGTCGAGGCCTGGCGCGCGGCGACCACCGCGCTCGGCCCCACCGGCTTCGTCTCGCTGCCCACCTCCAACCACGACTTCTCCCGCCTCAACTGCGGCGGCCGCACCGCCGACCAGCTCCCGGCCGCGTTCGCCTTCCAGCTGACGTGGCCGACGCTGCCCGCCGTCTACTACGGCGACGAGATCGGGATGCGGTACGTGCCGGGCCTTGCGGACACCGAGGGCAGCGTGCTCGGACCGGCCTACAACCGGGCCGGGTCCCGTACGCCGATGCAGTGGGACGACGGCCCCGGCGCGGGCTTCTCGACGGCGCCCGAGGAGGACTTCTACCTGCCGCTCGACCCCGACCCGCGCCGCCCGTCGGTCGCCGCGCAGCGCGCCGACGAGGGCTCGCTGCTGCATCTGGTCCGCCGCCTCGTCACCCTGCGCGCCGCCACCACGGCGCTCGGCAGCCACTCCCCGGTCGACGTGCTGCACGAGGGGTACCCGTTCGTCTACGTCCGCGGCGACGAGTTCCTCGTCGTCGTCAACCCTGCCGCGCGGAGCCGCAGGTGGGAGGCGCCCGACCCGGGGCGGCTCGCGGGCGCGCGGCCCGTGGAGGTGTCCGGGGTGCGGCTGTCCGCGGAGGGGACTGTGGTGGAGGCGGACGGGTTCGCGTACGGGATCTTCGCGCTGCCGGTGACGTGACCGGTCCGCCACCGGTCGCCGACCGGAACGGATGTGCCCATCACGCAAACCACTCGCAAGCTTTGCGCTAATCTTGCGTTCCATGACGCGCAGACTTGCTCAGGTGGCGAAGAAGGTCGGGGTCAGCGAGGCCACGGTCAGCCGGGTGCTCAACAACAAACCCGGTGTCTCCGAGGCCACCCGCCAGGCGGTGCTCACCGCGCTCGACGTGCTCGGCTACGAGCGGCCGACGCAGTTGCGCGGGGAGCGGGCCCGGCTGGTCGGACTGGTCCTGCCGGAGCTGCAGAACCCGATCTTCCCGGCGTTCGCGGAGGTGATCGGCGGCGCCCTGGCCCAGCAGGGCCTCACACCGGTGCTGTGCACCCAGACCAAGGGCGGGGTCTCCGAGGCGGACTACGTGGAGCTGCTGCTGCAACAGCAGGTCTCCGGCGTGGTCTTCGCGGGCGGCCTGTTCGCCCAGGCCGACGCCGAGCACGGGCACTACGCGCGTCTCGCCGAGCGGCAGGTCCCGGTGGTGCTGGTGAACGCGACCATAGAGCGGCTCGGCTTCCCCTGCGTGTCCTGTGACGACGCCGTCGCCGTCGAGCAGGCGTGGCGGCACCTGTCCTCGCTCGGCCACGAGCGCATCGGACTGGTCCTCGGCCCCGACGACCACATGCCCTCGCGCCGCAAGCTCACCGCGGCGCGCGCGGCCGCCCGCAGCGCCGGCGGCAAGCTCCCCGACCACGCGGTGGAGCGCGCGATGTTCTCCCTGGAGGGCGGGCACGCGGCGGCGGCCCGGCTCCTGGAGCGCGGCATCACCGGCATCATCTGCGCCAGCGACCCCCTCGCGCTCGGCGCCGTGCGGGCCGCCCGCCGGGCCGGACGCACCGTGCCCGGCGACGTGTCGGTGGTCGGCTACGACGACTCGGCGTTCATGAACTGCACCGAGCCGCCGCTCACCACGGTGCGCCAGCCCATCGAGGCGATGGGCCGGGCCGCGGTCGAACTGCTGGTCGCGCAGATCCAGGGCGGCACCGTACCCCCGGGCGAGCTGCTCTTCGAACCCGAACTGGTGGTGCGGGGCTCGACCGCCCCGCCGACGACGGCCTGATCCCGCGGGCGGGCGCCGCCGGCGCCCGCCGTCAGGGGGCCTGCCGGGGCGAACCGGACGCCGCGCGTCCGCGCTGCCCCGGTGACACCGTGGCCCCAACTCCTCGATGACTCCCAGCTGTTAATTTTTTGCGGAGTACGCGCGACATCTTGCGGACATCCGTCGTCGGTGCTTGAGTGTGGCACGCCCCGGCTCGCACCTCCCGTGCACCCAGCGCCGCGGGCCTCCACGTTCCTGCCTGCACAGGCTCAGGCCCGAAGGGGACCCACCGATGAGAAGCAGCACCTGGTCACGTCCTGTCCGCCGCACGTCCGCGGTGGCCATCGCCACCGCCCTCGCCCTGGGCTCCCTCGCGGCCTGCGGCACCAGCAGCAGCTCCGACGACGGCGGATCGGGCGACGCCGGGTCGAAGGCCGACATCAGCGCTCCGCTCGACCCCAAGACCAAGGTCACGCTGACCATCGACTGCATGCCGCCGACGGCGAAGGCGGCGGAGCGCAAGCAGTGGATCGAGGACGTCAAGGAGTTCAACAAGAAGTACCCGAACGTCACGATCGACGGGAAGTCGACCGCCGGGCAGTGCGAGGAGCCCGCCCGGTTCACCGCGGCGCTCAAGGCGAAGTCCCAGCCGGACGTCTTCTACACGTACTTCACCGACCTCCAGCAGGTCCTCGACAACGACGGCGCCGAGGACATCACGGCGTACGTCACGCCGAAGACCGTCCCGGCGATCGACTCCATCGACCCGAACGTGATGAACGCCCTGAAGAAGGACGGCAAGCTCTATGGCGTGCCGACCAGCAACTACACCATGGGCCTGCTGATCAACCGCAAGCTGTTCAAGCAGGCCGGGCTCGACCCGGACAAGCCGCCGGCCACCTGGGAGGAGGTGCGCACCGCCGCGAAGAAGATCGCGGGCCTCGGCAACGGCATCTCCGGCTACGGCGAGTACAGCGCGGAGAACACCGGCGGCTGGCACTTCGCCGCGGCGCAGTACAGCCTGGGCGGCGAGATGGTCAGCGCCGACGGCAAGAAGGCCGCCTTCAACGACGCCACCGGCAAGAAGGTCGTCCAGCAGCTGCACGACATGCGCTGGACCGACGACAGCATGGGCAAGACCCAGCTGCTGAAGTGGGGTGACCTGCAGAAGCAGATCGCCTCCGACAAGCTCGGCATGTTCCTCGCCGCGCCCGACGACGTGACGTACATGGTCCAGCAACTGGGCGCGAAGTACGACAACTTCGGGATGGGCCCGATCCCCGGCGGCAAGGCGACCCTGTTCGGCGGCAACGACTACATGATCAAGAAGGGCTCCTCGCCCGACAAGATCAAGGCCGCCATCGCCTGGCTGAACCTCAAGACCCTCACGCCCGGCAAGGGCCAGTTCCAGTGGGAGCGCACCAAGGCGGACAAGCTGCCCGTCGGGCTGCCGCAGCCGAACTTCTTCACCGGCGCGGTCAAGGACCAGGACCTGAAGTCCCGTACGGACAACGCCACGATGCCGGTGGAGAACTTCAAGCCGTTCATGGAGAACCCGGTGCCCGGCAAGGCGGAGCCGCCGAAGGCGCAGGAGATCTACAAGGTCCTCGACAACGTCATGTCGGGCGTCCTGACCAACAAGAACGCCGACATCGACAAGCTCCTGTCCACCGCCGAGCAGCAGGTCAACCAGGTACTGGCCAACCAGTAACCGATCCCCCTGGCACCTGTGATCCGAGGAGTGACCATGTCGGCCCCGACGCTGCCCGCGAAGCCCCAGCAGGCCGCACCGTCCGCCAGCCGCCAACCGAGCACGCCGGACGGCTCGTTGGCACGCACCGTGCGGCGCAACATCTCCGCGCACGGCTTCCTGATCGGTGCGGTGCTCTGCTTCTCCTTCTTCTCCTGGTACCCCATGGTCAGGGAGTTCGTCCTGGCCTTCCAGAAGACGAAGGACGGCCGCACCACCTGGGCCGGCTGGTCCAACCTCAGCTACGTCTTCAACGACCCGGCCTTCTGGCAGGCCTGGCGCAACACCCTGCTGTTCACCGCGCTGGCCCTGGTGCTGGGCTTCGCCGTCCCGTTCCTCGTGGCGGTGCTGCTCAACGAGTTCCGGCACGGCCAGGGCTACCTGCGACTGCTGGTCTACCTGCCGGTGATGCTGCCCCCGGTCGCCTCCGTCCTGCTCTTCAAGTACTTCTACGATCCCGGCTACGGCCTGTTCAACCGGGTCCTCGGTGTCGTCGGGATCCCCGAACAGCAGTGGCTGCAGTCGACCGACACCGCGATGCTCTCCGTCGTCATCGCGGCGACCTGGATGAACATGGGCGGCGCCACGCTCATCTACCTGGCCTCGCTCCAGGGCATCCCCGGTGAGCTGTACGAGGCCGCCGAGCTGGACGGCGCGGGGCTGTGGCGCAAGATCTGGCACGTGACGATCCCGCAGACGCGGCTCATCCTCTCGCTGATGTTCCTCATGCAGATCATCGCGACGATGCAGGTCTTCACCGAGCCGTTCCTGCTGACGAACGGCGCGGGCCCGGAAGGCTCCACCACCACCGTCGTCTACCTCATCTACCAGTACGCCTTCAACTTCAACAACTACGGCGGCGCGGCGGCCCTCGGCCTCGTCCTGCTCGTCCTGCTCGCGGCTTTCTCCGCGGTGTACGTACGCCTCAGCCGCGCCTCGGACGACTGAGCGCCAAGGGAGTTGGGATCTCACCGACATGGCTACCGACACGATGCGCCCCCGCACCCTGATCTCCCCGGCCCAGCTCGGCCGGCGCCGCGGAAAGATCATCTACTGGACCGTCTTCGGCGTGACCATGGGCCTGTTCACGCTGGTCTTCCTCGGCCCGCTGTACTGGATGGTCACCGGCGGGCTCAAGACCACCGCGGAGATCGTCCAGTCCCCGCCCACCCTCGTCCCGCACAGCGCGCACCCGGAGAACTACCAGGACGCCTGGCGGGTGATGGACCTCGCCAAGCTCCTGTTCAACACCCTCTACTACGCGTTCGGCGCGCTCGCCTTCCAGCTCGTCCTGGACGTGGCCGCCGCCTACTCCCTGTCCAAGCTGCGGCCCATCTTCGGCAACGTCATCCTCGGCATGATGCTGGCGACGCTGATGATCCCGGCCACCGTCCTGGTCGTCCCGCAGTACCTGACCGTGCTCGACGTACCGATCTTTGAACGCAACCTGCTGAACAGCCCCTGGGCGATCTGGCTGCCGTCCGTGACCAACGCGTTCAACATCTTCCTGCTCAAGCGGTTCTTCGACTCGATCCCGCAGGAACTGCTCGACGCGGCCTCGATCGACGGCGCCTCCGCGCTGCGCACCCTGCGCTCGGTGGTCCTGCCGATCTCCCGGCCGATCCTCGGCGTGGTCTCCATCTTCGCGGTCGTCGGCGTGTGGAAGGACTTCCTCTGGCCGATGCTCACGCTGCCCGATCCGGCCAAGCAGACCCTCAACGTCGGGATCTACTCCCTGTCGAACGGTGTCCCGCAGAACCAGCTGATCGCGGCGCTCACCATCGCCTCGGTACCGACGCTCCTGCTCTTCCTGCTCTTCCAGCGCAACATCATGAGCGGTCTGACCGCCGGCGGCCTCAAAGGCTGACGCCCGGCCCCGCCTCCCTCCCCTCGCGCGTGTGCCGCCGCGGTCCGCCGCGGCGCGCACCGCCCTGCCCGAAAGGACCCTTCGTGGTGGCCGACGACTGGTGGCGTTCCGCAGCCATCTATCAGGTGTACGTCCGCAGCTTCGCCGACGGCGACGGCGACGGGACGGGAGACCTCGCCGGGGTCAGAGCGCGCCTGTCCTATCTGGCGGAGCTCGGCGTCGACGCGATCTGGTTCACGCCCTGGTACCGCTCCCCGCTCGCGGACGGCGGCTACGACGTCGCCGACTACCGCGTGATCGATCCGGCGTTCGGCACCCTCGCCGAGGCCGAGAAGCTCATCGCCGAGGCCCGGGACCTCGGTATCCGCGTCATCGTCGACATCGTGCCGAACCACGTCTCCGACCAACACCCCTGGTTCCGGGCCGCGTTGGCCGCGGGCCCGGGCAGCCCCGAGCGGGAGCTGTTCCACTTCCGGCCCGGCCGCGGCGCCGACGGCGAACTGCCGCCCAACAACTGGCCCTCGCAGTTCTCCGGCCACACCTGGACGCGGGTGCCCGACGGGGAGTGGTACCTGCACCTGTTCACCGCGCAGCAGCCGGACCTCAACTGGGCGCACCCGGCGGTCCGCCAGGAGCACGAGGACGTCCTGCGGTTCTGGTTCCAGCGGGGCGCGTCCGGGGTCCGCATCGACTCGGCCGCGCTCGTGGCGAAGGACCCCGCGCTGGCCGACGCCGCCGACGGCGACGAGAGCGGCTACGTCGACCGCGACGAACTCCACGACATCTACCGTGCCTGGCGGGCCGTCGCCGACGAGTACGACGGCGTCCTGATCGGCGAGCTGTGGGTGCCCGACCCCGAGCGGTTCGCCCGCTACCTGCGCCCCGACGAGCTGCACACCGCCTTCAACTTCGACTTCCTGACCCGCCCGTGGGACGCCGCCGAGCTGCGCGCGTCGATCGACCGGACCCTCGCCTACCACGCCCCGGTGGGCGCCCCCGCGACCTGGGTGCTCTGCAACCACGACGTGACCCGGACGGTGACGCGCTACGGCCGCGCCGACACCCGCTTCGACTTCGCCGCCAAGCGGTTCGGCACCCCGACGGACCTGTCCCTCGGGCTGCGCCGCGCCCGGGCCGCCGCCCTGCTCTCGCTGGCTCTGCCGGGCGCCGTCTACCTGTACCAGGGCGAGGAGTTGGGGCTGCCCGAGGTCGAGGTGGCGCGCGAGCGCATCGAGGACCCGATGCACTTCCGCTCGGGCGGTGTCGACCCGGGCCGCGACGGCTGCCGGGTGCCGCTGCCGTGGTCCGCGCACGGGGTGTCGTACGGCTTCGGGCCCAGTGGCGAGCCCTGGCTGCCGCAGCCGGCGGACTGGGGCGGCTACGCCGCCGACGACCAGGCCGCCGACCCCGCCTCGATGCTCTCGCTGTACCGCGCGGCGCTGCGGCTGCGCGGCGGTGAACCGGGCTTCCTCGGGCACGCGCTGACCTGGCTGCCCGCGCCCGACGGCGTCCTGGCCTTCGCCCGCGAGGCCGGTCTGGTCTGCGTGGTGAACCTGGGCGCCGCGGAGCCCGTCCGGCTTCCGGCGCACGAGGGGGTGCTGCTGGCCAGCGACGCCCTGGACGACGACGGACGGCTGCCGCGCGACACGGCGGTGTGGCTGCGGACGGCTCCTGCCGCGTAGCCGCCCTACGGCGTTCGCACCTCCCTCGCTCGGCGCGTCGACGAGGGCGGGGTACGTCCCACCCGGCCGCCCGTTCGACCGAAGCGGCCGGGACGGGCGCCCTGGAGGACAAGGGCATATGCCATAGGCACCACCGCGTCGGGTCCGGGCAAATCCCTTACGAGGCCAGGCGCCCTGTGCCACAGTCGTAACCGGTCCTTCACCCGCCGTGGCCCCCGTGCCTGCATCGGAGTTCGTCATGTCCCCCCATGCCTCCGCGGACCGCCCACCCGGCCAGCCGCCGGAGCGTGGCGCGGTCGACGCGCTGATCTCGCAGACGCGCCGCCTGCTCGGCGACGTCGACGCGGTGCGCCGGGAGACCGCGACGCCCGCGGGAGGCGAGGCGGACGCCGAGGTCCGGTGGCAGCGCGCCCTGTACGAGCTGGCCGTCCACCAGCTCAGCGACCTCGACCGGCACCTGGCGCAGCTGCGTGAGGGCCCCGCCCCCGCCCAGCCGCCGCCCCGGCGCGGCGCCCCCGAGGGCGGGTCGCTGCTGAGCCGGGTCGGCAGCGCCGAGTGGGACCTGCTCACCGACGAGGCCGTCTGGTCGGCGGAGCTCTACCGCATCCTCGGCCGGGACCCGGCCGCGCCCGCCCTGACCCTCGACGAGCTGCCGGCCCTGGTGCACCGGGACGACCAGGCGCGGCTCACCGCGATGGTCACGGACTGCCTGATCGACGGCAAGCCGATCGACGGGGAGTTCCGCGTCGTGCGCCCGGACGAGTCCGTGCGCACCGTGCACATGATGGGCGAGCCCGTGCTCGACGCGGACGGTGCGACGGCCGCCATGTGGGCGGTCGTGCGCGACGTCAGCGAACTGCGCCGCAGCCAGCGGGCGGTGAGCGAGACCCGTGACTCGCTCCAGCGCCGGCGGCACATCGCGCAGACCGAGCACCGGCTCGCGGCCGAGCTGCGGGAGGCCGTGCTGCCGCCGCGGCACGGCCGGCTGCGCCTCCCGACCGCCACGACCGCCAAAGAGGCGCGCCTCGATGTGGCCGCCCGTCATCTCCCGCCGCCGGTCGGCGGGCCGATCGGCGGCGACTGGTACGACCTCCTCGAACTGCCGGACGGGCAGGCGCTGTTGACCGTCGGCGCGCTGGCCGGAGGCGGGGTCACGGCCGCCGCCGGGACCGCGATGGCGCTCGGCGCCGTCCGCGGTATGGCCGTGTGCGGCACCGCACCTGGCGAACTGCTCTCCTGGCTGCGCCACCTGCGCGACGGATCGACCGGGCCCGGCCTCGCCGGAGCCCTGTGCTGCCGGTACGACCCGGCGGCCCGCACACTGGCGTGGGCGCAGGCGGGACACCCCGCCCCGCTGCTCTTCCGCGACGGGTCGGGATGTGCGCTCACGCCACCCCGGGGCCCCGCCCCCGCGCAGGCGAAGGAGACCCTGCGCGCGGGCGACGTCCTGCTCCTGCACACCGAAGGCCTGCTGCCGCGCCATGACGCGCCGGCCGCCGCGCGCCGACTGCTCGCGCTGGCACCGCGGCTGGCCGGTGCCCGCGACGCGCAGGAGTGCCTGCGCACGGTCGTGGAGGCGTGCGGCGCGGCCGAGCGTGAGGACGGCGCCTGTGTACTCGTCGCCAGGATCGGCGCCTGACCGCCGGCCTCAGGCCTGGACGCGCCTGCCGGCGGGCCGGGGCAGGGCCAGCTTGATCTCCTGGCGCAGGTCCTCGATCTTCGGATAGCCCGCGAACTGGCCGGTGAGCCGGTACATCTCGCGCAACCGGTCCCAGGTGCGGTGGGACGAGTTCGACCCCATCGAGGAGAGCGCGAGGCGCGCGTACCGGTCCGCCTGCTCGGGGTCGTCCGCGATGAAGCAGGCCGACGCCATGGAGAGGTGGTCGAAGATCTTCGACCGGTCGCGGCCGCCCGCCCGCAGCGCGAGCGCCTCCTTCGCATGGCGCTGCGCGATGATCGCGGCGCCCGGCTCGTGCTCGGCGAGGGTGCGGTAGGCGAGGGCCTGCATGCCGTGCAGGTCCGCCTCGTCGAACATCTGCATCCAGCTCGGCGGTGCCACGTCGCCCCGGTCGGAGACGAAGAGCTCCTCCGCCTCGCCCAGGGTGCGCCGCATCGCCTGGCCCTTGCCCAGGGACGCCTGGGCCCAGGCCTCGATCGTGTAGAGCATGGCCCGGGTCCTGGGCTGCACCTCGTCGCCCGCACCGGACTTGGCGAGCTTCATCAGGTCGAGCGCCTCGTCCGGCGCGCCCAGGTGGATCTTCTGGCGGGCGGCCCGGGAGAGCGCCTCGCCGGCCCGCGGCCGGTCGCCGCCCTCGCGCGCGGCGTGCGCGGCGATGACGAAGTACTTCTGGGCCGTGGGTTCGAGGCCGACGTCGTGCGACATCCAGCCCGCGAGGACGGCGAGGTTGGCCGCGACGCCCCACAGGCGCCGCTGGAGATGGTCGGGGTGCCGGTAGGAGAGGATCCCACCGACCTCGTTGAGCTGGCCGACGACCGCCTTGCGCTGCAACCCGCCACCGCGGGAGGCGTCCCAGGCACGGAACACCTCGACCGAGCGCTCCAGTTCCTCGATCTCCTGCGATCCGATGGGGGCGGCCTCGTACCGGTCGTACCCGGCGGGGTCGGCCGTGCCCGCGGCGGAGAAGGGGTCGTGGGAGTGCGGAGCGTCGGCCGCGAGGGCCGGGTCGGTGTGCAGCCAGTCGTGCATGGCACTGCTGAGTGCGGAGCCCGCGGCGAGCGCGGCACCCGCGCCCACCAAGCCGCGTCGGTTGAGCATGAGGTCCATTCCCGTGAATTCGGTGAGGACCGCAGCTGTCCGCTCGGGCGCCCACGGCACTCCGTCGGGCCCCTGTTGTTCCAGGCCCCCGCCGCCCTGCCGTTTCCCCGCGCGCCCGTGCCGGACAAGACCGAGATCCTCGATGGTCACGACACGGCCGAGTCGCTCGGTGAACAGCGCCGCCAGCACCCGCGGTACCGGATCGCGCGGGATCTCTCCCATGTCGATCCAACGCCGCACCCGCGAGGTGTCCGTCGCCAGCTGGGGGTGGCCCATGGCCGCCGCCTGCCGGTTGACGAGCCGCGCGAGTTCACCCTTGGACCAGCCGGCCAGGCCGAACAGGTCGTTCAGGCGGGTGTTGGGTTGACCGTTCACGTGAGCCCCCAGGTTCTCGGCTGCAACCGACAGTAGCCCGCTGTCAGTTGCTGAGCGACTATTCGCCAGGGTTCGCCAGGGTGCGCCAGCTGTTGGGCCGCGGCCCCTGGGGTGTCAGGTAGGAATGCGCCACCCCGACCCGGTCGCCGCGGGGCACTCCCCAGGGTGTACCGGCCCGGCCGGGCCGGGCGGCGCTGGCAATTCGTCGGAACGCGAAGGGATCTGTTCGCCCATGTACGCAGCATCGTCCTCCGTGTCCGCCCCGCCCCGGCCGCGCACCGCCCGCCCGGCGGTCTCCGGCAACGGCCCGTATCTCGACCCCGTGCGGCCCGCGGCCCCGACGCTCGCGGGCGTCGGCCGGCCGCGCCGCGCCCCGGGGCTCGGCACACCACCGCTCAGCGGGAGACTCGACTTGTCCGGTCCCCAGGGCGCCCAACTGCGCACGGCCGTCGCCGCGGTGCACCGGATCTGCCCGGAGTTCCATCCGGTGCAGGTGCTGCGGCGCAGCCCGCGCTCCGTGCTGCTGGTCGGTACGACCGGGCGCAGTACCGCCGTCGCGAAGTGTTTACTGGACCACTCTCCGGCCGGGACCGAGCGGGTGCGGCACGAAATAGCCGCGTACCGGTCGTTCGTCCGGCACCGGCCGCCGGTCCGGGTACCGCGCCTCATCGCGGCGGACCCGGAGAACGGCACGCTGGTGATCGAGCGGATGCCCGGCCGGGTGGCGGCCCTGCAGCGGCACCCGGCCGAGGCACCGCCGCGGGCGGACGTGCGCGCGGCCCTCGGCGCGATCTGCCGGCTCAACAGCTGGCGGCCGCCGGCCGGCACCTTCGACGCGCCGCTGGACTACGCGGAGCGGATCAACCGGTTCCACGATCTGGGGCTGCTGACCGACCGTGACATGGGTGACCTGCAGAAGCTGCTGCACGGCATCGCCCACGCGTCGGGGCGCGGCGGCATGGGCCAGTTCTGCCACGGCGACGCGCTGCTGTCGAACATCCTGCTCTCGCCCGCGGGTCCGGTCTTCGTGGACTGGGAGCACGCGGGGTGGTACCTGCCGGGCTACGACCTCGCGACCCTGTGGGCCGTGCTGGGCGACGCCCCGGTGGCGCGCCGGCAGATCAGTCAGCTCGCCCAGTCGGGCGGTGCGGCGTCCCGCGACGCGTTCCTGGTCAACCTGATGCTCGTGCTGACCCGGGAGATCCGGACGTACGAGACGGCCGTGCAGCGTTCCCTGCACGAGCCGGTCCCGGCCGCGCCGGGTGCGGCCCGTCCCGGCGCCGCGCCGTCCGGCGAGGAGCAGCGGCTGCTGCTGCGCCGGTTGCACGACGACTGCAACATGGCCCGCAAGGCGGTCCGCGCGGCGGTCGGCACCCGCTGACGGGACATGGTTCCGCGGTGCGCCGGAGACGGGGCGCGCCGCGGTTTCCGCATGTACGGCGTCCGGACGCGGCCCGGATCAACGTCCGCGCCAGGGACGGCTATTGGTCTAGGCCACTGACGCGTCGCAGGCGGTGGCGCCACCGGGCGGGAAAGCCCGGCGCACACCCGCTGACATGGGAAATTCCTGGGTGTTCCGTTGCCCTGCGGATGATTGACGGATGGTCGGCCAGCCGATACCACTGACCCACGAGGCGCCCGCACGCCCCGCGCACCGATCCGTCGCCCAGCGCTCCCAAGCCTTCCCAGGAGGCACCGTTGCATCGGTCCATCCGTTCCATCCCCGCCGGACGTCCCCGTGCGGGAGCGCGGGCGGCGGGTACGCTCGCCACCGCGGCGCTGCTGCTGCCGCTGCTCGGCGCGGCCCCGCCGCAGGCCGCCGCGCCGGCCCCGACGGCGCGTCTGCAGGACGCGTTCACGGACGCCGCGGCCGAGTACCGGGTGCCGCGCAGCGTGCTGCTCGGCGTCTCCTATCTGCAGTCGCGGTGGGACGCGCACGGCGGCGCGCCGAGCGTCACCGGTGGCTACGGACCCATGCACCTCACCGACGCGCGGACGGCCCTCGCCGGCACCGTGGCGCACGACCACGCGACGGGTGACGCCCGCGGCGACGACTCCCGGGCCCCGCTGAAGGCCTCGCAGCCGCTGCCCACCGACGCCCAGCTCCCGGCCCGGCTGAAGACGCTGGTCGAGGCGGCGGAGCTGACCGGGCTCCCTGCCGACCGGCTGCGCAGCGACCCGGCGGCCAACGTGCGCGGCGGCGCGGCGCTGCTGGCGGCGGCGCAGAAGCGGCTCGGCGAGCCGTTCAGCGACGCTCCCTCCGACTGGTACGGCGCGGTCGCGACGTTCTCCGGGGCGGACGACGCGGCGACCGCGGCGACGTACGCCAACGACGTCTTCGCGGTGATCCGCGACGGCGAGGCGCGGACCACGGACGCGGGCCAGACGGTGACGCTCGCCGCCGACCCCGCCGCGACGCCGCGGGCCGCGCAGCTCACGGCGGCCGGGCTGCGCCGGACGGACACCTCGGGGACCGAGTGCCCGCGGACCGTGTCGTGCGAGTGGATCCCGGCGCCCTACGAGGAGTTCGGCGAGGGCGACTACGGCAACCACGACCTGGCGGACCGCCCCAAGGACCAGAGCATCGACTACATCGTCATCCACGACACGGAGGCGACGTGGGAGCAGACGCTGAAGCTGGTCCAGGACCCGACCTATCTGGCCTGGCACTACTCGCTGCGCTCGACCGACGGTCACATCGTGCAGTCCATCAAGGCCAAGGACGTCGGCTGGCACGCGGGCAACTGGTACGTGAACGCCAAGTCGATCGGCCTTGAGCACGAGGGCTTCCTGGCGCAGCCGGACTCCTGGTACACGGAGGCCATGTACCGCTCGTCGGCGCGGCTGGTGAGCTACCTCGGCAAGAAGTACGGCATTCCGCTGGACCGGCAGCACATCCTGGGCCATGACACGGTGCCGGGCCCGACGACCTCGACCATCCCGTCGATGCACACGGACCCCGGCCCGTACTGGGACTGGGCGCACTACTTCGCGCTGATGGGCCGGCCGTTCCACGCCAAGGGGGGTGCCAAGAGCGGGGTCGTCACCATCAGGCCCGACTTCGCGCGCAACAAGCCCGCGTTCACGGGGTGCACCGAGGCGGGCGCCGCGTGTGCGCCGCACGGGTCGAGCGCGGTGCGGGTGTACACGGCGCCGAGCGAGGACGCCCCGCTCGTCAAGGACATCGGTCTGCGGCCGGGCGGCCAGGAGTCGACGACCGACGTGAACGACATGGCGTCGCGGGTCTCGACCGGCCAGCAGTACGCGGTCGCCGAGCGCCGGGGCGACTGGACGGCGATCTGGTACCTGGGGCAGAAGGCCTGGTTCAAGAACCCGAAGAAGCAGCCGACCGCCGTCGCCGCCCAGGGCCGGGTCGTCACGCCGAAGGCGGGCGCGAGCGAGGTGCCGGTCTACGGGCGGGCGTATCCGGAGGCCGCGGCCTACCCGGCGGGGATGACGCCGCAGGCGATCTCGCCGCTGCCGTACAAGCTCCTGGCCGGCCAGCGCTATGTGACCGGCGGGCGGACGACGGGCGAGTACTTCTACTCGCCCACGTTCGACACGACGACGCACCGGGTGGTCAAGGGCACGGACGTGTACTACGAGATCCAGTTCGCCCACCGGGTCGCCTATGTGCGGGCCGCCGACGTCCAGGTGGTCGCGGAGCGGCACTGACCGACCGCTGCCACCCCGCTGCCGGCGGAGCTTCGGCAGGGCCCGGGCCCCGTGCTCAGCCCTGCTGGAAGAGCTCCGCCGGCAGCGGCTTGAGCAGCGCGTACAGATCGTCGGTGATCGGCCGGTCCCAGGAGGCGATGGTGACGAGCACCTTGTCGCTGCGGTCGAACTGGACGCAGGAGATGCGCGTCTCGGAGAGCTTCAGGCGCCGCACGATGAGGAGGTTGTCGCCCTGCATGACGGGGACGTCCTCGACTCCGGTGACCGTGACCTCCTCGTCGTTCTCCAGGGCGATGAGGAGCTGGGCGACCTCGAAGGGGATCTCGTCCTCGGCGATCTCACGGGCCGGTGAGCCCTCGGGGAGATTGCCGATGATCATCGCGGGGCCCCGGCCGCCGAACAGGTCGTAGCGCAGGAACACGCCCTGGCAGCTGCCGTCGGGGGCGGGCAGCAGGCCCGCGCCGAGGTTGCCCGGCCAGTCGCCCGGATCCATGGCCAGGACGTCGAAGTCGGGGCCCGCGGGGGTCGCTGCGCGGCGGCGGAGGAAGGACATGGGGTCCATCGTACGTCGCCCGCGGGCGCGGCTCGTCCCGGGGTTTGGCCGGTACCGCTACTGTCCGAGGGCCCCCGCGAGCCCGCCGCGGTCGGTGCCGATCTTGCGGTGGACGGACGACAGGATCCGCGTCACGGCCTGCTCGTCCAGGCGCAGCCGCACCGCGATCTCCGCGGCCGCGAGACCGCGCGCCGCGCCCAGCGCCACCTCCCGCTCCCGCCCGCTCAGTGCGTCCGTCGCCGCGCTGGGCAGCGGGCGGGGCCGCAGACCGGCGGCGGCCAGCTCGTCGCGGGCCCGCTCCGCGAGCGCGTCGGCGCCGCAGCCGGCGGCCGTGTCCAGGCCGCGGTACAGCTGGTCGGTGGCTTCCCCTGCGCGGCCGGTGCGGCGCAGTTCCGCGCCGAGCGCGACGAGCGAGCAGGTCAGCTCGTACCCGGCCGGGGAGCGCTTCAGGTGGCTGACGGACTCCTCCAGGAGCTTGGCGCGGTCGGCTCCCGGGGAGACCTCGGCGGCGGCGCGCAGGGCCTGTCCGATCGCGGACGGCGCTCCGAAGTGCCGGGCGCGCTCGACGGCGTCGTGCGCGGTGGCGAGGGCGGCGCCCGGCGGGTCGTGGGCCTCGGCGCGGGCGAGGTGGAGCTGCCAGTGGCACCAGGCGGGGTTGCGCATGCCCCGGGGATCGAGCCTGCGGCCGGCCGCGGCGAGTTCCGCGGCGGCGTCCTCGGTGCGGCCGAGGGCGAGGAGCAGCTCGCCGTGGACGGTCTGCGCGTCGGGGAAGACGACGGCGGCGGGGAACGGCGCGCCGAACGCGTAGGCCTGTGCCATCGCCTCGGCCTCGGCGACGCGGCCGCGGGCGATGAGCACCTCGACGAGAGTGCCGACGGCGTACCAGTGGGCGGGGGTGCCGGGTCCGACGCGTTCGGCGAGGCGCAGTCCCGCGCGGGCGAAGTCCTCCGCCTCGGTCAGCCGCCCGCGCCGGTAGCGGACGTAGCCGAGCAGGGTGTACGCGAAGGAAAGGTGGCCGCCGCGCCAGCCGGCCCGCTCGAAGTCGGCGATGCCCTCGACGAAGAGCTCCTCGGTGCGGCAGGGGCGGTCGGCGTAGAGGAAGGAGAGGGCGACGAGGACGGGGACCTCGAAGCCGCGGTCCTCGTCGGCGGCCCAGCGCAGTCCGCCGGCCAGGGCGCGCTCGGCGTGCCGGAGCACGGTGGCGGCGGGTTCGCCGCGCAGCGTGGCGTCCCAGGTGCGCAGGCCGATGAGGTAGCGCTCGGTGAGGTCGCGTCCGGTGAGCCGGTCGGCGAGCCGGGCCAGCCGCCGGGAGCGGGCCGGGGAGTCGGGTTCGTCGGCGCGGAAGGCGTCCCACATGAAATTGCTCGGCCTGGAGCCGCAGCCGGACCCGGGAGTCGGTGGCGAGCGGCAGCTCGCGGGCGAGGGTCCCGGAGGCCTCCGCGAGCCGGTCACTGTGGGCGAGGACCTGCGAGAGCCGGCAGACGATGCCGTAACGCAGCGCCGGGTCGGTGATCGGCTCCTCCAGTGCGGCGCGCAGGTGGTTGACGGTGGTGGCGGGCTCGGTCAGCAGGGAAGCGCTGCCGAGCTCGTACAGGACGACGGCGCGGTCCTCGAAGGGCGGGGGCTCCCGCAGGGCGCGGGCCAGGTAGCGGCGGGCCGCGTCGGGGGCGCCGGCCCGGACGGTCTCGCGGGCGGCGGCGCGCAGCTGCTGGACGACCCAGCCGTCGCCGTCCGGGTGGGTCTCCAGAAGGTGCCGGGCCGCCGCGGACGCTCCGAGTCCCGCGTCGATGACGGTCCACGCGGCCTGGCCGTGCCAGCTCGCGCAACGCCTCGTCGACGACGGCGAGTTCCCGCTCGCGCTCCAGCAGTGTCCGCCTGCCCCGGCCTCCACGCTGCACCATGGCGCCACCCCCAGCCGCGGTGGTGCGCCCGGCGCGGGCAGCCGGTGCCTGCCGCGGTTCACAGGCCCCTCAGCCTACGCGGAACCGCCCGGCCCCGAGGGTCATGTGGGCTTCTACGTAAGGGAGTTGGGGTCGGGCGGCAAGGTGGCCCGGTGTCGGGCACACCGCTGCTGGTAGGTTCCGCGTCATCCGTCGGCGGTGGGGGGATCATGGACGCGGGGACGCTCGACTACTGGCGGGCGGGTCTGGACGCGGTACCGGACGAGGTGTGGCGCCACCCCGCGGTCGAGGTCCTGCTGCTCGCCGACAACCGGCTGACCGGGCTGCCCGCCCGCATCGGCACGCTGACCCGCCTGCACACCCTGGATCTGGGCCACAACCGGCTGACCGCGGTGCCGCCGGACCTCGGTGACCTCACCGCTCTGACGCGCTTCCTCTACCTGCACGACAACCGGCTGACCGAGCTGCCCGGGACGCTCGGCGCGCTGGACCGGCTCGCCTATCTCAATGTCGGGGAGAACCGGCTGGCCGCGCTGCCGCCGGCGCTGGGCTCGATGACGGGCCTGGTGGAGCTGCGGGCCCAGCACAACGCGCTGACCGCGCTGCCGGAGACCGTCGGCGCGCTCACCGCGCTGCGGGAGCTGTGGCTGCGCGGCAACCGGCTCACGGCGCTGCCCGCCTCTGTGCGCCGCCTTCGCGAGCTGCGGGAGCTGGATCTGCGGGAGAACGCCTTCACCGCCGTCCCGCCGGCGCTGCGGGGGCTGCCCCGGCTGCGCCGGCTCGACCTGCGCGGCAACCGGCTGCGGGAGGTGCCCGCCTGGATCACGGAGCTGCCGGCGCTGGAGAAGCTGGACCTGCGGTGGAACGACGTGCGGGGCGCGCCCGGCCCGCTGGAGGAGCTGGCCGGGCGCGGCTGTGTCGTCCTGCGCTGAGTTGCCGGCTCAGCCCCGCTCGGCGGGGGCGGGCGGGACGACGGCGACCGGGCTCGCGGCGTGCAGCAGCACGGCCTGGGTGACCGAGCCGAGGATCGGCGCGGGGCGCGTGAAGCGGCGGCGGTGGCGGCCGACGACGACCAGCTCGGCCTCGCGCGAGTTCGCCACGAGATGGCCCGCCGCGTCACCGGCCGCGACAAAGAGGTCGACCTCCACTTCAGGGTGAGACTTCCGCCGCTCGGCGACCGCCTCCTCGGCCAGCCGCAGCGTCTCCCGCTCGGCGGCCTCCTGGTCGACGGTGGTGGGCGTGAAGTCGCCGAACGCGGACCAGGCGAGCGCGGGCCACGGATAGGCGGCGACCACCTGGACCCGGGCGCCGGTCCGTGCGGCGTGCTCGAAGGCGAAGCCCAGCACGGTGGCGTCCGGGTCGTCGGTCTGTACGCCGACGACGACCCGCGGCCCGGGCCGTACCGGCACCTCACCGTGGACCACACGGCCCGGTGGCGGCACCACGACGACGGGGCAGGCGGCGTCCCGGGCCGCGGCCACCCCGTTCGAACCGAGCAGCAGGCTGGCGAAGCCGCCGCGGCCGCGCGAGCCGAGCACCAGCAGCCGCGCCTCGGTGCTCATCTCCGGCAGCACCGCGGCGGGCAGCCCCTCGCGGCTGATGAACTCCAGCGGCGGCGGGCCTTCGCGACTCTCCAGCGCCTTGCGTACGGCCCCGATGACCTGGTCGTCGACGGGTTCGTCGGGGCCGGCGACGAGCACCGCGGGCTGGAGGCCGGGGGCGTACTGCCGCACGTGCACGATGCGCAGGTCGGCCTCGCGCCGGGCCGCTTCGGCGAGCGCCCACTCCAGGGCGCGTCTGCTGTCGTCGGACCCGTCGACAGCGGCGACGACGGGCAGGGGGTGCGGCGTGCTCATGGTTCTTCGCCTCCGACACCGGGCACGGCTGTCGTGCCCTCCTTGAACGGCTGTTCCTGTGGTCAGGCTCGCTCACCCGCGGGCCGGAGGACAGGGCCGAAGGTCACGTGTCGGAAATCGGCGGAAAATAACGAGACGGCAGCGCGCGTGCCTCCGGCTCCTGAGGCACCGCGGCCCGCGTCCGGGACCCCCTGGACGTCGCCGCTAGGGCGTGTTTTGAAAGTCCCGTCGTCCGCCCGAAGGGCGGGCCCCGCGGCGTCCGGTGCGTGCGATCGCAAGGCGCCGGAGCGTCCTAATAGCGGAGCTATTCGGGCGCTTCGGCAACGCCGCGAGCGTGCGTGCCGGACGCCGCGGGGCAGGCGGGACTTTCAAAACACGCCCTAGGTGAGGTCGAACTCGCCCTCGCGGGCGCCGAGCACGAACGCCCCCCATTCGTCGGGGGTGAAGATCAGCGACGGGCTCTGCGGGCTGCCGCTGTTGCGCATCGCGATGAATCCCTCCACGAAGGCGATCTGGACATCGCCCGCTCCCCTGCTGCTGGAGCGCCAGTCCGCCTTGCTCAGGTCCAGATCCGGCTTGTCCCACCCCATGAGCGAGTGCTGGTCGATGGTGCTTTCGGCCACGTCCGTGCTCCTCCCGGTTCGTCGTCCGTGCGCCAGCCTAGCGATCGGCGCGTACGCCGCACAGGCCACGAAGGCGGCGATCGTCCCCCGCGCTCTCGCGGGGGCGGTGGTCAGGGGGTGGCGGGAGCGTCACCGGGTGGGCGGCTCGGCGCCGACGAGCCACATGGCGAAGAACTGCGAACCGCCTCCGTAGGCGTGCCCCAGCACCTTGCGGGCGCCGTCGACCTGGTGCTCCCCCGCTTGTCCGCGCACCTGGAGGGCGGCCTCGGCGAAGCGGATCATGCCGGAGGCACCGATGGGATTGGTGGACAGGACGCCGCCGGACATGTTGACCGGCAGGTCCCCGTCGAGTTCGGTGACGCCCGCCTCGGTGAGTTTCCACCCCTCGCCCTCGGCGGCAAAGCCCAGGTTCTCCAGCCACATCGGCTCGTACCAGGAGAACGGGACGTACATCTCGACGGCGTCGATCTCGCGCCGCGGGTCGGCGATGCCCGCCTGCCGGTAGACGTCCGCGGCGCAGTCCTTGCCTGCCTGCGGCGACACGAAGTCCTTGCCCGCGAAGAGGGTGGGCTCGCTGCGCATGGCGCCGCCCAGCAGCCATGCGGGGGGCCTCGGCGCGCGGGCCGCGCCGGCCCGGTCGGTGAGGATCATCGCGCAGGCGCCGTCGGAGGACGGGCACGTCTCGGAGTAGCGGACGGGGTCCCACAGCATGGGGGACGCCTGGACCTTCTCCAGCGTGATGTCGTGCTCGTGAAGGTGGGCGTAGGGGTTCTTCAGCGCGTTGCGCCGGTCCTTGTACGCGACGAGGGAGCCGACCGTGTCGGGCGCGCCCGTGCGCCGCATGTAGGCCCGCACGTGCGGCGCGAAGAAGCCGCCCGCTCCGGCCAGCAGCGGCTGCTGGAAGGGGATGGGCAGCGAGAGCCCCCACATGGCGTTGGATTCCGACTGTTTTTCGAAGGCGAGGGTGAGGACGGTGCCGTGGACGCGGCCCGCGACGAGGTTGGCGGCGACGAGCGCGGTCGAGCCGCCCACGGACCCGGCGGTGTGCACGCGCAGCATCGGCTTGCCGACGGCGCCGAGCGCGTCGGCGAGGTACAGCTCCGGCATCATGACGCCCTCGAAGAAGTCGGGCGCCTTGCCGATGACGACGGCGTCGATGTCGGCCCACGTCAACTCGGCGTCTCGCAGAGCCTCTTGGGCCGCCTCGCGGACCAACCCGGCGAGGGAGACGTCGCGGCGGGCGGCGACGTGCTTGGTCTGCCCGATCCCGACGACGGCCACGGGCTCCTTGGCGGTGCTGCTCATCACTGACCCCCTCCTTCTTGCCCTTCGAGTACGGCGACCAGGTTGTGCTGGAGGCAGGGCCCCGAGGTGGCGTGGGCGAGCGCGCGGCGGGACTCGCCGCGGTGGATGCGGGCGGCGGCCTCGCCGATGCGGATCAGTCCGGCCGCCATCACCGGGTTGGCGGCGAGGGCGCCGCCGGACGGATTGACGGTGACGTCGTCGCCCAGCCGCAGCGCCCGGCGCAGGACGACCTCCTGCGCGGTGAACGGGGCGTGCAACTCGGCGGTGTCCACCGGCCGTTCGAAGAACCCGGCGTGCTCGGCGGCGAGCCGGGTGGACGGCGAGTCCGTGAGGTCGCGGACGCCGAGGCCGTGCGCCTCGATGCGGTGGTCGATGCCGCGGATCCAGGCGGGCCGCGCGCACAGCTCGCGGGCGCGGTCCCCGGCGGCGAGGACCACGGCCGCCGCGCCGTCCCCGATCGGCGGGCAGTCACCGGTGCGCAGCGGGTGGACGACGTAGTCGCCGTGGCGGACGCCGGCGCCCCGCAGCTGGGCGTGCGGATTATCGGCGGCGGAGCGGCGGCTGCGGGCGGCGACCCCGGCGAGGGCGGGTTCGTCCGTGTGCCCCGCGTCGATCAGGGCCTGCGCCTGGAGTGCGGCGAGCGCGACGGAGTCGGGCCAGAGCGGGGCGACGTAATACGGGTCGAGCTGGCGGGTCAGCACGTCGCGCACCGAACCCGGCGAGGACTTCCCGTACGCGTAGACCAGCGCGGTGTCGGCGTCGCCGGTCAGCAGCTTCGTCCACGCCTCGTACAGCGCCCACGCGCCGTCCATCTCGACGTGCGACTCGGAGATCGGCGGCCATGCGCCGACGCCGTCGAGCGCCATGGTGAAGGAGAAGGCGCGCCCGGCGAGGTAGTCGCTCGACCCCGAGCAGGTGAAGTCGATGTCGCTGGTCCTCAGCCCCGTCGCGTCGAGCACCTCGTGCAGCACCGGCATCAGCATCTCGACCTCCGACTGCTCGTCGGTGGTGCGCCGGTGGTCGGTCTGCCCGAAGGCGACGACGGCGATCTCCCGGATCGGCGGACGCATTCAGATCAGCTCCTTGTACGTGTCGTAGTCGGCGTCCGGCTCCCCGGTGGGCCGGTAGTGGTCCGGGTAGCGACCGCCCGCGCTCCACACGGGCTCCACCCGCAGCCCCATGCGCACCTGGTCGTACGGGATGCCGGCGATGCGCCCGTGCAGGGCGAGGTCGGCGCCGTCCAGGGCGATGTGCGCGTAGACGTAGGGGAGTTCGATGTCGAGGTTCTTGGCCTTGACGTTGACGATGCAGTACGTGGTGACGGTGCCGGCCGGGCCGACCTCGACCTGCTCGCCGGTGGCGACGCCGCAGGTGGGGCAGGCGCCGCGGGGCGGGACGTAGACCTTGCGGCAGGAGGGGCAGCGTTCGCCGACGGTGCGGTGGTCGGCGAGGGCGGCGATGTAGCGGCTCTGGGCGGCGCCCGGGCTGTAGGTGTAGTCGAGGCGGGCGGGGGCGACGATGCCGGTGACCGGGTTGTCGAACGCGCCTGTGTGCGCGGCGACTTGGGCTACCGGTTCGGGTCCGGGGTCCGGGGTGGAGTCGTCCGGTTCGAAGCAGGCGATGTCGGTGATGGCGCCGACCCGTTCGGCCGCCCAGCGGACGCGGACGCGCTGTCCGGTGCGGACGGCCTCCGGGCCCGGGGCGTCGAGGGCGTGCAGCAGGGCGGTGTCGGCGCCGTCGAGTTCGACCAGGACCCAGGCGAACGGGGTGTCGAGGGGCTGGCCGCGCCGGGGCCGCGGGTTCCAGGCCCAGGTGGTGACGGTGCCGGTGGCGGAGACCTCGACCAGGTCGCGGAGTTCGTCGGCGGTGACGGGGTCGTACTCGACCGGCGGGACGAGGACGGTGCCGCGGGTGGTGCGGACGCCGAGGAGTGTGCGGTGGCGCAGGCCGGTCAGGAAGGCGCTCTGGACGGGGCCCAGGGAGCGGGTGAAAGGGAACTCCACGATGAGGGGGGCGCGGAGTACGTCTGGTCGCGGGGTGAGTGTCATCTGGGCTCCTTCAGAAGGTACGGGTGCGGGCCCGGCGGGGGTCGTCGCCAGGGCCGCACCCCTAGGTATTTGCCTGCCTGCGGGCCGGTGGGGGCTGGTCGCGCAGTTCCCCGCGCCCCTGGGGTATTGCTTGTCTGCCGGCCGGTGGGGGCTGGTCGCGCAGTTCCCCGCGCCCCCTGAGGTAGCTGCCTGCCTGCCGGCCGGTGGGGGCTGAGCGCGCAGTTCCCCGCGCCCCTGCGGGGGCGCGCTGTGCGCGTCCCTGTTTGGCTGCCGGCCGGTGGGGCTTCTCGCGCGGTTCCCCGCGCCCCTGGGGGGCGCTGAGATCGCGCACGAAGTGCGCATCTCGGGGGCGCGGGGAACTGCGCGACCAGCCCCCACCGGCGGGGCGCCGACGCACAACCCTTGAGGGGCGCGGGGAACTGCGCAGAGCCGGACAGACCCCGCCGCGCCCAAAAACCTCGCCGCCCCCACTCTCACCGCCGCCGAAACACCGCCCCCCTCCCCTCCGCAAACGCCCGCGCCCCTTCCTTCGCATCCGCCGTGTCGAACACCGGCCACCCCCGCTCCAGCTCGGCCGCCAGCCCCTCCGTCTCGGACAACGCAGCCGTCTCGTAGACGGACGCCTTCACCGCCTCCACCGCCAACGGCCCACACGCGTTGATCTGCTCGGCGATCCCCAGCGCCGCGTCGAGCGCCGTCCCGTCCGGCACCACCCGCCCCACGAGCCCGATCGCGGCCGCCTCCGGGGCCGGATAGGGCCGCCCGGTCAGCAGCATCTCCAGCGCGTGCGTGCGCGGGATCTGCCGCGGCAGCCGGACCGTCGAGCCCCCGATGGGGAAGAGACCGCGCCGGACCTCGAAGAGCCCGAACGTCGCCGACTCCCCCGCGACCCGGATGTCGGTGCCCTGCAAGATCTCCGTGCCGCCCGCCACGCAGTGCCCCTCCACCGCCGCGACGACCGGCTTGCGCGGCCGGTGATGGCGCAGCATCGCCTTCCAGTGCAGGTCCGGGTCGGCCTTCAGCCGGTCCCGGTACTGCTCGCCGTCCATCCCCTTCCCGGCCAGCGCCTTGAGGTCCATGCCCGCGCAGAAGCACCCGCCCGCCCCGGTGAGGACGACCGAGCGGATCGCGTCGTCGGCGTCGGCCTCCAGCCATCCGTCGTACAGGCCGACGAGCATCGGCAGGGACAGCGCGTTCTTGGCCTCGATCCGGTTGAGCGTGAGCACGAGCGTCGCGCCCTCGCGCCGTACGTCGAGATGTTCGGTCCCACCCATGTCTGCCCGCCCTCCGGTCGGCCGGCGCCGTACGGCACCTGAGGTGCTGCCCTCGAGACCAGAACAGGTTGCAGGAGGCGGCGGAGCAGTACAAGGGTTTTCTGACACCCAGTCAGTTTTCTTCTGCGGCGCCCCTTCCCCCTTCCATCCCGCTCTGCTCTGATGACGGCCACACGAGATGGGGCGACGGTCAGGAGGAGCGGTGGAGTACAACCTTGCCGACCTGTTCGAGTCGGTCGTCGACGTGGTCCCGGACCGCGAGGCACTCGTCTACCTCGACCATCCCGGCACCGGCGCGGAGCGCAGGCTGACCTACGCGCAGCTGGACGCCGCGGCGAACCGCGTCGCCCATCACCTGACCGACAGCGGCCTGCGCCCCGGCGACCACCTCGGCCTGCACCTGTACAACGGCGTCGAGTACCTCCAGACAGTGCTCGGCTGCCTGAAGGCCCGCGTGGTCCCGGTCAACGTCAACTACCGCTATGTGGAGGAGGAGTTGGCGTACCTGTACCGGGACGCCGACCTGGTCGCTCTCGTCTTCGACACCGAGTTCACCGCCCGCGTGGCGGCCGCGCTGCCCCGTGCGGAGAAGCTGCGTCACCTGGTGCGCGTGGGCACGCCGCCGCCGGACGCGCCCGCGCTCGACGCGGTGGAGTTCGCGGTGGCTGAGGCCGCCGGCTCGCCCGGGCGCGGGTTCGGGCCGCGGTCGGCGGACGACCAGTTCATCATCTACACCGGCGGCACGACAGGCCTGCCGAAGGGCGTGATGTGGCGTCAGGAGGATCTGTTCTTCTCCGGACTGGGCGGCGGCGCGCCTACGGGCGAGCCGGTGTCGCGGCCCGAGGAGCTGGCGGAGCGGGTCGCGGCGGGCGGTGACGGGATCACGTTCTTCCCCACTCCCCCGCTGATGCACGGCACGTCCACCCTCACCGCGTTCATCGGCTTCGACTTCGGCCAGCGGGTCGTCATCCACCGCAAGTTCGTCCCCGAAGAGGTGCTGCGCACGATCGAGCGGGAGAAGGTGACGAGCGTGTCGCTGGTGGGCGACGCGATGCTGCGCCCGCTCATCGACGCGCTGAGCGGCCCGCTGAAGGGCACCGACTGCTCCTCGCTGTTCAGCGTCTCGTCGTCGGGGGCGATCATGTCGGACACCGTGCGGGCCCAGTTCCAGGCGCTGGTCCCGAACGCGCTGCTCCTGAACAACTTCGGCTCCTCCGAGTCCGGCTTCAACGGCACCGCGACCGACGACTCCGGTGCGGGCCGCGGTTTCCGGCTGCGGGTCAACTCCCGTACGCAAGTGGTGGATCCGGCGACGTACGAGCCGGTCAGGGTCGGCGAGGTGGGCCGCATCGCCCAGCGCGGCCACGTACCGCTCGGCTACTACAACGACCCGAAGAAGACCGCCGAGACCTTCTTCCAGCGGGACGGCGAGCGGTGGGTGCTGCTCGGCGACATGGCGACCGTCGACGCCGACGGCATCGTCGCCGTCCTCGGCCGCGGCTCGCAGTGCATCAACACGGGAGGCGAGAAGGTCTATCCGGAGGAGGTCGAGCAGGCCCTGAAGTCGCACCCGGACGTCTACGACGCGCTGGTCGCCGGGGTCCCCGATCCGCGCTGGGGCAACCACGTGGCCGCAGTCGTCCAGCTCAGGAAGGGCGCGCCCGCCCTCACCCTGGACGCCGTCCAGACCCACTGCCGCACCCACCTCGCGGGCTACAAGATCCCCCGTCAGCTCGTCGTGACGGAGGCCATCCAGCGCTCGCCGAGCGGCAAGGCGGACTACCGCTGGGCGCGGGCGGTGGCCGCCCGCGCGGACGGCTGACCGGCGGGGCGGCGCGCGGTCAGCACCGGCTGGTAGAAGCCGGTGCTCGCCGGCTCGTGCCAGGTGACCTCGGCGAAACCGGCGTCCCGCACGTGGGCCGTCAGCTGCTCCCGGGTCAGCGCCCAGTAGGTGGTGCGGCGCTCCCGCACCTGCCAGTCGTCGTCCTGCCCGGTCAGCTGGATGTGCCGCAGGTCGTAGCGCTCGCCGTCCTCGTGCCGGCGCCACAGCTGGAGCGTGACCGTCTCGCGTCCCTCGGCGTCCGTCGAGACCTGCGGCGCGGGGGCGGCGGGCCGGGTGCGGCGCACCTCGTCGTAGTCGCGGACCGTGAGCAGCAGCAGGCCCTGCTCGCGCAGGACGCGGTGCAGCCCGGTCAGCGCCGTGTGCACCTCGCCGGGGGCGAGCAGATGAGGCAGGGAGTTGTCGGCGCAGACCGCCGCGTCGAACGCACCGGCGCGCAGCGGCAGGGCCCGCAGATCCGCCGCGGCGGTGGGCAGGGAGACGGCGCGCGCCGCGGCCTCCCGGGTCGCGCGGGCCGCCGCGCGCGGGCTCAGGTCCGTCCCCACGACGCGGTGCCCGCGCGCGGCCAGGCCGATGGCCTGGGTGCCGATGCCGCAGGCGGCGTCGAGGAGCCGGTGCGGTCCCGCGCCGAGAGCGCCGGTGAGCAGCGCGTCGAGTGCGCTCGCCTGGGCCGCCATGCTCCGGTCCCAGTCGGCGAAGACGCGGTGGTAGTCGGGGGCGAGTTCGTCGTAGAAGCGGCGCACGGAGGACATGCCCGCACCCTAGACCCGGTGCGTGGGGTGCGGCGTAAACGGGTTGCCGGCCGCTCGCCGTCCTGCTGGAGTGCGGGCATGGATCACCGAGTGGTACGGGACTTGTTCGACCGGCAGCTGCGGCGCGAGGCCCGACCCGACGAGCCGGGGGCGCGCGTCGAGCGCGTGGGCGACGTCGTCCGGCAGGTCGGTCCGGCCGCCGGGTGGAACGGGGTGCTGTGGTCCGGGATCGACGCGGCGGGCGCGGACGCCGCCATCCGCGAACAGGTCGCCTTCTACCGCGAGTTGGGCGTCGAGGCCGAGTGGAAGACGTACGGGCACGACGAGCCCGGCGACCTGGGCGCGCGGCTGAGCGCCGCCGGGTTCGTCGCCGAGCCTGCCGAGACACTGCTCGCGGCGGAGGCGGCCCGTCTGAAGGCCGACATCGCCCCGCCGGCCGGGGTCCGGCTGCTGCCCGTGACCGAGGAGGCGCACGTGGCCCTGGTCGAGCAGGTGCACGAGCGGGCGTTCGGCGGCGGCCGCTCCTCGGTCGGGCACCAGGTGCGCCGGCAGCTCGCCGCCGACCCGGCCACCGTGCCCGCCGTGCTCGCCCTGCACGGGGACGAGCCGGTCGCCGCCGCCCGCCTCGAACTCCACCCGGGGACGGACTTCGCGAGCCTGTGGGGCGGCGGCACCGTGCCCGGGTGGCGCGGGCGCGGGATCTACCGGTCGCTCGTCTCCTTCCGGGTACGCATCGCGGCCGCACGCGGCTTCTCGTACGTACATGTGGACGCTCTGCCCTCCAGCCGTCCCATCCTGGAGAGCCTGGGTTTCGAGGCCTTCGGGACGACGACGCCGTACGTCCTGGCGCCCCCGCGTCCCTGACGGAGTCACGCCCTCGTGTCCCGGACGGGAGTCACGCCCTCGCGAGGAAATCCGTCACCCGCGCCACGAAGGACTCCGGACCGTCCAGCCAGGGGTAGTGCGCGGCCCCGGGCTGCACGGTGACCTCGGCGCGCGGGTAGCAGGCGGCGGTGCGGCGCACCAGGTCGGGGCAGGGGCCGCCGTCCAGGGCGCCGGCGAGCAGCAGCACCGGGGCGTCGAGCCGGGCCAGGGCCGCTCGGGTGGCGGGCGGGTCGTAGGCGCCGTCGGCGAAGTAGCGGACCTCGGCGCGCTCGTTCGTCTGTTCGTCGGTGCGTGCCGCGTGGGCCCGGGCGCGCTCGTCCCAGCGCCCGTAGAAGAAGGCGTCGTACAGGTAGTCCGCGTCGTCCCGCCCGGCGAGCATCTTCTCGTACTCCGCGTACGCGGCCGCGAACCACGGCTCGTGGCCGCGCAGCCGGGCGGCGGCACGCCGTTCCTCGGGGGTCGCCGCGAGGCCCAGGGCCCGCTGCGCGGAGGTGACGAGGACGAGCCGCGCGATCCGCTCCGGGTACCGGGCCGCGTACAGGGCGGCGAGGTTGCCGCCCGCCGAGTGGGCGAGGACGTCCATCCGGTCGAGACCGAGATGGACGCGGAGCGCTTCGACGTCGTCGGTCTGCCGGTCGCAGCGATAGGTCGACTCGTCGGCCGGCACGGCGGAGGCTCCCGTGCCGCGCAGGTCGAGGAGGTACAGGGTCCGGTGGCCGGTGAGCCCGCCCAGGTCGCCGAGGTAGACGGAGGCGCGCATCGGCCCGCCGGGCAGGCAGACCAGGGGCGGGCCCGAGCCGCGGACGTGACAGGCGAGTTCCGTGCCGTCCGGCGCGGTGAACGTGAACATGGCGCGATCTTCACAGCCGGGCCGTCGCGGCGGCAAGGGCTCGTCACTCCTGCGAGCCGGAGGTCGGAGACCGGCCCGGCCCTGGTGTCCGGCTTGCCGGGTCCGGGGTCCGGATTGCGGCCGATCCGTCGCGTCGCATGTCTTGACGTGGGCGGCTTCGCCTTGAATTACTGACGCCGACGGGGCAACCGAATGATCGGTCGGCCGATCGGCCGGCAGTGCGGGAGTGCGACGGATGACGACGACGCGGTGGTGGGACGAGGGCGAGCGGCTGGGCGCGGAGGAGCTGCGGGCGCGGCAGCTGGAGCGGCTGCGCGCGACGCTGAGCCGGGTCTACGAGCGGGTGCCGTTCTACCGCGCGGCGTTCGACAAGGCGGGCGTGCGCCCGCAGGACTGCGCGTCGCTCGCGGACCTCGCCCGGTTCCCGTTCACCGTCAAGACGGACCTGCGGGACAACTATCCGTTCGGGATGTTCGCGGTCGAGCAGGCACAGGTCCGCCGGCTGCACGCCTCCAGCGGGACGACCGGGCTGCCCACCGTCGTCGGGTACACCGAGGACGACCTGTCGATGTGGGCCGACATGGTGGCCCGCTCGATCCGGGCCGCGGGCGGCCGGCCCGGCCACAAGGTCCATGTGGCGTACGGGTACGGCCTGTTCACCGGCGGTCTGGGCGCGCACTACGGCGCGGAGCGGCTCGGCTGCACCGTCATCCCGGCGTCCGGCGGCATGACCGCCCGCCAGGTGCGGCTGATCCTGGACCTGGAGCCGGAGATCATCATGGTGACGCCGTCGTACATGCTGACGCTCCTCGACGAGTTCGAGCGGCAGGGCGTCGACCCGCGCACCACGTCGCTGCGGGCCGGTGTCTTCGGTGCGGAGCCCTGGACGCAGGAGATGCGGCGGGAGATCGAGGAGCGGTGCGGGATCGACGCCGTGGACATCTACGGCCTCTCCGAGGTGATCGGGCCGGGCGTCGCGCAGGAGTGCGCCGAGACCAAGGACGGGCTGCACATCTGGGAGGACCACTTCTTCCCGGAGGTCGTCGACCCGGTGACCGGTGAGGTGCTGCCCGAGGGCGAGCCGGGCGAGCTGGTCCTCACCTCGCTGACCAAGCAGGCGATGCCGGTGATCCGCTACCGGACGCGGGATCTGACACGGCTGCTGCCGGGGACGGCGCGGCCCGCGTTCCGCCGGATGGAGCGGATCACCGGGCGCAGCGACGACATGGTGATCCTGCGCGGGGTGAACCTGTTCCCGACGCAGGTCGAGGAGATCGTGCTGCGCACGCCCGGTGTGGCCCCGCACTTCCAGCTGCGGCTGACTCGCGAGGGCCGGCTGGACGCGCTGACGGTCCGCGCGGAGGCCCGCCCGGACGCGACGCCGCGGGAGCGGTCCGCCGCGGCGCGGACCGTGGCGGCGGGGATGAAGGACGGCACCGGCCTGACGGTGGCGGTCGAGATCGTCGATCCGGGGACGCTGGAGCGCTCGGTCGGCAAGATCAAGCGGATCGTGGACCTCCGCGCGCGCTGACCCCGGCTCAGAGCGCGTCCCGCAGCTCCCGCTTGAGGATCTTGCCGCTGGCGTTGCGGGGCAGCGCGTCCACGAAGACGATCCGCTTCGGCGCCTTGAAGTGGGCGAGCTTCTCGCGCGCGTGGGTGAGGAGTTCGGCCTCGGTGACCTCCTGGGCGCGGACCACCACGGCCGTCACCGCTTCGATCCACCGCTCGTCGGGCAGTCCGACGACCGCCGCCTCCGCGACGGCCGGATGCGTGTAGAGCACGTCCTCGACCTGGCGTGAAGCGACCAGCACACCACCGGAGTTGATGACGTCCTTCACCCGGTCGACGACCGTGAGGTAGCCCTCGCCGTCGCGCACGGCGAGGTCGCCGGAGCGGAACCAGCCGTCGCGGAAGGCCGCCGCGGTCTCGTCGGGTTTGTCCCAGTACCCGTCGCACAGCTGCGGCGAGCGGTAGACGACCTCGCCGGGCGTCCCGTCGGGCACGTCCCGGCCCGTCTCGTCGACGACCCTCGCCTCGACGAACAGGACGGGCCGCCCGCACGAGTCCATCCGTCCCTCGTGCTCGTCGGGGCCGAGAACGGCGGCGAGCGGACCGATCTCGCTCTGTCCGAAGCAGTTGTAGAAGGCGAGTCCGGGCAGCCGCTCCCGCAGCCGCTCCAGGACCGGCACCGGCATGATCGACGCACCGTAGTAGGCCTTGCGCAGCCCGCCGAGGTCGCGGGTGGCGAAGTCGGGGTGGCGGGAGAGGGAGATCCACACGGTCGGCGGCGCGAAGAGGCTGTCGGCCTCACCCGCCTCGACGAGCGCGAGGACCCGGGCGGGGTCGGGCGCGTCCAGGATCGTGCTCGTGGCGCCGACGGCGAGGTAGGGCAGCAGGAAGACGTGCAGCTGTGCCGAGTGGTACAGCGGCAGCGCGTGCACGGGCCGGTCCGTGGCCTTCAGGTCGAGGGCGTGGATGGCGCTGACGTACTCGTGGACGAGGGCCCGGTGCGACATGCGGGCCCCCTTGGGCAGCGCCGTCGTCCCGGAGGTGTAGAGGAGCTGGACGAGGTCCTCGGCGGCCGGGGGCGGCCCCGCGTACGGGGCGGTGGCGGCCAGGCGGGCCAGCAGGCAGTCGTCCGCGTCGCGCAGCGCCAGGGTCCGCACGCCCGCGGGGAGCCGCTCCGCGAGTCCGGGGTCGGTGAGCACGAGGGCGCTGCCCGACTGCCCGACGAGATAGGCGAGGTCGTCGCCGGTCAGGTTCTGGTTGACGGGAACGTGCACCAGGCCCGCGCGGGCGCAGGCCAGGAACCCGATGAGGTACGCGTCGGAGTTGTGCCCGTAGGCGGCGACCCGGTCGCCGGGCGCGAGGTCCAGGCCCCGCAGGACACCGGCCGCGCGCGAGACGGCGCCGTCCAGTTCCTCGTACGTCCAGGAGCGCGGCCCGTACCGCAGGGCCACGCGCCCGGGGGTGCGGCGGGCGCTGCGCCGCAGCACTCCGTCCACGGTGCTGCCCGCCGCTTCGGCCGCCGGTGACGTCGTCATGGCGTGATCCTGTGCGCCCGCGCACGCCAGGTCAAGACGTGTGCGCGCGACCCTCGGCAGGCGACATACCGGTTGGTACGCTCAACCGCCATTGATCGCACCGCAGTTGGGAGCATGATGCGTATCCGCCCCATCCGCCCGATCCGCCCGGTCCGGCGGGGACACAGCCGTCGCACGGTCCTCGGAGTCGCTCTGCTGGCCGCGCTCGCCACCACCGCCGCCCTGCCGCCGGCCGCCGCCGACCGGTCCGAGCGCCCGCACCGCGGCGGGCTCTCCGCCACCATCCGCTACACCGAGTACGGCATTCCGCACATCCTCGCCAAGGACTACGCCGACCTCGGCTTCGGCACCGGCTGGGCGCAGGCCGCGGACCAGGTGTGCACGCTCGCCGACGGCTTCCTCACCGTACGGGGCGAACGCTCGCGCTACTTCGGGCCCGACGCGGCGCCCGACGGCTCCCTCTCCTCGGCGACCGCGAACCTCTCCAGCGACCTGTACTTCCGGGGCGTCCGCGAGGCGCACACGGTGGAGAAGCTGCTCGCCACCCCCGCTCCCGCCGGGCCGAGCCGGGACGTCGAGGACACCATGCGCGGCTGGGCCGCCGGGTACAACGCGTGGCTGGCGCAGAACCGGATCACCGACCCCGCGTGCAAGGGCGCGGCGTGGGTGAAGCCGGTGTCGGCGCTGGACGTGGCGGCGCGCGGGTTCGCGATCTCGGTGCTGGGCGGGCAGGGCCGCGGCGTCGACGGCATCACCGCCGCGCGCCCCCCGGCGGCGGGCGCCCCGGGCACGACCGCGCCCTCCAAGGAGCGACTGGCGGCGGCGGCCCGGGAGTTGTTCGCGCAGGACAGCTCGGACATGGGCTCGAACGCGGTGGCGTTCAGCGGCGCGACGACGGCGAACGGGCGCGGTCTGCTGCTCGGCAACCCGCACTACCCGTGGCAGGGCGGCCGCCGCTTCTGGCAGTCGCAGCAGACGATCCCGGGTGAACTGGACGTCATGGGCGGCTCGTTGCTCGGCACGACGACGATATCCATCGGGCACAACTCCCGTATCGCGTGGAGCCACACGGTCGCCACGGGCGTCACCCTCAACCTCCACCAGCTGACCCTCGACCCGGCCGACCCGACGGCGTACATGGTGGACGGCAAGCGGCAGCGGATGACGAAGCGGACCGTGTCGGTGCCCGTGCGCGGCGGCGCCGACGTGACGCGGACCCAGTGGTGGACGCGGTACGGCCCGGTCGTCACCTCGCTCGGCGCCCAGCTGCCACTGCCGTGGACGGCGACGACGGCCTACGCGCTCAACGACCCGAACGCGGCGAACCTGCGCGCCTCGGACACCGCGCTCGGCTTCAGCAAGTCGCGCTCCACGGACGACGTGCTGCGGGCGCTGCGCCGGACGCAGGGCATCCCGTGGGTCAACACGATCGCGGCCGACGCGCAGGGGCACTCGCTGTTCACGCAGTCGCAGGTGCTGCCCCGGATCACGGACGACCTGGCGGCGCGCTGTTCGACGCCGCTCGGCAAGGTCACGTACCCGGCGTCGGGTGTCGCGGTGCTCGACGGCTCCCGCGGGGACTGTGCCCTCGGCCGGGACAAGGACGCGCTGCAGCCGGGGATCTTCGGCCCCGCCGAGATGCCGGTCCTCAAGGACGCCCCGTACGCGGAGAACTCCAACGACAGCGCCTGGCTGGCCAACGCCGACCGGCCGCTGACCGGGTACGAGCGGGTCTTCGGGACGGTCGGCACGCCGCGCTCCATGCGCACCCGCGGTGCGGTGGAGGACGTGGCGGCGATGGCGGCCACCGGCGGCCTGAAGGTGGCCGACCTCCAGCGGCAGCAGTTCGCCGACCGGGCGCCGGCCGGTGACCTGGCGGCGGCGGACGCGGCGCGGGCCTGCGCGGCGCTCCCCGGCGGCACGGCGACGGGCAGTGACGGCACCGCGGTGGACGTCGCCCAGGCGTGCGGGGTGCTCGCCGGGTGGGACCGCACCATGAGCACGGGCAGCAGGGGGGCGCTGCTGTTCGACCGGTTCTGGCGGAGGCTGACGGCGGCCGTCGGGCCGGACAAGCTGTGGAAGGTGCCGTTCTCGGCCGCCGATCCGGTCCGCACCCCGCACACCCTCGACACGGCGCAGCCCGGGTTCGCCACGGCGCTCGCGGACGCGGTCGCCGAACTGCGGGCCGCGGGCATCCCGCTGGACAGCCGGCTCGGCGCGCACCAGTTCGTGGTGCGGTCCGGGGAGCGCATCCCGGTGCACGGCGGCACCGAGTCCCTCGGCGTGTGGAACAAGGTCGAGCCCACCTGGGACCCCGAGGGCGGCGGCTACACGGAGGTCGTGCACGGCTCCAGCTACATCCAGGCGGTCGGCTGGGACGGCGGCAGCTGCCCGGTGGCCCGCACGCTGCTGACGTACTCCCAGTCCTCGAACCCGAACGCGGCGCACCACAGCGACCAGACCCGCCTCTTCTCGCAGAAGAAGTGGGCCACGGAACGCTTCTGCGAGAAGGACATCCTGCGCTCGCCCGCACTGAAGGTGGTCCGGGTCCGCGACTGACCCGCACCGGGGCCCGCGGCAGGGCGGGCCCGGCTCACACCGGCCGGGTCCGCCCCTCCCAGTAGGGGTCCCGAAGGCGCCGCTTGTAGAGCTTGCCGTTGGGGTCGCGGGGCATCGTCGCGACGAAGTCGATGCTCTTGGGGCGCTTGTAGTCCGCCAGCCGGTGCGCGCAGTGGCCGAGGAGCTCCGCGGCGAGCGCGGCGTCGGGCGTCTGCCCCTCGGCGGCCTCGACCACGGCCTTGACCTCCTCGCCCCAGTCGTCGTGGGGGATGCCGAACGCGGCCGCGTCGGCGACGGCCGGATGGCTCAGGAGCGCCGCCTCGATCTCGGCGGGGTAGATGTTGACGCCACCGGAGATGATCATGTCGATCTTGCGGTCGCGCAGGAAGAGGTACCCCTCCTCGTCGAGGATCCCGAGGTCGCCGACGGTGAAGAAGTCGCCGATGCGGTTCTTCTCCGTCTTGCCCTCGTCCTTGTGGTACGCGAACCCGCCGGTGTTCATCTTCATGTAGACCGTGCCGAGTTCACCGGCGGGCAACCGCGTCCCGTCGTCGTCGAAGACGGCCAGCTCGCTGATGGGCCAGGCCTTTCCGACCGTGCCGGGCTTCTTCAGCCACTCCTCGGCGGTGGCGAAGGAGCCGCCCCCCTCGCTCGCCGCGTAGTACTCCTCCACGCACCGGCCCCACCAGTCGATCATCGCGCGTTTGACGTGGTCGGGGCAGGGTGCGGCGCCGTGGATGGCGTGCCGCATGGAGGTGACGTCGTAGCGGTCCTTCACGTCCTGCGGCAGGGCGAGCAGCCGGTGGAACTGGGTGGGCACCATGTGGGTGTGGGTGCACCGGTGGGTGTCGATGGCGCGCAGCATGCCCTCCGGGGTCCACTTGTCCATGAGGACGAGCGGGTGTCCGATGTTCAGGGCGGCACCGGCGAACTGGAGCACCGCCGTGTGGTAGAGCGGCGAGCACACCAGGTGCACGTTGCCGTCGGCCGGCTTGATGCCGAAGATCCCGAGGAAGCCACCCAGGTAGGCCTCTTCGGGGAGCTTGTTCTGGAGCGGGCGGCGGATGCCGCGGGGGCGGCCGGTCGTCCCGGACGTGTAGTTCATGACCCAGCCGAGGGTCCGCCCCTGCGGCGGCGATTCCGGTTGTCCCGCGGCGAGTTCGGCGTAGGGGCGGAAGGTGTCCACGGCTCCTACGGCGTACCGGTGCGTCGCGGGGAGCCTCGCCTCGTCGGCGGCGGCGCGCGCGTGCTCGGCGAAGCGTTCGTGGGCGATCAGCACCTTGGCTCCGGAGTCGGCGACGATCCAGGCGATCTCGGGGCCCACGAGGTGGTGGTTGACCGGGACGAGGTAGAAGCCGGCCTGCGAGGCGGCGAGGTAGGCGGTGAGGAACTCGACGCCGTTCGGGAGGACGACGGCGAAGGCGTCGCCCTTGTCGAGCCCGGCCCCGCGCAGACCGTGCACCATCTGGTTGGCAGCGGCGTGCAGGCGCCCGGCGGTCCAGCGTTCCCCCTCCGGGGTGGTGAGGACGGTGCGGTCGGGGTCGGCGGTGGCCTGCGCCCAGAAGCCGTTGGGAAGGGAACTCATCGGGCCTCTCTTCTTGTCGGTGTGCCCCTGTGTCGTGGTGAGTTCGGGTGCTCGTGTCGGTGCGGCTCTCGTCGTGGCTGGTCGCGCAGTTCCCCGCGCCCCTGAAAGGCGCACTCCGTGCGCCCTCATGGAGCTGCGGCGGAGCCGCAAGCTTCAGGGGCGCGGGGAACTGCGCGCCCGGCCACGACGAGAGCCGCACCCGCGAACCGGCGGACGGGACTACGACGAACCGGCGACCCGGTTGAGCCGACCCACCGCCACCTCGAACCCCCGCGTCAACGCGTCGAAGACACCCCGCACGCTCAGCTCCTCGTTCATCCGCCCCACGATCTGCCCCACGGGAGTGCCGAGCAGCGGCTCGACCTCGTACCGCTGGATCCGCGAGACCGCGTCGGCGACCAGCAGCCCCTGCAACGGCATCGGCAGGGTCCCGGGCCCGGCCGGGTCGTCCCAGGCGTCCGTCCACCGCGTCCGCAGCTGTCGCGCGGGCTTGCCGGTCAGCGCCCGCGAGCGCACCGTGTCGCCGGAGCCCGCGGCGAGCAGTTTGCGGGTGAGGGCGGGGGAACTCAGCTCGGCCTCCGTGGTGGTCAGCCAGACCGAGCCGAGCCAGACGCCCTGCGCGCCGAGCGCGAAGGCGGCCGCGGCCTGCTGCCCGCTGCCGATGCCGCCGGCGGCCAGCACCGGGAGCGGGGCGACGGCCTCGACCACTTCGGGGGTGAGCACCATCGAGGCGATCTCGCCGGTGTGGCCGCCCGCCTCGTACCCCTGGGCGACGACGATGTCGATGCCCGCGTCGGCGTGTTTGCGCGCGTGGCGGGCGCTGCCCGCGAGCGCGGCGACGAGGACGTCGTGCTCGTGGGCGCGGGCGACGACGTCCGCGGGAGGTGAGCCGAGCGCGTTGGCGAGGAGCTTGATCGGGTGGTCGAAGGCGACGTCGAGCTGGCTCCGGGCGACCTGCTCCATCCAGCCGGTGATGCGCCAGCCGGACGCCTCACCCTCCGCGAGTTCGGGCACGCCGTGCTCGGCGAGGGTGTCCCGGACGAACTGCCGGTGCCCTTCGGGGATCATCGCCTCGACGTCGGCCTCGCTGACGCCCTCGACCTTCTTGGCCGGCATCACGACGTCCAGGCCGTAGGGCCGGCCGTCGGCGTGCGCGTCGAGCCAGTCCAGGTCACGGGCGAGGTCCCCGGGCGCCGTGTAGCGGACGGCGCCGAGCACGCCGAGGCCGCCGGCCCTGCTGATGGCGGCCGCCACCGCGGGGAACGGTGTGAAGCCGAAGACGGCGTGCTCGATCCCCAGTTTCCTGCTCAGCTCCGTCTGCATGCGCGCAGGATGCCGCAGCGGGCCGGACGACGGAAGAGGTTTTCTGATGCAGCGTCAGATTCTTGGCGGGTGCCCGGCGGGACCGCGGTGGTTGACACCGGGCAGTACTGACATGAAAGTTTCACCCGACCAGCGAGATCCCGAAAGATACTTTCAGGAGGCCCGTTCATGACTTCAGGGGACCAGGACAGATCACGGTCCGGCCTCACCCGGCGCCGGCTCGGCTCCGCCGGGCTCGCCCTGGGCGGCGCGCTCGCCCTCGCCCCGTTCCCGGCGGGCCCCGCGGCGGCCGCGGGCGAGCAGAAGGCGCCCCGCCGCCCCACGCTGCGCCGGGGCAGCCCCGAGCGGGCCGGCCTGCTCGCCGGACACCTGCGGCAACTCGTCGCGGACGCCGAGAAGTTCCTCGACCCCTCGCCCAAGCACCCGTGGTACGCGGGGGCCGTGCTGCTCGCGGGCCGCGGCGGGACGGTGGCCCTGCACCAGCCGATCGGCAAGGCGGTGCGGTACTCGCACTACGACGACGCGACCGACACCGGGGTCGAGTTCCCGGCGGACCAGCAGATCGACATGGCCGAGGACACCGTCTTCGACATGGCCTCGGTGTCCAAGCTGTTCACCTCGATCCTCGCGGTGCAGGAGATCGAGCACGGCGCGCTGGAGCTGGAGGCGAAGGTCGCCTCCTACCTGCCGGACTTCGCGGGCGCGGGCAAAGAGGACGTGACGATCCGTCAACTCCTGACGCACACATCGGGCTTCCGCTCCTGGATCCCGCTCTACACCGAGCCCACCCGCGCGGGACAGCTCCGGCTGATCTGGAACGAGGCGCTGCTCAACCCGCCCGGCACCGCGTACCTCTACTCGGACCTCAACCTGATCTCCCTCCAGCTGGTCCTGGAGAAGCTCACCGGCAAGAGCCTCGACGTCCTGCTGCGCGAGCGGATCACCGGGCCGCTCGGGATGACCCGCACCCGCTACAACCCGCCCGCCTCCTGGAAGCCGAAGATCGCGGCGACCGAGGACGCCCGCGCACCGTGGTCGGGTCTGGACCGCGGCCTCGTCTGGGGCGAGGTGCACGACGAGAACGCCTTCGGCCTGGGTGGCGTCGCGGGCCACGCCGGTGTCTTCTCCACCGCGTGGGACCTGGCGGTCCTCGGCAGGACGCTGCTCAACGGCGGGGTGTACGGCAGGGCCCGCATCCTCTCGGAGAAGTCCGTCCGGCTGATGTTCACGGACTTCAACACGGCCTTCCCCGGCGACGAGCACGGCCTGGGCTTCGAGCTCTACCAGCACTGGTACATGGGCGCGATGGCGACGCCGCGCACCGCGGGCCACACCGGCTTCACCGGCACCTCCCTCGTCCTCGATCCGACGACCGACTCCTTCCTCATCGTGCTGGGCAACTCCGTGCACCCCGTGCGCACCTGGCGATCCGGCTCCGCTCCCCGGGTCGCCGCGGGGAACAACATGGCGCGTGCCGTGGCGGTGGACCCCGTGCACGGCCGCACCGCCTGGTTCTCCAACATGGCGAGCGCCGCCTCCGCCACCCTGACCCTGCCGGACCTGCGGGTCGCGTCACCGGCCACCCGGCTGACCTGCTCGCTGTGGTACGACACGGAGCCCCGCTCCGACCTCCTCTTCCTGGAGGTGTCGACGGACGGCGGCTCGACCTGGAAGCCGCTCCCGTTCACCACGGACCGGGCGGGCGAGCACCCGTCGGGCACCGCGGACGGCTACGCGGGCCGCACATGGCACCGCCTCGCCGCGGACCTCGGCGGCTTCGCCGCCGCCGCGACCCGCGTGCGGTGGCGGTACACGACGGACCATCTGTACGTGGGACGCGGCGTCTACGTGGACGGCGTACGGATCACCGAAGGCCACCGGGTCCTCTTCGACGAGGCACGCCCGGCCGACTCCGCCCGCATCGAGGCAGTGGGCTGGACGGCGTCCCGGGACTGACCACCGGTCTCCCCGCGGGGGCGGGGTCAGCGGCCGAGCACCGCCATGGCGGCGTTGTGCCCGGGGATGCCGCTGACCCCGCCGCCGCGGACCGCTCCGGCACCGCACAGCAGGACGTTCGCGTGCGCGCTCTCCACACCCCAGCGGCCGGTGCCGTCCTGCGCGTACGGGAAGGACAGGGGCCGGTGGAAGATGTGGCCGCCGGGCAGGCGCAGGTCGCGCTCCAGGTCGAGCGGGGTCCTCGCCTCGATGCAGGGCCTGCCGTCGGCGTCCTCCGCGAGGCAGTCGGTGAGCGGCTCGGCGAGGTGGGCGTCGAGCTGCGCGAGCGTGGCCGTCAGGAGCGCCTCCCGGGCCGCGCCATCGGCCCCGGTGAACAGCCGCGCGGGCGTGTGCAGTCCGAAGAGGGTCAGGGTCTGGTAGCCGCGCGCGGCGAGTTCCGGGGCGAGGATCGTCGGGTCGGTGAGCGAGTGGCAGTACAGCTCGGACGGCGGCGCGGCGGGCAGGACACCGGCCGCTGCCTGCGCGTACGCGGTCGCCAACTCGGCGTATCCCTCGGCGACATGGAACGTGCCGGCGAAGGCCTCCCGCGGATCGACCGCGGTGTCCCTCAGCCGCGGCAGCCGCTTCAGCAGCATGTTGACCTTGAACTGGGCGCCCTCGGCCGGCGCGGGCGCGCGCTCGCCCAGGAGCCGGGCGAGGTCCTGCGAGGAGGCGTTGACGAGGACGTGCCGGGCGGCGACGGTGCCCTCGCCGTCCTCGGTCCGGTACGTCACCTCGGCGCTGCGCCCGTCGGTCTCGATCCGGGTCGCCTCGTGCCCGGTGACGAGCCGGGCGCCGGCCGCACGCGCCGCCCCGGCGAGGGCGTCGGTGAACGCGCCCATGCCGCCGACGGGCACGTCCCAGTCCCCGGTGCCGTTGCCGATCACGTGGTAGAGGAAGCAGCGGTTCTGGACGAGCGAGGGGTCGTGGGCGTCGGCGAACGTGCCGATCAGGGCGTCGGTGAGGACGACGCCGCGGACCAGGTCGTCCGCGAAGCGTTCCTCGATGCCGACGCCGACGGGCTCCTCGAAGAGCAGCCGCCACGCCTCGTCGTCGGCGACGCGTGCGCGCAGCGCGGTCCGGGTCGGCAGGGGCTCGGTGAGGGTGGGGAAGATGCGGGCGGCCGCGCGCCGGGTCGTCGCGTAGAACCGGCTCCACGCCTCGTACTCGCGCTCCCCGCCGGTGAGCCGGGCGAACGCGGCGCGGGTGCGGTCCGGCCCGCCGCCGACCAGCAGGCCCGTCGGGCGCCCGGCGCGGACGGTCGGGGTGTAGGAGGAGACGGTTCGCTGCCGCACGGCGAAGTCGAGCCCCAGCTCGGCGACGATCTTCCGGGGCACCAGGCTGATCAGGTACGAGTACCGGGAGAGGCGGGCGTCCACGCCGGGGAAGGGCCGGGTCGAGACGGCGGCGCCGCCGGTCGTCCCGAGGCGTTCGAGGACGGCGACGGTGCGGCCGGCCCGGGCGAGATAGGCGGCGGCGACGAGACCGTTGTGGCCTCCGCCGACGATGACGACGTCGTACCGGTCCGTGCCCGGTCCTGCGGCGATCGACACGACAAGCCCCTCCGAGGGTAGGCACGACGAGCCCCTCCGGCGCCGGGGAGCGGCCCCGGGCCCGCGCCCGGCGATCTCAGCCGCGATTCTGGCCCCGCGGCGACGGCTGGGCAACAGGGCGGCAGAGGCACTGCCCGTGGCTGGGCGAGAGACGCCACCCCTGCCCTACCGGGGCGCGTCCCGGTCGGTGGCCTTGTACGGTGCCGGGCGCGCGGCGGGGCCGAGCCGGGCCATGGCGCGCAGGATGTGCTTCGGGGGCAGTTGCCAGCGCACCCGGTCGGGCACCTGGCGCAGCACGGCGCCCAGGGCCCGCAGGCGCCGGGTGGTGGCGGCCGGGGCGGGGGCGCGCCGCCCGTACAGCGCGTGGGCGTACGGCGGCAGGGAGGCGTACGCGAGGCCGGCGACGTGCCGCCACAGCAGCTCGCGCGCGGGGAGCAGCAGGGCGGGGGCGGGCGGCCGCCGCAGGAAGGCGTCGACGGTCCGGGCCTCGGGCCCCGCGGCGAGTTCGGTCCGCACCGTCTCGAAGTACGCGGCCAACTCGGCGCGGCTCGCCGGGACATGATCCGGGTCGAGGCCGACGAGACGGGCGCTGGTGCGGTGTTCGGCGACGTACTGGTCGGCCTGCGCGTCGGTCAGCCGGAAGCCCGACCGGCGGGCGACGTGCAGGTAGGAGTCGATCTCGGCGCAGTGCACCCAGAGCAGCAGGGCGGGTTCGTCGACGCCGTACCGCTCCCCCGTGGCGGGGTCGGTGGCCGACAGCCGGCGGTGGATGCCCCGGACCCGGGCGCCCGCCTTCTCGGCCGCGTCCGTGGTGCCGTACGTCGTCGTCCCCACGAAGCTCGCCGTGCGCAGCAGGCGGCCCCAGGCGTCGCGCCGGAAGTCGGAGTTCTGCAGGACGCCGCGGACCGCGCGCGGGTGCAGCGCCTGGAGGTACAGGGCCCGGATCCCGGCCACCCACATCATGGGGTCGGCGTGCACCTGCCAGGTCACCGAGGCGGGCCCGAACAGCCCCGGATCCGCCGCTTCCGCCCGCGTCACCCCACACCTCCCGCCGCCGCCCCGCCCGGTCCTGCCAGCTTACGCGGCGAGTGGCGGGGGCGGCCCGTCAGCGGCGCACCCGCGGCATCCCCAGGCCGATCCACGAGATGATCTCGCGCTGGATCTCGTTGTTGCCGCCGCCGAACGTGAAGATGACGGCCGAGCGGTAGCCGCGCTCCAGTTCGCCGTGGAGCACCGTGCCGGCGCTGCCCTCCTTCAGGGCACCCGGCGCGGCGACGACCTCCATGAGCCAGGCGTAGGCCTCGCGGCGGGCCTCGGAGCCGTAGACCTTGACGGCCGAGGCGTCCTGCGGGGTGAGGGTGCCCTCCTGGACGGCGTTGACCATCTGCCAGTTGAGGAGCTTCATCGCGTCGAGCTTGGTGTGGGTCCGGGCGAGCCGCTTCCTGACCCAGCCCAGGTCGATGACGCGGCGGCCGTCGGCGAGCTTGGTCTCCATGGCCCAGCGCTGGACGTCGTGCAGGGCACGGACGGCCATGGTGCCGTGGGCGGCGAGCGTGACGCGTTCGTGGTTGAGCTGGTTGGTGATCAGGCGCCAGCCCTTGTTCTCCTCGCCGACCCGGCGCGAGAGCGGGACGCGGATGTTCTCGTAGTGGCTGGCCGTGGTGTCGTGCGAGGCGAGGGTGGTGATGAGGGTGCAGGAGTAGCCGGGGTCGGAGGTCGGCACGAGGAGCATCGTGATGCCCTTGTGCGCCGGGGCGTCGGGGTCGGTGCGCACGGCGAGCCAGACCCAGTCGGCCGTGTCGCCGTTGGTCGTCCAGATCTTCTGGCCGTTCACGACGTAGTCGTCGCCGTCCCGGACGGCGCGGGTGCGCAGGGCGGCGAGGTCGGTGCCCGCGTCGGGTTCGCTGTAGCCGATCGCGAAGTCGAGCTCGCCGGAGAGGATCTTCGGCAGGAAGAACTCCTTCTGCTCGTCCGTGCCGAACTGCATGATCGTGGGGCCGACGGTGTTGAGCGCCATCAGGGGCAGCGGGACGCCCGCCTGGGCGGCCTCGTCGAAGAAGAGGAACTGCTCCATGGGGGTCAGGCCGCGGCCGCCGTACTCCTTCGGCCAGCCGACCCCGAGCCAGCCGTCGGCGCCGAGGCGGCGCACGGTCTGCCGGTAGAAGCGTTTCTGGGCGGCCGGGTCCTCATAGCGGGCGTACGCGTGGTCGGGGACGAGCTCGGCGAAGTAAGCGCGCAGTTCGGTGCGCAACTGCTGCTGCTCAGGCGTGTATGCGAGGTGCACGGCCCCTCCTGGCGGTCAACTGGGCGGCGTCGGCGCGGGCTTGACGGCGCACACAGTAGAACTCGTTCCAGAAATAGGGAATGCCGGGGACGCGCCCGCCGAACGGCGTGCGCGTGGTGGGGACTGCCCCCGGCGCACGGCCGTCAGTCGAGGATCGCCAGGAAGTCGGTGCACGCCCGGGCGCAGCCGCGGCACTGTTCGGCGCAGTCCGCGGCGTCCGGGAGCCCGTCGCAGGCGTGCGCGCACTCCAGGACGACGGCCCGGCACCACTCGACCTGAAGGCGCAGCCCGTACTCGTCCTGATGCCCCTCCCCCGACAGCAGCCGGGCCGTCGCGTCGCAGACCTCGACACAGAGCAGCAGGGCCCGCCGCAGTCCGTGCCGCTGCCCCTGGCCCTCGGCGTCCCAGGCCGACATCGGGCGTACGGGGCCGTGGACCGGCGGAATGCCCGGGGCCGGTTCGAGGGCGCTCACGCGCACGGCGGCGGCGCGGGCGCTCTCGGTGCAGGCCTGCGCGCAGGCGAACCTGGCCTCCAGGAAACGGACGAGGGCGGCCTTGGGCGGTTCGGCCGCCGAAGCGGCCTCGGTGGTCTCGGCGCCGCGGTGGGGGTGGTTCGCCAGGGGGGTCACCGGCCCGGCTCCTTTCCAGGAAACGTCCTCTTGCGCGACGGGTAGCCGGATCGTGGCTGACCAAACCGGCTCTGCGGCGGAGAGCCGGTCAAATCGGCCGCACCGGGCGGCGCACGGGGTCACTCCCGGCGCGCTTCCCACGCCTGCACGCCCCCTTCCCTCCCTCCACGCCTGCGCAGGTCTCCATGTCCATTTATCCATGCCTGCGCAGGCATGGGATTCATCAGTATGAACATGTGGTTTACCTCGTCGCCGGTCCGGTTACTGGGCAGCAGTGCCGGAGCGCGACCGCGCTCCGCTCGTCACCGGCCGCAGCGCCGCGGTGCCGCGACGTGATGACCGACCACCCCTGCCACCTAGCGAGTTGACACGTGACCGAGTCCGAGAAGTCCGGGACGCAGGAGGACCGCAAGACCCGCCTGACGGTCCTGGTCGCCCTCAGCGCCAATCTGATCATCGCCGTGGCGAAGGCCGTCGGCGGACTCATCGCCGGCTCCCCCGCCCTCCTCTCGGAGGCCGCCCACTCCGTGGCGGACAGCCTCAACGAGGTGTTCCTGCTGGCCGCGCTGCACCGCAGCCGCCGCCCCGCGGACCGCCAGCACCCTTTCGGGTACGGCAAGGAGAGGTTCTTCTGGTCGCTGCTCGCCGCGGTCGGCATCTTCGTGATGGGCGGCTGCTTCTCCTTCTTCCAGGGGTTCGAGGCGCTGACCGGGCCGGAGACCCAGGAGTCCACCACGGGGTACGTCGCCGGCCTCGTGGTGCTCGGCGTGGCCCTGCTGGCGGAGGGGGCGTCCCTGGTCCGCGCCGTCCTCCAGGTCCGGGCACAGCCCGGCAAGGGCATCGGCTCCGACCCGGCGCTGCGCACGGTCCTCGCCGAGGACAGCACCGCGGTGCTCGGCGTGCTGCTGGCCGCGGGCGGCATGGTGCTGCACATGGTGACCGGTGACGTCGTCTGGGAGGCGTCGGCGTCCCTGGCCATCGGCGCGCTCCTGGTCTACGTCGCCTTCGGCCTCGGCAAGAGCGCCCGCGAGCAGCTGATCGGCGAGGCGGTCGACCCGGAGCTGCGCGACGACATCCTCGAACTCCTGGAGGAGCAGCCGGAGATCGACTACGTGGCGGCGCTGTACACGATGCAGCTCGGCATGGACTCGACGCTCGTCGCGGCCCGCGTGGACCTGGTGCCCGGCATCGACAGCGAGCACCTGGAGCTGGTCAGCGAGCGCATCAAGGACACCATCAAGGACAAGTGGCCCGAGGCCGACCAGGTCTTCCTGGACGTCGTGGAGGTGCCGCTGCGGGTGCGGGAGTGACCGCGCGGCCCGCGGGTTCGGGGTGTGCTGCGCGGGTACTCGCGCAGCGAGGTGAACGCCGGCCGCACCGGTCGGCAGGGGAGGTTCGATGAGCCACGTGGAAGCCGCTGTCCTGGTGTTCGACTGCGCGGAGCCGGAGGAGCTCGCCGAGTTCTACCGCGCCCTGCTCGACGGGGAGATCCAGCCGCCCGGCGGCGACAGCCGGATCGAGCTCGTCGGGGCCGGCGGCACCCGCCTCGCGTTCCGCCGCGACCTCAACGCCGCCCCGGCCAGCTGGCCCCGCCCGGACGACTCGCAACAGGCCCACCTCGACCTGGTCGTGGCCGCCGAGCACCTGGACGAGGTCGAGCGGCAGATCGTCGGGCTCGGCGCCCGGCCGCTGGAGACCCGCGACAGCCAGGGCCGCACCACGTCCCGCCTGTACGCCGACCCCGCCGGGCATCCGTTCTGCCTGCGCAGTGCCGGGCGGCCGGCGAAGCCCAAGGCACGCTGACCGCCCCGCGCCGCACGGAATGGCCGGTTCCCAACCCGGCTCCCGCAGGCCCTGCGCCGTGCACCCGGGTGCGCAACCAGACGCATCCACCCATCGATTGACGTCTTTCTACGCGATCCCGACCGGCCGCCGACCATTAATGACCGCATAGGACCATCTGGTAGCCGTCTACCAGCCGAATCAGTTCGTTTCTGTCGAAGGAGAGTTCCGATCATGGATGTCCGGCCGCCCGCTCCGCACCCGGCGGAGACCGATCGCGAGGTCAGGGGCCGCGTCCGCACCTGCCGGCCTGCCCGCCAGGACCGGTCCGCCGACGCCGAACCCACGGCCGAGCGCGACCCCGAGTGGAATCTGGTGCGCGGGGAGGACTGAGGGCCCCTTCCGCCGCCCCCGTTCCGGCATATGCTTTGGATGCCGACATGGGGAGGCACACGGCGATGCCCACCGCTGCACGGCCCAGGATCCTGGTCGTCGACGACCGCGAGGACACCCTCTTCGCGATGGAGAGCGCCCTCGCCCCCCTCGGCTACCCGGTCGACCGGGCGAACACGGGCGACGACGCCCTCAAGGCGGTCCTGCGCGGCGGCGTCGCGGTGGTCCTCCTGGACGTCCTGATGCCCGACGTCAGCGGCTTCGAGGTGGCGCACTACATGGCGCGCCTGGAGCAGACTCAGTCCATCCCGATCATGATGATCACCGGCGCGGGGCAGGACCCCGCGCTCGCCCTCATGGCGTTCGAACTCGGCGTCGCGGACTACGTCGTCAAGCCCGTCGAGCCCTGGGTGCTGCGGACGAAAGTCCGCTATCTGTACGAGACGAGCCTGCACCTGCACGCCTTGCGCGAGCGGCTGCGGACGTACGAGGCCGACGGCGGCGAGGAGGGCGACGAGGAAGGGACCACACCCCCCTCCCCCGACTTACCGGACCAGGCCCTTCCGCGACCGGCCTGACGCCTTCCCGGCCGCCCTCCTCACCCCCTCCCCGCCGCCGGGTGGCGATGCTCACACGGACCCAGGTCTGGAGACCCCGCATGTGGTTGTAGAGTACAACTTGGTTAAGAGTTGTATAAGCCAACTGCACGGTCCGAACTGTCTCGTCCCTGGAGGTCCTGCCCATGCCCGCCGACCACCGAGCCCACCGGTCCCCGGGCGGCGGCGCCACGTCCGAGCCCGCGGGCGGCGCCGCCGAGCCCGCGGGCGGCGCGCACCCGTCCGCCCTGCGCCACGTCCTGACCCATCTGCTCACGCCGCTCCTGATGTGCGTGGGCATGGGCCTCGCCTACCTCGGCGCGTTCGCCGCGCCCGAGCCGCACCACCTGCCGGTGGCCGTCGTCGGCGCGGGGCCCGAGGCGAAGGTCTTCGCGCAGACCCTCAAGGACAAGGCGGGTGACGCGCTCGACGTCCGCACGGTGGACGCCCGTACGACCGCGGTCGACCAGTTGCGGACCCGGCACATCGACGGCGCGTACGTGCTCGGCGCCGAGCCGCCGGAGCTGATCGTGGCCTCCGCGGGCTCGGACACCACCGTCTCCGTCGTACAGAAGATCTTCACGCCCGTCGCCGCGGAGCAGGGCAAGCCGCTGACGGTCACGGACGTGGCGCCGACCGTCTCCGACGACCCCACGGGACAGGGGCTCTTCTTCCTGCTCGTCGCGGTGAGCATCGGCTCGTACGCCTCGGTGGCGGTGCTCGGGGGTGCGGGCGCCGCGCTGCGGATGCGGGTGCGGGCGCTCCTCGCGGTCGGCGTCTCCGCCGTGGTCGCCCTGATCGGCGCGGCGTTCGCGGGGCCGGTCTTCCACCTCGCGCACAGCGGCCTGTGGGGGGTGTGGGGCCTGGCGTGGGTGTACTCGGCGGGCATCCTGCTGATCGGCGTCGGTCTGCACACGTTCCTGAAGCGGTGGACGACGCTCGGCGTGATGGTGCTGTTCGTCATGCTCAACTTCACCAGCTCCGGCGGGGTCTTCCGCCCCGAGTTGCAGAACGGCTTCTTCGGCAGCCTGCACGCCTTCTGGAACGGCGCCGGCTTCGTCGAGGGCGCCCGCAGCCTCCTCTACTTCGACCACTACGGCCTGGGCCGCTACGTCGGCACGCTGGTGGCGTGGCTCGCGGTGGGCGCGGTCGTCCTCGCGGTGGCGGCGGCGGCCGAACGCCGGCGGCGGCGCGCGCTCGCCCCGGCCCCCGCTCCGACCGGGACTCCGGCCCCCACCTCGGGCGATGCCGCGGACGAGACCGTCAAGGAGGAGCTGGAGGAGGCCGTCGGCGTCTGACCCGCTCGGCCGCGGACAGCACTGCGCCCCGCGCTCCTCAGGGGAGCGCGGGGCGCAGTCGTCCGGTCCGGCTCACACGCCGTGCGGCAGCTTCTTGCCCCGGCTGCGCAGCATGAACGCCTCGACGATCTCCACGACGCCCATCGCCACCAGCCAGCAGCCGCCGACGAGGGTGAGGACGGCGACCGACTCGAACGGCGAGACGATGAGCACGATGCCGGCCATGGCACTGACGATCCCGAGGAAGATCTGCCAGCCGCGCGCGGGCATCGCCGGGTCGGACGCGGCGGCGGCGGTCTGGGTGATGCCGCGGAACAGCCAGCCGATGCCGATCCACAGGGCGAGCAGCAGGATCGACTGCATCGAGCCGCGGAAGCAGAACAGACCGAGCAGGATCGAGACGGCGCCGCTGATGAACGCCATCACGCGCAGCCCCGTCGTCACGTGCGTGCCGACCGCCGTGACCAGCTGGAAGGCGCCGCTGACCACGAGGTAGAGGCCGAACAGGATGCCGGCCGCCCACAGCGAGGCACCCGGCCAGACGAGCACGAGCACGCCGAGGATCAGCGCGGCGACACCCGCGAGCAGCACCGCCTGCCAGGCGGCCTCGGCGAGCCTGCCGAGCGGGCCTTCGGCGCGGCGCGGCGCCTCCCGCCTCTGCTCCTGCTCCTGCCCCTGTTCGGTGCTCCGATGTGGGCTCTGAGGTTCGAACGGTGCGTGGGTCATGTCCGACTGTTCGCACTGCGGCGTGGCGCCCGCCAGCGGGACTAGGCCGAACGGGTGACATCGAGGCGGCTCGCAGGAACGGCACGAGGAGCCGCACAATGGGCTCATGACCGCCGACACAGCACGGGGACGGTTCCGGACCCGGCGCGTCTACGACCCGCCCGCCCCGGCCGACGGCACCCGCCTGCTGGTCGACCGCCTGTGGCCCCGCGGGATCTCCAAGGAGCGGGCCGCCGTCGACGAGTGGCTCAAGGACATCGCCCCTTCCAGGGAGCTGCGCTCCTGGTACCACGAGGACCGGGAAGGTCGGTACGAGGCGTTCGCCGAGCGCTACGACGCGGAGCTGGCCGCGCCGGACCGCGCCGCCCTCGTCACGCACGTACGCGCCCTGGCCCGACGGGGTCCCGTCACGCTGGTGACGTCGGTGAAGGACGTGGAACACAGCCATGTGCCGGTGCTCGCGCGCCATCTCGTCGACGACGCGCGCTGAACGAACCGGGCCGGAGCCCGGCTCAGGCGGCCAGGCACATCGTGCCGCGGCCCCGCGCCGCTCCCCCGCCCGCGCCGAGCGTCGTGGTGGCCGCGACGGAGACCGGCCCGCGGAGCCGGGCGGCCCGCGCCAGCTCCCCGTGCGCGAGCGCCAGTACGTCGACGAGCCCGAGGCCGAGCGCACCGGCCGCGGCGGCGAGCATCTCCGAGGACGCCTCCTTGCGGCCCCGCTCCACCTCGGAGAGGTAGGGCATCGAGATGCCCGCGACGTCGGCCACGTCCTGCAAGGTCCGCCCCTGAGCCCGGCGCCGGCGCCGCAGCACGTCCCCGACGACGTGCCGCCACAGCGGCTCCAGCGCGGCGGCGGAACGGGGCCTGGAGGTCTCGTGGCTGCTCATCGGCTCAGACTACGACGGGGGCCCCGCCCGGCGGCCCGGCTTCGCCCAGGGCGATATCGCGGGCCGTCCTACGAGGCGCGGGGGCGCTCCCAGTCGCAGGGCGGCGAGGGACAGGCGTGCGCGTCGTGTTCCTTCAGGGCGACGCTCACCAGGCTGAGCAGCAGCGCCACATCGGTGTCGCACTCCAGCAGCACGGTGATCCAGGACGCGCCGGGGTGGACGCGGATCGCGCTGTTGTGCCGCAGTTGCGGCAGGAGCCGTTGGACCGCCGTCGAGGTGAGGTACAGATCGGCGGAGTCGTCGGCGTGGAAGTGGATGAGTTCGTGGCCTGCCGCACCGAAGGCGTGCCCAACCGAGCACCGGGGCGGGCCACTTACCAGGTTCGGCCATGTACCGAGTTCGGTCATGGCGCGCTGGGCCGCGGTCATGCCCTTATCCTCGCGCACGATTCACCTGGAGGACCACCCCCGGCGGCCCACGCTTCTTCCCGTGTCGGCCGTCCGCTCATCCGCCGGTGCCTCCGCCGACAGCCGTGAGGCGCGCGGAAGTTCGGCGCCCTCCGGGTCCGCCGCGCGGCAGGCCCGGCGCTCCAGGACGTCGAGGACGCGCCGCCCCCAGCGCAGGTACTCCTGCTCCAGCGCGATGCCGCCCAGCAGCGTGAGGTACGGGCCGACGCGCTCCCCCTCGGCGAGGAACTCCTCCTCGCCGAGGCCGCCGAGCAGATGTCGGCGCACCCGCTCGTACCGGGCGAGCTTGCCGCACGCCCACGCCATCCGCTCCTCGACGTGCGCGCGCACCGCCGCGAGATCGCCGACGTCGACGGCCTGCACCTTCACCATCAGCTCGTCGCGCATCGCCATCGGCTTCGGCTGCTTCGCCGTGAAGGCGGCGAGGTCGGCGCCGCCCGCCGCGGACAGCGTGAACATCCGCTTGTTCGGCCGGCGTTCCTGCGGCACGACCCGCGCGTCGATCAGTCCCTGTGCGGCCAGCCGGTCGAGCTCGCGGTAGAGCTGCTGCGGCGTCGCGGCCCAGAAGTTCGACACCGAGACGTCGAAGATCTTGGCCAGGTCGTACCCGGACGCCTCGCCCTCCAACAGGGCGGCCAGCACGGCGTACTTGAGAGACATGTGGACACCTTATCGCGGGACGATTATTCTCCTCCGCACCTATTCAAATAGTTGACTATGGAGAACGAGGTAGCGTCCATGCATCCCTTCCGCGCGGCGGTGGAGAAGGGCGATCTGGCGGCGGTCGAAGCGCTGCTGTCGGAGAACGTGCGGTTCACGAGCCCGGTCGTGTTCAAGCCGTACCCCGGCAAGGCGATCACGGCGGCGATCCTGCGCGCGGCCACGCGGGTCTTCGAGGACTTCCGCTACGTGCGCGAGATCGAGGGCGGCGACGGGCGCGATCACGCGCTGGTCTTCGAGGCGCGGGTCGGCGACCGGCAGATCACCGGCTGCGACTTCCTGCACGTCGACGAGGACGGCCTGATCGACGACTTCATGGTGATGGTCCGCCCACTGTCGGCGGCACAGGCGCTGGCCACGGCGATGGGCGCGCAGTTCGACCGGATCGAGCGGGAGGCGGCCGCCGGCTGACGGCCCGGGACGGGCGGACCACGGCGCCGACCGGGGGCCCGCGCGCTCAGCGCAGGTCGTCCTCCCCGGCGTGGTCGCACAGTTCGAAGACGACCTCGCCCGAGCCGGCGCCGGCGTTCGCGCCCCGCGCGGGGCGCACCGTGGCTCCGACCCACACCATGTGCGGGGCGGTGCCGACGATCCGGCAGGGCACGACGAAGTCCTCGGGGAAGCGGACCAGCGATTCGTTGCGGGCCACCCCGGAGCCGCGGTGAACGACCCGGGACTGCACCACGATGCCGGGGCCGGTGCTGTGCTCCGTCGTCAGGTCGCTCGACGCGCAGACCGGACACAGCAGCCGCCGGAACGACGCCGTCCCGCACCAACGGCACCGCTGGTGCGCGAAGCCCGCCCCGGCCTCCGGCGCGGGCGCCATGACGCCGGCGCCGCCCATAACCGTCCCGGATATCGCTGACATCACTCGGTCTCCCCGCGCTCGTCCGCCGCGCGCCGGGCTGCCGCCGCGGCACTCCGGCAGCGTATGACACTCAGTGCCGACCGTAAAGATACTGAGTACCCCACGGGCGGCACCCCGGGGAGCGGTCAGTCGTTCCGCAGCGCGGATTCGACCTGCTGGATGACGCGCCACATGGGCGCCCCCTTGGCCGCGACCATCACCACGACCTCCTCGTCCGCGCCCGCCGAGGGTGATCCGCCCGCCCCGCCCCACACCTGCCGTACGAGATCGAAGGCGTGGCCCACGGCCTCCTCGGCGTCACCCTCGCCGCCCGACCGCAGCCACGAACGCAGACCGTTGTTGTGCGCGGCGACCACCGAGGCCGCCACGACCTCGGCCCGCAGGGGGCCGTCCGCGGCACCGTCCCAGCGCCGCCGCAGATAGCCGGCCAGGGTCCGCTCGTAGCGCCGCACGACGGAGAGCTCGTAGGTCCGCAGGCCGGGCACCTCCCGCGTCAACCGGTAGCGCTGGACGGAGAACTCGGGGTTCGCGGCGTACATCCGCAGGACGATCCGCGCACCGTCGCACACCACGTCGACGGCGTCCCGCCCGTCGCTCGCGGCGTCGAGGAACGCGGTCATGTCGGCCAGGCAGCGCTCGTGGTCCGGGAAGACCGCGTCCTCCTTGGACGGGAAGTACCGGAAGAAGGAGCGCCGGCCGACCCCGGCCCGCGCCACGATGTCGTCCACGGTCGTCCGCTCGAACCCGTGGTCGATGAAGAGCTGGAACGCCGCCTCGGCCAGCACCTCCCGCATGAGTGCCTTCTTCGGTGCCCCGTCGACCTCGCGCGCCTCGCTCATGCCCGGAACGTAACACTGCGCGAGCCCTCATGGCACCATGTACCCTCAACTAGGGGAACTGAGTGCCACGGCGCCTTTCGTGGTCTGCGTGCCGGGTCCCTCGGTCACGGCCAGCCGTCCTGGTGGCGGCGGCGTACGTAGTAGGCGGCCGTTCCTGCCGAACCCGTGATCAGCAGCCAGCCCAGGACGAGCTGCGCCGTGCTGAAGCCGCCCAGCGAGCCGCCGTCCCCGGCGTGCACACCGTGCAGCTCGGTACCGCCCTCCTCGACCACCCTGAGCTCAGCGCGTTCCTCGGTGCCGTTCTCGCAGCTCACCGTCGTCGTGTAGGTGCCCGGCCGCGCCCCGGCCGGTACGACGAAGCGGCCGACGAGGTCACCGTCGTGCGTGCCCTTCTCCAGCGGGAAGTCACCCGCGCCCACGCTGTCGGCGTCCCCGGTGGCGCGCCGGTCCTCGCCGCAGGCGGTGGTGTTCGCGGTGACGGTGGTGCCGGGGCGGGCCTCGGCCGGGGTCAGTTCGAGGCCCTCCCCCGCCGACTCGGCGTCGAGGCCGTCCGGAGCCCAGCTGTCGGACGGGGAGTCGCCGTCCGCCGTGCCCTCTTCCTTCGCGGGGAGGTCCTCCTCACCCCCGAGATCCTCCGCCGCCGTGTCGTCGGCTTCGGGCACGGGCTCCCCGTCCGGCACCAGCTCACCGTCCGGGACACCTCCAGCGCCCTCGGCAGTATCACCCTCGCCCACGGCGTCACCCCCACCGACGGCGTCGCCCGCCGGACGCGCAGGCGCCCCCGCGCGCTGGACCGACACCGAGCGTGCGTCCGAAGCCGGGTCGTCCCCGTCCGCCCAGGCGGCCGCGGGGACGCACACCGGTGTGACGGCGAGGGCGAGGACGGCGGTGGCGACGGCGGAGGTCGGCCAGGAGGTGGTGCGGCGCATGAGGGCCCCTCTGGACGGGCCGGCACTGGCGGCCACGGACGGCGTTCCCCGTCGAGCCAACCCCCTGGGAGGGCGCGCCGCCTCCCGGGGCGTCGAGGTGGGTGACGGACGGACGCGCACGGGTGATCAGGTCAACCCGCTCCCGCTCTCTCCCCCGCCCGGCGCCGCGGGCAGCCGCACGCCCACGACCACCGCCCACGCCTACGGATAACCGTGCATGCGGTGCGCCTCGACCAGTTTCGTGCGGGACGACTCCAGGCGGTGTGCCATCACCTCGGCCACGCCGTGCAGCAGGGTCATGCCGAGGGCGGGCTCCAGATCGCAGAGACCGCGGACCGCTCCGGCGTCGAACGCGTAGGCACGCACCGGGCTGAACGCCTCGGCGCCGAAGTCCCACTCGTAGGGCGGGAACAGCCAGGACCAGCCGAGCAGGTCACCCGGGCCGAGCGGATCGATCGGCAGGGTGGTCCGGTCGGAGATCCGCACGTCGAGCGTGACCATGCCCGTCCGGATGATGAAGAACCGGTCGGCCCGGTCCCCCTCCTCGAAGATCCGGGTGTCCTGCGGGAAGGAGACTTCCTCCGCCAGGGCCATCAGCCGGTCGCGGTACGCATGTGGGAGCCGGTTCAGCAGTCGTGTCCGAGCCGTCATGGCGCTCCACCTCCACCATCGGGTCTTTCCAGCGTACGGACGCCGCGGACGTCACTCGGAGCGAGGGAGCGGGCGCGGAGCGGGAGTGCTCAGGGGTCAACTGTCGCCCGAAAAGGCTAGTTCTCTCCCCCGTCCGGCGCACCTGGACCACTTGGCGTAAGCGGAGCGCGCGCCCACGGTCACGCTCCTTACGTTTCCGGCATGGCGAAACGTGTGGGCGCTGGCCCCGGTACGAGCAAGGCGCGCGGGGCGTGGAGGGCATGGACGGCCTCAGGGCTGTGCGCGGTGGCCGCGGTCGGGGTGCTGGCCGGGCCGGCCCCGGCCGCGGCCACCGCTCAGGCCCCGCCCGCCGTGCCGTCCCTGTCGGCGCTGGCCTGGGAGGTCATGGACGCGGACTCCGGCACCGTGCTGGCCGCGCGGGCGCCGCACCGCAGGCTGCCACCGGCGAGCACGCTCAAGACGCTGTTCGCCCTGACGCTGCTGCCGAAGTTACGCCAGGACACCGTGCACCAGGCCACGCACGCGGATCTGGCGCAGGTGGCCGCGGGCAGCAGCCTGGTCGGGGTCGACGAGGGAAGCCGGTACACGGTCGCCGACCTGTGGCGGGGGGTCTTCCTCAGCTCGGGCAACGACGCCGTGCACACCCTCGCGCGGATGAACGGCGGGCTGCCGCGCACCCTCACGCAGATGCAGGCTACGGCGGAGCGGATCGGCGCCCGCGACACGCAGGTGCGGTCACCGGACGGGTTCGACACGCCCGGACAGTTCTCCTCGGCGCACGATCTGGCGCTCATCGCCCGCGAAGGGTTCAAGAACTCCGACTTCCGGCGCTACATGGGGACCAAGTGGGCCCGGTTCCCGGCGGCCGGGGGCCCGAAGGCGTTCGGGATCCAGAACACCAACCGCCTGTTGGTGGGCTCCCACGGTGTGCGGCCGTACCCGGGGCTCATCGGCGTGAAGAACGGTTACACGTCGCAGGCGGGCACCACGCTCGTGACCGCCGCCACCCGCGAGGGCCGCACGGTTCTGGTCACGGTGATGAACCCGCAGAAGGAATCGTTCAACGCGGTCTACGAGGAGGCCCGAGCCCTGCTCGACTGGGGCTTCGCCGCGAAGCCGCCGCGCGCCGTGCACAACGCCGGCCCCCAACAGCACCTGACCGCGCACAAGTTGGTGGCCGCCACGCCGGTCTCGTCCGGAACTCCGGATGCCGGGCCGGGACTCACGCGGCATCTCGGTGCCGCGGCGGCGCTCGTGGTGCTGTCCTGCATCCCCCTGGTCATCCGCCGGCGGCTGCGCGGCAGGCGGCGCCCGCTCGCGTGAGCCTCGACGGCGTGGGCACCGCGCAACGGGTCCCCGGCACGGGGCCGGGGACCTGACGCGGCGTCATGACCGCGGCCGGTCAGACCCGGCCGCCCGTCAGCCGGGTCAGCGGACCCTGGCTGCCACGCTCGGCGCGGCGTCCGGCCGCGTAGGAGGCAGCGGTCAGGGCGGTGGCCCCGACCGTCGCGCCGGCCGCGATCATCTTGCGGTTCTTCAGGACGGTCCACGCGGTCGTGGCCACCGAGGCGACCTGTCCCGCCGCGGCCGTCACGCCCTCGCGCGCGCTGTTCAGCGCGGCGCCCGTGGACTGCGCGGCGCGGCCCGCGGCCTGCCCGGCGCCGGTCGCGGCCCGGGCGGCGCCGGAGCCCGCCGACTCGGCGGCGCCCCCTGCCTTCTCACCCGCGCTCTTCGCCTTCGCTGCGGTGGTGCCCGCCGCTCCGGTCGCCGTCTTGCGCGCCGTCTTCGTCCGGTTCTCGTTGTCTCGTTGAGTAGCCATGGTCTGCGATTAGCCGCATTCGGCCCGCACAAACAAGCGAACCCTCAGTGGCCGGCGAGCAGTTGCAGCGTGTCGATCACCCGGTTCGAGAAGCCCCATTCGTTGTCGTACCACGCGACCACCTTGATGTGCCGGCCGTCGACCCGGGTCAGCTCGGAGTCGAAGACCGCCGACGCCGGGTTGCCCGTGATGTCGGAGGAGACGAGGGCGTCCTCGGAGTACTCCAGGACCCCGGCCATCGGGCCCTGCGCGGCGGCCCGGTAGGCGGCCAGCACGTCCTCGCGCGTCACGTCGCGGGCGACGGTCGTGTTCAGCTCGACGATCGAGCCAACCGGGACCGGTACCCGGATCGAGTCGCCGGACAGCTTCCCGTCCAGGTTCGGCAGCACGCGGCCGATCGCCTTCGCGGCGCCGGTCGTGGTCGGCGCGATGTTGACGGCGGCGGCGCGGGCCCGGCGGGCGTCGCGGTGCGGGCCGTCCTGGAGGTTCTGCTCCTGCGTGTAGGCGTGCACCGTCGTCATGAACCCGTGCTCGATGCCCGCGAGTTCGTCGAGGACGGCGGCGAGCGGGGCGAGCGCGTTGGTGGTGCAGGAGGCGTTCGAGACGACGGTGTGCAGTCCGGCGTCGTACGCGCCGGTGTTCACGCCGTAGGCGAGGGTGACGTCGGCGCCGTCGGAGGGCGCGGAGACCAGCACCTTCTTCGCCCCGGCGGCCAGGTGCGCGCGGGCGGCCTCGGCCGACGTGAAGCGGCCCGTCGACTCCAGGACGATGTCGACGCCCAGCTCCGCCCAGGGCAGCTGGGCCGGCTCCCGCTCGGCGAGCACGGTGATGCGGCGGCCGTCGACGACCAGGACGTTGCCGTCGACGCTCACCGGCCGGCCGAGGCGGCCGGCCGTCGAGTCGAAGGCGAGCAGCCGCGCGAGGGCGGCGGGCTCGGTGAGGTCGTTGACGGCGACGACGTCGAGGTCGCTGTCCCGTTCGAGCAGCGCGCGCAGCACGTTGCGTCCGATGCGGCCGAAACCATTGATGGCGATACGCGTCATGAGGAAGGTCCCTTCTTTCTTCGCCCCCAGACTCGCGCGCGGCACCGACCGGTGACAGCGGCACGAACGCCATGGTCCGCAAGGATCCCGCCACGGTCTTACGCCGGGCTCAGCGCGGCTGGTCGCGCCGGGCGAAGGTGCGCCGGTACTCGCTCGGCGTCGTGCCCAGGACGCGCTGGAAATGCAGGCGCAGATTGGCGCCGGTACCGAGTCCGACGTCGGCGGCGATCTGCTCGACGCCCCGCTGGGACCGCTCCAGCAGCTCGCGCGCCACGTCGACGCGGGCCCGCATCACCCACTGCATCGGCGTGTAGCCGGTGTCGTCGGCGAAGCGCCGCGAGAACGTGCGGGGCGAGACCGCCGCGTGCTCCGCGAGGGCCTCCAGGGTGAGCGGCTCACCGAGGCGGTGCAGCGCCCACTCGCGGGTGGCGGCGAACCGCTCGCCGAGCGGTTCGGGGACGCTGCGCGGCACGTACTGGGCCTGGCCGCCGCTGCGGTACGGGGCCGCCACCAGGCGTCTGGCCGCGTGGTTCGCGGCGGCCACGCCGAGGTCGCCGCGGAGGATGTGCAGGCACAGGTCGATGCCGGAGGCCGCCCCCGCCGAGGTCAGCACGGAGCCCTCGTCGACGAAGAGCACGTTCTCGTCGACGCGCACCCGCGGATGCTTCGCGGCGAGGGCCTTGGTGTAGTGCCAGTGGGTGGTGGCGCGCCGGCCGTCGAGCAGTCCGGTGGCGGCGAGCGCGAAGGCGCCCGTGGAGATGGCGGCGAGGCGTGCGCCCCGCTGGTGGGCGGCGGTCAGCGCGTCGATGACGGTCCGCGGCGGGTCGTCGCGGTCCGGGTGGCGGTAGCCGGGGACGAAGACGACGTCGGCCCAGGCGAGCGCCTCGAGCCCGTGCGCGACGACGTACGACAGTCCGTCCCCGCCGGTCACCGGACCGGGCGCCGCCCCGCACACCCGTACCTCGTACGGCATGCTCGCGCGGGTGGTGAACACCTGGGCGGGGATGCCGACGTCGAGCGGCTTGGCGCCCTCGCTGACCAGGACGGCGACGCGGTGCGGTGGGGAGTCGGGCACGGGCACGAGCGTACGCGGGGCGTGCGCGCCCGGCGTACGCACCACGGCCGCGAGGGGCAGCCCGGCGTACGCACCACGGCCTCGCGGGGCCGGCCCGGCGTACGCACCACGGCCGCGTCGGTGCCGGGCCGGCGGCGCGCCCCCGAGCGGGATCGGGTGCGCCGCCGGCCGGTGCGGTCAGGCGTGCGGGTCAGGGCGCGCCGTGCACGGCCTCGGTGTCCTTGGCGGGGTCACGGTGCGGGGCCGCCGCCGGTTCCTCGCCGTTCAGGACGCGTTTGGCCGTCACGCGGTCCAGGGCGCCCTCCCAGCGGGAGACGGCGAAGACCGCGACGCAGTTGCCGAGCAGGTTGGTGGCGACGCGCATCGAGTCCATGATCCGGTCGACGCCGAGGAGCAGGGCGACCGCCGCTGCGGGGATCACCCCGAGCGCGGAGGCGGTCGCGGAGAGCGCGAGGAACGCCGAGCCCGGCACGCCCGCCATGCCCTTGCTGGTCAGCATGAGGATCAGGACGACCGTGATCTGCTGGCCGAGGCTCAGGTCGACACCGATCGCCTGGGCGATGAAGAGGGTGCCGATGGAGAGGTAGATGGAGGCGCCGTCGAGGTTGAAGGAGTAGCCGGTCGGCAGGACGAGGCCGACCGCGTCGTCCCGGCACCCGGCCGCGCGCAGCTTCTGCATCATGCGCGGCATGACCGTCTCGCTGGAGCCGGTGCCGAGGGCCAGGAGCAGTTCCTCGCGGGTGTAGCGGACGAACTTCCACAGGCTGAGCCCGGTGACGGCCTTGAGGGCGAGCCCGAGCAGGGCCAGGAAGGCCAGGGCGACCCCGTAGCAGACGGCGATCAGCTTCCCGTACGTCGACATCGCACCGACGCCGTACTCTCCGACGAGGTGGGCGGTGGCTCCGAAGACCGCGAGCGGGGCGAGCTTCATGATGTAGCCGACGATGGTGAAGACGACGTCCTGGGCCTGCTCGATGAAGGGCAGGATCTGCGGCACCTTGCGCTGCCCCAGGTGCAGCAGCGCGGCGCCGACGAGGCAGGCCAGGACGAGGACCTGGAGCAGGGAGTTCTCGGCGAAGGCGCCGACCGCGCTGTCGGGGAGCGACTCCAGGATGAACTGCGCCGTGGAGGGCAGGTGGCCGCCGCCGGTGGCGTCGTCCACCGCGCCCTGGTCGAGCGTGGCGGGGTCGACGTTCATGCCGGCGCCGGGCGCCAGGAGGTTGCCGGCGAGCAGCCCCACGACGAGGGCGACGCTGGTGGCGACCTCGAACCAGATCAGCGCCTTCAGCCCGATCCGGCCGAAGGCCTTGAGGTCGCCGGCCTTGGTGATGCCCGCGACGACGACACAGAAGACGAGCGGGGCGATCATCGCCTTGATGAGCCGGACGAAGCCGTCGCCGAGCGGTTGCAGAGATGATCCGATGTCCGGCCACACGCGTCCTACCAGGACTCCGAGGAGCAGCGCGAACAGAACTTGTGCGAACAGACTGGTGCGCAGGAAACGTCCTGCGCGTCGGACGGGATTTCCGGTGGCGTGCGGCACGGGCACTCCTACGAGACGGTAGTTCTGCGATGCGGAAACCAACTTCCGCGCCGCCTCACTATGGTCGCCGCCGCCCGGCCGTGAAAGATGCCAGTTGAACTTACCTATGGATCTTGGAGGTTGATCCAAAAGGACCGGGGCGTTGTGTCCTCTTCGGTCCGGATGTCCCGTGCCGTGCCCGTGCCGTCGCCGTCAGTTCTCGCCCAGGCGGCGCTTGTCCTGCTCGTCCCAGGCGCGGGTGTCGCGGGGCTCGGTGTAGGGCTCGGCCTCGGGCGGGTGGCCGCCGGCGATGGCGCGCTGGCGGACGGTCTCGGCGTCGAACTCCAGGCCCAGCAGGATGGCCAGGTTGCTCACCCACAGCCAGACGAGGAAGACGATGACGCCGGCCATCGTCCCGTAGGTCTTGTTGTACGAGGCGAAGTTGGCGACGTAGAACGCGAAGCCCAAGGAGGCCAGCAGCCAGACCACCAGCGCGAGCAGGCTGCCCGGCGTGATCCACCGGAATCCCTTGACCTTGGCGTTCGGCGTGGCCCAGTAGAGGATCGCGATCATGCTGGTGACCAGCACGACCAGGACCGGCCACTTGGCGATCGACCAGACCGTCAGCGCGCTGTCCCCGATGCCCAGCATGTCCCCGGCCTGCCGGGCCAGACCGCCGGTGAAGACCACGATCAGGGAACTGGCCACCGCGAGGATCATCAGGACCACCGTCACGCCCACCCGGATCGGCAGGACCTTCCACACGGGGCGCCCCTCGGGCATGTCGTAGACGGCGTTGGCCGAGCGGATGAACGCCGCCACGTAGCCGGAGGCCGACCACACCGCCAGCACCAGGCCGACGATCGCGACCACCGAGCCGGTGCCCCCGGTGCCCTGCAACTGCTTCACGGCCTGCGTGATGATGTCGCGCACCGAACCGGGCGCCACCTGCTGCAGATTGTCCAGCACCTTGTCGGAGGTGGACTTGCCCGTGATGCCGAGGAGGGAGACCAGGACAAGGAGCGCCGGGAAGAGCGACAGCACCCCGTAGTAGGTCAGGGCGGCGGCGCGGTCGGTCAGCTCGTCGTCCTGGAACTCCTTCAGGCTGCCCTTGAGCACCGCTTTCCACGACCGCTTCGGCAGCTCGGTCGGGGTGTCCGGGGCCCGCCGCTCGACCTGCTCGTCCGGGCCGAACCGGTCGGCGTCGGGCCGCTCGTCGTGGTCGTCTCCAAGTTCTGTTCGCTTGCCCATGGACAGCGGGTAACCCGCCGGCCCGCGAACAAGCACGCCGATCGGGTGAACTCGACGCGCATCGGCCCCCGCGGCCGCGCAGGAGGGTGCCTGCGGGGCCGCGGGGGCCGATGCGGTGGCCGGTCTCAGCGCGGCAGGAGCGGCCCCAGCGGCCCGAGGTCGATGTTGAGGTCCTCGGGCGCGAGGTCGTAGCGCTCGCGCAGCTCCGCCATCCGGTCCTCCAGGAGCATCAGCGTGAGGCCGATGCGGTCCTCCTGTTCCTCCGACAGGTCGCCGGTGTCGAACCGGCGCAGCGCCTGGCGCTCCATCAGCTGCCGCAGCAGTTCGACGATGGTCAGGACCAGCTTCATCAGGTCCCGCTCGACCGTGTCGGGCTCGATCTGGATGCGGCCGCGCCCCTTCTCGACCTGGGGCGCGGCGGCGTGGCCGCCACAGGCCGAGCAGGTGTCCCGGCCGGTGTGCTCCGGTTGCGCGCCGCTCTGGTGCGTGTCGTCGTGCGTGCTCACATCAGGTCCTCGAACGGAGAGGGGACGTTCTCGTTGACGGAGCTGATCAGGGCGTTCAGGTCGATCCGGACCAGATCCACGTCCGCGATGCGCAGCGTGACGTCGCCCGCGAGGACCACTCCCCCGGCGAGCAGCCGGTCCAGGAGGTCCACGAGGGCCACCTCACGCCGTTCGATGACGGTCATGACGCGTCACCCACCGCGGGGCTCGCCGCGTCCTCGCGCTCCTCCGGCGGCGCGGAGAAGGAGTACGCGGCCCAGGGCCCGGTCAGCTCCACCCGCAGGCCGGGCTGTCCGTCCTTGGTCGCGTCGACGAGTTCCACGAAGGCCTCCGACGCCGAACGGTCCACCAGATACGCGCCGTTGAGCACGTTGCGCCCTGAGCTCTTCGCCAGTTCCGGGTTCTGCGGCGGATGGATGCGGGTCTCCGCGCTGCCTGCGCAGAGCCGGTCGTGCAGGCTCTGCGCGAAGGTCTCCGCCTGGCGCCAGACCTGGTCGCGGCCCTCCCGCTCGGCCCGGCGGCGGCGCAGGTAGTCGCGGCCGGAGCCGGCGCCGAGCGACTGCGCGGAGACGCGCTCGCGCTGCTCGGCGCCCGGCGTGGGAGCGGACTGCGCCGGCTGGTCCTCGACGAAGACCTTGACGCCCCACTCGACCCGGTCCGCGATCCGCGCCAGCGACGTGCGGAAGCGCTCCTGCTGCTCCTCCAGCATGGCGCGGACGCCGTCGTCGTCGCGGAACACGGTGGCCAGCCGCAGCGGCAGCGGGCTGGTGACCGCGGCGAGCGCGGCGATGACGTCCTGGTGGGCGCGGGCCGTGCCGGCGAGCCAGTCGAGGTTCTCCAGGTTCCGGCGCAGGGCGCCCTCGGAGAACTGCCCGGCGGGCACCTCGCTGACGACCGCGGTCAGGCCCGCGTGGTCGATCCGGCGGGGCGTGGCGCCCCCGACACCGGCCGGCTCCGCCGCGAGCGGGGCGTCCAGGGCGTCGCAGACCGCGTAGACGTACCGCAGTTCAGTCATGACGCGACTCCTTCTCGCGGGGCGCCTCAAGCGCCTCGGAGGTGGTGCCGCCGCCTTCCAGTGCGGCGAGGCGCTCCCGCAACTCGGCGTTCTCACGCGCGAGTTCCTTGCGCCGGGCGCCGGAGGACAGGGACGGGTCGTCCTCCCACCAGTCGATGCCCATCTCCTTCGCCTTGTCGATCGAGGCGACGATGAGGCGCAGCTTGATGGTGAGCAGTTCGATGTCGAGCAGATTGATGCGGATGTCACCCGCGATCACGATGCCCTTGTCGAGGACCCGCTCCAGGATGTCGGCGAGGTTCGCCCCCGAACTCCCCCCGCCCAGGGGGGAGTCGGGGAACCCGCTGGCGGTGCTCATCAGCGGCTCCGCGCGGGCGCGTGTTCACGCTCACGCTCGGGCTCGTCGGCCTCCTCGGCCTCGTCGTAGCCCTCGTCGGCCTCGTCCGCCGGGACGTCCTCATCCTCGACGTACTCGGCGTCCTCGGGCTCGTCCTCGTCGGCGTACTCGACGTCCTCGTCCTCGTCGGTGCGGGCCTCGGGCTCGTCCTCTTCCTCGGCTTCCTCGGCCTCGTCGTCGTCGAGGTACTCGCCGTCCTCGGCGTCCTCGGGCCGGTCGTCGGCCTCGTCGTCCGCCTCGTCGTCGTAGGCCTCGTCCGCCTCGTCAGCCTCGTCCTCGTACGCGTCCTCACCCGACTCGTCCTCGCCCGACTCGTCCTCGGCGGACTCCTCGCTCTGGTCCTGCGAGCGCTCCTCTTCCTCCTCCGCCACGGCGTCCTCGTGGCTGCGGACCACCTCGCCGTCGCGGATCTCCCCGCGCCAGCCGTCGGTCGCCTCGCCCTTCATCGAGATGAAGCGCGCGAAGTGCTTCAGGTCGAGCCGGGCGCGCCGGCCCTGGGCCCGCCAGATGTTGCCGGTCTTCTCGAAGAGGCCCTTCGGGTAGTACTCGATGACGAGCAGGACCCGGGTGAGGTTGTCGCCCAGCTCATGGAAGGTGATGACACCCTTCGTGGTGCCCTTCGCCCCTTCGGAGCTCCAGCTGATCCGCTGGTCAGGCACCTGTTCCGTGGTGTGCGCCTTCCAGCTGCGGCTGGACCAGAAGATCTTCATCTGCCAGTCGGAGGTGACGTCGTCCGCGCGGTTGGCGTTCTTCACGCCGCGCGCGAAGGTCGAGAACTCCTGGTACTGCGTCCACTGGTCGTAGGCGGTGCGCACGTCCACGCCGACGTCGATGCTCTCCAGGATGACGGTCGGCTTCTTGCCGGCGCCGGACTTGGACTTGCCCTTGCCGCCCTTGCCGAACAGCCCCTTCACCCCGTCGACCACGTTGTCCTTCAGGTGGCCCGCGCCGGACTCGACGGCCGCGCGGAGCGGCCCCTTGCCCTCGGCGAGCTTGCGGCCGCCTTCGAGGGCCATCTTGCCGAAGCCCGGGCTGCTGCCGTCGGCTATGCCGTTGAGCTTGGTGGTGGCCTGGCCCAGCTTGCGGCCGACCCCGGTCAGCAGGTTCGTGGCCTGGGCCGCGAGGTAGTCCTGCGCCTCACTCTTCAGGCGGTCCGCCGCCTGGCTCTTGGCGAGGTCCTTCAGCGGGTTCGCCTTGGGCAGCTCAGCCATGGTCCTGTCCCCCCTTCGCGCCACTGCGCGGGGTCCGCCGGGCGGTCCCGGTGGCCTTCTTCGCCCCGCTGGACGTCTTCTTGGCGGCGCTCTTACGGGCCCGGGTGCCCTGCTCCCCGGTGCGCCGCCCGCCCGGGGCGGACTTCTTGGCGGGCGCCCGCTTGCGCGGCGCCGGGCGGTTGTCGCCCTCGTCGTCGTTGCGCGCCTGCCTGTCCTCGTCGTCCCGGTCGGCCGCTTCCCCGCCGTCCTCACCGTCGTTGGCGCGGTCGACGTGGTCGTCATGGTCGTCGGTGGGACGACCACCGCCCTGGAGGCGGTCCCGCACACCGGCCGTGCTGCTGCTCAGCTTGTTGGCCAGACCCTCCATCTGCCGTTCGAGGATGGCACCGGTCGCCGCCTTGCCGACGCCCCGGAAGTCGTCGCGCAGCTGTCCGCCGAGCTCTTGGAACTGCGGGTTCTTGTCCAGCTGGGTGCGGACCAGGTCCACGACGGCCTTGGGGCTCAGCTGCAACTTCTTGCCGGCGACCATGGTGCCGACGGCGAAGGCCAGCTTCATCTTCTTGGTACGCCCCAGGACGTACCCGGCTCCTACCGCCAGGCCGACTGCTGTTCGGTTCATGGTGTCATCCGTTCCTGCACGTATCCGCTGCACGCGCCTAGAGCTGTTCCGGCGTCACACGCCAAGAGCTGTTCCGGCGTCACGCGCCTGTCTGTCTGTTCCGGGTGGCCTCAAGCCGGTCGAGGAGTTCGTCCTCCATCCGGTCGAAGGTCTCCTCGTCGATCTCGCCCGCTTCCAACTGCTTCTCCAGGGCGGCCAGTTGGGCCTGGATGGCCGAGGGGTCGTAGTACTGCTTCTCCGCTTCCGCGACGACCTGGTCGAGGACCCACATGGAGCCCCGGACCGGCGCCAGCGGAAGCAGCAGCACCTCGCTCAGCAGCCCCATGGGGGCCTCACCCCGTGGTGGAGGCCGTCGGGGCCGCCTCCACGAAGCTGTAGGGCGGCAGCGGGCCGTTGACCCGTAGGACGAGGTGGGGAGAGGCCTGCCGGATCTCCTCGATCGCGCCGAGCAGCCGCTCCGAGGAGCCGCGGTCGACGAGGAAGGAGAGGTTGGCGATCCAGCCGGTGCTCCCGGGCCCCGCGCTGACGTCGTCGGCCTGCGGCTCCAGCGTCGTACGGACCGTCTCGGCGTCCTGCGCCTCACGCGCCTGCACGGCCTTGGCGACGGCCTCGCCCAGCCGGAGCTTGTCCTCGTGGCTGCCGCCGCCGGAGTCGCGGTTACGCACGGCGAGGGCGCGCACGTCGTCGTTCTCCGCCATCACGGTGCGCAGCACGGCCTCTTCGTCGTGCTGGACCTTGACGTTGTACTCCACGCGGTCACGCAGGGCGGCAAGGCGCTCCTGGTAGTGGTCGACCCGCTCCTCCAGGGCGGCCGCGACCGCCGCGTCGTCCTGCGCGACGCTGCCGAAGCGCATCGGCAGGACGGTGCCACCACCGCCGGCCTCGGACAGGACGTTCTGGTGGGCGAGGAGGTCGCGCCGCTTGGGCCGCAGGTTCTCGGGGGCGTCGCTCACGATCGCGGCGAGGCCGCCGCCCTTGACGACCCGCACCGGCAGGGCCGGGCTTCCGATGCCCTCCATGCCGTCGGGCAGGCTCGGGTGGTCGGCATCCGCGATGCCGTAGACGTACGTGCTCACTCCTGCTCCTCCTTACGGCGGCTGGTCGAGGTGCGGCGCTGACGCGGGCGGGACTCGCTCTGGCTCTCTCCACGGGCCTGCGAGAACGCGTCCGATATGGTCTCCGCCGCGCCGGAGAGCGCGCCCTTGGTCTTGCCGTGGGCGCCGGACTCCATCGTGTCGCCGATGATGTCCGTCAGGCCCGACGGCTTCTTGCTGCCGGTCTCCAGGTCGAGGCGGTTGCACGCCTCCGCGAAGCGCAGATACGTGTCGACGCTGGCGACCACGACACGGATGTCGATCTTCAGGATCTCGATGCCGACCAGCGAGACGCGGACAAACGCGTCGATCACCAGGCCTCGGTCGAGGACCAGTTCGAGGACGTCGTAGAGACCACTGGTCCCGCCGCCTCCGCCGCCCTGCTGGGTCGTTGCGACTGTCATGTGCTGTTCCTCCCTGTCGTTCGCCTTCGGGGAGCCGTTCGCCGGCCGTCCGCCGCGGCGGCGCGTGCGCGCCGGGCGCGGCCCTTCGGTGGGGGGCCGGTCGGCGACGGCCGGTCAGTGACGCTCGTCGGAGCGGCCTCGCTCGTACCGCCTGAGGCGCCGGTAGCCGGTGAGCATGCCCTCGTGGTCGAGCGCGACCTCGTAGCTGGCGAGCAGGCTCATCGTGTCGGGGACCCTGGACAGCTCCAGGACCTCCACCTCCAGCAGCCAGCCGTCGTCGTCGGTGGCTCGGAAGGAGGAGACGGAATCGACCGATTTGCCGGTCAGTTCCGTCAGCTGCTCCTTCGCCTCGCGGATCGCCTCGGTCGGACGGAGGCGCGTGCGCGGCGCGCTCCTGGGCGCCGCCCGCTTGCGGGTACCGCTGCTCCCCTTCTTGGCGGGCTCCCTCTTCTTCGCGGGTTCCCTCGATGTGTCGTCGGACTCGTCGTCTGTGGCTTCAGATGTGTTGGTCATATCGATCTCCTCCCCGCGTGCCCTTGAATCCCTGGCCAAACCTTCACAGTTCTCGCGATTTTCTGACCGCCCGCCGGGTGTGGGTCGCGGCCCCGGCTTCCGCGAACGAATGCCCCGCCGCGGCCGTGTTACGTCTCCCGACCCGGCGGCCGCCACTCCCCCGCTCCGGCCGGAGACAGGTGACGCCCACTCAACTCCGTGACCCCGTACGGCACATACCGCACCCCGCGCAATTTGTTGATCATGGAATACGCCGGTCGGGGCAGAGGTCGCTCAGACGGATCCATGACGACGCGCGGGAGACCCAGTGCCGATACGCAGAACCAGAAGCGCCGCCGCCGGCCACCCCCAGGCCGCGCACGCGGTGTCGGGACCACTCGTCGCCCTCGGGCTCATCGGCGCCGTGCTCTGCGCCGCCGTCCTGCTCTTCCTGCGCTTCGCCGACTGGGCCGGCGCGCACCCGCTCACCGCCGTGCTGGGCGCGCTGCTCGCCCTGCCCGTGCTCTACGTCCTCTTCCGCGCCATGCCCCGCGCCCGCGAGCTGCGCCGCGCGGCCCGCGCGGGGATGGCCCAGGCCGACCGCGAACTGCTCGACGCGGTGCGCACCGCCGACGTCGCCGTGCCCAGGGCGGCCGTCCAGGACCGGGACACCGTGCGCCTGGTGCCGGCTCCCGCCCCGGCGCACGACGGACTCACCGCGGAACTGCCGGAACCGGCGCCCGCGTTCAGCGACCTCGACCCGGACGGGTTCGAGGCGGCGGTGGCCGACCTGTGCGTGCGGGACGGCTGCACGGACGTCGAGGTCGTGGGCGGCGCGGGCGACCTCGGCGCCGACGTCCTCGCGACCGCGCCCGACGGGCGCCGCGTCGTCGTGCAGTGCAAGCAGTACGGGCCCACGAACAAGGTCGGCTCGCAGGACCTCCAGCGCTTCGGCGGCACCTGCTGGACGGTGCACGGCGCGCAGCTCGCGGTCGTGGTCACCACCAGCGCGTACACCGCGCCCGCCGAGGAGTACGCGCAGGCGTGCGGCATCCGCTGCGTCGACGGGGAGGAGCTCACCGCCTGGGCCGAGGGCTCGGGCCCCGCGCCCTGGGGGCCTGCGCGGACCGAGCCGCTGCCCGCGCGCCCGGCCGGGGCGCCGCAGCACTCATGACGTGCAGGTCTGAATCCCCGTACGGCGGACATGCGGAAGACATGCCAGAACAGCGGAGCGACCTCGACCAGCACGACGACCAGGCGGACGACCGGACACCGGCCGGGCCGGACGCGGACGCGTCCTTCGGCCCCTCCCCCGAAGTGGAGAAGGCCGCCCCCGACAGCCCGGCGGGCCTGTCCGGGCACGCCTGGGGCCAGGTGCTGCGGGGCAGCATCCGCGAGTTCCAGAAGGAGGAGCTGACGGACCGGGCGGCCGCGCTCACGTACTACGCGGTCCTCTCCCTCTTCCCCGCCCTGCTGGTCCTGGTGGCGCTGCTCGGCGTGGTCGGCGAGTCCGCGACGCAGAAGGTGCTGGACAACGTGGAGACGCTGGCCCCCGGTTCGGCGCGGGAGATACTCACCCAGGCCGTCGAGCAGTTGCAGGGCCGGGCCGGCACCGGCTCGGTGATGGCCGTGGTCGGCCTGGTGCTGGCCGTCTGGTCCGCGTCGGGGTACGTCGGCGCGTTCATGCGGACGGCGAACCAGATCTACCACGTGCCGGAGGGGCGCCCGCTGTGGAAGCTCCTGCCGCTGCGCCTCGGCATCACGCTGGCCCTGATGCTGCTCGCCGCCCTGAGCGCGCTCGTGATCGTCTTCACCGGCGGCGTCGCGCGGCGCGTCGGCTCCGTCTTCGGCGTGGGCGACACCGCGCTCACCGTCTGGTCGGTGGCCAAGTGGCCGCTGCTCGCGGTCCTTCTGGTGCTGATGATCGCGCTGCTGTACTGGGCCGCCCCCAACGTGAAGGGACGCGGCTGGCTGTGGGTCACCCCGGGCGGCTTCCTCGCGCTGTTCGTCTGGCTCGTGGCGTCCGCCGGCTTCACCCTGTACGCGGCCGGGTTCGCCTCCTACAACAAGACGTACGGCACCATGGCGGGCGTCATCGTCTTCCTGGTGTGGCTGTGGCTGAGCAGTCTGGCGATCCTGCTGGGCCTGGAGTTCGACGCCGAGATCGCCCGGCAGCGCGCGATCAGCGGCGGCCACCCCACGCAGGAGGAGCTGTTCATCCGGCCCCGGGACACCAGCGCCTGGGACGAGGAGGACATCGAGCAGGTGCGGCAGAACCCCTGAGAACAGGCGGGTGGCAGCGCCCCGAGGGGGCATACGGGCGTCAACACACTTTCGCCACAAGGGAGTTGTCATGTTCGCCATCGCCGCCGCCGTCCTCTTCTTCATCGCCTTCCTGATCAACGCAGCGGACATCTCGACCAACGACGTCTTCTCGTCGGTGAACCTCATGCTGCTCGGGCTCACCGCGCTCGCCCTCCATCTGGCGGGCGCGGGCGGCTGGACCCGCTCCCGGACCTCGCGGCGCCGCTGATGCGCTCGCGCGCCGGACGCCGCAGACGGGTCCCTGATCACGGGTACCGGCGCCACAGACGTGACCCTGATCACTGACACCGGCCGCGGCGGACGTGGTTTTGATCACTGGCATCGGACGCCGCATCCGGGGCAACCGGGAGGAGCCGTACCGGACGGCGTCCGACCAGCCGATCAGCGAGGAACGCAGATGACAGTCCGCCACCACCGCAGCAGCAGCGCCGTGCGACAGGCACGACTGTGCCGAGGAGCCGACGCCGAGGCCCTGGCGGCCTTCGGCGGCTCCGACGCCGAGCTCGACACGGCCTGCTGCTCCGCGTGGTTCGTCTCGCGCAGCGCCGAGCACGAGATCCTGTGCGCGGCGCGTCCCTCGCACAGCAGCGCGGCCTGACCCGGCGGGCTCCGGCCGCGTCGCGGGCAGGCATGTCCGTGCGGAACCGGGGCAGTTGATGTTCCGTCGATCGTCCAGGACAACAGAACAGGAATGGTCTCGTGCGCAACGCCGATCCGATGTTCATCCGGACCCTGCTGAGCCGCTACGCCGACGTGCAGCTGCGCTTCTCGGAGCGGCCGACCCAGGAACTGCGCCAACAGCTCGACGACGTCAGCTACCAGCTGTGTGTCAGCACCGGGACGCGGACCGTGCGGGACGCCCTGATGGCCGCGGACGGAGTCCTGGAGCGCGCCGCCGCGGCCCGCTCCGGCGACGAGTCCCCCGCCGCCTGACCACGAGCCCGCGGGCGCACCCGGCTCATGCGGGGCTCGGGTGCGTCCGCAGGTCCAGTTCCGCGGTGATCGTCTTGCCACGCGGGCCGACCTCGACGGAGACGTACGAACTGAGCCGCTGGATCACCATCCATCCGAAGCCGCCCGGCACGCTCGGCCGCGACGGTGTCCGGTGCGGTACGCGCGGACTGCCGTCGCTCACCCGCACCCACAGGGTGTCGCCCTGGAGTCCCGCGTCGAAGCCGGTCGTCCCGCCCGCGTGACGGATCGCGTTGGACGTCAGCTCGGTGGCGACCAGCAGGGCGTCGTCGTGCAGCCGGCGCGCCTCGGGCAGCGGAAGGCCGCAGCACACCTCCAGGAGGACCCAGCTGACTTCCGCCCGCGCCTGCGCACAGGTGGTGCGCTCCGAAGCGGGTGTCCCGGGAACACTCATCAAGACGTGATCCTCTCTCTGTACACGTGCAAACACTGCACTTCGTCGTCGCTTTCGTTTCGCTTTCCCAGCGCTGCTATCCGCACACCCGCGCGGACAGGTGTCTCGCCCGACCCGCGTTCACACCCGTGAAAAACCGCCTCGACCTGCTGTTTCTCCGAGAATGCGGGAGGGAAAGAACACAGCCGTTGCGTTCCTGAGCGGCCTGGGCATATGACAGGGTCGGGGCATGGCTAGTGACAGCGAGAACATCGAACTCACCCAGCAGGAGCGGGTGGCGGTCGTCATGTTGCGCCACGACATCGACCTCGAGGACGGAGACGAGGTCACCGCCGTCTTCCGGCGCGCGCTGACCGACGTCGACACCGTCGCCACCCTGCTGGACCTCGGCGAGCTGAGCTTCGCCGACAGCACCCTGCTCAACCTGATCCTGCGGGCGAAGGCGGAGCACGACCAGGCGCGGCGGCCCTTCGTGCTGGCCGTCACCGAGGGCGGCTCCGTGCGGCGGCTCTTCGACATCACCGGCGTCACCGACGTGCTGGGCCTGGCCGGCACCCGGGACGAGGCGCTGCGGCGGATCGGGACGCTCCTCGCCGCCGACGCCGACGCCGACGCCGCCACCCGGTCGGCCGAGCCCGGCTCCTGACCCGGCTTGATCGTCCTACGGACGGGTAACAGAGCGTCATGTCCACCGAAATCGCCCCGCCCCCGAGCGGTTACGTGCAGCCCGTCGTCGACGTCCCGGCTCTCACCGAGGTGCTCGACGGCGAGTACGCCGACCTCCGCGACCTGGTCCGCACCAACCTGACGCGGTACGCCTCCGTACTGGAGGAAGCCGAGGAACTCGGCGTCGACGCGTACCGCGAACGCGTGCGCGAGATCGTCATCGAGATGGCGGCGACCGGTCAGACGGGGATGGGCTTCCCGAAGAAGTACGGCGGCGGCGGCTCCGTCGGCGCCTCGATCGCCGCCTTCGAGACCCTCGCCTACGGGGACCTGTCGGTCCTGGTCAAGGTCGGTGTGCAGTTCGGGCTGTTCGGCGGCGCCATCCTGCAGCTGGGCACCGAGCGCCACCACGACGCCTACCTCCCGGACCTGATCACCGGCAAGCTGCTCGGCTGCTTCGCGATGACGGAGACCGGCCACGGCTCGAACGTGCAGGCCCTCGGCACGGTCGCCCGGTACGACGCGGAGAGCCAGGAGTTCGTCATCACCACCGGTGGCGACGAGGCCCGCAAGGACTACATCGGCAACGCCGCGCGCCATGCGCAGCTGGCCGTCGTCTTCGCGCAGCTGGAAGTGGGCGGCAGGACGGAGGGGGTGCACGCCTTCGTCGTCCCGCTGCGGGTCGACGGGAGGCCGGCGCCGGGCGTCCGGATCGAGGACGACGGCCGCAAGATGGGCCTGAACGGCGTGGACAACGGCCGCATCTGGTTCGACGGCGTCCGCGTGCCGCGCGAGGCGCTGCTCAACAAGTTCGCCGACGTCACCCCCGAGGGCGAGTACACCAGCCCGATCGACCACCCCAACCGCCGCTTCTTCACCATGCTCGGCACCCTCGTCCAGGGCCGGGTCAGCGTGGGCGGCGGGGCGATCAACGCCGCGAAGGTCGCGCTCGCCGTCGCCACGAAGTACGCCGGGCGGCGCCGCCAGTTCAAGGCCGACTCCGACGCCGAGGAACAGGTGCTCCTCGACTACGGCCTGCACCAGCGCCGGCTGCTGCCGCTGCTCGCCCGCACCTACGCGCTGCACTTCGCCCAGGACGTCGTCCGCACCCAGCTGCACGAGGTGTTCTCCGGCGTCAAGGACGACGAGCATAGCCGGCGGGAGCTGGAGTCGCGGGCCGCGGGGACCAAGGCGCTCGGCACCTGGCACGCCACCCGGGTGATCCAGGAGTGCCGTGAGGCGTGCGGCGGCGCGGGCTATCTGGCCGTCAACCGGTTCGCCGCGCTCAAGGCCGACAGCGACATCTTCACCACGTTCGAGGGCGACAACCACGTGCTGCTCCAGCTCGTGGCGAAAGGCCTGCTCACGGGGTACGCGAGCGAGTTCGGGGACATGGACCAGCTGGACATGGTCCGGTTCGTCACCGGTCTCGCCGTGGAGACGGTCATCGAGAAGACGTCCGCCCACAAACTTCTCGAACGGGTACGGGACCTGCTGCCCGGCGGCGACGAGTGGGACCAGGAGGCGGGCCTCCTCGACTCCGAGTACCACCTCGCCATGCTCCGCTTCCGCGAGGAGCACATGCTCGCCGGTGCGGCCCGCAGGCTCAAGCGCGGCGTCGACCAGCAGGGCGGCCCCGGCGCGGTCTTCTCACAGGTGCAGGACCACGTCATCGCGGTGGCCCACGCCCATGTCGAGCGGCTGGTCCTGGAGGCGTTCGTCGAGAAGGTGCGCGCCCTGCCCGACGGCGACAACAAGGTGGCGCTCGGCCTGCTGTGCGACCTGTTCGCGCTGTCCACGATCGAGGCGGACCGCGCCTGGTTCATGGAGCACGGCCGGCTGTCCGTGCGGCGGTCCAAGGCGATCAGCCGCGAGGTGAACGACCTCTGCCGCAAGGTCCGGCCGCTGGCCGGGGATCTCGTCGACGCCTGGGGCATCCCGCCGGAGATGCTGCGGGCACCTGACCTGGTGGGCTGAGACCGGCCGGGAGCGGTCCGGCCGGTGCCGTGACGGGGGCGGGCGCACCGCCCCCGTGCTCAGTCCAGGTAGTGGGCCCGTCCGTCCTCGTCCAGCCCGACCGGGCCCTCGGGGATGACGCAGAACTCGTTGTCCTCGGGGTCCGCCATCACCAGGAACCCGCCGGCGTCGTACGCCGGGAGCCGGCGGCCGCCCAGCGCCTCGATCCGGGCCTGTTCGGCGGCGGGGTCGGCCGCGGCGACGTCGAGATGGAGCCGGTTCTTGCCCGCCTTGGGCGCGTCGGTGCACTGGAAGCCCAGACCCGGGCCGTCCTCGCGGCGCAGGAACACGTACGGCCCGATGCGCTTGTCGACCGGCATGCCGAGCAGCCGCGACCAGAAGGCGGCCAGCCGCTCCGGGTCGGCGGCGTCGATGACGAAGCAGTCGATCCGCATGGCTTTCCCTCCGCTCAGCCCGCTCCGGGCAGACAGACGGCGACCGTGCCGTCCGCGTCGATCCGGGTCTCGAAGCACGGCTGCGGCGCGGTCGCCGGGCCCTTCACCACGGAACCGTCGGCGAGCCGGAACACACTGCCGTGCCAGGGGCAGGTCACGCAGCCGTCCTCGACGTCCCCTTCCGACAGCGGGCCCGCCAGATGGCTGCACCGGTCGGCCAGCACGTCGACCGTGCCGTCCGCGCCGCGCACCGCAACGACGGGCACTTCGCCCAGCATCCGGCGCACCGGCTTGCCGGGCGTCAGCTCGTCGAGCGGACCGAGCCGGTGCCAGCCGGGGTCGATGAGGTGGGGCACCGGCTCGGCCTTGTTGGCCCCCGCCGCCTGCCGGTAGGCGAGGTGGCCGCCGATGAAGCCGCCGACGCTCGCACCGGCCAGGCCGCCGAGCCCGAGGGCGCGGCCGAGCAGCGGGCGGCGCCCGCGCACCACGAACGAGGCGCCGTAGAGCGAGACCGCGGCGATGTTGGCGCCGGCGTGCACCAGTCCGGTGCGCTTCTGCTGTTCGTGCTGTTCCGCCCAGTCGGCCCAGCCGGCCAGCGCGGCCGGCAGCGCGGCCAGGGTGCCCAGGCCGACGAGGAGCCGGGCCGGGCGGCGCGCGCCGGGCACGAAGTCCAGGACGGCCGAGGAGATCCAGGCGCCCATCGGCACCTGGACGAGGACCGGGTGGAGGGGGTGGCCGAGCTGGCGGCCGTGGAGCACGTCGCGCAGGCCACCGAGCGGCAGCGCCCGGACCGCCTTCTGCACGGGCGTCGCGACCCGGTCGAGGGCCTCGTCGTTCTCCACCCGTTCGAGTGCGTCGAGGGCGGAGCGCAGCAGACGGGGGACGAGCGCGCGCACGCGGGCGGTCGGCGACTGCGCGCCGGAAGCGATGGTCATGGCTGGCGATTCTCCTGGTGAGGGCGGAACGGATCGGGCATCCCGGCGGCGCGGGCGCGGGGTTTCCCCGCAACGGCCCAGCACGCGCCCGCCGGTCGTCGGCGGCACGGCGGCCCGCCCACCGGGGCGGGCACGGGATCGGTGCCGCCCACCGGGGCCAGCACAGAAGGGGGCGCGACCACCGAGCGGTCGCGCCCCCTTCTGTGCTCGCGGCGGCCGGGCCGGCGTCCGCACGTCGCGGGCCGGGCCGGCCGTGCGGGCGGATCAGCCGCGCGCGGCATCACGCCTTCTTGGCGGCCTCCGCCTCCGTGGTGGCGTCGGCGGTGGTCAGCGTGCCGCCTGCGGTCTCCAGGTGGGCGCGGACGAACCACTGGAACTGCTCCAGGTCGCGCAGCTGGCCGATCAGCAGGTCCTCGGTGGCCGGGTCGATCTCGCCGACCGTCTTGATCGAGGCGCGCAGGTCCTCGACGAGGCCGGTGTAGACGATGTCCAGGGCGCCGAGGTGCGCGATGGCGTCGGCGCGGCCGACGCTGTAGTCCTCCCACTTGCGGGCCGCGACCAGGGCGCCGGGCGTGCCCTGCGCGACCCCGCCCAGGGCGGCCAGCCGCTCGGCGACGTCGTCGGCCATGTCCCGGACGCTGTCGACCTGCGGGTCGATCATCTCGTGCACCGCGATGAAGTGCGGGCCGACCACGTTCCAGTGCACGTGCTTCAGCGTCAGGTGGAGGTCGTTGTAGGCGTGCAGTCGCTCCTGCAGCGCCTCGATGACCGTGGCGGCGTCCTTCACCGTGAGGCCGGGGACGGTGTAGCGCGGGGTGGTGGCCTTGGAAGTCAACGTAATCCTCCTGTCTCGTACCGCTTTGCATTGTTTTCGGTACCACGTCTCGGTACCCCGTATCGGCGCCTGTACCCCACATCTTGAGGAAAGTGCTCCGCCCCCGGTCCGAGACGGACCGGGGGCGGCAGCCGAGCCGGGGGTGAGGTCAGTCGGTCGTCAGCAGACCGGCGCGCAGCTTGCCCAGCACGCGCGTGATCAGCCGGGACACGTGCATCTGCGAGTACCCCAGCTCGTCGGCGATCTGCTGCTGGGTCCGCTCCTCGACGAAGCGCAGGTGGATGATCCTGCGCTCGCGGTCGTCGAGGTCCGCGATGAGCGGGGCCAGCGAGTGGAAGTTCTCCACCAGCTCGAAGCGGCCCTCGTCGAAGCCGATGAAGTCGGCGAGGATCGTGTCGGCCTCGTCGTCCTTGCCGCTCACGGCGGCGTCGAGCGAGACGCTGTTGTACCCGTTCGACGCCATCTGCGCCTGGGCCACCTCGGCCGGGTCCAGCTGCATCAGCTCGGCCAGCTCCGCGGTGGAGGGCGAGCGGCCGAGCCGGGTCCGCAGCTCCTCGGTGGCCCGGGACAGTTCGAGGCGGGCTTCCTGCAGGCGGCGCGGGACGTGCACGGCCCAGGAGGTGTCACGGAAGAACCGCTTGATCTCGCCGGTGATGTAGGGGACGGCGAACGAGGTGAACTCGACCTCACGGGTCAGCTCGAACCGGTCGATCGCCTTGATCAGGCCGATCGTGCCGACCTGGATGATGTCCTCCATCTCCTGCTGGCCGCGGTGCCGGAAGCGCGAGGCCGCGTACCGCACCAACGACAGGTTCATCTCGATCAGGCAGTTGCGCACGTACTGGTACTCGTGCGTGCCCTCCTCCAGCTGGGTGAGCCGGTCGAAGAACCGCCTGCCGACCTCCCGCGCGTCCTTCGGCGCGAGCGAAGCCGGGTCCGCATAGGCGCGCTCGATCAGGTCCTGCTCCGCCTGTGGAGCCGGTGCCTGGGTCCGGTCCTGCGCCGTCACGGTCATCATGTGTCCGCCCCTTCTCATTCTTCTCGGTGCCTCTCCCCCCGAGGCCGTGGGTTGCTCAGTGGTTGCCGTGCGCACTGGCCGAGGCGCCGCCGAAGAGCCGTGCAACGGCCCGGAAGGGAAGCGTGACGACGGTGGCGATCGCGCCGCCGATCGAACGCAGTACGTCTGCAATGGCCTTGAACATGACGGGTCCTCTCTCTTCGTAAGAAGTCCGGTTCCGCGAACGTGGTCACCGCTCGGGCCCGGACGGCCACAGCACTGGGTGTCCTCGCAGTGCCTTCTCAAACCCGTTCGGCCCAGCTCATGACGGGAAATCTGCTCCGCGCCGGTGGTCGGGGGCGACGGGCGGCGGCCCGCGGCCGGACTTACAGTGGCCGCGAAGCCCGCCGGCCGCGTCCGGGACGGAGCCGGCAGCGGCCCCGGATTGCCCGGGCGGCGGCAGGGTACTCAGCGACGGCGGTGCTCGACGACCGTGCGACCGCCGGCCCTTTCCCCCGCAGATTTCCCCCGCAGACAGGGAGCGACCTCCATGCCCGTCCCGTCGTCCCTCCGCGCGCCCCGCGCCCTGCACGGCCTCAGCGCCGTCGTCACCGGCGGCTCGCGCGGCCTCGGCCTGCTCATCGCCGACCAGCTGGTGCGCCGCGGCTGCGCCGTCACGCTCGCGGCCCGGGACGCCGACGAGCTGGAGCGGGCCGCCGCCCTGCTCGGGCAGCGCCATCCCGGGGCGCCCGTGCGGACCGCCGTGACCGACGTGCGCGACCGGGCGGACGTGGCGGAGCTGTTCCGGCGGACCGCGGACGAGTGCGGCGGCGTGGACGTGGTCGTCGCCAACGCGGGCATCATCCAGGTCGCACCCGCCGAGACGGTCGGCGCGGCCGGCTTCGAAGAGGCGATGAGCACCATCTTCGACGGCGCCCTGCACACCGGCCTCGAAGCCCTCCCCTATCTGCGCGAGAGCCGGGCGGGCGGGCGTCTCGCCCTGATCGGTTCGGTGGGCGGCCTGCTCGCCGTCCCCCACCTGCTGCCGTACTCCTGCGCCAAGGCGGCCGTCGGCGCGCTGGCCGAGGGACTGCACGTGGAAGCGGCGCGCGACGGGGTGTCGGTGACCTCCGTGCACCCCGGGCTCATGCGCACCGGCTCGCATCTGCACGCCGTCTTCGGCGGCGACCGGCGGCGCGAGTTCGCCTGGTTCTCCGCCCTCGCCGGCACCCCGCTGGTCTCGATGGACGCCCAGCGCGCGGCCGACCGCATCGTCACCGCCGTCCAGCGCCGCCGGGTCCGCCTCGTCCTCACCCCCGCGGCGCGCGCCGCCGACAAGGCGCACGGCCTCGCCCCGGTCCTCACGGCCCGGCTCAGCCACGCCGTGAACACGCTGCTGCCCGCGGCACAGGGCGAACCCGGGCTGCGGCCGGGCATCGACGTGGAGCCGCCCGTCCCCCGTACGTTCGGCGAGCGGCTGCGCGCGGCCGGCAGCGCGCTGAACGACCGGGCGGCGCGCGCCTTCAACGAGCGCCACCGCACCGCTCAGGAGCGCCTCCGGCCCTGACGCCCGCCGCCCCGTGATCCCCCACCCGGCCACGCACGACCGGTACCACCGCACGACGAAGGAGTCACCATGACCCACGACCGCGACCCGCGGCACGAGGACCCCCGGCCCGCCCAGACCGCGGCCGACGAGGTCCTGAAGGAGTTCGAGGACGCCGAGACCGATCCGCTGCACGAGCGGAAGCGGAACCGGCGGGACGGGGAGAGCGGCGACGCCACCACGCCCAACACCGCCGCCCAGCAGGACGCGGACGGCGAGTGACCTGCTCTTCCGGCACCGTCCGTCCTTGTGGTTCACGCACGCTCCCGCGGCCTTGGCGCAGACATGCATGAAATGTGCGTCACGGGACACTCGGGGAGCGAGTTGCTTGGAGAAAAAGGAGCCTCTCGGCATGATCACTCCCCACCCGCAGATGCTGCGTGCCCTGCTGTCCCGCTACGCCGAAGCACGTGTCCAGCTGGTCGAGAAGGACACCGTCGCCCACCGGCGCCTCCTGGAGGACGTCGCGTACACGCTCTGTGTCACGACCGGTACCCGTGAGATCAACGACGCTCTCGCGGCCGCGGAACAGATCCTGAACGCCGGCCCCGTGCCCACGGGGTCCCGTCCCACGCCGGCACCGGACCAGGCCGATCAGACCCTGGTCGCCTGAGTAGATCCCTCCGGCACACAGCGGCGCGGCCCTTCGGCCGCGCCGCGTTCCGCTCCGGGACCGGCGCGCCGCGTCCCGGATGAACGAAGGACCTCACCCCGCATGACGGACAAGACGGTGGCGCCCGGCCCCTTCGCCCCCGGGCCGTCCGCGAGCGGACCGCACGCGCCGGCCCCGGACGGCATCGCGCCGGACGCGGCCCGCAAGGAGAGCGCCGCGCGGTTCGCCGCGGTCGTCGAGCTCATCGACCATGGCGAACTGGAGTTCCCCCTGCCCGGCTCGGGGCGCACGGCCGCCCGGCTGGCCGCCCTGCGGTCCGTCGCCGAGGAGGACCTCTGCGTCGCGCGCCTGGTCGAGGGACACGTGGACGCCCTGGCGATCCTCGCCGAACTCGGGGGCCCGGCCCCACGGCCCGGGCAGCGCTGGGGGGTGTGGGCCGCCGAGCCCCCCGGCGCCACCCTCGAAGCGACCCGCTCCGGTGACGGCTGGGTCCTCGACGGCCTGAAGCCGTACTGCTCCGGGGCCCGCAGCTGTACCCACGCCCTGGTCACGGCCCGCACCGACGAGGGCAGGCGGCTCTTCGCCGCGGCGGTCGGGGCCCCGGGCTGTACGCCGGTGGACGGCACCTGGCAGGCCGTCGGCATGGCGGGCAGCGACACCCCCGACGTGCGCTTCGCCCAGGTCCCCGCCGTCGCCGTCGGGGACGTCGAGTCCTATGTGCGGCGGCCCGGTTTCGCCTACGGCGGGATCGGCGTCGCGGCCTGCTGGTACGGCGGCGCCCTCGCCGTCGCGCACACCCTGCGCCGCGCCGCCGGCCAGCGGTCCGACCCGCACACCGACGCCCACCTCGGCGCGGTGGAGGTACAGGTGCATGCGGCCCGGGCCGTCCTCGACCAGGCCGCCGCGGAGATCGACGCGGACCCCTTCGACGCCTCCGGGCAGGCGGGGCTGCGCGCCCTGCGGGTCCGGGCCTTCGTCGAGTCCGTCTGCTCCGAGGTGCTGACCCGCGTCGGGCGCGCCACCGGGGCGGGTCCGCTCTGCCACGATCTGCGCCACGCCCGCGACGTGGCGGACCTGACCGTCTACCTGCGCCAGCACCACGGCGAGCGCGACCTCGCCCACCTCGGCGCACTCCTCGCCCGCCCCCAGGAGTCCCGGTGAGCCGGCCCGCGATACGTACCGCCGACGCCACCGGTGCGGCGGAGACCGGCCCGGCCGACGCGATCCAGGCGCCCGGCACCGACGAGGCGCGGTGGCGCGCGTGGAGCGGCTATGAGGCACTGCCGCTCGCGGTGCTGCCCGAGCGCGGCCACGTCGTGGTGGTGGCCGCGCACCCCGACGACGAGGTGCTCGGCTTCGGCGGCGCGATGGCCGTCCTGGCGGAGCGCGGCGTCCGGCTGACCGTCGTCTCCCTCACCGACGGCGAGGGCTCGCACCCCGACAGCCAGGTCGTCACCCCCGCCTCCCTGGCCCGGCTGCGCGCCGAGGAGCTGCGGGCCGCGCTCGCCGAACTCGGCGCGTCCCAGGCGGAGATCGTCCGCCTCGGCGTCCCGGACACCGGCGTCGCCGACCAGGAGGCACAGGTCGCGGCCGCGCTCACCCCGCTGTTCCGCGACGCGGAGCTGGTCGTCGCGCCCTGGACCGGTGACGTGCACGGCGACCACGAGGCGGCCGGCCGCGCGGCCCGCGCCGCCGCGCACCGCGCGGGCGCCGCCTGCGCGCTGTACCCGGTCTGGATGTGGCACTGGGCGGTGCCGGACGATCCGCGGGTGCCCTGGCGGACGGCCCGGCGCGTGCCGCTGCCGGAGCACGTCCGGGCCATGAAGCGGGCCGCCGTCGAGCGGTTCGTCACGCAGATCCACCCGCTGGGCCCCGGGCCCGGGGACGCCGCGGTGCTGCCGCCGGACGAGCTCGCCCATCACCTGCGCCCGACGGAGGTCCTGTTCCAGTGAGCACCCCGCCCTCGTACTTCGAGGACATGTACCGCGACGCGTCCGACCCCTGGCACCTGGCGGAGCGCTGGTACGAGCGGCGCAAGTACGACCTCACGCTCGCCGCGCTCTCCCGCCCCCGCTTCCGCCGCGCCTTCGAACCGGCCTGCTCGGTCGGCGAACTCACCCTGCGGCTCGCCGAGCGCTGCGACACGCTGCTGGCCTGCGACCGCGTCCGGTCGGCGGTCGACACCGCGGCCCGCAGGACCGGGCATCTGGAGCACGTCGAGGTCCGCCGGCTCACTCTCCCGGAGCAATGGCCCGCGGGAACCTTCGACCTCATCGTCCTCTCCGAGCTCTTGTACTACTTCGACGCCGCCGAGCTGGCGGTCCTGCTCCGGCACGCGGTCGACGCGCTGGAGCCCGGCGGCACCCTGGTGACCGTCCACTGGAACCACCCGGTCGCCGAGCATCTGAGCACCGGGGACGAGCTCACCGCCGTCCTCGGCGCGCTCCCGGAACTGGCCCTCGCCAGTACGCACCGCGAGGCGGACTTCGTCCTCCAGACGTTCGGCCGCCGCCTGGCCGACGGCACGGCGCCGCCCTCCCCCGCGGCCGCGGAAGGCCTGGTGTGAAAGCACGCTCGCTCGCCGTCCTCGTCCCGGCCCACGACGAGGAGGAGCTGCTGCCGCGGGCGCTGGACGCGATCCGCGCCGCCGCGCGCCACCCCGCTCTGCGGCGGGTGCGCGTGGTCACCGTGGTCACCGCGGACGCCTGCCGCGACGGCACCGTCGCGGCGGCCGCCCGGGCCGGTGCCGACGTCGTCGAGGTCACGTGCCGCAACGTCGGTCTGGCCCGCGCCACGGCCGCCGGGCGGGCGCTGGAGCTCCTCGACGGCCCCGAGGGGGTCTGGCTCGCCTCCACCGACGCCGACAGCGTGGTGCCGCCGCACTGGCTCGCGTTCCAGCACGCCCGCGCCACCGAGTGCTGGGACGCGGTCGTCGGCACGGTGACCGTCGCGCAGTGGCCGCGGCGCGTACCGGGCCTGGCGGCCCGTCACCAGGCGCACTACGTCGCCTCGCGGCCGGCGCACGGCCCCTGGCACCACCCGCACGTGCACGGCGCGAACCTGGGGGTCGCCGCCGACGCCTATCTGGCCGTCGGCGGTTTCCCCGCCCTGCCGGTCAGCGAGGACCACGGCCTCGTCCACGCGCTGGACGCCCGCGGCCATCGCGTCCTGCGCACGGCCGACTGCCCGGTCGCCACCTCGGGCCGGCTCGCACCCCGGGCCCGCGGCGGGTTCGGCGACCACCTGGCCGGTCTGGCCAGGCAGGAGAGCCCCGCCCACTAGGCCGTGTCCCGGCGCGCCTTGCCCGTAGGCCCCTTCTCCGCCCGCCCTGCCGGATCTCCGTGCAGGGCGGGCGTCGTCGTGTGGGGCGGGCGTCGTCGTGTGGCTCTCCCAAGATGCGGCGCGCCGCGCGGTGACAAGACTTGTGGTCATGGCAGACCAACGTTCAGCACGGGCCGGGGGCTCCTCGACGGCGACCCGGAGGAGGACGGCGCCCAGGAAGGGCCCCGCCTCCGCCGCCCGCGCCGCCTGCCAGAGCCTCGAAGGGCTGATCGGCCACCGCACCGAGGGCGTGTCGGCAGTACGCCGCAGCGACGACGACGGCTGGTGCGTCGTCGTCGACGTCCTCGAAGTGGCCCGCATCCCGGACACGACGAGCCTGCTCGCCTCCTACGAGGTGCTGCTCGACCGGGACGGCGAACTCCTGGAGTACCGCCGGCTCCGCCGCTACCGGCGGGGCGCCGCCGACGAGTGAACCGTCGTCACGCCCCCGCCGTACGACCACCGGAAGGACCCCGATGACGTCCACGACCTACGCCGACGAGATCGCCCCCTGCCCGCCGCGCGCCGGCACGCTCTACGACGTGCTCGAACTCATCCTCGACCGGGGCATGGTGATCGACGTCTTCGTACGGGTCTCCCTGGTCGGCATCGAGATCCTCAAGATCGACGCACGCATAGTCGTGGCGAGCGTGGACACGTATCTCCGCTTCGCGGAGGCGTGCAACCGCCTCGACCTCGAACGGGACTCGGGCAGCACCACCGTCCCGGAGCTGATCGGCGGCGGCGCCGCCAAGAAGATCGGCAAGCGCAAGGTGCGCAACGCGGCCGAGTCCGTCGGCGACACCGTCCGCAAGGTGGTCGGGGGCGGCGACGACGCCGCCTCCGACGACGGGGACGACGACGGCGACGCCGAGCAGCATGAGCGTCCGAAGAAGCGCCGCGCGCCCGCCCGCAGCAGCGGCGGCAGCAGCAGCAGCGGCACGCGTCGTCGCAGGGCGGAGGCATGAGCGTGCCGGACACCTCCCTGTACGTCTACGCGATCGTCCCGGCCGGGACCGCGCTGCCCGACGGCGCCGAGGGCGTGGGCAGTCCGCCCGCCACCGTGCGCACGGTCGACGCGGGTCCGCTCGCCGCCGTCGTCAGCGCCGCCCCCGCCGCGCTGCGCGCCCGGCGCCGCGATCTCCTGGCCCACCAGAACCTGCTGACGGCGCTCGCCGACGCGGGTCCCCTCCTCCCGATGCGCTTCGGCGCGGTGACCCCGGACGAGCGGACGCTGCGCGAGCGGCTGGCCGCGGCCGAGGCGGAGCATCTCGCCACGCTGGAGCGGCTCGCGGGCCACGTGGAGATCAACGTCAAGGCCCTGCCGGCCCGCGACGCGCTGGCCGCCCTGGTCACCGGCGACGCGACCGTGCGGCGGCTGCGCGACGCGGCGCGCCGGCGCCCCGGGTACGAGGCCGACGTCCGGCTCGGCCAGGCCGTCGCCGCCGCGCTGTCCCGGCGGGCCGCCGAGGCCGGGAAGCGGGCCCTGCACAGCCTCGCCTCGATGGCCCGCGCGGCGGCCACCGGCCCCGAGGTGCAGGGGTGCGCGCTCAACGTGTCGTTCCTGGTGGCCCGCGCGGACACGGAACGGTTCCGCGCCGCCGCCGAGCGGTTCGCCGCCGCGCACCAGGAGCACGTGGAGCTGCGTCTGGCGGGGCCGCTGCCCTGCTACAGCTTCGTGGACACCCGCCCGCCGGCCCCGTCGGCCGCGACGGGCGGCGCCTGACCATGGGGCTCGTCTCCGGGCTTCTGCTGCTCCCGCTCGCCCCTGCCCGCGGGGTCGTCTGGGTCGCCGAGCGGCTCCAGGACGCGGCGGAGCGCGAGCTGTACGACCCCGGCGTGGTGCGCGCCCAGCTCGCCGCGCTCAACCGGGACCTGGACGAGGGACACCTCACCCTGGCCGAGTTCGAAGCGGAAGAAGAGCGGCTGCTCGACCGGCTGTACGCCGCGCAGACCCGCCCGACGCCGACAAACAGAAGGTGACAGGCATGGACGACCAGAGCAAAGTGGCGCTCGCGACCGCCGTCGTCGGCGGGTACGTACTGGGCCGGACCAAGAAGGGCCGGCTGGCGCTGAGCGTCGCGACCTATCTGGCCGGGCGGCGGTTCGCGCTCGAACCCCGGCAGCTGGCCGCTCTCGGGATGCGCAAGCTCGGCGAGGTCCCGCAGGTCGCCGAGTTGCAGGAGCAGCTCAGGGGCGAGGTGCTCGGCGCGGGCCGCCAGGCGGTGACGGCCGCGGCCAACCGCGGCATGAACACCCTGGCGGACGCCATCGGCGACCGCACGGCTCGCCTCTCGGGCACGGCGGAGACTTCGGACGACGCCGACGCCGAGGACGACGCGTACGACGATGACGACGACGCGTACGAGGACGCCGACTACGAAGACGACGAGGGCGCGGAAGACGGGGAGTACGCGGACGAGGACGAGGACGACGCGGACGGGAACGGGGGATACGAGGACTCGGCCTCGGACGCGGACACGGACGAGGACGACGAAGACGACGCGGACGAGTTCGAGGACGAGGACGAAGACGAAGACGGGCAGGACGACGACGAGGAGCAGGAGGACGACGAGGACGAGGAGGAGCCGCCCGCGCCGCGGCGTCGGCGGAGCAGGGCACCGGAGAGGTCGGAGAGGTCCCCCTCCGCCTCCCGGCGGGACGCGGCCCGGGCGAAGAAGTCCGCGTCGTCGCGGAGGTCGCCCGAGTCGTCCGCGTCATCCCGGTCGACCGAGTCATCTCGGTCCTCTCGGTCCTCTCGGTCGTCCCGGTCGTCCCGGTCCTCCCAGCCGCGGTCCTCGTCCCCGGCGAAGAAGAGTGCCCCGGCCCGAAAGGCGGCTCCCGCGAAGAAGACCGCGCCGGCCAAGAAGTCCTCGCAGGCCGGCAAGGCCCCCGCGGCGAAGACGTCGGCCCCGGCGAAAAAGTCCGCCCCGGCAAAGAAGACCGCCGCGAAAAAGTCCGCCCCGGCAAAGAAGACCGCCGCGAAGAAGACCGCCCCGGCGAAAAAGACCGCGGCCAAGAAGTCGGCCCCCGCGAAGAAGACCGCATCGAAGAACGCGGCGGCGAAGAAGACGACCGCGAAGAAGACCGCGGCCAAGAAGACGGCGCCCGCGAAGAAGTCGACGGGCAGCGCGGCGAAGCCGGCCAAGAAGTCGGCGAGCACGTCAGCCGCCAAGAAGTCGGCGTCAGCGAAGCGCGCGGCCCCCCGGCGCGCCGATCGGCGGAGGTAGAGGTCATGGCAGAGAACGACAGGAACGAGTCCGCGGGCTCCGAGGAGTCGGGGCTCGGCCGGCTCAAGGAAGAGCTGTCCAAGTTCGCCGGCGCCCAGGTGCAGAGCCTGGCCGACAAGGCGGGCGACAAACTCACCGGTCTGACCGACAAGTTGAACGACTCGGCCGAGAACCCCGGTTCGCTGACCTCCATCGGTTCGCGCGTGCTCCAGGGCGAGTCCCCGGTCAAGGCGCTGATCTCGGGCAAGGCCAAGGGAGCCAAGGACGCGGTGGTGGACAAGGCGAAGGAAGCCTTCGGCGGTGGCGGCAAAGGCAAGCGCAAGTCCGGTGACACCAAGGTCATGAACATCATCGAAGTGCTGGACGTCGGCGTGCCGTTGCGCACCGCCTATGACGCCTGGACGCAGTACGACCAGTTCAGCGGCTTCGCCAAGGGTGTCCGCGACGTGTCGAAGGGCGATGAGACGCAGAGCGACTGGAAGGTCAAGGTCGGTCCGTCATCGCGCAGCTTCAAGGCGACGGTGCAGGAGCAGATCCCCGACGACCGGATCGTGTGGACCTCCGAAGGCGCGAAGGGCACCACCCGCGGCGCCGTCAGCTTCCACGAGCTGGGGCCGACACTGACCCGGATCGTGCTGGTCGTGGAGTACTACCCGTCGGGCTTCTTCGAGAAGACCGGCAACCTCTGGCGCGCCCAGGGCCGCCGCATGCGCCTGGACTTCAAGCACTTCCAGCGGTACGTGACGCTCACGGAGGACGAGCCGGAGGGCTGGCGGGGCGAGATCCGGGACGGCGAGGTCGTCCTCTCCCACGAGGACGCCGTCGAACAGGAAGAGGCGGAGAACGCCGAGACCGACGACAACGACGACGGCTACGAGGACGGTTACGACGAAGACGGCGAGGACGGCGAGGACGGCGAGTACGCGGACGAGGACGACGAGGACGCGTACGACGACGAGGACGACCCCGAGGGCCGGGCCGACCGGGACGAGGACGACGACGTAGCGGACGCGTACGAGGACGAAGACGACGACGCGCAGGACGACGACGACGAGGACGAGGAGGAAGAAGAGGAGGAGCCGGACGAGGAGGAGCCGCCGGCCCCGCGGCGCACGGGCCGCAAGCGGCGGGCGGGGGCCTCCCGGTGACCGACCTCGACTTCCGGGCGCCGCAGCAGCCCGTGCCGGGCCCCGCGACCACGAACCTGGCCGATATCCTCGAACGGGTGTTGGACAAGGGGATCGTGATCGCGGGGGACATCAAGATCGACCTCCTCGACATCGAGTTGCTCACCATCCGGCTCCGGCTCTTCGTCGCCTCCGTCGACACCGCGAAGAAGGCGGGCATCGACTGGTGGGAGACCGATCCGGCGCTGAGTTCGCGGGCCAACCGCGATGCCCTGGAGGCCGAGAACCGCGAGCTGCGCGACCGGCTGGAAGCCCTGGAAGAGGAGCACGGGCAGACATGACGCCTCCCCGATCCCCCGCACCGGACCCCGGTTCCGGCGCCACCTATGTGTTCGCCGTGTGCCGCGACTGCCGTGCCGTCAACACCGCCGATCTCAGCGGCCTGCCGGGGATGCCCGGAGGCGGGCAGGTGCGGCTCGTCCCCTCCGGCGCGCTCACCGCCGTCGTGCAGACGGTCCCGGCCGCCGACTTCACCGACGAGGTGTGGCAGACGCGTCTCGCGGACCGGCAGGAGATCGAGCGGTACGCGCGCGCCCACCACGAGGTGGTGTCCGCGGCGGCGGCCCACGGCCCGGCGGTGCCGCTGCCCCTGGCCACCCTCTACCACGACGACGCGCGGGTGCGCGGTGTCCTCGACGACGAGGCGGCGCGCTTCCACTCCGCGTTGCGGCGCGTCGCGCACCACGCGGAGTGGGGTGTGAAGGTCTACCGGGCCGCGGCGGCGCCGCAGCCGCAGCCCGCCCCGGCAACGCCCCGCTCGGGCCCGCCCGCGCCGGGCGCGGGGCTCGCCTACCTGAATCGCAGGCGCGGGGCGCACGACCGGCGGGAGCGGAGCCGGGAGGAGGCGCTGGGCGTCGCGGAGTCCGTCGACGCGGAGCTGCGCGGCCTGGCCGCCGCGTCCCGCCGGCTCCGCACCCACGGTGCGGCGCTCGCGGGTGACCGGCGCGTCCACGTCCTCAATGCCACCTATCTGGTGGCCGCGGACCGCACGGACGAGCTCCGGCGGGCGGTGGTCGCCCTGCGGGAACGCACGGACGCCCAGATCGAGTTGTCCGGCCCCTGGGTCCCCTACTCCTTCGTGGGCGAGGCGTAGCGGGCGAGTAGGAGGGGGGCGACAGGGGGTGGGACGTGAGGGCGTACAGCCGGAGCGGCGGGGGACGCAGGGCCATGGACGTGCAACCAGGAGGTGGAGGCGTGGAGCGAGAAGTCGTGCAGTGGGACAGTCCCGAACCGCTGAGCGGGCCGCTCGGGGTGCCGCTCGTCGATCTGCTCGACCGGGTGCTGGCCACCGGGGTGGTGGTCAGCGGCGACCTCGTCATCGCCATCGCGGACGTGCCGCTCGTGCGGGTGTCGCTGCACGCGCTGCTCTCCTCGGTCTCCGAACGCGTGCCGGCGCCGTGGGCGGACGGGGGCCCGCTGTGACGGGTTCCCGCGTCGACCTGGACAGCGAGAAGATGGGCCACGACCTGGTGGCCCTGGTACTGACCGTCGTGGAGCTGCTGCGGCAGCTGATGGAGCGGCAGGCGATCCGCCGGGTGGAGCAGGGCGGCCTGAGCGACGCGCAGGTCGAGGAGATCGGCACGACGCTGATGCTGCTCGACGAGCGCATGCGGGACCTCTGCGACCAGCACGGGCTGAGCCCGGACGACCTCAACCTGGACCTCGGCCCCCTCGGCTCGCTCCTCCCCCGCGACTGAGACGGGGACCCGCGGAGCGGGCCCGGGCCGCGCGCCGGACCCGCCCGGGCAGGGGGCCGCTCACTCGAATGGCAGATCCGTACGGGCGGGCGCAGAGTGAGGGAGGGGACCTACACGGGCGGGCGCCCCCGTCCGTGCCGGCGAACGCACTGTGAGGCGGCCATGTCCGACATCGGAATCGGAAGCGGCAGCACGACGACTTCGAACACGACAGACGCGCGGCAGACCCGGACAGCGGGCGGTACCCGCGGCACCACCACCATCGCCGACGGCGTGGTGGCCACCATCGCGGGAATCGCGATCCGCGAGACGGACGGGGTCCGCGCGGTCGGCAAGGGCGCCGCGAAGGCGCTGGGCGCGGTCAAGAACCGCATGCCGGGGTCGACCGACCCCGGGCACGGCGTGAAGGTGGAGCGGGACGAGGAGACCGTGTCGGTCGGGGTCGACGTCGAGGTCGAGTACGGCGTGCTCATCCATGAACTCGCCGACGACATACGCTCCCGTGTCATCGACGCCGTCGAGACGATGACCGGACTCGACGTGACGGCGATCGACGTGAACGTCTTCGACGTGCACGTGCCCGAGGACACCGCCGACACCGACGACACCGACGGCACCGACGGCACCGACACCGGCGCGGCCGGTGGTGCGGGCGCGGGCCAGGGCACGCGCGCCGTGTGAACCGCCCCTCTCAGGCGGCCTGTTGGTGCTCGGGCTCCCGGTTGGCGTGCTCGCGCACCTGGGCGCAGCTGCGGCTGATGAGACGCGAGACGTGCATCTGTGAGATGCCGACCCGCTCGGCTATCCCGGCCTGCGTCATGTCCTCGAAGTAGCGCAGGTACAAGATGGTGCGCTCGCGCTCGGGCAGGGCGCGCAGCCCCTCCTTGGCGGCCTCCCGGTCGGCTATGACGTCGTAGCCGGGCTCGGTCTGCCCGAGGGTGTCGGCGAGGCTGGGGCCGTCGGTCTCGGCGCCCGCGCCGGTCTCGGCGTCCAGGGACAGGGTGCTGTAACTGTCCAGCGCCTCAAGGCCGTCGCGGACCTCCTCCGGCGTGAGCCCGGCCTGTGCGGCGATCTCCTCCAGGCCCGGCTCGCCCGCGTGGCCGGGCCGGTCCATGACGTCGCGGCGCGCGACCCGGACCTTGTTGCGCAGGTCCTGCACGCGGCGCGGCACCCGGACGTCCCAGGTGTGGTCCCGGAAGTGGCGGCGCAGCTCACCGGTGATGGTCGGGACCGCGTAGGACTCGAAGGCGCCGCGCGCGGGGTCGTAGCGGTCGACGGCCTTGACCAGGCCCATGGCGGCGACCTGCTTGAGGTCGTCCAGGTTCTCGCCGCGGTTGCGGAACTTCGTGGCGAGGCGGTGGGCCATGGGCAGCCACGCCTCGATCAACTCCTGGCTCAGCAGGTCGCGTTCGGGTCCTTCCGGAGCGGCGGACAGCCGGTGGAAGGCCTCGGCGGTCTCGGGCGCGTCATCGTGCAGTCGGCGTACGGCCATCAGGATGTCCTCCTCTTCGCTGCTTCCGGCAGAGTGACCGTGGACAAGCAGCGGGACCGGGCATCCGGGCACAGTGCTCCCCACAGGAGCGCCTGTGGTCCCAAGCACTGACACCCGCCTGCCCGGGGCCCCGGGTGACAAACAGGGGTACTGGCCGCGGGGCCCGCCGGAGCTGAGATCATGGCGGCATGGACATCCTCCGCAGGAACAACGTCACCGTGACCGGGAACCCCCACGGCCGGACGGTGGTGCTGGCGCACGGCTTCGGCTGTGACCAGAACATGTGGCGGCTGACGGTGCCCGCGCTGGAGCGCGACCACCGGGTGGTGCTGTTCGACTACGTCGGTGCGGGCCGCTCCGACCTCTCCGCCTTCTCGGCCGAGCGGTACGGCTCGCTGGACGGGTACGCGCGGGACGTGGTGGAGGTCTGCGAGCGGCTCGACCTGCGCGACGCGGTCTTCGTCGGGCACTCGGTCAGTTCGATGGTGGGGGTGCTGGCCGCGGTGCGGGCGCCCGACCGCATCGGGGCGCTCGTCATGGTGGCGCCGTCCCCGCGGTACATCGACGACGAGGGGTACCGGGGCGGGTTCAGCGAAGGGGACATCGAGGAGCTCCTGGAGTCCCTGGACGCGAACTACCTGGGCTGGTCGGCGGCGATGGCCCCGCTGATCATGGGCAACCCGGAGCGGCCCGAGCTGGGCGACGAACTGCGCAACAGTTTCTGCGCCACCGATCCCAAGATGGCGTACGTGTTCGCCCGGACCACGTTCCTCTCGGACACCCGGGACGACCTGAAGGGCGTCCGGGTGCCGACGCTGGTCCTGGAGTGCACGCAGGACGCGATCGCGCCCCGTGAGGTCGGCGCGTTCGTGCACGCGGCGATCCCCGGCTCGACGCTGGTCACGCTGGACGCGACCGGGCACTGCCCGCACCTGTCGGCGCCGGAGGCCACCAACGCGGCGGTCGTCGAGTTCCTGGCGGGCCTGGCGTGATGAGCCGCACCGGGTCCGGCCCGGAGGAAGCCGGCGGCGGGACGGCCTCGGCGGCGAGCTTCGCCGAACTGCTGGAGGACAGCCCCGAGGATTTGTACGACCACGCGCCCTGCGGGTACCTGTCGACGCTGATGGACGGCACCATCGTCAAGCTCAACGACACCCTGCTGGGGTGGCTGGGGCTCGACCGGGACGCGGTGGTCGGGCAGGTGCGCTTCACCGACCTGCTGCCGGTGGGCGGCAGGCTGTACCACGAGACGCACTTCGCGCCGCTGCTGCGCATGCAGGGCGAGATCAGCGGCGTGGCCCTCGAACTCAAGCAGGCGGACGGCGGCCGGCTGCCGGTCCTGGTCTCCGGGGTGGTCAAGTACGGCAGCACCGGCACACCCCTGCTGACGCGCATCACCGTCTTCGACGCCACCGACCGGCGGGCCTACGAGACGGAGCTGCTGCGCAACCGCGAGACCGCCGAGGAGTCGGCGCGGCAGGCCCGCGCCGACCGGGCCCGGCTCCAGCAGGCGCTGGCCGTGCTCCAGCAGTCGCTGCTGCCCTCGTCGCTGCCGGACATCCCGGGGATGGAGGCGGCGGGGTACTACCACACCGCCTCGCCCGACCGGCTCGGCGGCGACTTCTACGACGTCTTCCCGCTGGACGGCAGGCGCTTCGGCTTCTTCCTCGGCGACGTCTGCGGCAAGGGGCCCGAGGCGGCCGTGGTCACCTCCCTGACCCGGTACACGCTGCGGGCCGCCGCCCTGCACGACCCGGATCCGGTGGCCGCCCTGACGACGCTCAACCAGGTCCTGCACGAGCGGTACTCCGGCGTCGACCCGCGCTTTTGCACCGCCGTCTTCGGCGTCCTGGACCCGGATCCGGCGACCGGGCACGTCGCGGTGCGGCTCGCCTCCGGCGGCCATCCGCCGGCGCTCGCCCTGCGGGCCCGTGGCGCGGCCGACTTCCTGCACACCCCCGGCGGCCTCCTCGTCGGCGCGCTGCCCGAGCCCCGCTTCACCACCGCGACGACGACCCTGGCGCCCGGCGACACGCTGCTGCTCTACACCGACGGCCTGATCGAGGCCCGTACCGGTCCCGACCGCACCGCCCTCTTCGGGGAGCGGGCGCTGCGCGACTTCGCCGTCGCGCACGCGGGGCCCGCCGAGTCGCTCGTCGCCGCGCTCAGCGACCTGCTGAGCGGGCTCGGCGACGGGCTCGACGACGACACCGCCCTGCTCGCGCTCGGCGTGCCCGCATCCGCATCCGCCCCGACACCGAAGAACACACCATGAGCCTGTTGAGCATCACCGCCGAAGACGGCGCGACCGGCCCTGTCCTGACGATCGTCGGCGACCTCGACCACGACACCGCGCCCCAGTTGCGCGCGGTGCTGCCCTCGGTCGTCGTGCGGCCGGGCGGACGCCTCGTCCTCGATCTCGGCGCGATGCCGTTCTGCGACTCCAGCGGGATCAGTGCGCTGATCGCCGCGCACAACCACGCGCACGCGGCCGGCGGGGACATCGCCCTGGCCGCCGTCCCCGCCAACACCCTGCGCATCCTGCGCATCGTCGGCCTCGACCAGGTCTTCGCGATCCACCCCGACCTCGCCACGGCGACCCGCACGGGCTGAGGGCCCCGACGGCGGGTCCGGGCCGAGAGGTCAGCGGCCCAGCCGCCGGTGCCGGTCGAAGCGCAGCAGGACCCGGACGACGCGGCCCACCCCGACGGCGCCGGCCAGTACCGCGCCGAGCATGAGCAGCGTCCTGCGCGCGGACCCGGAGACGCCGGCCGCCAGGACGGGACCGGCGCAGAGCCCGAACACGAGCGCGGCCGCCAGCACCCCCGTCACCAGGGCGAACATGATCTCCACCGTCATGGCGTCCTTCTCCCCGCGCGCCTCGCGCCCCCTGTCCATGCCGACAGTCGTACCAGACGCGTCCCCTCACAGGTGCCGGGTGAACGCAGTGGCGTCGACGGCGAACACCCCGTCGAAGGGCCGGTCGAGCTGGTAGATCAGCAGCACGGTGAAGGTGATGAGGGCCGACAGGCCCGCCACCATCACGACGTGGGTGGCGCTGCGCTGGACGCCGAACATGAACATGAAGGCGATGGTGAGGCCGCCGCCGACGATCAGGCCGAACCAGATCACCGGGGACAGCGACTCCGCGGCGTCCGACTCCCGGCCGCGCCGCGCCTCGTCCAGGATGCTCAGCTGCGCCAGGATCTCCTGGCCCGTGGCCTGTTGGGCCGGGGTGGCGTCGGACGGGACCTGGCCCGTCGCCCGCACCTCGTTCAGCAGCCGCCAGCCGTCCTGGCCCAGTGGAGCGCCCGCGGCCATGGCGGGCCACTCCGCGTCGGTCACGTGCCGGATGTAGCTCTCGACCTCGCCGCGCATCCGGCCGGCCCGCTCGGCCGGCAGCCCTGCGGCCAGCAGATGGATCTGGTGCGCCGCGCTCGCCTCCGTGGCGGTGTGGTCCTCGGCGCCGGACTGCGTGTCCCAGACCGACACCAGGGCGAGTCCCAGGACGAGGGCGTACAGGACGCCGACCATCATCGAGATGTACTCGGCGACGTCCTCGCGCGGTTCGTCGTCCGGGCCCAGCGGCCAGAAACGGTGTTTGACCAGGACGACCGAGGCGGCGAGCACGGCGACGCCGAGGACGATGGCGAGACTTGCGATCATCGGGGGTTCCCGTTTCGTGGGGGCGCGGTTCAGAGCCGGCGGGAGCCGAACACCGCGGCCGCGATGGCGGCGGGCAGCAGGACGAGGAAGAGCACGGAGAGGACGCCCAGGCCGGTGGGGGTGTGGTCGGGCCGGACGAAGTGCCGCAGCAGCGAGCGCTGTCGGGGGTCGTCCTGCTGCTCCACCGCAGTCGGCGGCTCGTCCCCCGGCGGCACCGCCGGGGGTGCCACGTCGGCCGGGTCCCGGGCCGCGTCCGACGCGGCCGGATCGGCGGGGCGGGCCGCGTCGGCGGAGGCGGCCGGGCCGGTGGGACGGGCGGCGTCCGCGGAGCGGGCCGGGTCGATGGGACGGGCGGCGTCCGCGGAGCGGGCCGGGTCGAAGGGGCGGGCCGGGTCGAAGGGGCGGGCCGGGTCGGCCGGGCCCGCGGCGACACCGGGAGCCGTTCCTTCGCGTACGGCCCCCGCGGGGGGCGCGCTCCCCGGCAGGACGAGGCCGGGCCCGCGGACGAAACCGGGCGCCGGGACGTACCCAGGTGCGGCGATGCCCGGCGGCAGCGGCCGCAGGGGCAGCAGCGCGGTGATCGGCGCGGCGGGCCCCGGCGGCGCGGCGGCCGGCCGGCGGCCGCGCGGCGGCGCGGTCGTCGCGGGCCTCGCGGGTTTCGCGGGTTTCGCGGGCCGGGTCGCCGCCGGCTCGGTCGCGCCCGGCGAGTGCGCCGCATGCGAGGGCCTCGGCCCGGCGCGGAGCGTGAAGCGTACGGCGGCCCGGGCGGTCAGCCGCGGGGCCGGCAGTGCCCGGCCCCGCGGGTCGAGCGTGCGGATCAGGTCGCTGCCGTCGGCCCGCGCCCTGCTGACGTACGTCCCCGGCGGGCGCCGCACCTGGGCGGTGCAGGTGGCGCTCGCTCCGGCCGCAAGGTGGGCGACGCCCGGACCGCCGCCCGGGCACGAGATCCGGTTCGGGCCGCGCAGCAGGTCGGTGACCCGGACGCCGTGGACGGGGCGGTTGCCGCGGTTGGCCACGACGTAGCGCAGTTCGGCCCGGCCGGGACCGGTGACGCGCGCGGTCCCGGTCAGTGCGAGGGCCGCGCCGACCCCGGCGTATCCGGAGCGGGCGCTCGCCCGCACCGTGGCGCGCAGCAGCCGTACCTGGCCGACGGCCTGGACGTCGCCGACCCAGGCACCGGGACGCGCGGTCCCGGTCGCCGTGCAGCTCACCGAGCGCAGCCCGGCCAGCAGCGGCACGGTGCCCCGGCCGCCGGGACAGCGGATCGCGGCGCCCGGCATCGCGGGGTCCCGCAGCCGCACGTCGCGCAGGTCGGCGCCGCCGCGGTTGACGAGCCGGTACGACTTCACGACCGCGCCGCCGGTGCGGATGCCGGGGCGCAGGGCGCCGGTGCCGGGCCGGGTGTTGACCGTGACGACGAGCCGCAGGCCGTGCGTCCCGGCGCCGTCGGCGGCGGCCGGGCCCCCGGCCGTCCAGCAGTCGGCGGCCAGCAGGAGGCCGGCCAGCAGCCAGCGCGCCGCCCGTCTCGACCGTGTCGCCCGCACACCCGCTCCTGCGATGATCACACCGGCATGCTGTGCATGAGCGCGCCCGCCCGGCCACCTCCGCCACGCGGACCGGGCCGGTGGTTCACCCGAGCGGCGGCAGCGGCCCTGCCGAGCGCCGCCGCGCCGGTTCTACTGCTTAGAGCCCGTCCTTTCACCCGTCGTGCGCACGGACCCACCATCGGAGCGCGGACGGGGACACAGAGACCGGCTCTTACCAGTGACAGGCCAGGCGCCGCGTGGGCGGCCCCGCCGCAACGCTCAGGAACGAGGTGGCGGGGATGACAGCACAGCAGACCCGAGCGACACAGCCGGCCCGGGCAGGACAGCCCGCCCAGGCAGCCCAGGCCGTTGCCGCCGTCGGTGCGCGAACACCCGTACGGCGGGAACCGCAGGACAGGACCGACGCCGAACTGCTGATGGCGGCCTCGGTGCTGCTCGCGGACGCCGCGCTCGCGGCCCGGCGCACCGGCGCGGAGCTGACCGCCGCGGCCGGCAGCTGGCGGGTCGCGCTCCAGGCGGTGCGCCGCCCCGGCTGGGCTCTCGGGACGGCCCTGTCGGCGGCCCGCGCGATGTCGAACCCCGCGGGGCTCGGCCTCGCCGCGAACGGCGGCCTGCTCGGCGAGACGGTCCGGTCGCTGGGCGCCGTGGCGCGCCGCAGGCCGGCCTGCGTCGCGATGGCGGTGGACGCCTTCGCGCTGCGCATCGAGGCCGCGGCCCGCGAGCACCCGAACCTGGCGGCCCCGCTCGCGAAGCGGCTCACGGACGCCGTCGTGGCCGGCCGCAGGCTCGCAGCGGTGCGGGCGGCACGGGAGTTGGTGGATCTGCTCGGGGTCACCCGTACCCTCACCACCATCAGCCCGGTGATCATGGAGCTGCTCGCCCTGGCCGGGCTGCTCGACGAGAACCCGACCAACGACGGCTTCGCCTGGGTCACCCTGGCGGGCGGGGTGCCCACCAGCGACCCGCTGTTCGGGCTGCCTGCCGGGCTGATCCGGCACCTCAACCCGGGCGCGGGGCGCGCCGAGCGCACCGAGTCCGACGCCATGCTGGCCCGCGTCCTGGACCGCTCCGCCAACGACATCGTCCGCTACATCGACGACATCTCCGCGCTCGGCAACCACGGGCTCGCCCTGTTGCGCCGCGTCGTCTGCGCGGACGGTGCGACCCGGCACGTGGTGCTGCTGCCCGGCACCAGCTTCGGCCGGCTCAGCAACAGCACCCCGCAGGACCTCGTCGGCGCCTTCGACGCGCTGCTGCGCACCGACACCACGTACAGCAGGTCCGCCAAGCAGATGCTGGTGCGCGCGGGGGTGCCGGAGGGGTCGGAGCTGATGATCGTGGGCCACAGCCTCGGCGGGATCACCGCCATGAACCTCGCCAGTGACCTGGACTTCGTCTCCACGTACCGGCTCACGCACGTGGTCACCGTCGGCTCCCCCATCGACACCAAACGCCCCGCCGACCTGACCACCCAGGTCATCAGCCTCGTCAACCAGCACGACGTCATCCCGGGCCTGGACGGGCGCGGACCGGCCTCCGCCGACGCCGTCCCCGACTCCTGGCTGGAGCTGTCCTGGCTGGACGAGACGTACGACTACCCGCTCTCGCACGCCCCGCAGGCGTACGCCGACACGCTGCGCAGCGGCGAGGTCCCGCACCGCGCGCGCGTCAACGAGCTGATCTCCCGTTACGACGGGGAGATCGTGGCCAACCAGCCCTACCTGCTGCGCGACAAGTGACCCCGCCAGCCCGCACCCCGCAGAGGGAGACCGGCCCATGACCGCCAGCGACACCACCCCCGCGCCGGGCCGGCCCACGTCGGCCTGGCCCCTGGAGAACGCCCTGCTGAGCGCCGTGCTCGCGGCCCAGCGCGTCTCCTGGATCGACGCCCCGGCGCGCGCCCTGGGGCTCAAGCCGTTCACCCGGCGGCACCTGACCCGCCGGGTCCTGGCCCAGCTGCGGCGTACGTCGTCCGGCCGGCCGACCCGGCTGCGGACCGCGTTCGGCACCTTCCTGATGCCGTTGACCACCGCCGACGCCACGGGTCTGATCGGCCGCGCCGACGAGGCCGGGGCCCGGGGCGCCGTCACGGCGCTCACGGCCGCGGGCCGCCGGCTGCGGCTGACGCCCCACGCGGCGCCGGCCGCCCCGCGGGAGACGCCGGAGACGCGCGGCACGCCACAGATGCCGGTGGTCGAGGTCCGCGCCGCGGTCGACGAGGCCGCCGCCAGGCTCCTGGCCGCCCGCCGCACGGACGGCAGCCTCACCCGCGCCGACTGGTGCGCGCTCACCGCCCGCCTCGCGCGGCGGATCGTCCTCGGCGCCGAAGCCGCCGACGACAGCCTGGTCAGTGCCATCCTCGAAGCCGCGGGCGAGGCGCAGGACGCCACCGGGCACACCGCGCGCGTCGCCGCCCTGCGCCGCCGCCTCGCCCCGTACGTCCACGGCGACCGGCCGGACGGCGCGCCGTGGGCCGCGCTCGCCGACGACGACCGGGACGAGGTCGTCGAGCACGCCCTGGAGACCGTCACCCGGGCCCTCGCCGACACGGCCGTCCAGGCGCTCGCGCTGATGACGGTGGACCCGCTGACGCCGGCGGGCGACCGTGCCGGGCGGGCGGTCTTCGAAGCCCTGCGGCGCTATCCGCCGCTGGCCGCCACCGTGCACCAGGTGCGGGCCCCCTTCACCTGGCAGGGTCTGTCCGTCGAGGCCGGCACGGAGATCCTCTGTGCGACCGCGTGGCTGCGCGACCTGGACGACGCCGAGGCCGACGACGGCGCCGGGGGCGAGGGGCACGGCCACGGGAGCGGCGCCCCGTCCGCGTCCCTGTGCGCGGCGCCCGGCCCGTGCGCCGCGGCGGAACTCGCCGTCCTCGCCGCCGTCGAACTCGTCGGCGCCCTGACCCGGCACGCCGAACCCGTCGTCCTCTCCCCCGGTCTCCCCGGCCTCACCCCCGACGCGCTCCCCGATGAGCTGCCCGCGGCGTCGCTGCGGCTCGCCCTGTCTGCCACGGGCGCGGAGCCGGACGTGGCGGTGGCGGGTCCTGGCCGGGCCGCCGACGGGCACCTGCCGCCCGGCGCCGGGCAGAGCCCCGCCCACTACGCCGGACTCGTCACGGCCGGCGCCCGCACCCTGGACGAGCACGCCCGCCGGCTCGCCGACTGCGCCCGGCAACCCGGCTGGAACCACGACGCGTTCGGCGAGCAGTGCCGGATGACCCTGCTCGCACATGCCGAGCGCTGCGCCCGCGCGGCGGCGGACGCACGCAGGACGGCGGAGTGGCTGGCGAACTGAGTTCCGGCGGCGGGTGGTCCGGATGAGTGGCGAACCCGGACCCCGCCTACCGGCCGTGCACCAGCAGGGCGAGGCGCGGCCCGGCGCCCCTCGGTCACCAGAACGGTGAGGCGCGGCGACGGCGGTCCCGGTCGACCATGCTCTGCACGGTCCACTGGACCTCGTCGCTGAGCCGCCGCGCCGCCGCCGCACGGGCCGCGAAGGAGGGGGCGGGCGCCGGGGCGGGCAGCGGTTCACCGATGCTGATCCGCCACTTCGCCGGCAGCGGCAGGAGCGTGGTGAGCGGGAAGTACGGCAGGTCCAGCCGGCGGGCAAGCGCCCGGATCTCACCGAGCTTGGGGTACGTCTCCTCGGCCCCCACGACGGACACCGGGACCACCGGGGCCCCGGTCTGCACGGCGGTCGCCGCGAAACCCGGTCCGAAGGGCCGCAGCCGGTAGCGCTGCGTGAACGGTTTGCCGACCCCGGCGACGCCCTCCGGGAACACGGCGACGAGGTGCCCGGCCGCCAGCCGGTCCCGGCCCAGGGTCGGATCGTCGGTGAAGGCCTCGTGGCGGCGGGCGTACGCGGCCAGCGGCGGCAGCCGGAAGGCGACCTCGGCGGCGTAGACGTGCACCGGCCTGCGCAGCGCGCGATGGAGGATCCGGTGCAGGACGAAGGCGTCGAGCCCCCAGGCGCCGGAGTGGTTGGCGACCAGGAGGGCGGGACCCGACTCCGGCACGTGCTCCAGGCCCGACACCTCGGCCCGGAAGTAGTCGTCGGCCAGCCAGGCGAGCAGGTCCTCGACCAGATCGGTGCCGAGGTCGTCCCAGGGCCCGCACCCGGACCCCGCCTGCGCCGCACCCCCGCCCGCTGCCCCCGGCCGCCCAGATTCCCGGACCGCTCGCGTCTCCCGCGCTGCTTCCGTTACTCCCGACGCTTCCGTCACTTCCGATGCTTCCGTTGCTTGCGTCACAAGGTCCCACTTTCTGCTGAAAGTGGGTCGGCGCAAGACTAAAGATGCCATTGAGGTGGTCTCTCTCCCTAGCGCCCGATCGCCGGGCGGCGTCCAGGGAAAGGCCCGCCATGAGTACCTCTGCGTCCCCCGCGACCGCGGATCTGATCACCGGCCTGCTCGTCGACCGGTTCGACGTCGACCCGGCCGCGGTCCGGGCCGACGCCCGGATGACCGACCTGCTCGCCGACTCGCTGATGGTCGTCGAGATGGCCATCACGCTCAAGGACGAACTGGGCGTCGAGGCCTCCGAGGACGACCTGCGCACGCTCACCCTCGGCGAGTTCGCCGCCCGCGTCGACGCGGGCCGCGCCGGATGACGCGGGACACCGCCGTCGCGGTGACGGGCCTCGGCCTGGTCACCGCGGCCGGGCCGGACACGGAGACCACCTGGACGGCGGTGCGCGAGGGGCGCGCGAGCGCGCGGCCCGACCCGGACCTGCACGGCCTCCCGGTCTCCCTGAGCTGCCGCGTCGCCGACGTGGACGGGCTGCGGCCCCGCCGCCCCGGCGCCGCGCACCTCGATCCCGGGGCCGTCATGGGCCTCGCCGCTGTCACCCAGGCGCTGAACACCGCCAAACTCGACCCGGCCGCCTGGGACCCGGCCCGCGTCGCCGTCGTGACCGGCTGTTCCGTCGGCGGACTGCACACCCAGCAGACCGCCGCGGGGCGTCTCGCCGCCGACGGCCCGCAGAGCGTCTCCCCGTACTTCCTGACCGGCTTCCTGCCCAACATGGTGTGCGCGGCGATCTCGCTGCACCTCGGCGTGACCGGGCCGACCCTGAACGTCGCGACGGCGTGCGCCTCGGGTGCCACCGCGCTCGGCACCGCCCGCGACCTGCTCACCTCCGGCCAGTGCGACATCGCGGTGGTCTGCGGCGCGGACGCGGCGGTCACCCCGCTGACCGTCACCGGCTTCGCCCAGCTGCGGGCCCTGTCCGACCGGGCCTCGCGCCCCTTCGACCGGGCCCGCGACGGGTTCGTCATCGCCGAGGGAGCGGGCGCCCTGGTCCTGGAGCGCTCCGCGCACGCGGCCGCCCGCTCGGCGCCCCGTCTCGCCCGGCTCGTCGGCTACGGGGCCAGCAGCGACGCCCACCACCTGGTGGCCCCGCACCCCGAGGGCCGTCCCGCCGAACGGGCCCTGCGCGCCGCGCTCGCGGAGGCCGGGGCCGCCCCGGCCGACGTGGACCACGTCAACGCGCACGGGACGTCCACCCCGCGCGGCGACGCGACGGAGGCCGCGGTCCTGGCCCGCGTCCTGCCCCACCGGCCGCCGGTGACCTCCGCCAAGGGGGCGCTCGGCCACACGCTGGGCGCCTCCGGTGCCATCGAGGCGGCCCTGACGGTGCTGGCGCTGCGCGCGGACCTCGTCCCGCCCACCGCGGGCCTGACCGACCAGGACCCGGCGCTCGACATCGACGTCGTCGCCGGACGCGCCCGCCCGGTCCCCTCCGCCCTCGCCGTCAGCACCTCGTTCGGCTTCGGCGGGCACAACGCGGCGGTGGTGCTGGCCTGCGACTGAGGCGGCGCCCGCGGCCCCGGGGTCCCCGCAGGCCCGGGCGCGACGGACAGTGGCAGAGTGGGACGGCACCCGTCACCCGCCTGGAGGTTTCCCCCGCATGCGTCTGCTGCTCGTCCGGCACGGTCAGACCCCGTCCAACCTGAAGCACCTGCTGGACACGGCCGAGCCCGGCCCCGGCCTGACCGCCCTCGGGCTGGAGCAGGCCGCGGCGCTGCCGGACGCGCTGGCGTCGGAGAAGATCGACGCGCTGTACGTCTCCACGCTGGTGCGCACCCAGCTCACCGCGGCGCCGCTGGCCGCCGCGACCGGCCTGGAGCCGCGCGTGCGGGCCGGGATCCGGGAGCTGATCGCAGGTGATCTGGAGATGCGCGGCGACGAGGAGGCCGCGGCGCTCTATCTGCGGACCGCCTTCGCCTGGTCCGCCGGGGACGTCGAGCGCCGGATGCCGGGCGGTGAGAGCGGTGCGCAGGCGCTCGGCCGGTTCGACGCCGTCGTCGCCGAGGCCGCGGAGTCCGGCGCGGGGACCGTGGCCATGGTCAGCCACGGTGCCGCGATCCGCATGTGGGTGGCCGCCCGCGCCGACAACGTCGACGTCGACTACGCCGCGGGGCACGCCCTCGCCAACACGGGCATCGTCATCCTCTCCGGTTCACCCGCGGAGGGCTGGCGGGCCCTGGTCTGGGAGGGCGCGTCCCTGGGGCCGCTCAGCGGGACGCCGGGACCGGACGACCCGACGGGGTCGGCCGTCTCCGTCTGAGGGAACGGGCGGCTCTCGGCCGCTGCCGGTCGTTCAGCCGGCCGCCCGGTGCAGCGTGGTCGGTCCCAGACGGGGCTCGGCGCGTGAGGCGAGGACCTGGACGCGGACGCGGCGCGCGGTGACGGGTGCGGCGAGCGGCAGGATCCGCTGGTGGCCGATGGTCGTACCGGTGGCGATCCGCTGCCAGGTGCCGTCGATCTCGGCCTGGACGGCGAACTCCTCGACGCGCTGTCCGTGGGCGATGTCCTCGCGCACCGCCACCCGGTCGAAGGTGGTCGTCCCGTCGGCGTTCTTCGCCACCGGCCGGCCGTACACGGTCCGCACCCGCTGTCCGAACGCGGTGAGTTCGGCGACGTCCGCGGCGTCGATGGTCCCCGCCTTCGACGGCGGCACGTTCAGCAGCAGGGTCGCGTTGCGTCCGACGCTCTTCTCGTACAGGTCGAAGAGCTGGGCCGCCGTCTTCGGCCGCTGGTCGGGGTGGTGGAACCAGCCGGGCCGGTTGGAGACGTCGGCCTCCGCGGGGAACCAGGACAGGTGGGTCACCCCGGGTTCGGTGAGCCGGGCCCGGGAGCCGATGTCGGCGGCCGTCGGGCCGTGCGGCAGCAGCCATTCGCCGTGGTACGTCCACGGGTCGGCGGTCGTCGGCACCACGCTCCACTCGGTCTCGCGGCCGACCCCGTCCTCGTTGCCGACCCAGCGGACCCCGTTCGGGCCGCCGAAGACCACCGTGTCCGGCGACAGTGCCTTGATCACCCGGAACCACTCGTCGAACCGGTACTCCTGGGTGATCCCGGCGTCGGCCCACGGGTTGGCGCCGTCCAGCCAGAACTCGTCCAGCGGTCCGTACTCGGTGAACAGCTCGTAGACCAGGTTCAGGTAGTAGGCGTCGTAGTCGTTGACCTGCACGGTGAACGAGGGCAGCTTGCCCGACCGCACGTCGGCGGCCCGGTCGTCGCCCTCGACCAGGGTGGGGACGGTGTGCTTCCTGACCGCGCTGCCGTTGCCGAACCGGCCGAGGCCGCTGGGGGCACGGTCGCCGTCGGCCAGCGCCGTCAGCTCGACCGAGGTCAGCGTGGCGCCCCCGGCCTGCTTGGCGCGCAGCGACTCGATCCAGGTGGCGTGCCAGGCGTGCGGCAGTTCGGAGCCGTCGGAGGGCGAGAGGTAGATGCCGACGCGCAGGTGATGGGCGCGCGCCGAGTCCACGTACCGGCGCACGACGTCCGGCTGTCCGGGGCTTTTGCGGACCGAGTGCGGCGTGTAGCGGCTGGGGAAGAGGGCGAACCCGTCGTGGTGCTTGGCAGTGATCATCGCCAGCTCGGCGCCCATCGCCCGGTACGTGCGGATCCACTGGTCGCTGTCGACGGCGGGCGGCGCGAACATGGCCTCGTCCTCCGCGCCCGACCCCCACTCGCGGTCGGTGAAGGTGTTCATCCCGAAGTGCGTGAACGCCGTGATCTCCCGCCGTTGCCACCCGAGTTGCCCCTTCCTCGGGACGACGTCCGCGGCCTTGGCGATGATCTGTTCCGGTGTGTCGGTCGCCTCGACCGGAAGGATCGGGGCGGGCCGGACGCGGCTCGGCCGGCCCGCCGTCGGCGCGGCGCCTTCGGCGGACGCGCCGCCGCTGCCGAGGGCGACCCCCACGGGCGCGGCCCCCAGGGCGCCGAGGATCTGACGGCGAGACGTCATCGTTCCCTCCCACGGGACATTGCTCGGATCTCTTGGCTGCGTTCTGGGGAATCATGACGCAGATATGGGCGGGAGGTAAGAGATCTGACGACAGAGATCCTATGTATCGGGGTGTAGCGGGACGCGGGAGTTCGCTCAGGTGCCGGGGCTCACCAGACCCGTCTCATAGGCGAGGACGACGGCCTGGGCGCGGCTGCTGAGGCCGAGTTTCGCCATGGCGCGGTTGAGGTGGGTCTTGACGGTGGCGTCCGAGATGAACAGTCTCTCCGCCATCTGCTGGTTGGAGAGTCCTCGTCCTGTCAGTTCCAGGACTTCGCGCTCCCGGCCGGTCAGTTCGCTGAGTTGCTCGCCCGTGGAATCCTGTGCGGCGGCGCCCTTGCGGCCTGTCGCCGGGGTGTACGCCTCCACGAGCCGGCGGGTGACGGTGGGGGCGAAGAGGTGGTCGCCGTTGGCGACCGCGGCGACCGCGGTCAGGAGACGTTCGGGACCCGAGTCCTTGAGCAGGAAGCCCGCCGCTCCGGCCCGCAACGCGCCGTAGACGTACTCGTCCAGGTCGAAGGTGGTGAGCACCAGGACGCGGGGCGCGGGCTCGTCGGCCTGGTCGAGCAGGCGCCGGGTGGCCGCGATGCCGTCGGTGCCGGGCATCCGGATGTCCATCAGCACGACGTCGGGGTGGAGCCGGGCGGCCAGCGCCAACGCCTCCTCCCCGTCGGCTGCTTCGCCCACGACCACGGTGTTCGGCGCGGCGCGCAGGAGTCCGGCCAGGCCGGCGCGTATGAGGTACTGGTCGTCGACGACGAGGACTCGGATACGGGGGACCATGCAGGCGCTCTCCGTCGGTGGTGGCGGACGTCCGTCTCAGTCGTCGGGCCCGACGCGGGGGCGCGGCGGGGCCGGCAGAACCAGGTGCACGCTGAAGCCTCCGTCCGGGCACGGGCCGGCCTCGACCCGTCCGCCGTACAGCTTTGCCCGTTGGCGCATGCCGATCAAGCCGTGCCCGCCCGGCCCGTGGGACATGGCCGGAACTGCCTCACTGCCGTGATCCTGTACCGAAAGGTCGAGGGCGTGTGCCGTCCACCGGACGGTGATGCGCACGTCGGCGCCCGGGGCGTGTTTGATGACGTTCGTCAGGGCTTCCTGGATGACGCGGTACGCGCACAGCTCGGCGCCGGGCCCGAGCGGCAGCGGCGTCCCGGCTTCGGTGACCTCGACACGTACACCGGTGGAGCGTACTCGGTTGGCCAGATCGTGCAGGCGTTCCAGGCCCGGCATGGGGTGATCGGGCGCGGGGGTACCGGCGCGCAGCACGGTCAGGACGCGGCGCAGCTCCTCCAGGGCCTCGGAGACGGTGTCACCGATCGTCATGAGTGCCCGGTGTGCGGCGGCCGGGTCGGTGGTGAACACGAACCGTGCCAGTCCGCTCTGCACGGAGATCACCGCGAGGTGGTGGGCGACGACGTCGTGCAGTTCACGCGCGATTCTCGCCTGTTCGTCGGCCAGGACCCGGCGTGCACGCTCCTCCTGCTCGGCCTTCAGCTGCCGGGTGAGGTCGGTGGCACGCCGCGCCAGCGTGCCGAACCACCACAAGACGGCCGGGAACACCACGGCCTGCCCCGCGGCGACGGCGAACGATCCGTGCGTGCCGCCTCTGACCTGGTCGAGGGCGCCGACCACGAGCCAGCTCGTCGCGGTGCCGACTGCCCCTGCCGTGGCGACACGGGCGGGGCGCAGGGCGGCCACCGTGTAGGTGGCGAGCAGAGTGGCCAGCGAGTTGACGACCGGCCAGTACCCCCCGGCGGCGAGCCCCACCAAGCCTGCCTGGGCGCACAGGAAGGCCACGACGGGATACCTGCTGCGCACCGCGGCGGGCAGATTGGCGAGAAGGATCAGTGCCAGCGCCGGCGCGTCCGGCGCCGGCCAGTCCTGCGCCGGGGAGTCCCAGGCCAGCAGCAGGGCCAGCGCGGTCATCGCGAGCCCGATCATGATGTCCGTCGTCCGGGTCGACACGCGGCGCGGCTGCATCGGCGCAGCGTAACGCGGACCGCGATCGCAACGGGGTCGCTCGGGCGGTGCAACTACCGCTCCTGAGCGAGGAATTGGCGCGTTCCGGCTGAAGGGGCGCCCATGGGTGAAAGCGGAGTCCGGGGAGGAATTCCCCGGACTCCGCTCAGCTGTCGAGCCCCCGTGTCGATACCGGAGCGCAGGTCAGTAGTCGACCAGCCCCGACGCCTTCGCCGTACCGGCGAACTGCAGGAAGAACTGGGTGTTGTCGAGCACTCCGGTGGCGGCCAGGCCCCACGTCCCACCGGACAAGGTGCGCCACCCGTTGCAGCTGAACCCGGACGCCTTCTTGAAGCAGGTGCGCACCGACCGCGTGCTGTTCAGCTTCACGTTGATGTCCACGCACCGGCTTGTGGTGGTCTTGTAGGTCCCCCTGGCCGGCCAGTAGGCGGGGTCCTGGCTGCCGGTGCCGGCGTAGCTGGTGAAGGACGGCGCACCGGCGGTGCAGGCACGCGCAGCGGCGGCCGGCCCGTTTGCCGCTTGGGCGGGTCCGGTCACCGCGACGGCGCCGAGCAGGGCGGCCGACGCGGCGAGCGCCGCGACGGTGGTCTTACGCAGGGCTGTTGCCTTGATGACGTCGTTCATTGCTCCTCCTGATTTCTCTTCACTGCCAGCGCGAATTCGGCCAGGGATCAGCACGTCGTCGCTCGGTGCGGCGGGCCTGCAATTCCTGTTCGGCCGTGCGGCGTTGGCGCCTTTCTGGCTGCCCTCGTGAGGTTAGGGAGGAGGTGCCCTGCTCGAGTACAGCCGTCATACGAGTTCTGCGTAAACCTTGGCGGTAGTTCGCTGTCGTGGCTGCTTCGCCCAGCCCGGCTTTCCGCGGACGCGGGGGGGGGCGGCCCGCGACGCCCGTCCGGTGTGCGCCCGTCGGGTCTGTGATCACCGCCCAGGCGATGGAGACGGGCGCCCTCACGCCACGGCGGTCGCCACATCGGGGTAGAGGTGCAGAACCGTGTCCACACCCACGATCTGCAGCACGCGCCGCACACCCGCTCCCGCCCCCGCCAGCCGCAGCCAGCCCCCCGCTTCGGACGTCCGGCGGTGTGCCAGCAGCAGAATGTTCAGCCCCGCGGAGTCCATGAAGGTCACCGCTGCCAGGTCCACGACGACGCGCGGGGCCTGACCGGCGGTGGCCGTCAGCATGCTCTCCCTCAGGGGCGCGCCGCTCTGATGGTCGATCTCGCCGCTCACCGTGATGATGCGGACACCCTGATCGGCGGTGGTGGCAACGCTCAGACGCTGCTCCGCCTCGCCCTGATCACTCAACTCCGGTACACGGCTTCCTCTGCGGCGACGGCTACGTAAGACGACTTCATCGAACGACGTCATGGGACGACTTCATAAACCGTCAGGCTAACCCACCTCCGGGGTGCCCCATGGGCCGGAGGCGAAGACCCGGGCCGGGCCGTCGCACCGCCCGTCCGCGCGCGGCACGCCCCGCGCCTCCAGCCACCCCCGTCCAGGGGACCGGTACGGTTCGGGATGCCGGAGTCGTGGCTGGCGTAGCGGCGACTCGGGGGGAAACGAGGGCAGGCGCGTGGTGGAGTCATGGGGCGGGGGAGCCGGCGATCCCGTCGGCGGGCACCCCTTGGAGATGGTGCTGACGCTGGGCGAGGGGACGGACATCTCTGAAGGGCGACGGGCCGCGATGCGGTTCCTCTGCGAGCAGAATCGTTTCTCCAGGGGCGAGCGCGCCGTCCAGGACACCATGCTGGTGGTCAGCGAACTGGTGACCAACGTCCTCAAGTACGCGCCCGGCCCAGGCCTGTTGCGCGTCGGCATGGTGGAGGGGGCCATCCGCGTCGAGGTGTGGGACAGCGACTCCGTGCTGCCCGCGGCGCGCGGCACCGATCCGGGGCGGATCGGTCAGCACGGGCTGGAGATCGTCGCCCGCCTGACCCGGTCCCTGGCCTTCGACACCACGGCGGTGGGCAAGCGCATCACGGCGGAGATCGCACTGTCGTGAGCGGCGGGAGTGCGGCTCCCCCGTCGATGCGAGGATGACGCCGAACCGCCGGACCGCCGGACCGCCGGACCGCCCGGCCGCCGGACCGCCCGGCCGCCGGACCGGTGGGCCGGTGGGCCGCCGGACCGCCAGGCCGCGTGGTGCTGCTCCTGCCGCACGCGTAGTGCCGCCGCTGCCGCACCCCGGGGCCCGTCGCGCCGCCCCCGTGAGGGGTTGTGTGCAAGGCGGCCGCGGCATGTGTCGGATGTCTGAAGGTCGCGTATTTGCGCACTTCAGACGCAGAGAGGGGCGGATCGGGAGATGCCGTATCCTCTGACGTCAGCTCATGTGAAAAATAGGCCGATCAGAGGAAAGCTTGTGGCGAGTCAAGAGGGTGCACGACGTCTGTCGGAACTGCTCACCGCGCAGCGCGACGAGTTCGTCGCGCTGTGGAATCGCCAGGTGGGGCGTTCGCTGCACGGCCGGCTGAGCGAGGCGGAACTCGCCCGTGAACTCGGAGAACTGTACGAGGCGCTGACCAACGCCATCGCGGCCGGTGGCCTCGACGGACGGGCGACCGCTTACACCGAGGTCCGCAGCCTGCTGGTGGAGCTGTCCCGCAACCGCGCGCGCCAGGGCTTCACCCCCACCGAGACCGCGGTGAGCGTCTTCGCGTTGAAGGAGGTCCTGGAGCCCCGGCTCAGCGACCACAACGACGTGGTGGCCTACCTCGCGCTCAGCCGACTCCTGGACGACCTCGGCCTGTTCACCGTCGAGGAGCACTCCAAGACGCGCGAGGAGATCATCTCCTCCCAGGCCGAGCAGCTCCTGGAGCTCTCCACGCCCGTGGTGAAGCTCTGGGAGGGAGTCGTCGGCGTCCCCCTGGTGGGCACCCTGGACTCGGCGCGGACCCAGGTCGTCATGGAGAAGCTCCTCCAGGCCCTGATCGACAGCAACTCCACCCACGCCATCATCGACATCACGGGCGTCGCGACGGTGGACACCCAGGTGGCCCAGCACCTGCTGAAGACGGTCGTCGCCGCTCGCATGATGGGTGCCACCTGCACGATCTCCGGCATCAGCCCGCAGATCGCCCAGACCATCGTGGCCCTGGGCATCGAGTTCGGCGACATCCCGACCAAGGCCACGCTGGCCGACGCGCTGCGGTATGCCCTCGACCAGGTCGCGAAGCAGGCCACCACCACCGCCGGAGGCCTGCTGTGACGGACCGCGTCCCCATTCTCAAGATCGGTGACGTGCTCCTCGTCTCGATCCAGACCGACCTGGAGGACCAGATGGTCCTGGACCTCCAGGAGGACCTCTCCCAGCGGATCGTCGACACGAACGCGCGCGGCGTGATCATCGACATCTCCGCCCTGGAGATCGTCGACTCCTTCGTCGGCCGCATGCTGGCGACCAACGCCGCGATGTCGCGCATCCTCGGGTCGACGACGATCGTGTGCGGCATGCGCCCGGCCGTCGCCATCACCCTGGTCGAACTGGGCCTCTCGCTCAACGGCGTCCGCACCGCGCTGAACCTGGAACAAGGGCTCGCCCTGCTGCGCAACGAGCGCACCGCCGGCACGGCCCGGCCGTGAGGATCCAGGAGGCAGACAGTGCCTCGACCGAGGCGGTCCTCGTCGCCCGCAGCGCCGACGTCGTCACCGCCCGCCAGATGGTGCGGGCGCTGGCCCAGCGCGGCGGCATGCCTCTCGTCCAGCAGACCAAGCTGGTGACCGCGGCCAGCGAACTGGGCCGCAACATGATCGTGTACGGGGGCGGCGGGACCGTCCGGGCAGCGCTCGTCGAGGACGGCGGCCGCAGCGGGGTCTGGGTGGAGTTCCGCGACGAGGGACCCGGCATCCCCGACGTGGACCTCGCCCTCACCGACGGCTGGACCTCGGGCGGCGGCATGGGCCTGGGGCTGAGCGGCACCCGGCGCCTGGTGGACGAGTTCGACCTGGACACCAGCCCCGCCGGCACGACGGTGAGAGTGATCAAGTGGAATCGGTGACCGCGTCCGCACTCGTCGAACCGGACGACGTGGTCTGGCTGCGGTCCGGCGAGGCGCTGCCCGCCGCCGTCCGGCGGGAAGCCACCGCCCTGGCGCGCCGCATCGGGCTGGCGTCGCGCCGGGCGTCCGAGGTGGCGCTCGCGGTGACCGAGATCGCCACCAATCTCGTCCGGCACGCCGACGACGGCTCCATCGCGCTGCGCACCACCCGCTTCGCCGGCCGGGCGAGCATCGAATGCCTCTCGCTGGACAGCGGCCCCGGGATCCCGGACCTCACGGACGCCTTCCGTGACGGCCACTCCAGCGGCAGCACCCTGGGCATCGGCCTGGGCGCCATCGCCCGCCTCGCCGACACCGTGGACGTGCACTCCGTACCGGGCAAAGGCACCGTCCTGCTCGCCCGCTTCTCGTCCCGTGCGACCGCGTCCGCGGAAGGCGCCGCGCCCCCGGAACCGCGCCCGCCCCTCGCGGGACTGACCCGGGCGATCAGCGGCGAGACCGTGTGCGGCGACACCTGGGCGGGGCGGCCGCACAGCGCCGAGGACGGACGTCCCGGCAGCGTGACCGTCATGATGTGCGACGGCCTGGGACACGGGCCGCTCGCCGCCCGCGCCGGAGAAGCGGCCCGCGCGGTCTTCAGGCAGAGCGCCGCGCGCCGGCCCGCCGACCTGCTGGCCCAGATGCACACCGGACTGCGCGGTACCCGCGGAGCCGCGATGGCGGTCGCCGTCGTCGACCTCGACGCCGAACTGGTCGAGCTGTGCGGCGTCGGGAACGTCAGCGCCTTCGTCGTCGACGCGCAGCAGCGCAGCACCCTGTTGTCCGTGCCGGGCATCGTGGGCGCCCAGCTGCCCACGCTGCGCACCTTCACCGCCCCGCTGCCCCGGGGCAGCGCACTGGTGATGCACTCCGACGGCCTGCACCAGCGGTGGTCCCTCAGCGACCTGCCGGGCCTGCTGACCCGGGACCCCACGGTGATCGCGGCACAGATCCTCAACCACGCCGGCGTGCGCAGGGACGACGCCGGGATCGTCGTCGTCCCCGGGCGCCCGCGGTGAGCACCCCGCCGTGAGCGACGAGGTGTACACCACCACCCTCACCGAGCAGCAGGACGTCCTCGTCCTGCGGCGCTGCCTGCAAGCCGTGTGCCGCGTCGTGGAGGTGCAGGGCACGGCGCTGGTCCAACTGGTCACCGTGCTGAGCGAGGTGGGCCAGGAACTGCTCGGCGCGGCGGAGCTGACCGCCCGGATCGTCCTGCAGGGCAGCCAGGACTCCTTCCTGATCGAGACGGTACTCACCTGGCGCGGCCCGCGCACCGTGGGCTCGGCCCTCACGGCGGCGGCGGGCCGTCTGCTCGACCGGGTCGAGCAGACGGACGACGACGAGCACCGCATCGTCCTCGGCCAGCGAGCGCGCAGCGGGGGCATGACACCGCAGGAGAGGCTCAAGCGGTGCCGCGCCGCCGTGACGGTCGTGGACGGAGTCGACCTCGGCGAGGTGCTCCGGCTGCAGAACCGCAGCCTCCTGGCGGCCCTGGAGGAGTCGCGCACGCAACACGACGAACTGGCCCGCCTGAACGCGGAACTGGAGGAGACCAACGCCGGCGTCGTCGCGATGTACTCGGAACTCGCCAGCGAACTGGAGAACACCAACACCGGCGTTGTGGCCCTGTACGCCGAACTGGAGGACAAGACACGGCAGTTGCGGCTGGCCTCGGAGGCCAAGACGCGGTTCTGGGCCAACGTCAGCCACGAACTGCGCTCCCCGGTCAACTCGGTCATCGCCCTCGCCCGGCTCCTGCTCGATCCGCGATCGGCCGAGCTGCAACCGGACCAGCACCAGCAGGTCAGCATGATCGCCGCGTCCGGCAGCACGCTGCTGAGCCTGGTGGACGAACTGCTGGACGTGGCGAAGGCGGAGTCCGGACGGCTCGACCCCCACTTCGCCCCGACCGACCTGCGGACGCTGTTCCACCAGCTGCGCGGCACCCTGAGCAGCTCCACGGCGCCCGCCGTGGAGCTCGTCGTCCCGGATCCGGGCGCGCATCCCGCCCTGGTGACCGACGAGGTCATGCTCGCCCGCATTCTGCGCAACCTGCTGGCCAACGCCCTGAAGTTCACCCAGAGCGGGCACGTACGCCTCGACGTGACGAGCGAGCGGCGAGCGGGCCACGACTGGTTCCTGCTGTCCGTCCAGGACACGGGCGTCGGCATCCCCGACGACCAACAGGAGCGCGTCTTCGAGGAGTTCTACCAGGTACGCGGCGGTCACCAGCGGGGCAAGACCGGCGCCGGACTCGGCCTGCCCTACGCGTTGCGCCTCACCGAACTGCTCGGCGGGCGCCTGACGTTGACCAGCACGCCCGGCGAGGGGACGCAGGTGCTCGTCGAGCTGCCGGCCCAGCCGGCGACGCCCGCCCCGCCCGCCACCGTCCTGTGGGACTCCGTCGTCATCGTCGACGACGACCCCGCCTTCCTCGCCACGATGCGGCCGGTCCTGCGGGAGCTGTCCCGGACCCAGACCGAGGTCCGGCACAGCAGCCAGGCGCTTGACATCGTCCGCAGCTCCCGGCCCGACGCCCTGCTCATCGACCTGATGATGCCGCCGCCGGACGGCTATGACCTGCTCGCCGCCCTGGACGCCGAACCCGGCCTGGCGGGCCTTCCGGTGGCCGTCCTGACCTGGGCGGACGCGGACGACGTGGACCGCGGTCGGCTGCGCGGACGCCCCCTCCTGGCCAAGGCCCGCCTGAGCGCGGCCGTCCTGGCCGCGGCGCTGGCCCCCGCCCAGGGGGAGCACGCACCGCCGTCCACCCTGACCCATTCGCCCGCGGAAGACACCTCCGGCCATGACTGACCTCTCCTCGCACACGCCGCCCGCGCTGATCCTCGTCGTCGACGACAACCCGACCAATCGCTACGTCCTGGGCACCACCCTGCGGCGCGCGGGACACGACGTCGTCGAGGCCGAGGACGGGACCAGCGCTCTGGAGCTGCTGGCCACGATGCCCACGCTCCCCGAAGCGGCCTTGATCGACGTGCGCCTTCCCGACATGACCGGCTTCGAGGTCTGCGAACGCATCAAGGCCTCGGCCCGTACGGAGACCCTTCCGGTCCTGCACATCTCCGCCTCCGCCGTCTCGGTCACCGACCGCACGCAAGGACTCAACCGCGGCGCGGACGCCTATCTCACCGAGCCGGTGGCCCCGGACGAACTCATCGCCACGGTCTCGGCCGTACTGCGCTACACCCGCGCCCGCTCGCGCGCCGAGACCCTGGCCGCGCGCCTGCACCACCTGCACCAGACCACCCTCGCCCTGTACAGCGCGCCGAACGCCCAGGCTCTGGTCCACGCGGCCGTCACCGGCGCCTCCGCGGTACTGGAGCGGCCGGCCACGGTCCACCTCACCTCTCCCAGCGGCACGCCGCACGCCGTCACCCACCCCGGCTCCGAGGCGCCGGACGCCGCCCTGGCCCGCACCGCGGCCCAGGGGCTGCGCGGCATCGGGGTGCACGTCACCGAGCACAAGAACCCCGGCGACGGCCGCACCTATCTCGTCGCCGCCGCCCGGACCAAGCCCGCCCGCCCCGCCACCTGCGTCGTCGTGCCCCAGCAGGCGCCGCTCCAGACGGCGGCCGCGACGGAGGACAGCACGAGTGCGCAGGACGCGGAGCTGCTCGCCCAGGTCACCCACACGACGGCCCTCGCGCTGGAGACCCTGCGCACCTACAGCGAGGAACACACGCTCGCCCTCACCCTTCAGCGCAGCTTCCTGCCCGAGAGGCTCCCGGTGACGGACCGCGCCACCCTGGCCGTGCGCTACCTCCCCGCGAGTGAGCACGCCGAGATCGGCGGCGATTTCTACGAGGCGCTCGAGACGTCCGCGGGCCTGCTCGTCGCCGTGGGGGACGTGGTGGGGCACTCCCTCGACGCGGCCATGGTGATGGGCCAGATCCGGCACGGTCTGCGTGCCTACGCGGTCGAGGGCCACCCGCCGCATGTCATCCTCGAGCGCCTCGACCAGCTGCTCGTCACCGTGGCACGCGGCGCCACCGCCACCCTGTGCGTCATGCTGCTGGAGCCCGGCAGCCAACAGGTGCAGATCGCGAACGCGGGTCACGTACCGCCCCTGCGGCTGGGCCGCGCCGGCCCCGCCCACTACTTGCGCGACCACGGCCCGCTGCTGGGCCTGGGCCTCGCACAGCCCCCCGCCGCCGTGGTCGACGTCGAAGACGACGACCTGCTCATCCTCGTCACCGACGGCCTCGTCGAGCGCCGCTACACCGACCTCGAAGAGTCCCTCGGCCGCATGGCGCAGATCGCCGCGGAGGGCTCCCGCGATCCCGAGGAGATGTGTGCCCACCTGCTGGAACGGCTCCCCCCGGACGGCAGCGACGACGTAGCGCTCCTGACCATCAAGGTGGGTCCCGCACGCGCGGACCTGTGATCGCACACCGTCACCACAGGTGCGACCATCGCCGCCCGCCTCGCCGGTAAGGCTCCAAAGGGTGCCCGGCGCGAGGCCTCGGCGGATACTGGCGTGGAGTCGGCAGCCACAGCCCTCCAGGCCCTGACGCCCCGTCACCGAGGTCGGCCCGGCCTCGGCACCAGCTCCGCCCGCCCTTGCCACCGCCCGCCGAGATCCAGAACCATTCGCAGCGTCGACCGTTACCGTCACCCGGAGGTCCTGATGAAGATGTTGATCAACGTGGCCGAGTCAGTCGTCGCCGACGCGTTGCGCGGGATGGCCGCCGCCCACCCCGAGTTGACCGTGGACGTCGAGCGCCGGGTGATCCTGCGCCGGGACGCGCCGGTGGCCGGGAAGGTGGCGCTGGTGTCGGGCGGCGGGTCCGGGCACGAGCCGTTGCACGGGGGGTTCGTGGGGCCGGGGATGCTCTCCGCGGCCTGTCCGGGTGAGGTGTTCACCTCGCCGGTGCCCGACCAGATGGTGCGGGCCGCCGCCGCGGTGGACAGCGGGGCGGGCGTGCTGTTCATCGTGAAGAACTACACCGGCGACGTGCTCAACTTCGACATGGCCGCCGAACTCGCCGAGGACGAGGGCATCCAGGTCGCCAAGGTCCTGGTGAACGACGACGTCGCCGTGGTCGACAGCCTGTACACCGCCGGGCGGCGCGGCACCGGCGCGACCCTGTTCGTGGAGAAGATCGCGGGCGCCGCCGCCGAGGAGGGGCAGCCGCTGGAGCGGGTCGAGGCGCTGGCCCGGCAGGTCAACGCGAGCGCGCGGAGTTTCGGGGTGGCGCTGAGCGCGTGCAGCACGCCCGCGAAGGGCTCGCCGACCTTCGACCTGCCCGCCGGGGAACTGGAGTTGGGCATCGGCATCCACGGCGAGCCGGGGCGCGAGCGGCGGCCCATGATGACCTCCGGGGAGATCGCCGACGTCGCCGTCCACGCCGTCCTGGAGGACCTGAACCCGACGAGCCCGGTGCTCGTCCTCGTCAACGGCATGGGAGCGACCCCGCTGCTGGAGCTGTACGGGTTCAACGCCGAGGTGCAGCGGGTGCTCGGCGAACGCGGCGTGCCCGTCGCCCGGACCCTCGTCGGCAACTACGTCACGTCCCTCGACATGGCGGGTGCCTCTGTCACCCTGTGCCAGGTGGACGAGGAGTTGCTGCGCCTGTGGGACGCGCCGGTCAGCACGGCCGGCCTGCGCTGGGGCATGTGACGGCCCGCGCCTCGTCCCCGTACCTACCACGCAAGGAGACCCTGTGCTGGACGCCGACTTCTTCCGACGCTGGATGGCGGCGACCGCGGTCGCGGTGGACCGCGAGGCCGACCGGCTCACCGAACTCGACTCGCCGATCGGCGACGCGGACCACGGCAGCAATCTGCAGCGCGGTTTCGCCGCCGTGCACGCCACCCTCGACAAGGACGCGCCCGACACGCCGGGCGCCGTGCTCACCACGGCCGGGCGGCAGCTGATCTCGACGGTGGGCGGCGCGTCGGGGCCGCTGTACGGGACGCTGCTGCGGCGCACCGGGAAGGCGCTCGGCGACGCCGCGCAGGTGAGCGAGGCCGAGTTGGCGCGGGCGCTGCGGACCGGTGTGGACGCCGTGGCCGCGCTCGGCGGGGCCGCGCCCGGTGACAAGACCATGCTGGACGCGCTGGTGCCCGCCGTGGAGGCGCTGGAGGACGGTGGCTTCGGCGCGGCGCGCTCCGCGGCCGAGCACGGAGCGGAGGCGACGACGCCGCTCCAGGCCCGCAAGGGCCGCGCCAGCTATCTCGGCGAGCGCAGCATCGGCCACCAGGATCCCGGGGCCACCTCCGCGGCGCTGCTCGTCGGCGCGCTCGCCGAGGCCGCGGGGGACGCGCTGTGAGCGCCGCCGGGGCAGCCGGGGGTTCTGGCGGCGGTGGCGCGGACGGTGCGGTCGTCGGTGGCGCGGACGGTGCGGTCGCTGGTGGCGCGGCCGTTTTGGCCGGCGGTGGCACGCACGCTTCGGCCGACGGTGGCACGCACGCTTCGGCCGACGCTGACGCGGCCGGTTCGGCCGACGGTGGCACGCACGCTTCGGCCGACGGTGACACGGCCGGTTCGGCCAGCGGTGGCACGCACGCTTCGGCCGACGCTGGCACGCACGCTTCGGCCGACGGTGACACGGACGGTACCGCCGACGGTGACACGGACGGTACCGCCGGTGATTCCGCCGTAGGCATCGTGCTCGTCTCGCACAGTCGGGACGTCGCCGAGGCCGTCGCGCGGTTGGCCGCCGGGCTCGCCGGAGGCGGGGGGCTCGCTCCGGTGGCCGCGGCGGGCGGGACGCCGGACGGCGGGTTCGGTACGAGCGCGGAGCTGATCGCGGCGGCCGCGGCGGAGGTCGACCGCGGCGCGGGCGTCGCGGTCCTGGTCGACCTCGGCAGCGCGGTCCTCACCGTCAAGGCGCTGCTCGCCGAGGGCCACGAACTCCCCGACGGCACCCGGCTCGTGGACGCCCCGTTCCTGGAGGGCTCGGTGGCGGCCGTCGTCGCCGCCTCCGCCGGAGCGGACCTGGACGCGGTCGTGGCGGCGGCGTCGGAGGCGTACACGTACCGCAAGGTGTGAGGGCGGGATGCGGACGACGCATGCGGAAGGCGGTCGCGCGCGCCGGGCCGTGCCCCGGTTTCCTGATCCTGGTGGGCGGCCGCCCGTCCGGGCCAGTTGCCGCCGCCCCCTTGATGGGGACCCGTCAGTCGTGCCATACAAGAGGCTGGGCCAACAGGTCTGAACCAATCCGGTTCGTTCTCGAGCGGAAGGCACGCCGTGCGACGCGTTCCCCCACGCACTCTGCTCCCCCGCGCCGCGGGCGCCGCCGCGCTCCTGATGGTGCTGACCGGCTGCGGGTTGTTCTCCGGCGACGACAAGGCCGCGGGGCCCGTCCTGTCCGAGCCGGTCGGCGTCACGGCGCAGGCGGGCAGCGCCACCACCGTGCACGTCATGTGGAACCGGCCCGTGAGCACCACGGACGTCACCGGGTACGAGGTGTACCGGGGCACGGTCCGCGTCAAGAAGCTGACCGCGCAGCAGCACATGGTGGACGTCACCGGCCTGAAGGCGAAGTCGCACTACGAGTTCACGGTCCGGGCCCGCGGCAAGGACGGCTCCCTGGGGCCCGCGAGCCGCCGCGTCACCGTCACCACCCCGGCCGTCGTGGCCGCGGACGGCTCCGCGCCGGGCCGGCCCGGTGCGTTGCGCGGGGAGGTGGACGGCGCGCGGGCCGTCTCCCTGGCGTGGCGGAAGGCATCGGACGACCGCGGCGTGGTCTCGTACGACGTCTACCAGGGCACGACGAAGATCCACAGCGTCGGCGGGACACGGACGAAGGCCCTGCTGACCGGGTTGCGGCCGGGCACCGCCTACACGTTCCGGGTGCGGGCGCGGGACGCCGCCGACAATGTCTCGCCCCCGAGCGACGCGGTACGCCTGACGACGGCGCGGGGCAAGGACGAGGGGCCCGGGACCGCGCCGGAGGGTTTCACGGCCACGGCACGGCGGGCCGACGGGGCGTACTACCTCGACCTCGCCTGGACGGCGCCGGAGACCGGGGGCGACGTGCCCGCGTACCAGGTGTACCTGGACGGACGGCAGGCGACGACGGTGATGTGGGGCGAGAGCGCGCCGAAGGACAAGGCGACGTACAGCTTTTACATCGGCGAGCAGGCGGGGGCCCGGCACCGGGTCAAGCTCCGGGGGCAGCTGCCGGACGGGACGTGGGGCGCGTTCTCGCCCGAGCGGACGGTGGTGACGGGCCGGTAGCGGCGCGACGGGGCGAGCGGACAGTGTGACGGGCCGGTAGCGGCGCTGCGGGAGGGGCGGGCCGCGGTGGCCGCCGTCACCTGCCCGGACGCCGTCCGGGTGCGCGCGCCGCGGAGCGCGGGTTGGGTGGTCGTTCAGGCAGCACGGGCCTTGCCGACTCGGGCGGGACACGGGACGGACCGCCTCCCGCGCCGCCGGAGAGCAGACCTCATGCGCACCCCTTCGCTCCGTGCCCGCCGCGGCCTCACCGTCGCGGCCGCCACCGCGCTGCCCCTCGTGCTCGCGGGGCCGGCCGCCCTCGCCGCGGGGGTGGACGTGCGGGCCGACGGTTCCACCGTGACCGCCACCACGGCCTCCTGCCCGAACGGCGGCAGCGCGGCGCTCCTCGACTCCGGCCAGGCCGACTTCGCCCAGGGCCGGCAGACGTCGCTCGGCTCAGGCCGGGCGGTCTGGCGGGACCTGCGCCCGGGGACGTACCAGACGGTGGTCGTCTGCTCCGACGGTTCGACGCTGGGTCCGGTGCCGGTGACCGTCTCGGCGCGCCCGGCGACGGACCCGTCCGCGCGTCCGGTCGGCGGGGTGCAGGGCGGCCTCGGCGGCACGGTCCGGGACGCCGGGACGCTCACCCTGGCCGTGGGCGCCGCGCTGGTCGCGTCCGCTTCGCTCGGCGGGGCCTGGTACCTGCGGCGCCGGGCTCTGGGGCGACGCGGCTGACCGGCTCTCCTCGCCACGCGCACCACCGCCCCCGGCACCAGCCCGCCCCGCCACGCGCGAGCCCCGCCCCCGACGCCCCCTTGTCCGCGCGGCGCGTCACCGCTTACCGTCCCCGGAGCCGCGTGATCGTTCGCGAACGTCCTTGGGGGCAGCGTGAGTTCAGGTCCGGTGGGGGTCGCCGTCGTCGGGGCGGGTGTGGTCAGCGAGCAGTACCTGAGCACGCTGCCCGGTTTCCCGGACGTGCGCGTCCTCGCCGTCGCCGATCTCGACGTGGCCCGCGCCGAGGCGGCGGCCCGTGTCCACGGCGTACCGTTCGCCGGGGACGTGGCGACGGTGCTCGCCGAGCCGGACGTCGAGTTGGTCGTGAACCTGACAGTGCCCGCGGCCCACGTGGAGGTGGCGCGGGCGGCGCTGCACGCGGGCAAGCACGTGTACGGCGAGAAACCGATCGCCCTGCTGCCCGCCGAGGCCGAGAAGCTGCTGGCGGCGGCCGACGAGCGGGGGCTGCTGGTGGGCAGCGCGCCGGACACGTTCCTCGGGGCGGGGCTGCAGTCCGCGCTGCGGGCGGTCGGCGCGGGGCACATCGGGACGCCGGTCGCCGCGTCGACGGCGGTACGCAGCCTGGGCCCCGAGGGCTGGCATCCGGACCCGGCCTTCTTCTACCAGCCCGGCGCGGGCCCGCTCCTGGACCTCGGGCCGTACCACCTGACGGCGCTCGTGGCCCTCTTCGGCGGGGTGGAGCGGGTCGCGGCCTCGGTGCGGCGGGCCCGCGAGGACCGGGTGGCGGGGGCCGGCCCGGCGGCCGGGCGGTCCTTCCCCGTCGCCGTCCCCACCCACGTCTCGGCGCTGCTCGACTTCGCCTCGGGGCCCACGGCGACCTCGGTGTTCAGCTGGGACTCGGCGCACGCGCACATCGGCTTCGAGGTCATCGGCACGGAGGGCGCGCTGGCGGTCCCCGACCCCAACACGTTCCGCGGCCCGCTGCGGCTGCGTCCCAACGGCGCCACCGAGTGGACCGAGCTGCCGGTGCGGGGCCGCACGGACGGCCGGGGCCTGGGCGTCGTCGACATGGCGCGCGCGATCCGCACGGGAGGCAGGCCGCGGGCGTCGGGGGCGCTGGCCTTGCACGTGCTGCGGACGATGACCGCGATCACGGACTCGGCGACCCGCGGGGAGTTCACGCGGGTGCCACCGCAGACGCCACCCGCGCCGCTGCCCGCCGACTGGGACCCGACCACGCCGACGCTGTGACGCCTGGCGGCGCCCGGGGGCCCGGCCGACCCCGCCCTGGCGGCACCCCGGGCCCGGACCGCCCCCGCCCCTCAGTCGCCGGAGGCACCCGCGGACAGGTCCGTCAATGTCCGTTCCAGCCACTCGACCCAGAACGTCTCCAGGTCGATCCCGGCCCGCAGCACCGCGTGCTGCAACCGGTCGGGGACCGTGTCCTTCTCCGGTGGGAAGTCCCGCACCTCGATGGCCCGGTAGGTCTCCAACTGCCGCCGGTGCAGGTCGAGATGGCGGCGCAGTTCGGTGTCGACGCCGTCCGTGCCGACCACCGCGGCGGACCGCAGCCGCAGCAGCAGCGGGTCCCGCATGGCCTTGGGGTCCTGCGCCGTGGCGGTCCAGCGGGCCAGCTCCGCACGGCCCTCGGGCAGGACCTCGTACTCCTTCTTCTGGCCGCGCGCGGGGACCGGCGGGGTGAGCGCCCGGATCAGCCCGTCGCGCTCGAGGCGGCCCAGCTCGCGGTAGATCTGCTGGTGCGTCGCGGACCAGAAGTAGCCGAACGACCGGTCGAAGCGGCGGGTCAGTTCCAGCCCCGACGACGGCTTCTCCAGCAGGGCCGTGAGGATCGCGTGCGGCAGTGACATGGGCCCAGCGTAAGTGGCTGAGGACGGTCACGTGGCCGGCGGGCCCGGCCGCGTGACCGCCCGGTATCGGTGCCTGCCGTCCCGGGCCCCGCCGCGCGGACGGGTGGAGCGGGAGCAGGCTCTCAGAGGGCCGCAGCGACCTCGGTGCCCTGCTTGATGGCGCGCTTGGCGTCCAGCTCGGCCGCGACGTCGGCGCCGCCGATCAGGTGCGGGGTGCGGCCGGCGGCGACGAGGTCGTCGTAGAGGGAGCGCTCGGGCTCCTGGCCCGCGCAGAGGACGACCGTGTCGACCGGGATCAGCGTGGGCTCGCCGTCGATCGTGAGGTGCAGGCCCGCGTCGTCGATCCGGTCGTACGTGGCGCCCGCGACCATCGTGACGCCGCGGTGGCGCAGTTCGGTGCGGTGGATCCAGCCGGTGGTCTTGCCGAGGCCCGCGCCGACCTTGGAGGTCTTGCGCTGCACGAGGTGGACCTGGCGCGGCGGCGCGGGCCGCTGGGGGCGGGTGAGGCCGCCCCGGTCGGCGTACTCCATGTCGACGCCCCACTGCCGGAAGTACGTCGCCGGGTCCTGGCTCGCCTTGTCGCCGCCGTCGGTGAGGTACTCGGCGACGTCGAAGCCGATGCCGCCGGCCCCGATGACGGCGACGCGCTCGCCGACGGGTGCCCGGTCGCGCAGCACGTCGAGGTAGCCGACGACGCTGGGGTGGTCGACGCCGTCGATGGCGGGGACGCGCGGGCCGACGCCGGTGGCGACGACGACCTCGTCGTAGGCGTCCAGTGCGGCGGCGTCGACGTAGGAGTTCAGCTCCACGCGTACGCCGTGCTCGTCGAGCTGGGTGCGGAAGTAGCGGAGGGTCTCGTCGAACTCCTCCTTGCCGGGTACCCGGCGTGCCACGTTCAGCTGGCCGCCGATCTCGGCGGCGCCGTCGAAGAGGGTGACGTCGTGGCCGCGTTCGGCGGCGGAGACGGCGCAGGCGAGGCCGGCGGGGCCGGCGCCGACGACGGCGACGCGCTTGCGGGTCCGGGTCGGCGACAGGACGAGTTCGGTCTCGTGGCAGGCGCGCGGGTTGACCAGGCAGGAGGTGATCTTGCCGCTGAAGGTGTGGTCCAGGCAGGCCTGGTTGCAGCCGATGCAGGTGTTGATCGTCTCGGGGCGGCCGGTGGCGGCCTTCGCCACGAAGTCCGGGTCGGCGAGCATCGGCCGCGCGAGGGAGACCATGTCGGCGGCGCCGTCGGCGAGCAACTCCTCGGCGAGTTCGGGGGTGTTGATGCGGTTGGTGGTGACGAGCGGGACGGAGACCTCGCCCATGACCTTCTTGGTGACCCAGGTGTACGCGCCGCGCGGCACGGACGTCGCGATGGTCGGGATGCGGGCCTCGTGCCAGCCGATGCCGGTGTTGATGAGGGTGGCCCCGGCCGCCTCGATCTCCTTGGCCAGGTGGACGACCTCCTCCAGCGTGGATCCGCCGGGCACCAGGTCCAGCATGGACAGCCGGTAGAGGACGATGAAGTCGGTGCCGACCCGCTCGCGGACGCGGCGCACGATCTCCACGGGGAAGCGGACGCGGTTCTCGTACGACCCGCCCCAGCGGTCGGTGCGCCGGTTGGTGTGGGCGACGATGAACTCGTTGACGAGGTAGCCCTCGGAGCCCATGATCTCGACGCCGTCGTACCCGGCGGCCTTGGCGAGGTCCGCGGCGCGCACGAAGTCCTCGATGGTCTGCTCGACCTCGGCGTCGGTCAGCTCGTTCGGGACGAAGGGGCTGATGGGCGCCTGGAGCGGGCTCGGCGCGACGAGGTCCTCGTGGTAGGCGTAGCGGCCGAAGTGCAGGATCTGCATCGCGATCCTGCCGCCCGCCGCGTGCACGGCCTCGGTGACCTCGCGGTGCTGCTCGGCCTCCGCCTCGGTGGTGAGCTTGGCGCCGCCGGGGTAGGGGCGGCCGGCGTCGTTCGGGGCGATGCCGCCGGTGACCATCAGGCCGACCCCGCCGCGGGCGCGGGCCGCGTAGAAGGCGGCCATGCGCGCGAAGCCGTTCTCCGCCTCCTCCAGGCCCACGTGCATCGAGCCCATCAGGACGCGGTTGGGCAGGGTGGTGAAGCCCAGGTCGAGCGGGGCGAGCAGGTGCGGGAAACGGGTCATGGGGGCCTCCGAGCGCGGCGAACGTCGTCACTGTTGTAGACGACGCCGGGCCCCTTGTGCAACAAGTTGCAAAAGAGAGCTGCGCCACGCAGGCAAGCCTTACCGGCTGGGCACCAGGCCGCGCGCCAGACCGTGCACCAGGCCGCTCACCGGGCCCCCCGGGGACCGCCCGCCAAGCCGCCCGCTCGTCCGGCCCGGCCCGCTTACGCGTCCGCGACCTCGGCCACCCACCCGTACGGAAGTTCCTCGCCGTCGACGGTCACCGCCTCCACGGCACGGGTGCGCGGGTCGATGTCGGCCTGGACCCCCTCGCCCGCGTAGCGCGGATAGCCGGACGCGCCCACGGCGCCGGTCGCCGTCACCGGCACGGTCCGCAACGGGTTGCCGTGGTCGGGGCGGCCCTCGGCGTCGGTCAGACGCGGCTTGAGGACGATGGTGCAACGGGCGGGGACCTCGGGCGTGTGACTCATGCTCCGGAGGCTAGGGCCTGTCCGACCATTCCCGTCCGCCCCACGCCGCTCGGCACGGGGCCCCGCCTGTCGTCCCGCGCGCGACCCGGGCCCGAACCCCTCCGGCACGGCCTGGTTGTAGAATGCAACGAGCGCCAGGAAAGGAACCGTCACGTGGCAGAGCCCGACCGCACCGCCGACCGCGCGTCGGCCGTGGAGACCATCCAGCGCGAGCTGACGTCCTTCGCGCGGCGCGCCAGGGCGACGGCGGCCCGGATGCACCCCGAGCTGTCGCTCGTCTCGTACACGCTGCTCAGCCACCTCGACGAGCAGGGCGGCTGCCGCGCCACCGACCTCGCCGCGCAGTTCGCCCTGGACAAGTCCACGGTCAGCCGGCAGGTCGCCGCGCTCGAACGGGCCGGTCTGGTGACGCGGCGCGTCGAACCGGACGACCACCGCGTCCAGGTCCTGCTCCCCACCCCCGCGGGGGCGGAGATCCTCGCCCAGGTCACCGTCAGCCGCCGGCAGATCTTCGGTGAGCGCCTCGCAGACTGGCCCGAAGAGGACCTGACGCGGTTCGCCGCGTATCTGGAGCGGTACAACGAGTCCGCGCGGGACGACTGAGGCCGCGTTCCCCGACCGGTCAGGAGGCTTGCGGTACGCGGGCCGCGCGGAAGCGGGTCCTGCGGCGCAGCGCGAAGCCGAGGGACTCGTAGAGCCGGATCGCCTGGACGTTGCCCTCGCCGGTGTGCAGGAACGGGGTCTCGCCGCGCTCCCTGATCCCCGCCGCGACCGCACGGACGAGCCGCCCCGCGAGCCCCTGGCCGCGCTGGCCCGCGTCGGTGCAGACCGCGCTGATCTCGGTCCAGCCCGGCGGGTGCAGCCGCTCCCCCGCCATCGCGACGAGGACGCCCTGGCGGCGGATGCCGAGGTAGGTGCCCAGTTCGATGGTGCGCGGCAGGAAGGGGCCCGGCCGGGTGCGCGCGACCAGGTCGAGCATCTCGGGCACGTCGGCCGGGGTGAGGCGGACCGCCTCGGGGTCGTGCGCCGCGGCCACCCCGGCGTCGACGAACTGGACGCCGGGGATGTCCTGGGTCAGCTCCCAGCCGTCGGGCAGGGTCCGGACGGTGCCCGGCAGGGACACCTCCGCACCGGGTCCGGCGAACGCGGCCAGGTCCGCCCAGTCCCCGGGCCCCGGATCGGCGGGCAGCGCCAGCCAGGGCGAGACGTCGACGGGGTAACGCAGGATCCGGCCGTACCGCTCGGCGAGGTGGGCGTGCGGGCCGGTCAGCGCCGCGTGCGCCGGGTTGTCGAGCGGGTGCGTACCCGCGCCGGGAGCGGGCTGCGGCAGACGCCCGTGCGTCTCCGTCGTGGCCTCGGTCATCCGGACCCTTCTCTCGTGTCTCGGCTCGCTGCGGTCCTGAAGCGGCGCGCCACCGCGACCGCGAGCGCACCCCAGCACCATCGAACCCCCAGGTCAGGGCCGGCATTCCCGGGTACGTGCAGTGTTCACGAGGTAGCAACGTGTTCACACGGGCGCAACGCTGCCCACATCCACGGCAATGTGCCCGTACGGCAGCCGTCCGCGGTCATGTGCCCGTAGGGCGGCGGAGGCGGGGCGCGTTGCCCGGTGGTGGCCGCAGTGGGCATGCTGGCGCGATGCCGACCATCTCACTGACCGACCGTGTCGAGGCTCTGCTCGCCGGGCCCGCCGTACTGCCGATCGTCGCCGCCGGCGACCCCGTCCTGCGCCGCCCCGCCGAACCGTTCGACGGGCAGCTGTCCGAGCCGCTGCTGGCCCGCCTGATCGAGGCGATGCGGGCCACGATGCACGCGGCGCCCGGCGTCGGCCTGGCCGCGCCGCAGGTCGGGGTGGCGCTGCGCCTCGCGGTGATCGAGGACGCGGCGGGCGTCCCGGAGGAGGTCCGTGCCGCGCGCGGCCGCGTCCCGCTGCCGTTCCGGGTGCTGGTCAACCCGGCGTACGAGGATGCGGGCGGCGGCCAAGTGGCTTTCTACGAAGGGTGCTTGAGTGTGCCGGGGTACCAGGCGGTGGTCGCCCGGCACGAGCGGGTGCGGCTGCGGGCCCAGGACGAGCGGGGCCGGGCGGTGGACGAGGAGATCGGCGGCTGGCCGGCCCGGATCGTGCAGCACGAGACGGACCATCTGGACGGCACGCTGTACCTGGACCGGGCCGAGACGCGCTCGCTGTCGTCCACGCTGACGCAGGAGGCCGTGGAGCGCTGGGCCCAGCCCACCGCGCACCTGGCCGCCCGGGAACTGGGATTCCGGATGCCCGACTCCGACTGACCGTCAGCGGGCCCGCGCCGCACGCCTGTTGACGTCGGCGGGCACGGGCCCGCCGCTTCCTCAGTCCAGCCGCGGCATCTCGCCCTTGGTCGTCGTCACGTCGATGACCGTGAAGGCGGCGCCCTGGGGATCGGCGACCGAGGCGAACCGGCCGAAGGGGCTGTCCGCCGGCCCGAAGTGCACGGCCCCGCCGAGGTTGCGGACCGTGTCGAGCGCCGCGTCGCAGTCGTCGACGACGAAGTACACGTTGACGTACGAGGGTACGTGCGCGGGGAACTCGTCGGTCATGCGCAGCCGGCCGAGGACCGGGGCGCCGCCGAGCTGCCAGACGTCGAAGTCGACGTGCTCGTCGGCCATCTTCTTCACCTCGTACGGGAAGACGGAGGTGAAGAACGCGTCGGTGCTCGCGGCGTCACGGGTGGTGACCTCGGCCCAGCAGAACGCGCCGGGCTCGTTGACGGCTTCGAACCCCTCGTGCGTCCCGGGCTGCCAGACGCTGAACCAGCACCCGGCGGGGTCCTGCGCGGTGACCATCGTGCCGAAGTCGCCGACGCGCATGGGCTCCATGGCGAGGGTGCCGCCCGCGCTCTTGATCCGCTCGGCGGCCGCCGCGGCGTCCGGGGTGGCGAAGTACAGGTTCCAGGCGGCCGGGGCGGGATCCATGCCGGGCATCTGGGGCGCGAGCGCGCCGACGCGTTTGCCGCCCGCGGTCCGCGCCTGCGTGTAGTCGCCGAACTCCTCGGCACCGGGATCGAAGGTCCAGCCGAACAGCTCGGTGTAGAAGGCCTTCGCGGCCTCCAGGTCGGGGAACATCGCGTCGGCCCAGACCGGCGCGCCCTCGGGTGGTACGGGCATGACGCGCCGCCTTCCGCAGGTCCTCACCGGGCAGGACGGAGCCCGGCCTCCCGGTCCACGCTAGGCCGCGGGGGCGGGCTCCGCCATCCGTGCGGACGGTGGGGCCCGCCCGGCTTCCGGGGTCGCTCAGGCCTGCATCAGCTGCGGTTCGGGCAGCGGGGCCGGCCCCGCCTTCGGGTGCCAGGCCTTGGTGAGCCGTACGTAGCCGTGGACCACCGAGGCCGTCGCGAGCAGGAGCAGCGGTCCGTACGCCCACGGGTGCCGGGCCATCTCCAGCGGCAGGTAGCGGTAGGCGGTCAGCAGCGCGGCGAAGACCAGCGTGCCGTGGGTGACCTGCTGGACGGCGGCCCGGTCCCAGCCCCGCTCGAAGGCGCGCATGGCGACCTCGATGGTGAGGGCGAAGACCACGCCCGCGATGAGGTCCACGCCGTAGTGGTAGCCGAACCCGAGCGTCGCGGTGACCGTCGCGACCAGCCAGAAGGCGCCGGCGAACCGCATCAGGCGGGAGCCCTTGCGGGAGTGGATGAAGAGTGTGGTGGCCCAGGCGGTGTGCAGGCTCGGCATGCAGTTGCGCGGGGTGATCTCGTCGAAGAGCACCGGGTGCGGGGGGCTGATCGCCGTCGGTGTGTGCGGCCACAGGTCGGCCACCGCCCAGCCGGCGCCGTCGGCGCCGTAGGCGAAGACCGGTCCCACGACGGGGAAGATCATGTAGATCGCGGGGCCGAGCAGGCCTATGACGAGAAAGGTGCGCACCAGGTGGTGACCGGGGAAGCGGCGCTCGACCGACACGTGGCGCAGCTGGTAGAGCGCGACGACGGCCGCCGCCAGCGGGAGTTGGCCGTACACGGCGTGCAGGACGTGGGTGCCGACCGGGCCGCTGGCCTCGACGAGCCGGCCGACCAGCCACGAGGGGTTGCCGAGCGCGTGGTCCGCGGTCGCCACGTACGGGTCGAGCACCTCGGGGCGTGACTCGGAGGTGATGAGCAGCCAGGTGTCGCCGGTCTTGTGGCCGGCGACCAGCAGCAGGCCGAGGCCGACGCCCTTGAGCAGCAGGGACCGGTCGGCGCCGGTGCGGCGGGTCAGCGCGAGGACGGCGACGCCGATGATGACCCAGAGGGCGCCGTTGCCGAACGCCGGGTCGGCGCCCACCGCGAGGCGCACCAGGAGGAAGACCAGGTCGATGCCGGCCGCGGCGGCCACCGCGACGAGCCGCTGCCGCCAGGTGAGCACCACCAGCGTCAGCGCCAGCCCGGCGTAGAGCAGCGGACCCGACTCCGGGGTGAGGATCACCTCGCGCGTCTGGGTGGTGATCGGTCCCGGCAGCCCGTAGCGGCGTGCCACGATCTCCAGGACGACGAGGAACGCCGTGGTCGCCACCGCCGCCGCGGTCCACAGCAACGTCCGTGGCCGGCGCAGAACGGCGGATATGGTGCCGGGTCTGGTGCGCGGAGTCGTTCGCTCTTCTGGTGTCATCAAAGGTCAGCCGATGTCTGCGGTCCGGTAGGTGGTCCACCCTTCCTGCTGGATCACCTTGTTCTCCGGCGCGGCGCGGGTGCTCGGCGCGATCACTGCGGGATCACGGTGAGATCGGATCATGTTATCGGAGCGCCGGACCGCGGTCAGGGGCCCGGGCAACGGAGAAGCCCCGCCACGACGGGGGATGCGTGGCGGGGCCCCGGCCGCCGGGCGTGGCCCGGCGTACGACCTCAATATGGCAGCGCGGCGGCGGCTGCGTAGGCGAAACGGCATATATGCACGGGACCGGCACGGCGGCGGTGGCTCACGCGGCTTCGTAGTGGTGCGCGTGTCCGCCCTGCCAGGCCATGAACGAGCCGTCGTCGAGGAGCAGCTCCGCGTCGGGCAGCTCCGCCCCGCGCAGCAGGGCGACGACGTCCGCGTCCGAGTGCGCGAGGCCGAGGATCCGTCCGTGCGCCGTCACCCGCCGCCCGCCGGTCCCGAGCGGACGGCGGACGACTATCGGCGGTACCGGGGCCGTGCGGTGCGTCTGTGTCACGTTGCCGCCCGTCAGGGGTGGGGGTGACCCTGGTCGGGGTCGTCGTCAGGGGTCTGCCAGGTGGTGCCGCGCTGGGCCTCGTCGCTGCCCGGGTGCGTGCCGGGGGCCGGCTGGGTGGGCTCGGTGCGGCGGGCCGCGCGGCGGCGACCGGTCACGAACATGGCGAGCAGACCGAGGACCACGACAACGCCGACGACGATGAAGACGAGCGAGCCTCCGCTCCCGGCGGCCAGAACGATGTGGCTGTGAGTGTGCATGCGCCTCATGTACCCCGATCCGCGCGGAAACCGCACAGGCGGGCGAGGAAAGAATCTTCCGGTGCTCTCCCGTGATCTCCGCCCGGCCGTCTGGTACGGGCGAGCGGGCGGAGATCGTTTCAGCTGGCCGGGTGTGGCTACTTGGCCCAGGGTGTAAGCGGGTCGGCGGAGCGAGGGACCCCTCGCCGGTATCGAGGAGCAGTCGAGTGGCCGCAGAGACGAGCGCGCAGCAGCAGGGCACCGGGCTCAAGAAGGCGCTGACGACCCCGCTCCTCTACTTCTTCATCCTCGGGGACGTCCTGGGCGCCGGCGTCTACGTCCTCGTCGGGCAGGTGGCCGCAAAGTCGGGCGGCGCCGTGTGGGTGCCGCTGGTCCTCGCCCTGCTGCTCTCCCTGCTGACGGCCGCCTCCTACGCCGAGCTGGCGACGAAGTACCCGCGGGCGGGCGGCGCCTCGCACTACGCGACCCTGGCGTACGGGCCGTTCGCCGGGTTCCTCGCCGGGTTCTGCATGCTGGCGGCGGGCATCGTCTCGGTGGCGGCGCTGGCCCGCGGCTTCGCCGGCGAGTACCTGAGTGCCTTCGTGAGCCTGCCCGTCGTCCTGGTGGCCGCCGTCTTCCTGTGCGCGCTGGCGCTGCTGAACGCGCGCGGCATCAGCGAGTCGACCCGCGCCAACGTCGCCGCGACCCTCGTCGAGGTCGGCGGTCTGCTGCTCGTGGTCGCCCTGGGCGTGTGGCTGTTCCTGCGCGGGGACGGTGACGCGGGCCGGCTCGTCCACCTCGGCACCGCCGACTCGGGGGCCCTCGCCGGGGTGCTGTCCGGGACGGTCCTCGCGTACTACTCCTTCGTCGGCTTCGAGACGTCGGTCAACGTCGCGGAGGAGACCCGCGATCCGCGCCACTCCTACCCGCGCGCCCTCTTCGGGGCGCTGGTGACCGCGGGGGCCGTCTACGCCCTGGTCGGGATCGTCGCCTCGGCCGCCGTCCCGACGGACACGCTCGCCGACTCCAGCGGCCCGCTCCTCGAGGTGGTGAAGGAGGCGGGCGGGGTGCCGCCGAAGGTGTTCAGCGCCATCGCCCTCGTCGCCGTCGCCAACGGCGCGCTGCTCACCGGCATCATGAGCTCCCGGCTCGCCTACGGCATGGCGCGGGACGGGCTGTTGCCGGGGATCCTGACCCGGGTGCTGCCCGGGCGGCGGACGCCGTGGGCGGCGATCGCGGTGACGACCGTGCTCTCCTTCCTGCTGGCGCTCACCGGGGACGTGGAGACGCTCGCCTCCACGCTCGTGCTGCTGCTGCTCGTGGTGTTCTTCCTCGTCAACACCGCGGTCCTGGTGCTGCGCCGGGACCGTGAGGCGCCGCCGCACTTCCGGGCGTTCACCGTGCTGCCGGTCCTCGGCGCGCTGTCGTGCGTGGTGCTGGCCACGCAGGTCGACGGCGAGGTGTGGCTGCGGGGGCTGATCGTCCTGGCCGTCGGGGTGGTCCTGGGCGCGGTGGCGGCCGTGCGACGCCGCACGGCCGGCGCGCGGGCGGGCACGGGAACTCCCGGCGACGAGAACTAGCCGAGAACCGGCCGGGAACCAACTGAACAGCCCCGTGCGTATCCCCGCGATCCGGGTACCCCTGCTGGATCCGCTGCCGCGGCGCACCGTCGCAGCGGCCCAGCGCCCTGGACGGCGCTTCTTTGATGGGGTGGTTCTCGTCCATCCGTCGTCTCTCTCGGCCGGGCTGGGGCGCGGACTCCCGAGCGGCTCGGTCGCGGCGGCGGTCTGGCCGGTCGACGTCCGGATCGTCGGCATCGTGACCGACGGCACCGAGGACGCCGCCGACGTGCGTCGACCCGCGGCTGCGGCTGCTCCTGGACGAGGCGTTCCGGCACGGCAAGGCCATCGGCGGCTGGCCGGGGGCGGGCCGGGTCATCGACGCCGCGGGGTTGCCGACGGACGCCCCCGTTGTCGTGCTCGGCGAGGACGCCACCGTGGTCCTCGGACAGCTGCGGGAGCTGCTCGGCGCCCACCGCGTGTGGGAGCGGTTCGGCACCACCATGTGACCGGTCAGGTGACCGGTCCGCACCCGACGGGGCCGGCCCTTCACGGGAGTGATCCCGTCAGGGCCGGCCCCGGTCCTCGCGTGGCGCGGGCCGCGCCGCGCGCCCGCCGGTCAGCGGCCGACGGCCTTGGCCAGCTCCTGCTTGTTCATCGAGGAGCGGCCCTCGATGTTCTTCTTCTTCGCCTCCGCGTACAGCTGGTCCCTGGTCGGCCCCTGGGAACCGCTGTGGGAGCGCTCGCCGCCGCGCTGCGGGGCGGACTTGCTGTCCCGCGTGGACGTCTTGCTCGCCGTCTTCGACTCACCGGAGCGGGCGCGCTCCTTGTTCACGGTGCGGGCCGCGATCTCCTTCGCGCGCCCTTTGGAGGTGCCGCGCTTCTCCGCGCCCTCCTTGATGTGCTCGTACTGGCGCTCGCGCTTCGCGCTGGAACCCTGCGGCATGCCGTTCTCCTTCCGGGCCGGGGCGGCTCGCTCGTCCGCCGGCGCTCTGCGATGACCTTCCGCGTACCCTCCGGCGGGCCGCTCACCCGGTTTCCGGATTGCTCCCATCTGACGTGGGGCGCCCCGGCGGGGCGAGCAGGCGGGGGCCGAACGGATGAGCCGCCGCGGCGGGCGCCCGCGGGGTCCCGACGGGCCGCACGCGAGGACGTTTCACCGGCGCCGTCGCAGGTCACCCGTCCCGCGGACCGGACGCGACAGTTCCGCGAGGCCACCTCAGCGGAGGCGGGAGAGGAAGGAGCCGGGTCTAATGGTGGTGGTTCGAGCAGCCACGAGAGTGACGGCGACGCATCCAGCGAGCGGTTCGTTCGTTGGAGGTCTCGCGCTCCTCCAGGGACCACCGGCCACCGGTCGCCATCCGGTCCCGGGCCGGGCGCCAGTGGCTCAGCGCGGGTGGGGGGCTTCCACCGACCTCAGAACGGTACGAAAATGAGCAGCTTCCACACACCTGCACACCAGGTCCCGGCCAGCCGATCGGTCTCGGGTGCGCCCTGCTGGGTCAGTCTGTCCACGTATGACCTGCGCGTCGCCGAGGAGTTCTACCACGCCGTGCTGGGCTGGGAGTGGAACACCGGTGCGATGGGCGACCAGTACCGGTTCGCGAGTGTGCACGGGATGCCGGTGGCCGGGGTCTCCGCCGCGAAGAGCATCGGGCAGACCTCCGTCGCCTGGACCCCGTTCTTCGCCGCGGCCAGTGCGAACGAGACGGTGGCGCGCAGCCACGAGCGGGGCGGGACGACCGCCGTCGGCCCGCTCTCCTTCCCGCCGGGCCGGGCGGCCCTGCTGGCCGACCGGGACGGCGCGGTCTTCGGCATCTGGGAGGGTGCGCTGGTGGCGGGCTGGGAGGAGTGGCGCCGCGCCGCCCCGGCCTTCGTCGCCCTGCACACCCGCAACGCCTTCGACGCGGCCATCTTCTACGGGGAGGTCCTGGGCTGGGCGTCCGGGGCGCCCGACGCCTGCGACGTGCAGTACGAGGACGAGGAGGTCGTGCTGCGCAGCAGGGGCGAGATCGTGGCCCGCATCCACTCCGGAGCGGTGGAGGCCGCGCCGGACCCGGCGATCCGGCCGCGCTGGCAGGTGCACTTTGCCGTCACGGACGTGGAGGCCTGCGCCCGCGCGGCGGAGGCCAACGGCGGCAAGGTGCTCCAGGGCCCCGACGGTTCCGCCGAAGCCGTGCTCTGCGACCCCGACGGCGCCCGTTTCGCGGTGAACTCGCACGCGCGCACCGGGTGACGCCGGTCAGGAACCGACACCGAGCAGCCGCTGCCCGGCGCCGCGCGCCCGCTCCCCCACGGCACGCAGCAGCGCCCAGACCGTGGCCTGGTTGGCGCTGACGACGGGTTTGCCGAGACGCTGTTCGAGGCCGGGCAGGGCGTCGTAGGTGGGCAGGGCGGTGCAGCTGACGAAGACCGCGTCCGCCGCGCGGTGATCGGCCCGCGCCACGGCCCGCGCCACCTGCGTCTCCCCCACCGCGTAGACGTCCTCGACCGCGTCGAGCCCCAGCGAGGTGCATGCCACGACCTCGAACCCGCAGGCCTCCAGGTATCCGGTCAGCAGCCGGTCGACGGGTTCCTGGTAGGGGTGCACCACGGCGAGGCGGCGCGCCCCCAGCGCGCGCAGCGCCGCCGTCACCGCACTGCTCGTGGTCAGGGCGCGGCGTGCGCCGGACGCCCGGATCGCCTCGCGCAGCGCCCGCTCGCCGGCCACGCCGTCGACGAAACTGCACGCCGTGCAGAGGTACGCGACCGCCTCCGCCCCCGCGTCGACGAGTGCGCGGACCGGTCCGGCCAGCAGCTCGGGGCGGCCGAGCCGGGAGACGAGCCGCAGATTGTCCTGGCCGTGGGCCCGCACCTCCTCGGTGCGGGCCAGCGACCACGCCACGTGCGGCGGCAGCCAGCGGCGCAGCTCGTCCGGGCGCGTGAAGTCGTGGGAAGCGACCACTGCTACGTGGCGCGGGACCGGATCACGGGGTGCTGGCTGCCGCATCCCACCGAGGCTAACCCGCCGGGCACGGCCCGCTCCCCGGATGCGGTGCGCCGGTGGCCGGGGTGCCATGGGGGAAAGCGAAAGGGGTGCGGCGCATATGGCGCGTCCAGTGTGGAGCGGCACGCTGACCTTCGGTCTCGTGTCCCTGCCCATCCAGATGTACACGGCCACGGACAGCCACACCGTCCGGTTCCACCAGTTGCAGCGCGGCACCTCCGACCGCGTCCGCAACAAGCGGGTGAACGAGCGGACCGGCGAGGAGGTCCCCCTCGACGAGGTCGTCAAGGCCTACGACGACGGCGACGAGTACGTGCTCGTCGAGCCGCAGAAGCTGGACGACATCGCCCCCGGGCGGTCCAAGGCGCTGGAGATCACCGGCTTCGTCGAGCTGGCGGAGGTCGAGCCGGTCTTCTTCGACAAGACGTACTACCTCGGCCCCAAGGGCAAGGAGTACGCCAAGGTCTACGCCCTGCTGGAGAAGGTGCTCGAGGAGACGGGGCGGGCCGGCATCGCCACGTTCGTGATGCGCAACCACCAGTACCTCGTGGCGGTGAAGGCCGAGGCAGGGCTCCTGACGCTGCACACCCTGCACTGGGCCGACGAGATCCGCGACCCGCGCCGGGAGATCGACGACCTCCCGGGCAGGACGAAGGTCACCGACCGGGAGCTGAAGATGGCCCGCCAGCTGGTGGACACCCTCGGCATGGAGTGGCGGCCGGAGGAGTTCCACGACACCTACCAGGAGCAGGTGAGCGCGCTCATCGAGGCGAAGCGGACCGGTGAGGCCGTCGAGAAGGCCGAACCGCCCGCCGAGTCCACCAACGTGGTCGACTTGATGGACGCGTTGCGGGCCAGCGTCGACAGAGCGAAGAAGCCCGCCGGGAAGAAGTCCGCCTCCCGGAAGGGGGCCTCCGGTGGGAAGGGCTCCGCCCCCGGGAAGGCCGCCTCCGGGAAGGGGGCCGCCGACGGGAAGGGAGCCGCGAAGAAAGCGTCGTCCGGCGCCGGCAAGGGGCGTACCGACGCCGCGCCCCCGCCTCCCACGCAGATCAGCGAGGCCGCCGCCAAGCGGCGCTCCCGCGGCGGGAGGAAGGCGAACGGGACCGCGCGGCCGGCGTCGCTCGACGCGCTCACCAAGGCCGAGCTCTACCGGCGCGCGACGGAGGCCGGCGTCCCGGGCCGGTCCGCCATGAACCGGGACGACCTCGTCGCGGCGCTCCGCGGGACGTCCCGGCAGCGGGCCTCGTCCTGAGCCCTCACCCCTGGCCCAAGGCCCGCAGCCGCCGGTCCGCCGCCCCCACGCCGGCGCCGTGCCGCGCAAGACCCGCCCAGGGGTCCTGGTCCAGGCGGTCGCCGAGGTCGGCCACCGTCCAGCGGCGGGCGTTCAGCGCGGGATCGTCCAGCTCGTCCCAGGCCACCGGGACGGCCACGGGCGCGCCGGGCCGGGACCTGACCGCGAACGGCGCGACCACGGTCTGGGCGTAGCCGTTGCGGGCGACGTCCAGGTACAGCCGCCCCTCGCGGGCGGCCTTGCGCGGCTCGGTCGTCAGCTCATCGGGGTGGCGCTCGGCGAGCGCGTGCGCGGCGGCGCGGGCGAAGGCGAGCACGTCGTCGGCGTCGTCGCGCCGGTTCAGCGGCACGACGACGTGCAGCCCCCGTGAGCCCGTGGTCATCAGGCCGGACGCGAGTTCCAGCTCGTCGAGCAGCTCGCGCAGGTGGTGCGCCGCGCGGCGCACCGGCGCGAAGTCGTCGGCGGGCGGGTCGAGGTCGAAGACCAGCCGGTCGGGGTGGCGCGGCCGGTCCGCGCGGCTCAGCCAGCGGTGCGGGGTGATGCACGCCTGGCCCGCCAGATAGGCGAGGGTCGCCTCGTCGTCGCAGACCACGTGGGTGACCTCGCCGCCCTCCTTGTCCACCACCGTCCGGTGGACCCAGTCGGGGAAGTAGTCGGAGACCTCTTTCTGGTAGAACCGCTGTCCCTCGATGCCGTCCGGCATCCGTTCGAGCATCAGCGGCCTGCCGCGCAGCTCGGGGAGCATGCGCGGGGCGACCCGCCGGTAGTGCTCGACGAGGTCGGCCTTGGTGAGGCCGTCCTGCGGGAACAGTTCCTTGTCGGCCCGCTTGACCCCGACCGTGCGCCGCCCGATCCGTACCTCGATGTCGGAGCTCATCCCTGCGCCTCCTTCGCACCGCTCATCACCGGCTGTTCCGCTGCCTGGCCTGGTGGCCGACCGTGTTCCGGCTGCCCCGCTGCTCCGGTCCGCTCACGGCAGCGGCGTGCCCCCGGTGGCGTTCATGATCTCCGCCGTGATGAAACTGGCGTGCTCCGACGCCAGGAACACGTAGGCGGGCGCCATCTCCGCGGGCTGGGCCGGGCGGCCCATCGGCGCCTGCTTGCCGAACTCCGCGGTGTCCGGGAGCGTCGCGGGGATGAGCGGGGTCCACACCGGCCCCGGGGCGACCGCGTTGACCCGGATGCCCTGGTCGACCAGCATCTGCGCGAGGCCCTGGGTGAACGTGACGATGGCGCCCTTGGTCATGGCGTAGTCGAGCAGGTGGGGGCTGGGCTTGTAGGCCTGCACCGAGGTGGTGTTGATGATCGAGCCGCCGGAGGGGATGTGCGGTACGGCCATCTTGCACAGCCAGAACATGCCGTACAGGTTCGTGCGCACGACCCGGTCGAACTGTTCCGTGGAGATCGAGCCGATGCCGTCGGGCTGGGACATCTGGTAGGCCGCGTTGTTGACGAGCACGTCGATCCGGCCGAACTCCGCCACCGCCCGCTCGACGAGCCGGCGGCACTGCTCCTCCTCCCGGATGTCGCACGGCACGGCCACGGCGCGGCGGCCCGCCTTCTCGACGAGCCGGGCCGTCTCCCGGGCGTCCTCCGCCTCCTCGGGCAGGTGGGTGAAGAGCACGTCCGCGCCCTCGCGGGCGTACGCCAGCACGACGGCCCGGCCGATCCCGGAGTCCCCGCCGGTCACGACGGCCGCCCGGTCCGTCAGCTGCCCGCTGCCGCGGTAGGACTCCTCGCCGTGGTCGGGCGGCGGGTCCATCGGTCCGCTCCAGCCCGGCGGCTGCTGGTCCTGCTGGGCGAAGTCGGGCTGCGGGTGCTTCGTCGTCGGGTCCTGCGGGGTGCCACCCATCGGTGCTCGTCCTTCCTGCGGTCCGTTCTGTGCCTGCGCCGGGCGCCGCCCGGTGACGCGTACGCCTCAGCCTGCTCGCGGTGGCGGGCCGGCGCGAACGCAGGACTCCGGGTGTCCCGCGGACGGCGGCTCCACACCTGCGCGGCCCGAGCGGCCCCGCGGTGCGCGGTGGGCCGCCCCGTTCGGCCGGACAGCGCGGGCGGGACGGCCGATGCGGTGCGAGACTGCCCGGGCAGCCGTTCCTGCGGCCCCAAGGAGTGATGACGTGTCGGCACCCGAGTCCGCGGACCGTCTCCTCGGCGAATTTCTCGCCGAACCGCGCAACTCGCCGCTTGACCTCAGTACCGCGGTGGCGTACTGCGCCAAGGCGCTGGGCCTGCACGGCGCGGTGGTCTACCTCGCCGATCTGCAGCAGCGCCAGCTGGCCCCGCTGAACGAGGTCGCGCCGACGCTCCTCATCGACGACTCGCTCGCCGGCTGGACCTACCGCACGGAGTCCCTGCGCGTGGAGGAGTCCCCGGTCGGCGGGCTCACGGCCTGGCTGCCGATGGTGGACGGCGCGGAGCGGCTCGGCGTCGTGGCCGTACGGGCCCCCTCGCTCGACCCCGTCTCGCTGCGGCGCGGCCGCACGCTGGCGCACGTCTGCGCGATGATGGTGACCTCGAAGCGCGCGTACAAGGACACGTACGTCCGCCGGGCCCGCACGCGCACCATGCAGCTGCCCGCGGAGATGCTGCGCGCCTATCTGCCGCCCCGCACCATCGGCACCACGCATGCCGTCTCGACGGCGGTGATGGAACCGGCCTACGAAGTCGGGGGCGACGCCTTCGACCACGCCCTGACCGACACGACGCTGCACGCGGGACTGCTGGACGCGATGGGCCACGATCTGGCTTCCGGGCTGACCTCCGTGGTGTCGCTGGCCGCCTGCCGCAACGCCCGGCGCACCGGCGCCGACCTGCCCGAACTGGCGGAGTCCGTGGACGCGGCGCTCGCCGAGTGGCTGCCGGACCAGTTCTGCACGGCGATCCTCAGCCAGCTGGACCTGGCCACCGGCGGGCTGCGCTGGATCAACTGCGGGCACCCCGCGCCGCTGCTCATCCGCGACGACCGGGTGGTCGCGGGCGCCCTGGACGGGGACGCCGACCCGCCGCTCGGCCTGCCGGCCGTCTTCTCCTGCACACCGCGCCGGGTGCACGAGACGCGCCTTGAGCCGGGCGACCGGGTCCTGATGTACACCGACGGGGTCACCGAGGCCCGCAACCAGAGCGGGGACGAACTCGGGCTCGACCGGTTCGCCGAGTACGTCATCCGCGCCACCGCCGCCGGGGAGCTGGCCCCGGAGACGCTGCGGCGTCTCATCCACTCCATCGTCGACGCCCAGGACAACCGGCTGCGCGACGACGCGACCATCCTCATGTTCGAGTGGCGTCCGGCTCCGCGCTGACCCACGGACGCCGGACGGCATCCCGCTGCCCCACACGTCCGCCGGGGCCGGTTTCCGGCAGAAGGGACCAAAGTCCCGGTACCGGATATCTCGCCGTGGGCAGACCGTAGGCGGAGCGGCTCCGCGTGAGCGGGAGCCGGACGGACGGCGAAGGAGAACCCGAGATGACCGTGCTGCTTCCCACGGCGGACGACCTGCGGCAGGCGCTGATACGCCACGCGGAGGCCGTCGCCCGCGACGAGCGCCGCTCGACGGCGGAGACGTTCCGCGCCCGGGAGGACAGCGCCTACACGCTGTGCGTCATGACCGGGACGACCCGCGTCGAGGACGCCCGGCGCGTGGCGGACGGCCTGCTGCGCCGCAGCGCGGGCCCGGTCAGGTCTTTGCGTACGGCCCGGGGCGCGGCGGCGGCCGGGACGGACCACGCCCCCGTGGCGGACGCCGCCTAGAGCCGCTTGTGTCCCTCCCGGCCGCGCCGACCGACGCGGCCGCCCCGCGAGGTGCGAGTCCGGGCGTGCCCTACGCCGGGGTCCGGTCGGAGGCGGGCCAGTAGTAGGGCAGGTCGTCGGGGACGTCCGGGAACGCCTCGGCGTAGAGTTCCGGCGCCTTGCGCAGCAGCGCCGACTGATGGCTGCGGTGGAAGGCGGGATCTCCCAGCCAGGGCGGCAGTTCCCCCGCTTCGGCCAGCTGCTCCTGGGGGCGGACCGGGGCGCCGGGGCGGTGCCGGTTGAAGTCGGTGACGAGCGTCGTGGCGCAGGTGTCGGCGCGCCCCTCCGCCACCCAGATGGCGCAGACGTCGAGGCCGTAGCGGACCAGGGCCTCCTCGTAGCCGATCCACATCCGGACCGCGGGATGGTTGCGCCAGCCGTAGCCGGGCACGGTCAGGCCGCGCAGGACCTGGAGGGCCTCGACCCGCTGTTTGCCCAGGCGGGCCCGGTCCAGGACCGTGGCGGAGCGCGTGAAGTCGGGGTACGGGAGAAAAGTCTGCACGCTGGATCACTACCGCGGCCGGCGCTTTCCCAGACGGGTGATCCGCCCCGGCCCGCACTCCGGTCCCCGCGGCGGCAGCCGGCGCCTCTCCGGCACCCCCGCGGCCTCACCAGTCGTGCACGCTGCCGTCCCTGAGCCGGTTGACCGGGAGGTAGGCGGGGGCGTACGGGTGGGCGGCGGCCAGTTCCTCGTCCAGCTCGACGCCGAGACCGGGGGCTTCTCCGGGGTGCAGATGGCCGTCGGTGAAGGTGTAGGCGTGCCGGAAGACCGCCTCGGTGAGCGGGGTGTGGCCCGCGTACTCCTGGATGCCGAAGTTGTGGACGGCGAGGTCGAGGTGGATCGCCGCCGCCATGCCGACCGGCGAGATGTCCTCGGGCCCGTGGAAGGCGCTCCTGATCTGGTACGGGGCGGCGAGGTCGACGAGCTTGCGCAGGGGCGTGAGGCCGCCGAAGTGGGTGACCGCGGAGCGCACGTAGTCGATCAGCTGCTCGGTGATCAGCGTCTGGTAGTCGTACACCGTGTTGAAGACCTCGCCGACGGCCAGCGGCGTGGTGCTGTGCCGGCGCACGAGGCGCAGCGCCTCCTGGTTCTCCGCGGGCGTGCAGTCCTCCAGCCAGAAGGGGCGGTAGGGCTCCAGGTCCTTGGCGAGGCGCGCCGCCTGGATCGGGGAGAGGCGGTGGTGGGCGTCGTGGAGCAGGGGCAGTTCGGGGCCGAACTCGGCGCGGACGGCCTCGAAGACGGCCGGGGTGTGGCGCAGGTAGGCGTCGGTGTCCCAGTCCTCGACCAGGGGACGGGCCCGCTGGTGCGGCACGGAGGCGCCGGTGGCGTCGGTGCCGTGCACGCCGTAGACGGCCTTCAGGCCCGGGATGCCGGACTGGATGCGGACGGCGGAGTAGCCCTCGGCGAGCCGGGCGCGGACGGAGTCGAGCAGTTCGGGCAGGTCGCGGCCGTCGGCGTGGCCGTAGGTGCGGACGCGCTCACGGCTCGCGCCGCCGAGGAGCTGGTAGAGCGGGAGCCCCGCCGCCTTCGCCTTGATGTCCCACAGGGCCACGTCCACGGCGGCGACGGCGGCCATCGTCACGGGCCCGCGCCGCCAGTAGGCGCCGCGGTAGAGGTACTGCCAGGTGTCCTCGATCCGGTGCGGGTCGAGGCCGGTGAGCAGGGGGGCCACGTGCTCGGTGAGGTAGCCGGCCACGGCGAGTTCGCGGCCGTTCAGGGTGGCGTCGCCCAGGCCGGTCACTCCGTCGTCGGTCGTCAGCTTGAGGGTGACGAAGTTGCGGCCGGGACTGGTGACGACGGTCGTGGCGTCGACGATCTTCATCGGGAGGCTCTTTCGGTTCCGGGCGGACGACGGGCGGCACGCGAGGACCGGCACCGTCTGGGTGCGAGCCGTCAGCATGCGCCGTGATCGCGGCCCGGGTCCATGGCCCGCGTGCGCCGCGGCCGGCGCCCTCGGAAGAGCGTGCTCAGCCGTCCGGGGAGCCGGCACCGTCGGAAGGGGAGGGAACGGCAGTGATGGGGAGCGCCGGCAGGGCGGCGTCCGCGGCGTCCCACTCCCAGTCCTGCCCGTCGACCGGCGCGACCGGCGCGGCCGGGTCCGCCGGGTCCGGGTCCGTCCGCTCGCCGAGCCGGGCGATCACGGCGGAGAGCTGGCTCTGCACCGACTTGGGCAGCGGAGCCACCCCGGTGGTGGAGTCCACCAGGTGCTGCGCCACGCGGTGCAGCTTGATGTTGGTGCGCTGCGAGGTGTCGACCAGTGCCGTCCAGGCGCTCTGCGGGTCGATGCCGAAAGCGGCCACGAGCACGCCCCGGGCCATGTCGATGGTGCCGCGACTCTGCATCGCCCGCCGCAGCTGCGTCAGTTCGCGGCTCTCCTCGGTGTCCGGTCCCCCGTCCTGCCCGAAGTCCGGGGCGGCGGCGAGGCCGTCGACGCTGAGCACCACGTTCACCGCGGAGCAGCCGCAGCGGCCGACCCGGCTCAGGTCGAGGTCGACGCTGCCGTCGGAGGCGAGCAGGAGCGGGCGCAGGGCGCTGTTCAGCTGCTGGTCCTCGTCCAGGTGCAGGTCGCCGCGGACGCTGACGACCATTCGCTCCCCGTCCCAGTGGTTGAAGAGCGTCAGCCCGGACAGCCGGTGGGCGCCCGCGGGAGCGTCCGGGTCGGTGCAGGTCGCGGCCGCCCCGGTCCCGGACTGGGCAGGCTGTGGCATGGCCGTCTCCCTCGGTGCAGCCTCGCGGTCCTGTCTCAGATTCCCGCTCTGCGGCAACATACGTCAAGTGATACCGGAAACGAAGTTCAGGGGTTTTAGGACATGAACCAGCGGGCCTACGATGCGTTCATGGATGGAGTTCCGGAACCGCATGCTGGATGGACGTTCCTCACCAATCACGCCCGGGTGCTGGCCGCCATCGCCGACAATCAGCATGCGCGGATCCGTGACATCGCCGCGCACTGCCGACTCACCGAGCGGTCCGTCCAGAAGATCATCGCGGATCTGGAGGAGAGCAGTTTCCTGTCGCACACCCGTGAGGGGCGCGGCAACACCTACCGCATCGCCCCAGGAAAAACCTTGCGCCACCCTGCCGAGGCCGAGGCCGGTCTGACCGTCGCCTCCCTCCTCGGCCTCCTCGCCCAGGACGAGGAGCACCGCGCCGACGAGCAGCGCGACCCCGGCCGGCAGCTCCCCGAGCAGCTCTGACCAGCACTGCCCCGCGCCGGCCGGCTCCCACCGGCAGTGGCCCCGGCCGGTCCGTCAGGCGCCCGGCAGGAACAGGCAGAACGGATGACCGTGCGGGTCCCGCAGGACGCGTACGTCCGGCTGCGGCTGGTGTTCCTCCAGCGTCGCGCCCAGTGCGCACGCCCGCTCCGTCTCCGCCTCCAGATCCACGACCTGAAGGTCCAGGTGGGCCTGCATCTGCTGGCTGCCCGGACGCTGCGGCCACACCGGCGGTGTGTGGTCGGGCTCCCGCTGGAAGCTGAGGGAGGGCCGCTCGCCGCCGGGCGGGCGCAGCCGCACCCACTCCGGATCGCGTTCGGCCTCCTCCCAGCCGAGCAGGGCCCGGTAGAAATCGGCCAGCGCGGGCGGGTCGGGCGTACCGAGGACGAAGCCACCGAGCGTTGCTGTCATGGTCCACCGGTTTCCCGGGAGATCCGCCGCTACGCGCCCGGAACGGGGAGCGCCCCCGTCCGGCCCACCCGGTCGCGCCCCTGCTCCGCCGCCGCGTGGCGGGCTTGCGCCGTGGCGTCCGGGTCCCGACCGTGGAGTCCCCACGCCTACGAACGGACCCGCCATGAGCGCTGCGCCCGGCTCCGAGAGCCGCCAGGAACGTTTCGACCGCGGTATGGAGACGCTGTCACGTGTCGACGGGGACGGCGGCCGGCGCGTCGTCGAGGCCCTCGCCGACGTCAGCCCGGAACTCGCCCATCAGATCGTGGCCTGGGGCTTCGGCGAGATCTACCGCCGCCCCGCCCTGCCCCCGCGCGACCGGCAGCTGGTCACGCTCGGCATGCTCACCGCCCTGGGCGGCTGCGAACCGCAGTTGGAGGTCCACGTCCGGACGTCCCTCAAGGTGGGTCTCACCCCGCAGGAGATCGTCGAGACATTCCTGCACGCCGCGGGCTACTGCGGCTTCCCCAAGGCACTGAACGCCACGTTCGTGGCCAAGAAGGTCTTCGGCGAGCTGGGTCTGCTGCCGGTGGCGCAGGAGTAGGCACTGGGCACGGCCACCTCTCAGCGGGCCGGGCGCCGCTCGTAAAGCCGGAGCACACCGCTGCCGCCCGTGCGCTGCTCGCGCAGGACGAAGTCCCGGCGCAGGACGGCGAGTTTGGCCCGGTCCGTCCGGCCGCCCGGGGTCCAGCCGGGCCGGGCGGCCCGGGGGTCGACGACCAGCCAGACCCGGTCCACGTCGCGCAGCCGGCGGGTCAGGGTCGCGGCGGGCGCCTCCGTGTCGTACAGCTGCCCCGTCGCCCGGCCGCTGCGCGCGAGGGCGACGTCGTGGAGGTGCGCGAAGTCGGCCGGGTAGGCGGCGGCGGCGCGCCGGGCCCGCGGCGAGGGCAGGAACAGCACCGTGTCGCCCGGCCGCAGCGCCCGCGAGGCCAGCAGGGCGAGGCCCCGCAGGTCGTCCGGGCGCGCCGACGGGCCGCGCTCGTGCTCGTGTTCGGGCAGCTGTGCGGCGAACGCCACGCTGACCAGGGCCGCACCGCCCGCGACGAGGAACGCCCGCGCCGCCACGCTCCGGGTGGTGTGCGAGCCGGGCACCAGGCGGACGAGCCCCTCCGCGCCCGCCGCTGCGAGCAGGGGCACGCCCGCCAGGCAGAAGAGCAGGTAACGGTCGTAGTAGAGCGGCTGGTACTGCGAGACGGCCAGCAGCGCGGCGGGCGGCACGACGGCGAGCGGCAGCGCCACCGCGCGCAGCGACACCGGGCCGTGGCGTGGCAGCCGCGCGCAGACACCGACCGCGACCAGGGCCAGGACCACGGCGCACACCCCGCTGGTGGGTCCGGCGAAGGAGAGCACGAGGCCGCGTGCCTGGCGCGGTCCCGGCGTACCCAGCCAGGCGAGCTGGGCGCTCTGCCCCCGCGAGAGGCGCACGAGCGGCAGCAGCGCCACAGCCGCGCAGACCGCGGCGGCCAGCCACGCCCGCCACACCGTCCACGGCGCGCGGGCGCACAGCAGGGTGCCCGCGTGGGCCGCGAGGACGAGCACGGACAGCTCGTGCAGCCACGCCGTCGCGGTGACCAGCAGCGCGTACAGCGCCCAGCGGCGGGGCGCGGGCGCGCGTACGGCGCCGACCAGGGAGACCGTCGCCGCGAGGGCGCCGGCGGCGACCAGCGCGTAGGAGCGGCCCTCCTGCGCGTAGCGGCCGACGAACGGGGTCACGGCGTAGAGCAGGCCCGCCCAGAGCCCGACCCGTGGGCGCACCAGGCGTGCGCCGAGCAGCCCGACGAGGCCGGCCGCGAGGGCCGCGCCGAGGACGGAGGGCAGCCGCAGCAGGACCTCGCCGGGGCAGGGGGCGAGGACGACGTGCATGAGGGCGTAGTAGAGGCCGTGCACCGCGTCGATGTGCGTCACGAGGTGGGCGATCTCCGGCAGTGAGCGGTACGCCATCTGCAGCGTGACGCCCTCGTCGTTCCATACGCGGTCCCGGTCGAGCCCCCAGCTGCCGAGCGCCGCCGTCACGGCGGCGGGCACCGTGGCGGCGAGCGTGGTGCCGGACGGCCGGCGCCGCGGGGCCGTGCGGCGTGCCGCGGGCGCGGGATCGTTCTCGACGACGGCTACGGCCACCTGGGCGCTCTCCTGTCCGGGCCGGGTGCGGCCGGGCGCCGGAACCCGACGCGCCTCATCCTGGAAGGGCCCGCCGCCCAGGCGTGACGCCACGCGCTGGGGGTCACCTGAAGCGCTCAGCCCGGCGGCGCGCCGGTGCCCGGGCCGGTCGTCGGGCGGCTCCCGGGATGCAGGCCGGCCGGGCGCACCGGACGGTGGAGGCATGAGCAAACCCATCACCGTCTACCAGCCCTCCCCCTCCGGTGGGCGCCGGGTCCGGGTCGACGGGGAGATCCTCGGGCTCGCGCACGACCTGCGCGACGTCGCCGCCTACCTGCGCCGGGCCGGTCTGGAGATGGACGAGGACGACGTGGCGGCCTCGCCGCTGATCGACTGGCGCGGCGGCGGCCCGGGCGTCTGGCCGGCGCCCTGGTAGCGGCGGCTCGGCTCGGGCGGCGGTCCGCAGGGCCGGGTGGGTGTCGCTCAGCCGGGGGTGACCGGCGCCTTGCCGGGGGCGACGGCGTGCTCGGTGAAGTGACCGAAGGCGCGGAAGCCCAGGCGGCGGTAGACGGGCTCACCGGCGGCGGAGGCCTGGAGGACGGCCAGGGAGTGGCCGGCGCGGCGGGCCGTGTGCAGGGCGGCGAGGGTGATGGCGCCGCCGTAGCCGCGCCGCCGGTCGGCGGTGAGCGTGCTGATGTTGTAGATCCCGGCGACGTCCGCGTGCAGGAAGACCTCCGCCGTGCAGACCGGGCGGCCCGCCGCGTACCCGACGAGGCAGCGGGCGGGGCAGTCCGGGGCCAGGGCCCGCGCGGCGGCCCGCTCGTAGAAGCGGCGGACCGTGGCGGCGGGCGGGTCCCAGGCGGCGGCGAGGACGGCGGCGTAGTCGCGCAGCCGTTCGGGGGTGGTCACCGGGTGGACGTCGAGGCCGTCGACGTAGGACTGGGGCAGGGTGTCGGTCAGTTCGGCCCACATCGCCGTCTCCGTCTCCGTCGCGGGCAGCCCGGCGGCCGTCAGGCGCTCGGAGAGGTCCGGCGGGGTCGAGGCGGGCCCCACCCACCAGGAGAAGGGGCGGCCGGTGGCGGCCAGGGCCCCGGCGGTCTCGGCGATGCGGGCGGGGGCGGTGCGGGGGGTGAAGCGGGCCGCGGCGACGATGTTGAAGGTGTCGTCGTCGAGCCCGCTGTCCGCGACCAGCAGGTCGCCGGTCGCGGTCACCGCGCCGCCCGGCAGGACCCGGTGCAGGTGACAGGCGTGCTCGGCGAGGTTGCGCTCCGCCCGGTCCGCCAGGTCGGTCGTGTCCCGTAGGTCCTGTTGCGCACTCATGGTGGTCGATCAGATCACATCCGGGTGCGTCCGCCGTGCGCACAGGACGGTGTGCCGGGCGGGTACGCGCCGGGCCCCCGCGGCGGGGGCTGCGCCTCGCCGCGGGGGCCGGGTGGCTGACGGGAGGTCAGCAGGTGAGGTTGGCGCCGGGGTCGACGCCGAGGATCTGCGCGAACTTCTTGTAGTTGTCGACGCGGCTCTGCACCTGCGACGGGTTGCCGCCGTTGCACTCCAGGCTGCCGTTGATGCTGCGGATCGTCTCGCCGAAGCCCGCGCCGTTGACCATCGCGTTGTGCGGGGTCATGGTGCCGGGGCCGCTCTGCGTGTTCCAGTACCACAGGCCGGTCTTCCAGGAGACCGCCGCGTCGTTCTGCACGAGGTCGGGGTTGTGGAGGAGATCGATGCCGAGGGCGTCGCCCGCGGCTTTGTAGTTGAAGTTCCAGCTGAGCTGGATCGGGCCGCGGCCGTAGTACTTGTCGGTGCCGGCGGGGCAGCCGTAGGACTGCGAGGTGTCGCAGTAGTGCGGGTAGTTGGCGGTGTTCTGCTCGACGACGTAGACGAGGCCGCCGGTCTCGTGGCCGACGTTGGCGAGGAAGGCCGCGGCCTCCTGCTTCTTGACGGTGTCGCTGCCGGTGGTGGTGAACCCCGGGTAGGCGCTGAGGGCGGCGTTCAGCCCGTCGTACGTGTAGAAGGAGTTGCGGCTCGGGAACATCTGGTCGAACTGGGCCTGGCTGACGACGAAGTCCGCCTGGGCGTCGGCCTTCTCGGCGGAGGCGGGCGAGGCCAGGGTGAGCAGGCCGAGGGTGGCGGCCGAGGCGGTGGCGGTCAGCAGCGCGAGGATACGACGGCGCATGGGGGCGCTCCATTCGAGATGCGGAGGTGGGGGGTTCGGCGCCGCGAGCCAGGACACGCCGGGGCAGGGATGTGCCCCGGGCATGCCGTGGGGGGTGGCTCGCGGCGCCGCCGTTCGTGAGCCGGCCGGAGTCCGGCTCCGCGGGTCCGTCAGCCGCCGACGTTCACGTCGATGCAGGCGTAGAAGGCGTTCGTCGTGTCCGCGATGTTCCAGACGGCGAGCACCTTCTGACGACTGGTCAGACCGCCGAAGTCGACCTGGTGGGTGACGGTCGCGCCGGGCTTGGCACCGTTGTCGTCGAACTCGGCTATCTCCTGGCCGCCGACGAAGTACTGCCAGGTGCTGGTGGCGTGCTGGGCCGTCAGCTTCCACTGGAAACTGGCGTTGCGCGGGACGGGGGTGGCGATCCAGCCCTTGGAGTCGTCGTCGAGTTCCGCGAACCGGCTGTTGCCGCCGCTGCAACTGGTCAGCCCCTTGGGGCCTTCGACGCTCTGCGGTTCGTACGTGATGTCGCCGCAGGACACGGTGCCCGCGGCACACTGGGCCTGGCGGCTGGGCGGGGTGGAGATGTAACCGTGTGCGCTCGCCGAACCGGCGGGGAGGCTGACGGCGATGACCGGGGCCAGTGCCGCGCCGATGAGCGCAGCCGTCTTCCTTCTGGCGTTCATGCGTACTCCTTCACTCGCGGTCTTCCTGCCTGCACGAACGTGGGGGGACGCGGGCAGGTCGGCCTCTCGTGGGTGGGGCCAAGAGGCGCGAAGGGACAGCGGAAGGCACGCCCGGAGAAGCGGGCGAACTCCCGTAAGCGGAACGGCCGTTACTGCTTGGACTAGACCATACAAGCGGCCGTGACCCTGTCAAGGCACTCGCGGGAACCGGCACGTACGGAGGCCGGCACGAGCGGGAGCCGGCACGCCTGGGAGCCGGCACGCGCGGAAGCCGACGTGCGCGGCACCCCGGGGCGCGACCGGGCATGACGAAGGCCCCCGGTCGGTGCGGTCAGGGGCGACCACACCTCACGGAGGCCTTCGTTGTCTCGTCGCCTTCCGGCGTCGTCGCGCGGCGAGCGGTCTGTGGTCAGCTCGCGGCGCGGCTCCGGCCGACGTCGATACTCAGGGCCCGCACGAACGCGTCCTCGGTCTCCGCACTGAAGAAACCGCTGATGCCGCGCAGGAGTTGGAGTGCCGTGCGCACCCCGGCGGGCAGCGGGCGGGGCATCCCGTCCGCGGCGACGGCCAGCTTGTCGGGGGCGGTGCGGGCCGCCTCCAAATGCTCGTGCGCCAGGCCGAGTTCACCCGTGACCGCGTGTCGCACCGCGCAGGTCACGTCGTACGACGCGCTGCGGGAGAGCGCGAGGAGCGACTCGATGCCGGTCGCCTGCGCGCCGTCACCGGCCGCGGCACTGAGATGGCCGCCCGCCCGGTCGAGGATCTTCGCTATGGCGGACAGCCGCCCCGCCTCCAGAACTGCCTGAGGTGCCATGCCGATTCCTCTCGTCACCCGTCCGCCGACCCCGTCCCTCCACGGTTATCACCACGGCTCGTGCGGAGCGAACCTCCGCGCGGGGGCGCACAGCACGCGCAGAGAGAGGGCGCGGGGCGTGGACGCAGCGGTTGAGGCACGGGGCGGCGCACGGAGCCCGCGGCGGGTCGCGGCCGACGCACCCCGCCGCCCCGCACCGGCCGCGCACCCCCTCGGGCCCGCCCCGGCGGGCCCCGCCACCGCGCGGGCCGTCGCGCCCTGACCCCCATGGACAGCCCCCCACCTGCTGTGATCTCATCCGTCCGGACGCCCACCGCCCAGGCACGAAAGACCCCCCACATGCAGAAGACCAAGGCCGCACTCTGGGAATTCCTCCAGGGACTCGGCAAGACGTTCATGCTCCCGGTGGCGCTGCTCGCGTTCTGCGGCATCATGCTGGGCATCGGTTCCTCGCTCTCCAGCGAGGCCGTCACCGACAACCTCACCTTCCTGCGGGGCGAGGGGTTCCACCTCGTCTTCACGTGGATGGCCAGCACGGGGCTCGTCGCCTTCCAGTTCCTGCCCGTGATGTTCGCGATCGCCATCCCGCTGGGGCTGGCCCGCGAGGACAAGGGCGTGGCCGCCTTCTCCGGTTTCGTCGGGTTCGCCGCGATGAACCTGGCGGTGAACTTCTACCTCACGGCCAAGGGCATCGACGTCGAGGACGAGCAGGCGATCGCGCACTACGGGATCGCCGACGTGATCGGCATCCGGTCGATCGACACGGGACTGCTCGGCGCGGTCGCCGTTGGCATCGTTGTCAGCGTCCTCCACCGGCGCTTCCGTACCCAGCGGATGCCCGACGCGCTGGCCTTCTTCGGCGGGCTGCGGTTCGTGCCGATCGTCTCGGCGCTCACGCTCAGCGTGCTCGGCCTGCTGATCCCGCTGGTGTGGCCGACGTTCAACGGCTGGATCACCGACCTGGGCCGGGGCATCGGGCACACGGGCGTCTTCGGGCCGTTCTTCTTCGGCATGGGCGAGGTGCTGCTGCGCCCGGTCGGGCTGCACCACATCCTCGTCGCGATGTTCCGCTTCACCGATGTCGGTGGCTCCGGCACCGTCTGCGGAGACCAGGTCTCCGGCGCGCTGAACCTCTTCTACGCCCAGCTCAACTGCGACCAGGCGCCGACCGGTTCGGTCACCGACGCCACCCACTTCCTCTCCCAGGGCAAGATGGCGGTCTACCTCGGCGGCCTGCCGGGTGCCGCCCTCGCCATGTACCACAGCGCGCGCCGTGAGATGCGGCCGGAGATCAAGGCGCTCCTCGTCTCCGGTGTCGTCGCGTGCGTCGTCGGCGGCATCACCGAACCGCTGGAGTTCCTCTTCCTGTTCATCGCGCCGTGGCTGTACCTGCTCCACGCCGTCCTGGTCGGTCTCGGGTTCCTGACGGCGGCGGTCCTCGGCGTCTTCATCGGCAACACGGACGGCAACGTCATCGACTGGCTCGTCTTCGGCGTGCTCCAGGGCACGAGCACGAAGTGGTACCTGGTGCCGGTGATCGCCGCGGTCTGGTTCGCCGGGTACTACTTCCTCTTCCGCTGGGCCATCGTCCGCTTCGACCTGAAGACGCCGGGACGTGACGAGCCGACGGAAGAGGAGGACGCCGCCCCGCAGGCGGCCGACGACCGCCCGCGCGAGCTGGTCGCCGGGAAGTACGACGTGGTGGCGATCCTCGACGCGATCGGCGGGCCGGACAACATACGCTCCCTCGACAACTGCATCACCCGGCTGCGGATGACCGTCGCGGACGCCGCCCGCGTCGACGAGCCCCGCCTCAAGAAGCTCGGGGCGGTCGGTGTCGTCAAGCTCGACGCCCACAACGTCCAGGTCGTCATCGGCCCCCAGGTGCAGTCGGTGAAGGACGCGCTCGCCACGATGGTCCCGGCGGGCTGACCCATGACGCACCCCTCCCCCCTCGACCCCCTCGACCCCCTCGACCCCCTCGACCCCCTCGACCCCACCGGCCGTCCCGCCGTCCCCGCCTACGACTTCGACACCCCGGTGGACCGGCACGGCACCTGGTGCACGCAGTGGGACTACGTCGAGGACCGCTTCGGCGTCCCCGGCCTGCTGCCGTTCACCATCTCCGACATGGACTTCGCGGCGGCGCCCGAGATCCTGCGCGCCCTGCACGGCCGCCTCGACCACGGCGTCCTCGGCTACTCCCGCTGGCGCCAGCGGGACTTCCTCTCCGCGGTCGCCGACTGGTACGGCACCCGGCACCGCACCACGCTCGACCCCGAGGCGATCGTCTACGGCCCCTCGGTCGTCTACCAGATCGGCCGGCTGCTGCACCTGTGGTCGCGGCCGGGCGACGGCGTCGTGGCGCACACCCCGATGTACGACGCGTTCCCGAAGACGGTCGCCGCGCACGGACGGCGGCTGCTGGCCTGCCCGCCGGGCGACTGGGACGCCCTGGAGCGGCTGCTCGCGCGGCCCGACACCGCGGTGCTCCTGCTCTGCTCGCCGCACAACCCCACCGGCCACGTCTGGACCCGCGCGGAACTGGACCGCACGGCGGAGCTGTGCGCGCGGTACGGCGTCGCGGTGATCAGCGACGAGATCCACTCCGATCTCGCGCACGCGCCCCACGTGCACCGGCCCTGGGCGCTGCACGGCGCCCCGGGCGGCCGCTGGGCCGTGGTGACCTCGGCGTCGAAGTCCTTCAACATCCCGGCTCTCACCGGCAGTTACGGCATCATCGGCGACCCGGCGAGCCGCGACGCCTATCTGCGCCACCTCAAGGAGGCGGACGGACTGTCGTCGCCCGCGGTGCTCTCGCTCGTCGGACACATCGCCGCGTACCGCGAGGGCGCGCGCTGGCTGGACGCGCTGGGCGACTACGTCCGCGGCAACCTCTCCTGCCTCGCCGACCGGCTCGGCGCCGCCTTCCCGGGCCTCGGCTGGGCGCCGCCCCAGGCCGGTTACCTCGCCTGGATCGACGTACGGCCGCTGGGCGTCGACGACGACGCGCTCCAGCGCGAACTGGTCGAGCGGCAGAAGGTGGCCGTGATGCCCGGAGCCGCCTACGGAGCGCCGGGCTTCCTGCGCCTGAACGTGGGGTGCCCCCGGGTGAAGGCCGAGCGCGGCGCCGACGCGGTGATCGCGGCGCTGCTGGCCCTCGGCTGAGCCGCGGTCACCGGTACGGCGGCGCCACGGGCGGCGGCGGGGCCGTCGGCTGGGGCGGCGCCATCGGCAGGTCGGGCCGCGTGTCGTGGACCACCCGGGCGAGCTGGAACGCGTACTCGAAGGTCTGGGTGAGCCCCTCGGCGATCACCAGATAGCCCTCGTCCTGCTCGTAGACGGTGCGGCGCTGCGGGTTGGCCGGGTGCTTGGGCTCGAAGGTGAGCACGTGCCGGTGGAGGGCGGCCCGCGCCTCCTGCCTGGTCCCCGTCACGTGCCCGACCGGGCGCGTCACCATCCGCACCCCGCCGAGCCCGCCGCCCAGACACGTCAGCATCAGCCCCCAGGTACCCCTGGCCGCCTCGTCGCCCACTGCTCCCCCGTACGTCGCTCGCCTGCCGAAGCGGCACTCTGCCATACGCGCTCCCGCTCCCTCGACCCGCCCGCTGTGCGAGACTCGGACCGTGAGACAGCCAGAGCTCGACGACCTCGCCCGGCTGCGGCGGGCCCGGGACCGGATGGACCGGGACTACGCGGAGCCGCTCGACGTCGCGGCGCTCGCGCAGGTGGCGCTGATGTCCGCGGGCCACTTCTCGCGCAGCTTCCGCGCCGCGTACGGGGAGACGCCGTACAGCTACCTCATGACGCGCCGCGTCGAGCGGGCCAAGGCGCTGCTGCGCCGGGGCGATCTCACCGTGACCGAGGTCTGCTTCGCCGTCGGCTGTACCTCGCTCGGCTCGTTCAGTTCGCGCTTCACCGAGCTGGTCGGGGAGAGCCCGAGCGCGTACCGGGCCCGGCCCCACGACGCCGCGGCCGCGATCCCGGCCTGCATGATGAAGATCCACACCAGGCCGGTCAGGAACGGAGAGGCAGGGCCCGCCGCCCGGTCGTAGGCTGAGCGGCATGGACCACATCAAGCTCTCAACGTGCTTCATCGCCGTGGACGACCCCGACAAGGCGATCGCCTTCTACCGCGATGTGCTGGGTCTCGAGGTGCGCAACGACGTCGCCTACGAGGGGATGCGCTGGGTGACCGTGGGGTCGCCCGCGCAGCCGGACGTGAGCGTCGTCCTGGAGCCGCCGCTGGCCGATCCGAACGCCTCGGAGGCCGACCGCAAGGTCATGGCCGAGCTGCTGGCCAAGGGGCTGCTGCGCGGCGTGCTCTTCACGACCGAGGACTGCGACGCCACGTTCGAGCGGGTCAGCGCCGCGGGCGCGGACGTGGTGCAGGAGCCGATGGACCAGTTCTACGGTGTCCGTGACTGCGCCTTCCGCGACCCGGCCGGCAATCTCCTGCGCTTCACCCAGCCGCTCACGGAGTGAGCGCCCCGGGCCGCCCGGTCCGCTCCGCACGATTCGTCCGAGCCGTTCCCGGGGAGTAACTCCCCATGCCGGACCGGACCTTGGAGACGCACGCGGTCATCGTGGGGGTGGAGCGCCATGCCGCCGGGCCGGCCTGGGATCTCGACGGGCCGGTCCGCGACGCCGTCGGGCACGCGCGCAGGCTGCTCGCCGCCGGGGTGCCGCCGGAGCGGATCACCCTGCTGCTCTCCCCCACCCCGGACCACGAGCGGCTCGCCGCCGAGGCCGGGCTCCCGGTCCTCCCGGCCGGCCGGGAGGCCGTGCACCAGGCCCTCTTCCGTGAACTGCCCGCACGGTCGGGCGAGTTGTTCTTCCTGGCGTGGTCGGGCCACGGGCTGGTCGCGGCCGACGGGCACCGGCGCCTGCTCTACGCCGACGCCACCGGGCAGGACCTGCGCAGCCTGGACCTCGACGCGGCGCTCGCCGCGTGGCGCTCGGACCTCGTCCCGTCCTTCCCGCACCAGCTGTGGCTGCTCGACGCCTGCCAGCTGTTCGCCGACCCGGCCCGGCTCGACGGCGCCCTGGCCCCCGACCCCGTCCCGGTGCGGCCCCTGCGCGAACGGCCGGGCCAGCACGCCCTGTTCGCCTGCGCCCCGGGCCAGTCGGCGCGCGGCGGCCCGGCCGGCGGCCCCGGGGTCTTCACCGCCGCCGTGCACGAGCTGTGGGACGAGGCGGGTCCCGCGGGCGCCCTGGCCGACCCGCGGCTCCTGGCCGGGCGGCTGCGTGAGCGGGTCGCCGAGCGGGGCCGGGCCGTGCAGACCCCGACCTACTTCTGGCACTCCGGGCCCGACGGGCAGGGCGAGCGGTGGCGGCGGCCCGCGGCGCGCCCGGCCCACCCGGGGCGCGTGCCGCGCGACGTGCGCCGGGAGCTCGTCCTGGCGCTGGAGCGCGTCCCGGCGATGCGGGAACCCGGGGCGCGCGCCCGGGTGATCCGGCAACTGCCGCCGGAGATCGCGACCGGGGTGCCCCAGTCGTCGATCACCCGGCCCGCCCTGCTCGACCTCGTCGACACCTGCCTGGAGTTCGCCGAGGGGCTCGGCGAACTGTGCGCGGCACTGGAGATGGTCGACCCCGGAACCCTCGCTTTTGCAGAATTCTCGGCCAGGGCACGCGAGTTGACCGAAAAGGATGACTGAGACACAGGGTTCCCGAGCAGGAGTGCAAGGGACATGATGGAGCACAAGGGGTCGGCGTCGGCGTCATCGGCGACCCGGATGCTGGGAGGGCCACGGCACCATGGATCACGCCGACAACGCTGTCGAGTCGGAGCTTGTAGACCTCGGGGGATGGACGCTTGAGCAGCTACGCGCGCATACCGGAGCCGAGCGGGCACAGGGCAAGCGACGACTGCTGCGCAAGCTCGACGACCCGGACGTCAACTTCGGTGGTGACGACAAGAGTTGAGCGGTGCCATCGGGCACCGGACGGGGGGCCGGGGCCGGCCGATGGCCGCTGAGACCGCGGGGCCGCCCACCGGCCCCCGGCGGCACGGGTTCTCGGCCACGGACTTCGACGCGCTGGCCGCGGGCGGCGGCAGCCCCCGCGTGCTGCGGGACCTGTGGCGGGCCGAGCGCAGCCACCGGCTGCTCCTCGTCGACCTCTTCCTGGACCTGCTGCGCGAGCACCCGTGGGCGGTGGGGCCGCTGGATCCGGCCGACGAGCCGTGGCGGCTGCTGATCGACGCGGACCGGCGCGACCACGCCGCGGTCGAGGGGCTCCTGATGGCGCCGGAGACGGGGCTGTGGCTCGCCGGGACCTTGCGCGCCCTGCGCGGCACGGCGCCGCCGGCCGCCGCGCCCGCGCCGCTGTGGGTGGAGACCGGGCACTTCCACGCCCTGGCCGCGGCGGCGGCGCTGCTCACGGGCGCCGACTTCGCCCTGCGCGTGCCCGCCCGGCACGGCACCGTGTGGCTGCCCGGCGCCGGCCGCGCCGTCGTGCCCGGCGGCGCCCCCTGGAGCCGGGCCCACGTCACCGGCGCGGGCGGCCGGATCGAGGTCCGCGTCGACGGGCACACGGTCCGCGTCCCCGACCCGTGCACCGCGGCGGGGCCCGGCTGGGAACCGGCCCGCCGGGTCGCCCTGACCTCGCTGGGCGCCCCCCGCTCGGTGCTCCTCGACGACCTGGGGCTGCACCGCGTGGTGCCGACCGCGCAGGGCAGGCCGCCGGGGCGGCTGCCCGCGGACGAGGCGGACCGCTGGACCGAGCTGCTGCACGCGGCGGCGCCGCTGCTCGCGGCGGCCGACACGCAGTCCGCGACGGACGTCGCGGAGCTGCTGCACAGCGTCGAGCCCGTGACGAGGACCGGCGGCGAGCGGCTGACCAGCGCCACCTCGGGCGACGGCGCGGGGCGTCTGGCCTCCGCGCGGCCCGGGGACGCCGAGCAGCTCGCCGAGGTCCTCGCCCACGAGATCCAGCACACCAAACTGAGCATGCTCATGCACCTGTACCAGCTGTACGAGCCCGACGACGACACCCTCTTCTACACGCCCTGGCGCGACGAGCCGCGCCCGCTGCGCGGGCTGCTCCAGGGCGTCTACGCGTTCACGGCCGTGACCCGTTTCTGGCGCGGCCGGGCCGGGCTCGCGGCGCCGGGCCGCGCCGCCGCGCGCTTCGAGTACGCGCTGTGGCGACGCCAGCTCCTGCGCGTCCTGGCCCGCCTGGAGACCCACGCCGGCCTCACCGAGCTGGGGCGCCGGGTCGTGCGGCGGCTGCGGGAGTCGGTGACGCGGCAGGGGCCTGAGCCGTCCGGCGCCGTGGCCGCGATGGCACGGGACGCCGCCGACCACCACACGATGAGCTGGCGGCTGCACCACATGGCGCCCGACCCGGCGGCGGTGGCCGCGCTCGCCGACGCCTGGCCCGCGCCGCTGACGCCCCGGGCGACCGGCACCGCCCGCGTCTGCCCGGACCCGGAGGTGCCGCGCCTTGACGTGGTCGCCGCGCTCTACCGGATGCGGCTGTCCGGCCGCGCGGACACCGACCCGCCCCGTGACGCCCGCCCCGCCCAGGCCCTGCTCGTACGGGGTGACGCGGCCGGTGCGGTCCGCGCCGCCGTCGCGGCGCTGTCCGGGGCCGCGCCGGACCGGTCGGCGTGGGCCGATCTCCTGCTGGCGCTGCGCGCGTCCGGGCCGCCGGGCCCCGGCCACGTCGCCCGCGCGCAGCCCGAGCTGGCGCTCGCGGTGCACCGCGCGGTGTGCCGGGGCGAGGGGGCCGGGCCCGGCCCCCTCGCGTTCGTCAGCTGGCTGGACGGGCTGGCGGCCGGCTGACCGGGCGGCCCCGCCCGGTCAGATCGGCATGGGGTCGATGTCGCAGTTGGCCCGGCGGGAGGCGACCGCGTCGGCGTGCGCGGGGTGCTGCTCGCCCAGGACCCGGCCGATCCCCTCGACGGCGGCCTGGCGCAGCTCCTCGGACTCCGCGAGCCGGCCGAGGGCTCTGAGGTCCTGCGAGACGTTGCTGATCAGCACGAGGACCGTCGGGTGGTTCTCGCCGAGGCTCTCCTTCGCGGCCTGGAGGGTCTCCTCGTCGAGGGCGAGGGCGGCGGCCGCGTCGCCCTGCGCGAACAGGTCGCTGGCCAGGTTGATCCGGCAGACCAGGGCGTCGGGGTGCCCGTCGCCCAGCTGGGCCGTGCACCGGGCGAGCGCCGACTCGTTCAGCGCGCGGGCCTCGTCGACCTTGCCCAGGAGCCGGTAGGTGATGGCGAGGTCCATCTCGGCTTCGAGGGTGTGCGGGTGGTCGGCGCCGAAGACCCGGGCGAACAGGTCCCGGGTGGCTTCACCGAGCCGCATCGACTCGGTCAGCTCGCCGGACTGGCGCAGGTCGACCGAGAGGTTGAGGGAGGCCACCAGGGAGTCGGGGTGCTCGGGCCCGTACCGGCTGAGCAGCTCCTTGCGGGCCCGCCGGGTCAGCTCGGCGGCCTCCGCGTGGCGGCCCGCCTTGCGCAGGGAGACCCCGAGCCGGGCCACGTTGCGCAGGGTGTTGGGGTGGTTGGCGCCGATCTGCAGCTGGTAGCGCTCGGTGATGCCTTCGAAGAGCTGCACGGCGTCGACGTACTCGCCCAGTTCGCGGCGGTCGAGCGCGATGCTGGACTCGGTGAGCATGCTGCTCAGCGAGTCCTCGCCGAACATCTGGGTGCGCCGCCGCCAGGTCTGGCGGTCCAGCTCCAGGGCGCCGCGGAAGTCGCCGTTGACGCGCAGGCTCACGCCGAGGTTGTGGGCGTGCATCAGGGTCTCGGGGTCGTCGTCGCCGTAGGCGCGCACGGCCCGCTCGTAGACCTCCTGGTTGATGCCGCGGGCGGCCGTGAAGTCGCCGCTGGCCCGGCTGTCGGAGGCGGCGAGGCCGCGCACGCGCAGGAACTCGTCGTCCACGTCCGAGCCGGGCCGCTCCTCCAGGACGGAGAGCATCCGGGTGCTGAGCGCGGCGGCGTCGCGGTAGCGGCCGAGGGCCCACAGCACGTAGCGCAGGTGGCGGCCGAGCATCAGGGTCTGGCGGTCGTCCTCGCCGTGCAGCTCGCACCAGCTGTCGTAGGCCCGCTGGGAGAAGTCCAGCGATCCCTCGTGGTCGCCCCAGTAGTAGAGGAACTCGGCGACCGCGTGCACCATCTGGCGTACGTGGCGCGAGGGCGAGCGCATCGCCTCGGAGACCACCACGTGCGGGTACAGCTCGCCGAACCGGCCCCAGTGCGAGGGGTCCTGCGGGTCGCGGGGGGTGGCGGCGGCGAGCAGCAGGTGGGCTCCGTGCTGCATCCGGTCGCGCTGCTCCTGGGACATGCGGGCGTTGAGCACGGCCTGGACCAGGCGGTGCATCTGGATCGAGTTGGTGCGGTGGTCGATCTTCGCGAGGGAGTAGCGGTTGATCTCGCGGATGGCGCGGCCCAGGCGCAGCGGGTCGGTCAGGGCCCGGTCCAGGTCCGGGGCGATCGGCTCGACGGGGGCGCCGGAGAAGAGCGAGCGCGCGATCGGTTCGGGGGCGAAGTAGGAGCAGACCTGGAGGAGTTGGAGGGCCGCGCTGTTCTTGCCCTCCAGGTGGTCGAGCGAGACGTTCCACGCGGTCGCCACGGTCTGTTCGTACTGCGTGGGCGGGGAGACCGCCATCAGCTCGGCGCGCTTCTCCTCGAACAGTCTCAGGTAGTCCTCGGCGGGCATGCCGGTCTCGGCGCGCCAGGCGGAGGCCTGCTCGACCGCGAGCGGCAGGTCGCCGAGGACGGAGGCGAGCCGGTCGGCCTCGTCGTCGGGGAGGTCGGGGTTGCGCCGCTGGAGCAGCTGGATGCTCTCCTCGCGTTTGAAGACGTCGACTTCCAGGGGGTGCGCCAGCGTGTTCCACTGCGGGTTGCGCGAGGTGACGAGGATCGAGCCGGCGGAGCCGCCGCCGGAGGTGAGCGGGAAGTAGTTCTGGACCGACTCGGGGCTCTCCGCGTTGTCGAAGACGAGCAGCCAGTTGGCGTACGGCTGTCCGGTGCGCAGCGCTTCCAGGACCGCGGGCACGGCGGTGTTCGCCTCGCCGGTCACCGGCAGGTCGAGCCGGAGCGCGAGTTCCACCAGTGCCTGGGCGATCTGTGTGGGCCGCTCCGCGGGGATCCACCACACCACGTCGTAGCGGGCGGCGTTGCGGTAGACGTACTCCAGGGCGAGCTGCGACTTCCCGACGCCGCCCATGCCGTGCAGGGTGTGCGGCAGCACGGCGGTCGGGCCCTGGCCGAGGTCGTCCTCCAGCCGTTGCAGGAGGTCGTCGCGGCCGGTGAAGACGAGGTTGCGGGGCGGCATGTTGCCGAGGATCGCGGGGCGGACCGCGCGCGTCCGGTAGGTCGCGCCGCCCGGTTCCTCACGGGTCTCGGCGGCGGGGGCGGCGGTCCCGGGGACGACCGTGGTCACTGGCGTGCCTCCTTGGAGCGGGCCCGGTGCGCCTGGCCCCCGGCCGGTGGTGACGGCGGTCGGGGGGTGCGGGGAGCGGGGAGAATCAGTGCGATTCGGGCCGTTTTGCGAACTATGGTGCTTCATTGTGCCTCGGGATGATTCGTCCGATATCACTCCGCCACGCTCCCCAGCGTCCGTCGGTGGTGCCGTTTTCGTGTGTGCCGCGATCAGCCGGCCCAGCCGCCGGGCCCTCGGCAGGTGTTCGCCGGCCAGCACGCTCAGCACGGCGTGCTCGACCGCCCGGAAGCGGGCGTTCTCCGCCGTCACCTCCGGTTCGGGCGGCTGCTCCCGCCCGTCGTAGTGGGCCAGCAGCTCACGGGCCGCGCCGCTGCGGGAGGCGAGCACCTCCGCGGCGCGGCGCGAGGCCTGCAAGGTGGTCCGCTTCGTCCCGGCCGCGAGCAGCTCCTCGCGCACGCCCGGCCGGAACACGTACGCGCTCTCGTCCCCCGGCAACACCTCGACCAGGCCGCTCATCAGCAGCTCCGCCAGGTGCACCGGCTCCGACCTGGGCAGCATCGCGCGCTGCACGGCGGTGATCACCGGCAGGTCGAGCTGGACCGCGGCGAGCCGCACGGCGAGGTCGAAGGCTTCCGTCGAGGCCCAGACGCGGAACCGGCCGACCTGCTCGGCGGCCGTGGCGTCCGGGGCGTCGGGCTCCGGTTCGGACCGGTCCCGGTCCTTCGCCGGGCCGGGCGTCACCATGAGGGCGGCGACCTCCGTCCAGCGCGGCTGTTCGCCCGCCACGAAGCGGGCCCAGGGCGAGAGCCACTCCCCCGACACCTCCAGGACCGGAACGGCCAGCGCGTGGTCCCGGCGCAGCGGCGCCACCCACTCCTCGGCGCCGTGCGGCTGCGCCGGCTCCCAGCGCACCGTCTCGCCGGCGGCGCCGCGGCCGGCCAGGTGCAGCCGCACCCGCTCGGGCCGCAGCCCGGTGCGGTGCCAGAGCCGCTGCGGGAGGGTGCTGAGCACGGCGAGCGGCTGGTGCCTGCCCCACTGGGCGAGCGCGCTGTGCACGGCCCCGCTGCGCCAGGCGGCGGCGACGCCGTCGGTCAGCACGAGCACGATCCGCCGCCCGGACTGGTCCACGAGACTGCGCACCGGGTGGGTGGCGCCGCGCCGCCCGGGGCCGCGCAGCACCACGCCGCCGGTGGAGTCGGTGTCCAGGCGGCGCAGCACGATGTCGCGGAAGCCGCCGTAGCGGCGCAGTACGGCGGCGAGGCGGTCGGCGGTGGCTCGCCAGACGGCCATCTGCGGTGCGCCGTCGACGACCAGCACGACGTCCCAGCGCCCTTCCGGCGCCGGGCGCAGCGCCGGGGGCAGCCAGGGCGCCTCTGCGAACTGCTCACCGGTGCGCTCCTCGTCGACCTCGTCGGCCGGCGAGGTCCTGCGCAGCTGCCGGAAGGGCCGCAGGGCGCGCCCCAGGTCCCGGGCGGAGGGGCCCCGCCGGCGGCGCGGGCCCGCGGCGCGCCAGCGACCGGGGCGCCGCCGGGGCGCGGGCTCCGCGTCGTCCGCGTGGTCCCGCTCCGTGCTCCGGTGCGGTGTAGGTAACGGCTGTGGTGCGGTTCCGGTCGGCTCCCCGGGGGCCGCGGCGGGCTCCGGGGCGTCCTGCCGTACGGGGGTGGGGTCGGGGGCGTCCCGCGGCGGCTCGGGCGGCGTCGGTGACCCCGGCGGGGCCGGGCGCGCCGCCGGGGCGGGCGGCGGGGCGCTGGCGCGCGGCGGGTCGAGGAGTTCGGGGTGCCGCTCGGCGATCCACAGCGCGTCCGCCACCTCCCACCAGCGCAGCTCCTCCACGGGCAGGCGGGAGCGGCCGGTGGGCCGACGCGGGCCGTGCGCGTCCGGCCCCCGGCCCTCGGGCTCGGGTGGGCGTTCAGTCACCGATCCCGGTCCCGTCGGCCTTCAGCGAGTGCCAGATGGCGCGCAGGACGGCCTGCCACTCGGCGTCGTCGCCGTCCTCGTAGGTGTAGGCGCCCGAGGTCGCCAGGTGCGCGGCGTTCAGCAGCATGTCGGCGGCCAGACCGTCGGTGCGCTCGCTGCGGGACGTGAAGTCCTGGATCAACTTGCCGTGCATGTCACCGAGTCGGTCGGAAAAGTGGGCGGAGAGCAGTTCGCCCAACCCTTCCGCATCGGGGTCCGGCATGTCCAGACGCAGACACCGGCGCAAGAAGGCCTCAGGAAACTCCTGTTCGCCGTTCGAGGTCATGATCACGATGGGAAATGCCCGCGCGCGAACGATTCCGTCCGTGATCCGAGCGGTTCCGCCCGGATCCGCGGTGTGCACGGTGACCTCCGGCTGCTTCTTGCTCACACGAACGAGTGGCGGTACGGCGTACAACCCGTCCTCGAAGAGCGACAGCAGATCGTGCGGGAGGTCGACGTCGCACTTGTCGATCTCGTCCACGAGCAGGACGCGCGGGATGCGGTGCGGGAGCAGCGCCGTGCCCAGCGGCCCCAGTTGCACGAACTCACCTATGTCGGTGGCGAGTTCACCGGCCTCGGTCTGGTGCGCGCCGTCCGTGCGCTGCTGGGCCAGGTACCAGGCCTGGCCCGCCTGGGCCCGGCCGATCACGTCGTACTCGAAGAGTCCGGAGGCCAGGGTGGTGCGGCTGGTGACGGGCCACTGGAGGACCCGGCCGAGCTGCAGCTCGCGGGCGACGCGGAAGGCGAGCGCGGACTTGCCCACTCCGGGGCGGCCGGTGATCAGCAGCGGCCGGCGCAGCAGGATCGCCGCGTTCACCAGGCGCACCTCGTCGGCCGGCGGGGTGCGCGGCGCGTCGGCCGGGCCGAGCCTGCGGTCGGCCTCGTCGTCGTCCGGCGGCCGGGGCTGGACCGGGCCGCCGCCGAAACTGCGCCAGCGCGGGCCGTCCGGCCAGCTCCGCTCCTCGTACGGTCCCTGGGGGCGCGGCGCGCCGCTGCCCCGGTACGGCAGCCCGTCGGTCTCCTGCGCGTTCACTCGGTCCCCCCTACGAAGGCGGCGGGGGCGCACGCGTCACCGTCGAGGAGCTGCTGCGGATCGTCCCAGACCACGCCCAATTGCTGGATCAACGCCTTGTCGCGCACTTCCGCGGTGCCCGCTGCCGCATCGCTCCTCCACTGTCGGGCAGCGGCGGGAAGGTTGGCCAGACCCTCCCCGGCCAACAACTCCTTCACCAGACCGTGGAAGGCCTCCGGCGCGTCCGGCGCGCGGTGGAACACCATCACCGGCACGCCCAGGTCGAGCCCGAGCCGCAGTTCGTGCGAGCCCGTGCCGTCCCCGGCCCGTGGAGTGTCGCTGAGCACCATGCAGACCACGCCCTCCTCCTTGCCGATCCGTGCATCAAGCAGCGCGAGGTGCTCGGGGTCGGGGCGGCCCTGCGGGTCGCACCAGTGGGCACGCCCGCCGCCCGGGTCGCTCTTGAAGCGCGTCCACCGCCTGCGCCAGGCGTGGTGCAGATCGCGCCGCTGCATCCGTTCGAGGCTGTGCACGTACACCCACGGGTACTTGCTCAACAGCGGGTTGGAATGCCCCAGCCGGGGATCCCTGTCCCACCATTCGACGGGCTCCGTGAGCAGCTCCGCCGGGAGGAAGAACTCCAGGACGACGTTCTCGTCCCGAGACTGCCACAGCTCGGCCGTCGCCGACAGGAGGTCCGCGACGGCGTACGGGAGCCTGCTGCGCGGCACGGGCTCCACGGGGTCGCAGTCCTCCTGGTGCAGGCGCACGGATTCGGTGTACCGGACGCGGGACGAGACCCGGTAGTGCGCCTCGTGCCGCCCCTGACGCGCCACGTGCGCGTCCGAGGGGCGCAGGTCCGGGGCGACCTTGATGAACAGCCGGATGACCGGCACGTGCGGCTCCGCGAAGGCGGCGCCGTTCCGTGCGCCCCGCTCCGCGCTCCGCTCCGCAGGGGCGGCCGGATCCGGTCGTCCGGAGAGCTTGGCCCGCAGCGCGCGCAGCCCCTGCGCCCCGTCGCTCTTGCCCCAGTCCTGCGCGAAGTGGTCGTTCCAGGCGCGTATCTCGCCGACGAGGTGGGCGGCCTCGGGGCGCAGCATGAGGTGCTCCAGGAGGGCCATGCTCGGTTCGAGGCCGCCGACCGGCGCGTTGTGGCAGGCCAGGTGCACGAAGGCGTGCCAGGCCGAGCGGCAGTGCCGTGGCAGCCGGATCCGGTCGTGCGTGGCGGCGGCCACCAGGGCGGGCAGCTCCGGCAGGGCCAGGTCGAGCCCGTCGCGCAGGGCGGACCAGTCGCGGCCGCGGTAGAGGTCGATGGCGTGCCACTCGTCGAGCAGCGGGCGCAGCTTCGCGGCCACGGCGGGCGCCACGAACTCGGTGGTGTCCACGAGCCGTTCGAGGCCGTCCTCCACCCGGCTGCAGTGCCGTACGGCCTCGGCGAACGCCTGGCGTGCGGTGCGGAATCCCTCCAGGTCCAGGTCCGGGAACTCGTCGGCCAGTTCACGGGCCCATTGCAGCCGTCCCCGTTCGTCGGCGAGCGGGGTGGACGTGCCGAGGGCCTCGACCATCTCCCGCAGCGTCCGCTGTCTCTCCTGCCGTCCTCCTGCGCCTTGCGGCACGTGCGTCCCCCTCGCACTGCGTAACATCCGGCGTCACCCGGGCAGTTCCTGTGCCAGCACCTCGTACAGGCGCCGGTTGGTCCAGTACGCGCCGTGGGCGGCGGACACCGGCTGGCCGTTGTCCACCTCCACGTCGCGTACGCCCCGCCCGAAGAGGTCCGCGCCGACGAACGACAGCAGGTCGCGCCGGTCGTAGATGTTGAGCCACCCCGGAAAGGCAGCCGGCAGTCCGGTGCCGTACGGGCGGGAGGGCAGGGCGTCCAGTTCGTAGAGCAGCGGCGCCTGGGAGCCGACGGTGACCAGCTGGGCGACCTCGGGGGCCGTGCCGGGCTCCCCGGCCAGCAGGTCGAAGGCGACGATGCCGCCGAGGCTGTGGCCGAGGAGGACCACGGGCGGCTCCAGGCGCCGGGCCAGGTCCGCGACGAAGGCCCGCACGGCGGCGCCGCGCACGAGGTAGCTGAGGATGTCCGCGGCGAAGCCGAGGGAGCGTTCGCTGATCCGGCTGCGCCGGCCCACGACGAACCGGGAGCCGCCGGCCCGCTCGACGAGCCGCGCGCAGGCGCCCGCCGTCGCGCTCAGCAGATCGCCCACGCCCCTTTCCTCACCGCCGAGTTGGTCGACGACGGCGGCGACGAGCGCGTCCCGCGCGGCGGGCGGGACGGCGCCGGGGCCGCCCGGGTGGCGGGCCAGGGCGCGTGCGGCGAGCGAGCGGCCGGTGAGGCGGGCCAGGCCCGCCGCTCCGGCGCCGTCCGCCGCGTCGCAGGCCCGCCGGAAGACGGCCGAGGCGAGCAGCGCCGCCACGTCGTCGGCCGGTCCCGCGCCGAGGCCCGCCGCCCGCCATGCCTCGCGCACCGCATCCGCGCGGTCCACCTGCTGCGTCCAGGTCCACAGCTGGCGTCCCGCGGGCAGCGCCCCGGGCAGGAAGGGTGCGCTCGCCTGCTGCCCGGCCAGGGCGAACAGCTGCAACTCCGCGTCCGGGTCCGCGTACAGCAGGGCCCAGCGGGCGCGCTCCTCGTCCTGCGGGGAGGGCTTCACGGCCGGCTCGCCCGGGGCGTATCCGGGGATGGAGGCACCCTCGGCCCGCAGGTACGAGCCGAGGGCGGAGCCCCAGTCGCACTCCGCCACCGTCACGTCGGGCCGCACGGCGGACAGGCCCGCGCGCACCGCGCGCAGCGCCTGCGCATAGCCGGGTGCGCGCACCCCGGTGCCGTGGATGAACAGCACGCTCGTCAAGGATCCTCCGCGAACTCCCCCGTGGGCCACGGCATATGAGGCTCACTCAGTAGTTCATCGTAACCGTCGCACCCGGCGTGACGAAGAGCCTCGTACGCACGAGGGGGCGCACGGGGGCTCACCCTCCGGTGCTCTCCCGGACCTTCAGCTCGTGGCCCACCACGTGGTCCAGCAGCGGGCCGGTCGCCGGCTCCTCGATCCGGTCGAGCAGGAGCGCGACGGCGGCCCGCGCGATCTCCTTCTTGTCCGGGGCGACCGTGGTCAGGCTGGGCACGCTGAACCCGGAGGCCTCGATGTCGTCGAAGCCGACCACGTCCAGGTCCTTGGGCACGCTCTCGCCCCGCTCGTGCAGGGCGCGCAGCGCGCCCAGGGCGAGGTGGTCGTTGAGGCAGAGCAGGGCGTCGGGGCGCGGGGCGCCGGACATCAGGGCGGCGGCGGCCCGCGCGCCGTCCTGCCAGTGGTAGGCGTCCACCGGCACCACGAGGGCGCTGTCGAAGGGGACGCCGGCCCGCTCCAGCGCCTCGCGGTAGCCGTCGGTGCGCAGCCGGTCGGTGCCCTGGCGGCCGCGCACGGTGCCGCCGACGACGGCGATCCGGCGCCGGCCGCGGGCCAGCAGGTGTTCGGTGGCCTCGCGCGCGGCCCGCACGTTGTCGATGGCGACGTGGTCGGTGCTGCCCTCGGCGGGGCGCTCGCCCAGCAGGACGACGGGGAGCCGCCGGTCGCGGGTGGCGAGGTCGCTGGGGAGCAGGGCGAGGGGGCTGAGGAGGACGCCGTCGGTGAACTGGGCGTCGAAGCCGTGCAGCGCGGCGAGTTCGCGCTCGCGCGCCCCGCCGGTCTGGTGCAGCAGCACCGTCCGGCCGCGCCGGTCGGCCTCGGTCATCACGTGCTTGGCCAGTTCGGAGAAGTAGGCGACGTCGAGTTCGGGCACGGCCAGGGTGATCATGCCGGTGCGGCCCTGGCGGAGCTGGCGGCCGGCGATGTTGACGCGGTAGCCGAGGGCCTCGATCGCCTCCCGCACGACCTCGCGGGTGCGGTCGGAGACGTGCTCGTAGTCGTTGATGACGTTGGAGACGGTCTTGGGGGAGACACCCGCGTACTCCGCCACGTCCTTGATCCTGGGTCTGGCCGCCACGCTGCTCATTCCTTTCCGTCTGCCACCCGCGATCGTATCGACCATCACGAATCGGTTTCGGGCCGGATCTCGTACCGCCCCGGATATTTACATCGATGTAATCGCCATGGTGCCATGAGCCACGCACCGACTGGAGCAGCACCCGGAGGCAAGGAGCACCATGCCCGTCCCGCACCACGACGACCTGCCGCGGCCCGAGTATCCGAGGCCGCAGTTCGCCCGCGAGGCCTGGCTCAATCTCAACGGCGAGTGGCAGTTCGAGACCGACCGCGCCGACACCGGACTCGAACGGGGTCTGCGCGAGCGCGAGCTGTCCGGACGGATCACCGTGCCGTTCTGCCCGGAGTCGGAGCTGTCCGGGATCGGCGACACCGACTTCCTGGAGGCGGTCTGGTACCGCCGGACCGTGACGGTCCCCGCGGACTGGACCGGCTCCCGGGTGCTCCTGCACTTCGGAGCCGTGGACCACGACACCACCGTGTGGGCGAACGGCGTGGAAGTGGCGCGGCACCGCGGCGGGTTCACCCCGTTCACCGCGGACCTCGGCGAGGTCGCGGCACCCGGCCGCGAGGTGACGCTGGTCGTGCGCGCCCGCGACAGCCGGCACGGCCCGCAGGCCCGCGGCAAGCAGGCCACCTGGTACGCCAACACGCACTGCCACTACACCCGCACGACCGGCATCTGGCAGACCGTGTGGCTGGAGCCGGTGCCGCGCACCGTCGCCCTGAAGCGCCCGCGCATCACGCCCGACCTGGCCTCGGGCTCGTTCTTCGTGGAGGCGGCGCTGACCGGGAACGCGCCGGGGCACCGGGTCCGCGCGACCCTCGGCGACGAGCGGGGCGCCGTGGTGACGGCCGAGGCCCGCGCCGACCTCGACCTCACGCCCCGGCTGGCGCTCACGGTGCCCGCGGACCGGCTGCGCGTGTGGTCGCCGGCCGACCCGCACCTGTACGACCTCACCTTCGAGGTCCTGGACGCCGCGGGCGGGGTGGTCGACCGCGTGCGGTCCTATGCGGGTCTGCGCTCGGTCTCCGTCGACGGCAAGCGGCTCCTGCTGAACGGCGAGCCCGTCTTCCAGCGGCTCGTGCTCGACCAGGGGTACTACCCGGACGGCCTGATGACCGCGCCGAGCGACGCCGCCCTCGTCCGCGACATCGAACTGGGCCTCGCCGCCGGCTTCAACGGGGCGCGGCTGCACCAGAAGGTCTTCGAGGAGCGGTTCCTGTACCACGCGGACCGGCTCGGCTACCTGGTCTGGGGCGAGTTCGGCGACTGGGGCTGCGAGGTCGGCGTCCGGGACGACAACCAGCGGCCCGACGCCAGTTACGTCGCGCAGTGGCTGGAGGCCGTGGAGCGCGACTACTCGCACCCCTCGATCGTCGGCTGGTGCCCGCTGAACGAGACGTACCAGCACCTGCACGACCGCCTCACCCAGCTCGACGACGTGACGCGGGCGATGTTCCTCGCCACCAAGCAGGCCGACGGCACCCGGCCGGTCATCGACGCCTCCGGCTACGCCCACCGGGTCCTGGAGACCGACGTCTACGACTCGCACAACTACGAGCAGGACCCAGCCGAGTTCGCGAAGGCGATGAGCGGGCTTGCCGACGGCGCGCCGTACGTCAACGCCGGCCCCGACGGGCGCCCCTGGTCGCTGCCGTACCGCGGCCAGCCCTACTTCTGCAGCGAGTTCGGCGGCATCTGGTGGGACGCGCAGGCGGCCGCCGAGGTCTCCGGCGAGGCCCGCGACGAGTCGTGGGGGTACGGCGAACGACCGCGCAGCGCCGAGGAGTTCGTGCGGCGGTTCATCGGCCTGACGGGCGTGCTGCTCGACGACCCGGACATGTTCGGCTACTGCTACACGCAGCTCACGGACGTCTTCCAGGAGCGCAACGGCGTCTACCGCTTCGACCGCGGCGAGAAGGTCGACACCGCTCTGCTGCGGGACGCGCAGCGGCGCCCCGCGGCCTTCGAGAACCCGCGCTAGGTTCTTCGTTCCCGTTCTTTACATCGATGTACGTCCGTGGGGACGGCGGCCCGCCCGCCGCCGTCCCCCGGGGAAGGAGCCTGATGACCGGCACACCCGCACCCGTCGGTCGCCCCGCACTCACCAGACGACGCGCGCTTGCGGCCGCACTCGCCGCCGGGACCACGGTCCTCGGCGCCGGAGCGCTCAGCGGCTGCGGCAGCGCGCTGGCGGCCGACGACTCGGCCGTTCGCCTGTGGGACCTGTTCAGCGGGGCCGACGGCGGCCTGCTCAACGAGATGGTGAAGAAGGCGCGGCCCGACATGCCGGGCACCCGCGTCGAGCGCACGGTCCTGGAGTGGGGCACCCCCTATTACACGAAACTCGCCATGGCCTCGGCCGGCGGCCGCGGCCCGGACGTGGCCGTCTGCCACATGTCGCGGCTCGCGGGGTACGCGCCCAGCGGCCTCGTCGACCCGTGGGACTTGGACGTCCTCGCCGAGTACGGCGTGCGGCGCGAGGACTTCACCGACGCGGTGTGGTCCCGTACGCAGTACGAGGGGAAGACGTACGCGATCCCCCTCGACACCCACCCGTTCATCACGTTCTTCCACCCGGAGCCGGTGAAGAAGGCCGGGTTGCTGACGGCGGACGGCACGCTCGACGCGGACGCGTTCTCGTCGCCGGACAAGTTCCTCGCGGCGGGCAGGGAACTGGCGAAGGCGTCCGGGAAACAGGGCGTCGCTTTCGGGTACGTCACCGACACCGCGCAGGGCTGGCGGCTGTTCTACGGCCTGTACAAGCAGACGGGCGGCGTCTTCGAGGTGCCGCAGGGCGGCCCGGCCGAGGTGGACGTGGACCGGATGGCCGAGGTCATCGCGTTCATGGCCAGGCTGGTCGACGGCCGGGTGAACCCCGGGCGGCTCGACTACAACGCGGGCATGGCGGCGTTCAACAACAAGCAGACCGCGATGATCCTCTCCGGCGAGTGGGAGCTGGGCACGTTCCGGGGCGCGGACAAGAACGTGGGCGCGGCCCCGTTCCCGACCGTGTTCGGTACCCCGGCCGTCTACGCCGACTCGCACAGCTTCGTGCTCCCGCACCACCCCCACCCCGACGCCGAACACCGCCGCCGTACGCACCGCGCGGTGGCCGCGCTCCTGAAGGCCGGGCAGATCTGGGGCACCGCGGGCCACATCCCGGCCTACACGCCGGTCACCAGGACGAAGGAGTACGCGGAGCTGCTGCCGCAGGCCCACTACAAGGCAGCAGCCGATCACGTCGTCCTGGACCCGGCGGCCTGGTTCGCCGGAGCCGGGTCCGACTTCCAGAACGCCATGTCGCAGGTGCTCCAGCAGGCCCTGCTCGACGGACTCGCCCCCGACCGTGCGGCGCGCGCGATGGTGCGGCGCCTGAACACCTTCCTCGCCAAGCCCAGCCCGGCCTGACCGGCCACGCCCCTAGGAGGCACGACGATGTCCTCTTCTCCCCACGCCTCACCCCGGCCAGGGGTTCCCGCGGTGCGCCGGCTGCTTCCCCCCGGCCTGCTCTTCGCGCTGCCCTTCCTTGTCCTGTTCGCCGTGTTCATGCTCTGGCCGCTCGGCCAGGGGCTCTGGATGTCCCTCACGGACCGGGCCCTGTCCGCGCACACCCCGTCGTTCATCGGCGTCGACAACTTCACCGAGGCGTTCCAGGACGCCGAGATGTGGAAGGCGCTCTGGCACACGGTCCTCTTCACGCTCATCTCGACGGTCCCGCTGGTCGTGGTGGCGCTCGGGATGGCGCTGCTCGTCCACACCGGGGTGCCGGGCCAGTGGGTGTGGCGGCTCGCGTTCTTCGCCCCGTACCTGCTGCCCGTCGGCGTCGTCGGCCTCCTGTGGATCTGGCTGTACCAGCCCGACCTCGGCCTCTACAACCACCTCCTGGACAAGGTCGGTCTCGACGGGGTCGCGTGGCTGAGCGACGAGTCGGTGGCCCTGTGGGCCATCGCGCTCGCCACCCTGTGGTGGACGGTCGGCTTCAACTTCCTGCTCTACCTGGCCGCGCTCCAGTCGATCCCCGACCACCTCTACGAGGCCGCGGCGATCGACGGCGCGGGCGCGTGGCGCCGGCTGTTCTCGATCACGCTGCCGCAGCTCAGCCGGATCACCGTGGTGATCACCGTCCTCCAGCTGCTGGCGTCGCTGAAGGTCTTCGACCAGGTCTACCTGCTCACCAAGGGCGGCCCGAACAACTCGACGCGGCCCCTGGTGGAGTACGTCTACGACGTCGGCTTCACCGGTTACCGGCTCGGTTATGCCTCGGCGATCAGCTATATCTTCTTCGCCCTCGTCGTCCTCGCCTCCGCCGCCCAGTTCTTCGCACTCCGCAGCCGGGAGAAGTGACCATGACCGCAACCGACGCACCGGCCCGTCCGACCACCGAGCCGCGAGCGCGCAGGCCCATCACGCCGCCGAGACCGCCGCGGCGCACCGGGCGCTCCCGCACGAACCTGACGCTCGGCGAGAGCCGCGTCGCCCGCGTGCTCGCGCTCGCCGTCCTCACCGTCGGCGCCCTGGTCTGGCTCCTGCCGATGGCGTGGGCGCTGCTCACGGCGTTCAAGACCGAGCAGGACGCGAGCGACCCGCTGCACTGGTTCTGGCCCAAGAACGGGTTCACCTTCGACGGGTTCAGCGCCGTGTGGGAGCGCGGCGACCTGCCGCTGTGGATGCTGAACAGCCTCATCATCTCGGCCGCCGTCACCGTGATCACGGTGCTCGTCTCCGCGATGGCCGGCTACGCGTTCTCGCGCACGGCGTTCGCCGGGCGCCGCCGGCTGTTCGTCCTCACCGTCGCGGCCGTCCTGGTGCCGCCGCAGATCCTGATCGTGCCGTGGTTCCAGCAGATGCTGACGCTGCACCTGCTCGACACGTACGCGGCGGTGATCCTGCCGCAGACGGTCGCGCCGGTGATGGTGTTCATCCTGAAGAAGCACTTCGACTCGCTACCCAAGGAGTTGGAGGAGGCGGCCAGGATCGACGGCGCCGGGCACTGGCGGATCTTCTGGTCGGTGCTGCTCCCGCTGTCGCGGCCGATGCTCGCCGCCGTCGCGATCTTCGTGTTCATCGGCGCGTGGAACAACTTCCTGTGGCCGTTCGTGTCGACCTCCGACCCGTCGCTGATGACGCTGCCCGTCGGCATCACCACGGTGAAGGACGCGTACGGCATCCAGTACGCCCAGTCGATGGCGTCGGCCGTGCTCGCCGCGCTGCCGCTCGTCGTGGTCTTCCTCTTGTTCCAGCGGCACATCGTGAAGTCGGTGGCGACCACCGGTCTCGGTGGCCAGTGAGGGACAACGCGGGTGCGCCCGCGCCCCGTTGACAGCCCCGCACCCCTTCCCTACCGTCCTGAAGCCGTGAGACTTACATCGATGTAAGGAGCCGCTCATGCGCACCCGGCCCCGTCTCGCCCTGGTCACCGCCCTCCTGGCCCTGCTCGTCGGACTGGTCTGCGCACCGCAGGCCGGAGCGGCGGGCCGGGCGCCGGCGGCGGCCGGGGGCACCTTCCGCAATCCACTCAACACCGGACCCGACCCCTTCCTGGCCTACGCGAACGGGGCCTACCACCTCACCACCACCCAGGGCGACAGCATCCGGATGTGGCGCTCGCCCTCGCTGGCCACCCTCCTCGACGCCGACCCGATCACGGTCTGGACGGACACCGGCAGCACCCGCAACCAGCACATCTGGGCGCCGGAGTTCTACCGCTCCGGCAACCGCTGGTACCTCTACTACACCGCGGACGACGGCACGGACGACCACCACCGCCTCTACGTCCTGGAATCGGAGCGCGACGACCCGGCGGGCCCCTACCACTTCAAGGCCAAGCTCACCCCGCCCAACCACGCGGACGACTTCGCGATCGACCCCGGCATCCTGCAGCGCGACGGCCGTCTCTACCTCGCGTACAGCGGCATCAACGCATACCAGCACAACGGCCTGAACATCGCGCCGCTCGCCAACCCCTGGACCGTCTCGGGCGCCGCGAGCGCGATCGACGCCGCGGGGGGCTGCCCCGAGGTCCGCGAGGGTCCCGAGTTCCTGCACCGCAACGGCCGCACCTGGATGACGTACTCGACCTGCGACACCGGCAAGCCCGACTACCAGGTCTGGATGATGTCCCTGGCCGACGGGGCCGATCCGCTCGTCGCCGGCAACTGGAAGCAGCACGCCGGGCCGGTCTTCTCCCGCGCCGACGGCCACGGCGTCTTCGGCCCCGGGCACCACGCCTTCTTCACCTCCCCCGACGGCACTCAGGACTGGCTGATCTACCACGCCAAGACCACGTCGGTGAACACTTACAGCAACCGCACCACCCGGGCCCAGAAGATCAGTTGGAAGGCGGACGGCAGCCCCGACCTCGGCGTCCCGCTCGCCCTGGGCGCCACCCAGGACCTGCCCGCGGGCGACCCGGGCTCGGGCACCTACTGGATCAATGACGACGGCCGCTCCAGCGGCGCCGGCTCGGTCGCGTACACCGGCAGCTGGAACTCCGGGACGGGCTGCGCCGCCCAGTGCTTCTGGGGCGACGACCACTGGAGCGACCAAGCGGGCAACAGCGCGACCTACACCTTCACCGGCACCCGGATCGCCCTGCTCTCGGTCCGCGACACCGGCAACGGCATCGCGGCGATCAGCGTCGACGGCGGCCCCGAGCAGCGCGTGGACTACTACGGCGCGATCCGCACCGGGGAGACGCTGCAATACCTGAGCCCGCGTCTCGCACCCGGCACGCACACGGTGCGGGTCCGGGTGACCGGCGAGCGGAGCGGTGCGTCCGGGGCCGCGTTCGTGAGCGTCGACCGGGCCGAGGTCTACACCGACTGACGCCGCCCGCCCCGGGTCCGGGACGCCCGGTCCCGGACAGGTGAGCGAGCCGACAGCCGTCCGGGGGGACGGCGGGGCGGCCCGTCACCCCGGGCCCGCCGCGGGAGTTGAGGGATCGGATGCGCCCCGGCGACCTGCCGGGCGGGTGCGTCCGGGCGGCGGTCACGGCACTGTGCGGGTGTGTCCGAACGTGGCCGCCGCCTTCGCCGGGGACGGCGCCTTCGCCGGGGACGGCGCCCTCGCCGGGGACGGCGTCTTCGCTGGGGACGGCGGGGCACAGCGGCGGGCCCGCTCCGGTCACCGGAGCGGGCCCGCCGCCTGGAAGAGGGCTCCTGACTCAGCCGCGTACCGGCTCCAGCTCCCGGTCGTCCTCGGCGGAGGGGGCCGCCGCCAGGTCCTTCCGGAGCTTCTCGCCCTCGACGTCGACGTTGGGCAGCAGCCGGTCGAGCCAGCGGGGCAGCCACCAGGCGGCCTTGCCGAGCAGCGCCATGACCGCGGGCACGATCGCCATGCGGACCACGAAGGCGTCGAAGAGGACGGCGACGGCCAGACCGAAGCCCATCATCTTGATCATGTCGTCGTTCTCCATGATGAAGCCGGAGAAGACACTGATCATGATGATCGCGGCGGCGCCGACCACCCGGCCGCCGTGCCGGAACCCGGTGACGATCGCCTCGCCGGGCCGCGCTCCGTGGACATAGGCCTCCCGCATCCGCGTCACGAGGAAGACCTCGTAGTCCATGGCCAGGCCGAAGACCACGCCGATCATGAAGATCGGCATCATCGACATGATCGGGCCGGGCTGGTCGACGCCCACGATGTCGGCGAGCCAGCCCCACTGGAAGACCGCGACCACGGCGCCGAGCGCCGCCGCCACCGAGAGCAGGAAGCCGAGCGCCGCCTTGAGGGGGACCAGGATCGAGCGGAAGACCAGCATCAGCAGGAGGAAGGCGAGACCGACGACGAGCAGCAGGTAGGGCACGAGCGCGTCGTTCAGGGTCTGCGAGAAGTCGATCGTCATGGCCGTCTGCCCGGTGACGAGGACGTCCGCGCCGGTCTGCGCCTCCCAGCCGCCGGCCTCGGAGCGGATCGTCCTGACCAGTTCCTCGGTCGCGTGGTCGCTCGGGCCCGTGGTCGGCACCACGGACATGATGGCGGTGTCGCCCGCCTCGTTGACCTGCGCGGGGGCGACCGCGGCGACGCCGTCGACCTTGGCGAGCGAGGCACCGACCGACTTGGCGGCGGCCTCGGCGCCCCGGCCGTCGACGGTGACCGTCAGCGGGCCGTTGAACCCGGCGCCGAACGACTCGGACAGCATGTCGTACGCCTTGCGCTGCGTGCTGTCGGGGGCCGAGGAGCCCTCGTCGGGCAGGCCGAGTTCGAGGCTGGTGGCGGGGACCGCGATGGCGCCGAGTCCGAGGACGGCGACCAGCAGGACGGTCAGCGGGCGGCGCATCACGAAGCGGGACCAGCGGGTGCCCAGGTTGGGCTTGCCGGCCGCGGCGGCCTGCGCGGGGACGGCGGCCTTACGCTCCTTGCGGCGCAGCACCTTCTTGCCCGCGAAGCCGAGCAGCGCCGGGATCATGGTGAGGGCGATGACGACGGCGATGGCCACGGTCGCGGCCGCGGCGAGGCCCATCTTCGTCAGGATGGGGATGTTCACGACGGACAGGCCCGCGAGGGCGACGATGACGGTCAGGCCCGCGAAGACGACCGCGGAGCCCGCGGTGCCGACCGCGCGGCCCGCCGCCTCCTCGCCCGCGCGGCCCTCGGCTGTCTCGGCGCGGAAGCGGCTCACGATGAACAGGGCGTAGTCGATGCCGACCGCGAGGCCGATCATCATCGCCAGCGTGGACGTGGTGCTGGAGAGGTTGAGGACGCTGCCGAGCGCCGCGATGCCGGAGACGCCGATGCCGACACCGATGATCGCGGTGAGCAGCGGCATGCCGGCGGCGACCAGCGAGCCGAACGTGATGAGCAGGACGACCGCGGAGATCGCGATGCCGATCAGCTCGGCGCTGCCGCCCATCTCCTGGTCGGCCTGGACCGCGTCACCGCCGGACTCGACGGTGAAGCCCTGGGCGCGGGCGTCGTCGGTGGCCTTGGTGAGGGCGTCGTGGGCCGCGTCGGTCAGCTCGGTCGAGGCGACCTTGTAGGACACGGAGGCGTAGGCGGTGGTGCCGTCCTTGCTGACGGCGTTCGCCTTGAACGGGTCGGCGACCGAGGAGACCTGCGGGCCCCGGCCGAGCGCGGAGACCAGGTCCCGGACGTCGGCCTTGGGCGCGGGGTCGGTGAGCTTCTCGCCCTGCGGGGCGCGGATGACGACGCGGGCGGTCGCTCCCTCCGCGCCGGCCGCGGGGAACTTCTGCTCCAGCAGGTCGAAGGCCTTCTGCGCCTCGGTGCCGGGCATCGAGAACGAGTCGGCGGGCGGCGCGGGCGCGGCCGACGACGCGAAGCCGATCCCGCCGAGCAGCAGCACCCACAGCAGCGCCACATAGCGGCGGCGCCGGAAGGACAGCCGTCCGAGTCTGTACAGGAACGTAGCCACGGCGAAAGGGCTCCCGTCGGTTTCATGAGGGCGGCGGCGACCGCCCGGATGTGCGTCGTCGCACGTCAGGGTGGTCGGCAGGATCTGTTTCCATCGTCTCCGCTGCTTCCCGCCCGGGGGTAAGCCTCTGAGCCGGACTCCCGACCCGCGTTCGCGGTAGGCACGGGCGGCGGGTGTCATACCCGGGGAGGAGTCGTGTGTGATGCGTGTAGAACCCCGGGTGCAGGCGTTCGTGCGGCTCTGGGTGGAAAAGTGCAGGCAGGAGACGGTCAGAGCACCGCTCACAACACCCGCGCCAAGGTCGCCCCCTCACACCAATTCCCGCACCCACCGGGGATCCGGATTCGTGTGGGGGCGGTTCGTGACGACGACGGTCGGGACCGTCTCGTTGCCGGCGTTGGCCGCCCGGACCGCGGCCGCGCCCGCCGGGTCCCGCCAGATGTTCACCCAGTGCAGGCGGCGGGCCCGGCGGCCCAGCCGGAGGCGCAGGCGCAGGCAGTACGTGCAGCCGGGCCGCCAGTAGACGACGGGCCGGCCGTCGGCTGCGCTGCGCCGCCGCGCCTCCTCCGCGCCGATCGAGCGCGGGAAGACCAGCGGCGAGCACACCCCGGCCGGCACGAGGAACACCACCGCGTACGCCACGGCCGGCCCCGTGTCCCCCCGCAGGGCCGGGCCGGTCGTGGCGGCGGCGCCGCAGAGCAGCAGGACGATCGGCAGGATCCAGGCGCGCGTCATGATCCGCAGACTACGCGGCGGCCACCGGCCGGTCGGTGGCCCGGGGCGCGGCCTGCGCCGTCCTGCGCAGGGACGCGATGCCGATGAACACCATCGAGAACAGCCCGGCAAGGGCGAAGGCCGTGAAGCCCCAGTCGCCGTTGCCGGAGGCGAGCAGCCGGCCGCCGAGCCAGGGGCCGAAGACGGCGCCGAAGCGGCCCATGCCGGAGGTCCAGCCGACGGCGGTGGCGCGGCTCTCGGGGGCGGAGCGGATCGAGACCGTCGCGTAGATCATGGTCTGGGCGCTGTTGAGGAAGACACCGGCGAGGAAGACCACGACGAAGGTGAGGGCGAGCGGCATGTGGATGCTCAGCAGGTAGACGCCGGCCGCGGTGAGCAGGAACCAGATCGCGGAGATGCGCGGGGCGCCGAACCGGTCGGCGGCCCGGCCCGCGAGGAGCATGCCGATGATGCCGCCGAGGTTGAAGACGACGACGAACTGGAGGGAGGAGCCCAGGTCGTACCCTTCGGCGCGCATCAGTGTCGGCAGCCAGGTCGCGACCCCGTAGACGAGGAGCAGTCCGCCGAAGGAGGCCAGCCAGTACAGCAGGGTCTGGACCCACTGCTGGGCGCGGAACAGGTCCGTGAGCGGGTCCCAGCGGCCGGTGCCCGCGGGGCGGGGTGCCTTGATGGCCGGCAGTTCCACGTCGTACGCGGCCGACAGGCGCCGCGCCTCCTCGGTGCGGCCCCGGGCCAGGAGGAAGCTCAGGGACTCCGGCATGGCCTTGGCGATCACCGGCACGAACAGCAGCGGGATGACGCAGAACCAGAACGCCGCCCGCCAGCCGAGGGGTTCGACCACCCAGGTGGCCACGTACGCCGAGAGGATGCCGCCCGCGTGGTGCGCGGTCATCAGGCCGCCGACGATCAGGGCGCCGCGGCCGCGCGGGGCGTAGTCGGAGACCATCGTGATCGCGGTGGGCAGCAGGCCGCCGAGGCCGAGTCCGGCGAGGGTGCGGCCGAGGCCGAAGACCGCCACGTTCGGGGCCAGCGCGCAGAGTCCGGAGGCGAGCGAGAAGAGGGTGACGCAGCCGACCATCATCTTCTTGCGGCCGACGCGGTCGGAGACGGTGCCCGCGGTGAGGGCGCCGACCAGCATGCCGAACGTGGCGTAGCTGCCGAGGTCGCCGGCCCGGTCCGGGCCGAGGCCGAGCGCCTTCGTCTCCAGCATGTGCGGCAGCACGGAACCGTAGATGAACATGTCGAGGCCGTCGAAGAGGACGGCCAGCCAGCACAGGGCGAAGACCAGTCTGCCCATGCTGAGGCCGCGGCGCGCGGCCCGCGGGGTGGCGGAGGAGGACATCGTTGTTTCCTCTCGTCCGGGAGGGGATCCCTGGAGCGGTGGTGCGGGGACGACCGGCCGGCCGGTCGTGCGGCGGCCGGAGCGGGGGGTGTGAGCACGCTAGGAACCGGGGCGGCACTCCGTCAACACTTTTGTTGACAATCTTAGAAACAATTCGGCCCCGGGTGGACGGTGGCCGTCCGCCCGGGGCCGGAGCGCGCTCGCTCAGCCCCCGGCCGGGGGCGCCACGGGCGGCGTGCCGTGCGTGTGGAACGACTGGATCGTCTTCAGCCCCCAGGCCTGCCCCTTCGCACGCTCCGCCTCGGTCCAGGTGATGAGCGGCCAGTCGGGCGCGAACACCAGGCGGGAGACCGGGTTGCACAGCTCGATGCGGTTGCCGCCGGGCTCGTAGACGTAGAGGAAGAACGTCTGCTGGATGGCGTGCTTGTGCGGGCCCGTCTCGATGAAGACGCCGGAGTCGATGGCGAGGTCGGCGGCGCGCAGGATGTCCTCGCGGGTGTCGGTCGCGAAGGCGATGTGGTGCAGGCGGCCCTCGCTGCCGGTCCAGTCCTCGGTGTAGACGACGTCGTACGACTTGTCGGTGAAGGTCAGCCAGCGGGCCGCGACCCGGCCGGTGTCGAGCCGGATCTGCTCGGTGGGCCGGGCGCCGAGCACGTCCTGCTGGAACTCGGCGTTGGCGAGGACGTCGGCGGCCAGGAAGTTGACGTGGTCCAGGCGGCGGACGCCCACCCCCCGGTTCGGCTTGGCCTGCGGCTGGTTCTTCAGGGCCGGGCGCAGCGCGTCGGGGGCGCGGTAGTACTCGCTCTCCCAGTACAGGGCGTGCTCGTGGCCGTCCGGGTCGGTCGTGACGTACAGCTTGCCGATCCCTGGCTCGTCCTCGACCCACCGGCCGGTGCCGCCCGCCTCCTCCACGGCCTTCACCCGGCGCTGGAGCGCCTCCTCGCTGGAGGTGCGCAGGGCGAGCCGGCCGAGGCCGGGCCGGTCGCGGGCGGTGAGGACCAGGCTGTGGTGCTCGTAGTCGTCGAAGGTCCGCAGGTAGACCGAATCCCCGTCGCCCCCGTCGCCTCCGCCGCTCCCGCCCCTGGTGTGGCCGTTGACCGTGAGGCCGAGGAAGTCCGTGCAGAAGGCGACGCTGGCGTCCAGGTCGGGGGTGAACAGCTGGGCGTGGCCGACGTGGGCGATGTCGCCGAGGGGCGGAGTCATCGGGGACCTCCTGAGGAAGGTGTAGGCAGGGGGGAGGCGGCGGGCCGGGGGAAGACGGTGCCGTCGAAGAGGGTGCGGGCGGTGCGGAGCACGGCGGTGCGGCGGGCGCGCGGCAACCCGTCGGGGCCGGTGGTGAGGCTGCTCTCGATGTCCGTGTAGCCGGTGGGGTGTTCGATGCGCAGCCGGTCGCCGTCGGCGGGCCGCCGCGCGAGGGGCGCGGCCACGCCGCCCTCGATCCGCAGCCCGGCGGCCACGCTCGCCGCACCCAGGACACCGATGGCGGTGTGGCACCGTACGGGGATGAAGGTGCGGGTGGTGACGGCGCCGCCGCGCCGGGGCGGGGCGAGCAGGGTCAGCTTGGGCACGGTGGCCGCCGAGACGTCGCCGAGCCCCATCAACTCCCCCGCTGCGATGCGTAGTTCGCGCAGGCGCTCGGCTAGCTCGGTGTTCGCTTCCAGCTCCTGCGGGTCCTCGTCCCCGGTGACGTCCAGGGCCGCCGCGGGGACGAGCACGGTCGGCATGCCGTTGTCCACGCACGTGACGTCGAGGCCGGTGACCGTGTCGCGGACGCGGCCGGTGGGGAGCAACGGCCCCCTGCCGGGCGGGAAGGCGATGACGACCGGGGCCGCGGTGCCGGGGACGCCGGAGATCTCCGCGTCGCCGGTCGGGTCGGCGTGCCCGCCCGGGGTCGGAAACGTCGCCGTGGCGAGGTCCCCGGTGTTGACCATGCGGATGCGCACGGCCGTCTCCCGCGGTCCGGCCGCGACCAGGCCGCGCGCGAGGGCGAACGGGCCGACCCCGGCGAGGAGGTTGCCGCAGTTCTGCCCGTGCGACACCTCGGGGCTGTCGACGCCGACCTGGAGGAAGAGGTAGTCGACGTCGGCCGCGGGGTCCGTGGCGGGCGCGACGACCGCGACCTTGCTCGTCAGGGGGTGCGCGCCGCCGATCCCGTCGATCTGCCGCGGGTCGGGGCTGCCCATGATCCGCAGCAACAGGTCGTCGCGGGCGGCCCGTTCGGCGGGCAGGTCCGAGGCGAGGAAGTAGGCGCCCTTCGAGGTGCCGCCGCGCATCAGCGTGCAGCGCACCCCGGCGGGGGCGGTCACGACCCGGCTCCGGTGTGCTCCTCGTACGTGCGGTACTCGACTCCCAGGTCCGTCAGGGTCGCGCGCAACCCGTAGCGGTCCAGGCCCAGTTGGCCCTCCAGGAACGCGGCGCGGGTGGCGGCCTCCTTCTCCTCGCGGGCCCGGGACCTGTCGGCCGTCTCCCGCGCGCTCTCGCGGGGCACGACCACGACGCCGTCGTCGTCGGCGACGATCACGTCACCGGGGCGGACGGTCGCGCCGCCGAGCACGACGGGGACGTTGACGCTGCCGCCGGTCGCCTTGACCGTGCCCTGCGCGGACACGGCGGCGGACCAGGCGGGGAAGCCCATCGCGCGCAGCTCGGCGGTGTCGCGGACACCGGCGTCGGTGACGACGCCGCGCACGCCGCGCCGCTGGAGAGCGGTGGCGAAGAGTTCGCCGAACATGCCGTCCGTCGACGGGGACGTGGTGGTGACGACGAGGATGTCGCCCTCGCCGCACTGCTCGACCGCCGCGTGGATCATGAGGTTGTCGCCGGGCCAGGACAGGACCGTGACCGCGGTGCCCGCGATCCGGGTGTCCTGCTGGTTGGGGCGCAGGTGGTGGCCGAGGAGTCCGGTGCGGCCCCTCGCCTCGTGCACGGTGGCGACGCCGAAGGCGGCCAGCGCCGCCACGTCCCGCGGCGCGGCCTTGGGCGGGTCGGTGACGATGACGCCGGGCATCAGGCGAGCTCCTTCGCGATCTGCGGGAACGGGCGCATGTACGCCTCGGCCAGGGTGGTGTGCGGGAGCCCCAGGTTCGGTCCCGCGTTCCGCCTGAGCTGGACGCCGCGGCGCACGGCGAGGTCGGTGTAGTAGTCCCACAGGTGGCGCTGCGCGGCCAGGCACTCCATGGCGCGGCGCTTGGCCTGCCACACCTCGGTGATGTCGAGGAGCACCTCGGGCCGGAAGCCGCTCATCTCCGGCTGGTGCGGCTCGAAGAAGAAGACGGGCGGGGCGCCGATGATCTCGCCCTCGCCCGGGTAGCCGACGGCCTGCGCGAGGACGCGAGCTTCCAGGGCCATGCGGTTCGCGGCCGGGTGGTCGCCGTTGTAGGGGTCCTCCGCGGGGTGGGTGAGGACGACGTCGGGCTGGGTCTCGCGGTAGAGGGCCACGAGCCGGTCGGTCAGTTCGGCGGTGGCGAGGAGGGGGTAGTCGCCCGCGTCGAAGAAGCGGACGGCGGCGCCGAGTTCGGCCGCCGCGCGCTCGGCCTCGTCGCGGCGCAGCGCCTTGATCTCGTCGAGCCCGCGTCCCTCGCGCCAGGCCGTGGCGGACTCGCCGCGCTCGCCGAACGTGAGGCAGGCGATGGTGACCTTCTCGCCCCGGGAGGCGGCCAGGGCGATGGCGCCACCGGCCCGCCACACGAAGTCCCCGGCGTGGGCGGTGACCACCAGCGTCGATCGTGGTGGGGCGGCGGGCGCGTTGCCGTTGGTCATGCTGTGTCTCCTTGACTACGGGGGCGCGCCCGCCCGGGCGGCGTCAGCCGGCGCGCAAGGCGTCGATCACGCTGCCGAGGTGGGCGCGGACGGCCCGTTCGGCCGCCTGTGGATCCCTGGCGCGGATCGCCTCGATCACGGCCAGGTGTTCACTCAGGGACTGCTGCGGACGCCCCGGACGAAGCGCCAACTGGAAGCGGTGGCGCACCAGTTGGGCGTTGAGCCGCTCCAGGAGACCGACGGCCGTGCGCTGGCCGGAGATGTCCCGGATGCGAGCGTGCAGGTCGTGGTTGAGCTCGGAGTAGGAGAGCGGATCGCCGTCGGCGACCGCCTTGGACATGGCGGCGCCCAGGTCGGACAGCTCATCGAGCTGCGCTTCGGTGGCGTCCACCGCGGCCTTGGCCGCGCACAGCCCTTCGAGCGCCATCCGGCACTCCGTGATCTCCACGGCCTCCTCGACCGTGACCACGCGCACTCGCGATCCGCGGTTGCGGATCCGCTCGACCAGCCCCTCGGCGGCGAGGTCGAGCAGGGCCGCCCGGATGCTCGCGCGGGTGACGTCGTACTGCTCGGCGAGCTCGTTCTCCACCAGCCGCTGGGCCGGTGACATCTCGCCGCGCAGGATCGCCTGCCTGAGCCGCTCCAACGCGTACTGCTTGGCCTGCTCTCCGGAGCCTGGACGGGCTTCCTTCGGCATCTGCCCTCCCTGAGTGAGTGCCTGTCGACGCTAAATCTAGGCCAACAAGATTGTCAACGATTTTGTTTGCACATGTCGGCCGCAGAGGGCGGCGGAGGCGCCGGGGAGAGCGGGGAGGTCAGGGACGAAACCGGGGGTCGGCCGGGGCGGCGGGCGGTTCGCTCCACGGAGCCTCGGGCGACTCCAGGGCGGCCCGCAGCGCGGCGACGGCCCCCTGCCCGACCCGGTCGGCCAGTTCGGCCTCCAGGCGGCCGAGCGCGCGGCGCGCGCGGTCATGGGCGTGCAGTCCGGCAGGCGTGCGCCGGATCAGCCGCTGCCGCGCCGACGACGGGTCCGGGACCTGCTCCAGCAGTCCGGCGGCGACCAGGAAGTGCACTGCCTGGTGCACGGTCTGCCGCGTCACGCCGGTCCGCCGGGCCAGCTCCGCCACGGTGGTGCCGTCCTCGTCGAGCGCGGCGAACAGCTGCACCTGCGGCGGCGTCACGGCCGGCACGCCCTCGGCCTCCAGCGCCGCGAGCATCCCGTCCTCGAACCAGCGCCTGGCCTCGCCCAGCAGTTGCGGCAGGTCCCGCCCGCTCCGCGTCATCGCTTCCCTCGCCCTCCCGCTCATGGCCCCGGTCAGGGCACTTGCCCACCGCGCGGCAGACATGTCAGGCTACCTGACATTGCCCGTCAGGCAGCCTGACAGAGGAGGCGCGCACGTCATGACCATCGAGTTCGCGACACGCTACCGGGACGCGTCCCGCATCCCGGCCGAGCCGGGCACCCCGTACGTCATCGAGAAGGGCGAGGGCGACCGGGCCCACCTCTTCGGCGACCTCATCACCGTCTACGCGGGCGGCGAGCAGACCGAGAACACCTTCAACTTCTTCACCTGCGAAGGCCCCAAGGGCGACATCATCCCGGCGCACCTGCACGCGGACACCTACGAGGTCTTCTACGTGACCCAGGGCGCGGTCCGCCTCTTCGTCGAGGACACCGCGGGCGAGCAGAGCGAACGGCTGCTCACCCCGGGCGACTTCGGCTTCGTACCGAAGAACTGCCCGCACGCCTACCGCATGGAGCGCCACCACACGCAGATCGTCGGCGTCGCGGCCGGGCCCGGCGGCACCTTCGAGCGGTTCTTCGAGAGCCTCGGCACCCCGGCCGAGGGGCACGGCCTGCCGCACCGGCCGTTCGTCCCCGAGCCGCACAAGTTCGCCACCGTGCCCCGGACGTACGATGTCCGCTTCCTGCCCGACCAGGAGTGGAGGACCGCATGACACCGGCCGAGCTGCTGGGGCTGATCGCCGCCCCGCACCCGGACGTCGCCCCGCTGCCGCCGGCCACCGCGCGCCCGGCCGGGGTCCGGACGCTGCGAGGTGTCCCGTACGGCGTCGTGGAGGGCGGCCGGCCGCTGGAACTGGACCTGTGGCTGCCCGGACCGGAGACCGGACGCCCCGCGCCCCTGGTGCTGTTCGCGCACGGCGGGGCGTGGCGGCGCGGGCGCCGCGACGACCTCGGGGTGCGCACCCGGGCCTGGCAGCCCGGCCCCTTCGAGCGGATCGCCGCGGCCGGCCTCGCCGTCGCCTGCGTCGACTACCGGCTCAGCGGCGAGGCCACCTTCCCGGCACCGCTGGAGGACCTGCGCGCCGCGCTGCGCTGGCTCGGGCTGCGCGCCGGGGAACTCGGCGTCGACACCGGGCGCACCGTCGTGTGGGGCGAGTCCGCGGGCGGCCACCTCGCCTCGCTGCTCGCCCTCACCCACACCGAGCCGGCGCTCGCGGGCGCCGTCATCTGGTACGGGCCCGCGGACCTGGTCACGCCCCGGCCGCCGTTCGACCCCGCGAGCCCGGCCACCATGGAGGCGCTGCTGCTGGGCGCGGCGCCCGCGGCCGTCCCCGAACTGGCCGCCGCCGCGAGCCCCGTCCGGCAGGCGCATCCGGGCGCGCCGCCGTTCCTCGTCGTGCACGGCGAGGAGGACGTCATGGTGCCGTGCGGGCACGGGCGGGAGCTGGCGGCGGCGCTGCGCGCCGCCGGTGCCCCGGTCGAGCTGCGGACGGTGCCGGGGGCGAACCACGGCTGGGTCGGTCTCCCCGAGGAGGGCGTGGAGGAGATCTTCACGGCCTCCCTGGAGTTCGTCCGCACGCTCTGCTGATCTCTTTGCCGGGCGCCGAAGTGCTGGCAGATTGGGCGCACGGGGCCGGTCGTACGGTTCCGGCCCCGCTTCAGGCCTTCCTTCCGGGACTTCGATGACGAGGTGTGTGATGAGCCCGCAGTTCGGCGACTACCAGTACGAGATCTACCTCGACGGACTGCGGGGTGTCGTCCCCGCCCTGCCGATGGCGTTCGAGGCCCTGGAGGAGCGGGCGCGGGCGGCGCTGCCCCCGTCCGTGTGGTCGTACGTGGCGGGCGGCGCGGGCGACGAGCAGACGCAGCGGGCCAATGTGCGGGCGTTCGAGCGGTACGGCCTGGTGCCGCGCATGATGGTCGGCGCCACACAGCGCGACCTGTCCGTGGACCTGTTCGGGCACCGCCTGGCCTCGCCGCTGTTCATGGCGCCGGTCGGGGTGATCGGGCTGTGCGCCCAGGACGGGCACGGGGACCTGGCGACGGCCCGGGCCGCGGCGCGCACCGGGGTGCCGATGGTCGCCTCGACGCTGTCGGTGGACCCGCTGGAGGACGTGGCCGCGGAGTTCGGCGGGACGCCGGGCTTCTTCCAGCTGTACACCCCCACCGACCGGGAGCTCGCCGAGAGCCTCGTCAAGCGGGCCGAGGCCGCGGGCTACAAGGGCATCGTCGTCACGCTCGACACCTGGGTCACCGGCTGGCGCCCGCGCGACCTGTCGACCTCGAACTTCCCGCAGCTGCGCGGCCATTGCCTGGCCAACTACACCTCGGACCCGCGGTTCCGCTCCCTGGTCCCGAGCGATGACCCGATGGACACCGTCTCCACCTGGGTCGGCGTCTTCGGCGCCCCTCTCACCTGGGACGACCTCCCGTGGCTGCGGTCCCTCACCGATCTCCCGCTGATCCTCAAGGGCCTGTGCCACCCCGAGGACGTGCGCCGGGCCCGGGACGGCGGGGTCGACGGCGTCTACTGCTCCAACCACGGCGGCCGCCAGGCCAACGGCGGCCTGCCCGCGCTCGACGCGCTGCCCGGCGTCGTCGAGGCCGCGGACGGTCTGCCGGTCCTCTTCGACTCCGGTGTCCGCTCGGGCGCCGACGTCGTCAAGGCCCTCGCCCTGGGCGCGACGGCGGTCGGCGTCGGCCGCCCGTACGCCTACGGCCTGGCGGCGGGCGGGGAGGACGGCCTCGTCCACGTCCTGCGCACGCTGCTGGCGGAGGCGGACCTGCTGATGGCGGTGGACGGCTATCCGACCCTGGCGGATCTGACACCGGAGGCGCTGGTTCCCGTGCGGGGGTACTGACCGGCCGCCGCGGTCATTCTCCTGGGCACGGTGGTACGCCTCTACGTCTGCCTGCGTGCGGACGGGGCGCTTGGCGGCGCCGCGCGACGGCGGCGCTTGGCGGCGCCGCGCGACGGCGGCGCTTGGCGGCGCCGGGTCACGGTCAGCCGTCCGCCTTCAGGTGCGTGAGCAGCTCGGTCGTCGCTGCCCAGGAGAACTCCCCCGCCGCGAACCGTACGCCCATCGCCCGCAGTCGCCGGACGCTGTCCTGGTAAGCGGGGTGCCGGGCGAGCTGGGCGTTCACGCAGGGTGCGGCGGCGGTCGGGGTGCCCGCGCCGTAGGCCTCGCAGAGCGTGGCCGCGGCGAGGGTGTCGGCGATGCCCGCGGCCCACTTGTTGAGCGTGTTGAAGGTGGCGGGTGCGACGACGATCGCGTCCGCCGGCGGGAACGGGCGGGGTGTGGCGGGGGTGCGCCAGGCGGAGCGGACCGGGCGGCCGGTGCGCTCCTCGACCGCGGTGCGGTCGAAGAAGCCGCCGAGCGCGGTGGGGGTCGCGATCACCCCGGCCTCCCAGCCCGCGGCCTGGGCGTCCGCGACGAAGGCCTCGACGCCGTCGGCGGCCCCGGCCGCGCACACGACGACGTACAGGAAGGGTGCGGTGGGGTCAGCCACGGGTCACCGCCTCGATCAGCGCCGTGAGACACGCCGCGGCCTTCGCCAGGCCGTCGTGCGGGGTGACGGGCTCGTGGAGGTAGACGTCGCGGCGCAGCTCCAGCATGAGGGCGCTGACGCGGGTGTCCTCGCCGTAGTGCCGCAAGGGAACGTAGGCACCGGAGAAGGGCGTGTTCAGAGCGGTTTCGCCGAGGGGGGCGAACGCCTCGCGGGCCAGGGCGAGCAGGGTGTCCGGGGTGTGGACGGGGTCGGTGCCGAGGCAGACGGGCGGGCGCGGGTCCGTGCCGTGCAGCTCGTAGGGCAGCGCGCGGCTCGGGTAGGAGTGGACGTCGATGATGACGGCGCGGCCCGTCGCCGCGAGGCGGTCGTCGACGGCCCGCGTCATCGCCCGCGCGTAGGGGTGGAAGTACGTGGTGAGGAGCGCGGCCTCGTCCGCGGGCGGTTCGGGCCGCAGGGGCGTGCGCCCGGAGGTGCGGGTGTACACGGCCCCCATGCCCACCGCACGCATCTCCTCGCGCTCGTCGGGAAACCGCTCGGGGTCGACGACCAGCCGGGACCGCTCGTTGACGAACCGCCACGGCGGCACGGCCGCGCCCGCCGCGGCCCGCTCCGCGAGCTCCTGGGTGTGGGCGTCGGTGAGCAGGTCCAACTCCCTTGTCAGGGCGGCCTCGTCGAGCAGGAGCCCGGCCCGGACGGTGGCGGGGACGGTGCGGGAGCCGTGCGGCACATGGAGGAGGACCGGCGAGGCCGGGTCGCCCGCCAGGAGGCGGTGGGCGGGGCCGTCCCCGCGCGCGGAAGTGTCCGTGGTGTGCATGGGCACACTCTCCCCCGCGCGCCGGGCGCCGTCACAGGCCGGGGTCGCAGCAGCCGTCCTTCCTCATGTGGCGGCCCACCTCCAGCCAGTCGTCGTGCGCCCCGGCGGCGCGGGCCCCGGCGGTCACCGGGTCGACCGCGCCGACCAGGTCCGCCTGGTGGTGGGCGATGCCACCCCGCAGCACGGAGGTCGTCCTGACGAGGCTGTCGAAGTCGGTGAAGGGGTCGCCGTCGACAAAGGTGAGGTCGGCGAGTTTGCCTTCCTCCACAGTGCCCAGGTCCCGGTCCGCCCCGAAGACCCGCGCGGGCAGCACGGTCGCGGTGCGCAGGACCGCCGCCGGGGAGAGGCCGCCGCGGTGCAGCGCGCGCAGGGCCAGGTGGAGGTGGAGGCCGACCGGAACCAGCGGCTGGTCGGTGCCGAGGGCGACCAGGCCGCCGTCGGCGAGGATGCTCCGGTAGATGCCGGTCTCCCGGTCCAGCGTGGCGAGTTGGGCGGCGGTGGGCGGCGACGCGGCCAGTTCGTCGACGAGGGCGCTGTCCCAGGGCGGCATCAGCCTGGTGACGCGTGGGTCTTCCGCGAGCGCGGGGTCCGCGCCGAGCAGCGCCGCGGCGGTGAACGGCGTCGCGACGAGGTGGAACCCGGCCCGCGTGTAGATCTGCCGCACGTCCTGCCCGGCGCGTCCGCTCGCGGTCGTGGCGTGCCCGAACTCCAGGCGCTGGGTCGCTTGCAGATGGGTCGTCAGGTCCTGGCCCAGCTGCACACCAGGGGTGCAGAGGCGGCTTCCGCTGCGGACGCCGAGCCGCTCGTGCGCGAAGCGTGCCGCCTCCGCCATCACCCAACCGGGGGCGCGGACATAGGTCTTGACGAAGTCCCAGTCGAGCGCGGCGGCCCGGTCGAGGGAGCGGCGCAGGCCCGCGCGGGTGCGGTGGGCGCGGCCCATGCTGTACGCGACGCGGGCGCCGTCGAGGAGTTCGCCGGTGGCCAGGAGCCGGGGCCCGGCGAGCGCTCCCGCGTCGGTGGCCTCCCGGATCCGGGCCTGTTCGTAGGCGAATCCGCCCAGGGAGACCGCGGTGGTGATCCCGTACGCGAGTTGCAGCGTGGTCTGGCGGGCGCCGTAGGTGGACTGCCAGGGGTGGGTGTGGGAGTCCCACAGACCCGGCAGGACCGTGCGGTCCGAGGCGTCGACGCGCCGGCGGGCGCGGCGCGTGCCGCCGGTCCGGTGCGGCCCCACCGCGACGATCCGCCCGCGTTCGACGGTGATGTCGGCGTCGTCGCGCACGGAGCCGTCGGTGCCGTCGGTGCCGTCGGTGCCGTCGGTGCCGTCCCACAGTCGCCCGGCGTGCACGACCGTGTCGGCGGGGCGGGGGCGGCGCTGGTCGAGCGGGACCCGGACCGTGCGGGCGGTGCCGCGCGCGACGTCCAGGAGCCGGAGCCGGCCGGCCGAGAGGTAGAGCAGGCTCCGGCCGTCGGCGGCCCAGCTCGGGTGGTCCGCGGCCTCCTCGGTGACCTGGCGGGGCGGGCCCGCGGGGGCGCCGTCGGGGTGGACGGGGAGCAGCCACAGCGCGGACTCGACGACGACGGCCATGGTGCGGCCGTCGGGGGACCAGGCGGGCCCGGAGTCGTAGCGGTCGGCCAGGGAGACGTGCGGGGCGACGGCGTGCAGCACCGTCTCGCCGCCGGCGGTGTCGACGACCCGGATCAGGTTGAGGCCCTCGCGGAAGCGCTGGTTGAGGCGGCCGCGGTCGCACAGGGCGACGTAGCGGCCGTCGGGTGACCAGCAGGGCCGGCCGGGCAGGCCGCCGCTGCCCAGCGGTCGCGCGAGGACGCGGTCGGTCGCCGCGGCCAGGTCGCGGACGACGAGGTTGCCCGACATGTCCAGGCAGGCGAGGCGGGTGCCGTCCGGGGAGAGCGCGGGGAAGACCCGGCCGCCCTCGGCGAGCACGGTCTCCTCCCCGGTGGCGAGGGTGTGGCGGCGCACGGCGAACAGGCCCGCGCGATCGTCGGCGTAGACGATCCCCGTGCCGTCAGGGGTCCAGGAAGGGGCCAGGACGTACCGGGTCGCGGGGGCCCGGACGACGCGGCGCGGCGGGCGTCCGCCCGATGTGGCGCCCACCCAGAGGGAGTTGAGGGCGGCGAAGGCGACGGAGCGGCCGTCGGGCGACAGAGCGGGCAGGTGCGCGGAGCGGACCGGCCGCACTCCCCCGGGCTCGAAGTCGTGGCGCTTGACGCGGTATCGGGGCCGGTCGACGGTGTGCCGCGCGACGAAGCGGATCTGTTCGGCGTCCTCGGGCGCGGTGGGCCGCACGATGCGGAACGTGCCGTCCACGGTGAGGAGCAGGCCGTCGTCGCCGGTCCAGCGCGGCGGCACCGGAGCGATGTCGCCGGGTACGGCGACGGGTTCGCCGTCGACGACGAGGGTGCAGCTCGCGGCGGGCGCCGGGGTGGTCCGCAGGTGGGCGAGGCGACCGCGCGGCGAGAGGGCGGGCGTCATGACCTGGGCACCGGAGGTGTCGGTGTGCTCGGTGGTGACGGGCCCGGCGCCGTCCGCGCCGACCGAGGCGAGGGTCGACGCCTGGAGGGTGCCGGCCGCCGTGACGACGCCGCGGACGAACACCACGCGCGCGCCGTCCGGCGACCAGGTCGGGTCGAAGTCCTCCCAGGCGCCGCCCTGTCCGGGTCCCGGCTGCCCCGGCAGGCCCGTCAGCCGGGTGAGCGTCCCGTGGCGCACGTCGACGGCCCAGATGCGGTACGGGGTGCCGGTCACCGGGTCGCCGCCGTGCTCGGAGGCGAACGCCACCCGGGTGCCGTCCGGGGACCAGGCCGGGCCGCGGTCGTCCCACGGGCCGTCGGTCAGCTGCCGGGGCGTGCCTCCGTCGGCGTCCAGCAGCCACAGGTGGAAGCCGCCGCCCCGGTAGGCGCTGACGACGATCCGGGTGCCGTCCGGGCTGAACTGCGGCCGGGTCGGCTCCAGTTCGGGGGTGGTGAGCGCGGTCGCGGGGCCGCCCGTGCGGGGGATCGACCACAGGACGTTCTGGACCTCGGCGACCAGGCGGTCGCCGGACGGGGCGAGGGTGGCGGCGCCGTTGGTTGCGGCGGTGAGAGTGAGGGTGGCGGGCCGGGCGGGGGTCGCTGTGGCGGGCGCGACGGGCGGGGCAGCCGTGGCGGGCGGGGCGAGGGCGGTGCCGGCGGCGACGGTGGCGGCGGTTGCCGTGGTGGTCTGCAGGAAGTGGCGGCGGGAGATGCCGGGTCCGAGGGGACGGTTGGTGTCCATGGGGCTCCCTAGGCACGGGGGTGTGCGGGACCGGGTATAGCGGGGCCGGGTGTGTGCGGGGCCGGGTGTGCGCGGGACACGGCGTGCGGGGCCGGGTGTGCGTAAGTCGGAGGAGGGGGGCGGGGCGGGGTTGGGCGCACAGCAACTTACGGGCTGGGGCCGCGGAACGGTTCCGGCTCGCGGGATGTCGGCCGGAACGTGCGGTGTCTTGCGTCCGGGTGGTCCTCGCCCGGGGGGCGGGGCGGGCCTCGGGGGGGCGGAGGCCCGGGCGGGGCTGCCCCGGCGCCGGGGTCCTGGTGCCGGAGGGCAGTTCTCTGGCTGTCCGCCGTGGGGCTTCTCGCGCCGTTCCCCGCGCCCCTGGAGCATGCGGCTTCGCCGCAGCCCCATGGGCCCGATGAGTGGGGGCACGAAATGCGCCCCTCGCCCGGGTCCTGGTGCCGGGCCCCGCTACCAGCGGGGCGAGGCCCCGGGAATATGCCGGGTGCTCCCTTTCGTTGACGGCCGCGAAGGAGGCAACCGTGGAGCAGAAGTACTACACGCACGGGACGGCCGCGGAGCGCTGGGAGCGGGCGCGGCAGTTCTTCGACGCCAAGGAGTTCACCACCGCCGCGGGCATCCTGGACGGTCTCGTCGAGGAGGTCCCGGAGCAGGTGGGACCGCGTCTGCTGCTCGCCCGTTCCTACTACCACTCCGCCCAACTCCGGCGCGCGGAGAACCAGTTGCGGATCATCGTGGAGCGCGACCCGGTCGAGGGGTACGCCCGGCTGATGCTCGGCCGGACGCTGGAGCGCCAGGGCCGCGACGCGGAGGCGACCCCGCATCTGCGGATGGCGGCGGCGCTGGCCGGGGAGTTCCCGGAGGAGTAAGGACGGGTGGCCGGGGTGTCCCGGGACAGCCGCTCACAAACGGGCCCGGCGCCCCGGCCGACCTGAGGCGTACCCCCCACAAGCAGGCCGCCCCACCCAGCCGGGACGGCCCTGCCCCAGGCAGCGGCACACAGGCCGGCCCGGTAACCCGGTTGTCCGGAGCGGGGGCCCGGGCCCGCGGGGTCGCCCGGCCGCGCCGGTGTGGCCCGGGGCTCGGTTAGCCTGGTCGGACGATGAACCGCACTGATCAGCCCGACCCGGCCGCCCACCGCATGACCACGCCCTGGGGAGAGGTCGACCTCACCCGTTTCCCGGCCGACCCCCGCGATCAGCTGCGCGCCTGGGACGCGGCGGACGACTACCTGCTCAAGCACCTGGCCGAGAACCGCACCGACCTGTCCGGCGCCGTCGTCGTGGTCGGCGACCGCTGGGGCGCCCTGGGCACCGCGCTGACCGGGGTCGACGGCTGCGCGCCGACGCTGATCTCGGACTCCTGGCTCGGACAGCGGGCGACCGGCGAGAACCTCGCCCGCAAGGGCGTCTCCGGCCCGGGCGCGACCCTGCTGACCACGCAGGACACCCCGCCGGACCGCGTCGACGTCCTGCTGGTCCGGGTGCCCAAGAGCCTCGCGCTGCTGGAGGACCAGCTGCACCGGCTGCGGCCCGCCCTGCACGAGGGCACCGTGGTCGTCGGCACCGGCATGGTCAAGGAGATCCACACCTCGACCCTGAACCTGTTCGAGCGGATCGTCGGCCCCACCCGCACCTCGCTCGCCGAGAAGAAGGCGCGGCTCGTCCTCAGCACACCGGACCTGTCACTGACCCCTGGGCGCGACCCCTGGCCGGTGCGGTACCGGCTCCCCGACGACATCGGCCCGGCGGCCGGCCGCACGGTCGTCAACCACGCCGGCGTGTTCTGCGCCGAGCGACTTGACATCGGCACGCGCTTCTTCCTACGGCACCTGCCGCGGGCCACCGGCGCCGCCCGCATCGCCGACCTGGGCTGCGGCAACGGAGTCGTGGGCATGAGCGCCGCGCTCGCCGCACCCGACGCGGAGCTGCTGTTCACGGACGAGTCGCACCAAGCGGTGGCCTCGGCCGAGGCGACGTACGCGGAGAACTGCGGCGAGCGGCCCGGCAAGGCGGTCTTCCGGGTCGGCGACGGCCTCGCGGACGTCCCCGCCGCCACCCTGGACCTCGTACTCAACAACCCGCCCTTCCACTCGCACCAGGCGACGACCGACGCGACGGCGTGGCGGATGTTCACGCAGGCGCACGCGGCGCTGCGGCCGGGCGGCGAGCTGTGGGTGGTCGGCAACCGGCACCTCGGCTACCACCTGAAGCTGCGCCGCCTCTTCGGCAACAGCGAACTCGTCGCCGGGGACCCGAAATTCGTGATCCTGAAGGCGGTACGACAGGACGGCGCGCAGCGCGGCGGCCCGCGGCGCGGGTGAGACCGGCACCGAGGGCCGGCGGCGGCCGGCGCCGGGACGCGTCGCGGCCGTGGCGGACTTGTCGGAACCGATTCGTCCGGGCGACGATGCCCCCATGAAGGGTGATCTTTTCGCGCATGAGTACATGGTGCAGGCCGCGGTCGCACCGGGGATGTCCGTCCAGAACGCCAAGTCGATCCGCTACGTGGTCGACGGCGAGATGCTGGCACGGCAGGGGGCGATGATCGCCTATCGGGGGAACCTGCAGTTCGAGAAGAAGGGCCAGGGCGTCGGCGGCATGCTGAAGCGTGCCGTCACCGGTGAGGGCCTGCCCCTGATGAAGGTGCAGGGCAAGGGGGAGGCCTGGTTCGCGCAGGAGGCGCAGAACGTCTTCGTGGTCGACGTCGAGCCCGGCGACGTGTTCACGGTCAACGGCCGCAACGTCCTGTGCTTCGACGCCACCCTCTCGTACGAGATAAAGACGGTGAAGGGCGCGGGCATCAGCGGCGGCGGCCTGTTCAACAGCGTCTTCACCGGCCACGGCAAGCTGGGCCTGGTCTGTGAGGGCAACCCGCTCGTCCTGCCGGTCTCCCCGCAGCAGCCGGTGTACGTGGACACCGACGCCGTCGTCGGCTGGAGCGCGGGGCTGCGCACGTCGCTGCACCGTTCGCAGTCCATCGGCTCGATGATCCGCGGCGGTTCCGGCGAGGCGGTGCAGCTGATGCTGGAGGGCGAGGGCTTCGTGGTCGTACGTCCCAGCGAGGCGACCCCGCAGAAGCCGCAGCAGCACTGAAGGGTGTCGGCCCGCACGGGGCCGGCCGGGATCAGGGGGCCACGCCGGCCGGGGTGCCCTCGCCCAGCGCGATGCGGGCCAGTGTCGTCAGCATCATGCCGTTGCGGATCTTCACGAGGTACTCCACGGGCAGTCCGTGCATACGGGTGCCGGGTCCGCGCAGCGGGTGCCAGTCGAGGACGAACAGGGTGTGCCCGCCCCAGGGCAGCAGGTTCATCGCGATGCGGGCCGCGCCGAACGGATCGGCCTTCGCCTCCAGTTCGAGCCGGTGCTCCGGTTCGCTGATCCGTACGACGCTGGTGTCGTCGAGGGTCAGCGGGCCGAGCCCGACCCGTACCTTCAGGGCGGCACCGACCGCGGGCCACTCCGGGTCCACGGCCAGGACCTGCTGCGTTCCCGTCACCCACTCCCCGTAGCGGTGGCCGTCGGACAGCAGCGCCCAGACCGCGGACGGCGGGCGCAGGATGAGCCGGCGGTTGCGGGCCACGTCGATCACGCTCCTCGGGAGGTTGCGTCTCCAGCTTGGCCCGGGCCGCCCCGGGGGACACCTCGGCAGGTCCGGACGGGGTGACGCGCACGCTTCCGGTGCCACCGCCGGACGGGGTGACGCGCACGCTTCCGACGCCCCGCAGGATGGCGGGGCGGCTCGGAAACAGGGCGCCCCTAGAGGACCGACCGCGTCGCAGTGACCGCGACGGCGGTGTACCGCATCTCGAAGCTGCCGCCCCTGGCGTCGATCGCCGCGCCGACCTCGGTCAGCACCCGCTCCAGCTTCCCGGGCTCGAACTGGCCGTGGTCCCCCTGTGTGGGGAGCTGATCGAGCCAGGCGTCCGTGCTGTAGACGTGCCGCCACGCGAACCGCCACTGCTCGGGCTCACCGAACCCGTCGGTCCGGCGGATGCCCTCGACGGTCTTGGTGAGCAGCGGCGACTCGCTCGTCGTGTGCGGCGACGGCGGGGCCGGCGTGCGGTAAGCCCGCGCGGCCAGCGCGTCCGGCACCACCTCGTCGTAGATCTTCCGGAAGGCCTCGCGGATCTCCGCCGGCGGCTCCGCGACGTTCCAGAACGCGGCGAAGCGTCCCGCCGGGCGCAGCACCGACGCGGCCTTGGCCGCGCCCGCCACCGGGTCGACCCAGTGCCACGCCTGGCCCGAGACGAGTCCGTCGAAGCGCCGGTCCGCCGCGTCCCATTCCTCGAAGCGCGCGATCTCGGTCTCCGTGCCGTGGGTCCGCGCGAACTCCGCCATCCGCGGATCGGGCTCCACCCCGAGGACCGTGCAGCCGGCCGCCTGGAACTGGCGTGCCTCGATCCCCGTGCCCGCGCCCACGTTCAGCAGTTCGCGGCCCGGGCATTCCCGCACCACGCGGGTCACCAGGCCGTCCGGATAGCGGGGCCGGGTCCGGTCGTAGCGTGCCGCGTCCAGCCCGAAGTTCTCGGCTGTGCCGCGCTGCTGGTGGAGGTCTCCGCCGAGCTTCCCATGCGCCATGGCCCGACCGTAGTGGGCACTCGCCCACTCCGTCAACCCAGGGTTGCACCTCCGCTTGCCGAAGACGCCGGGGCCGCCGCGCCTAGGATGGGCGGGCGCCCGCTTCCGGCCGGGCGCGCGCTCGCGGCGCGACGAACGGGCGTCGGCGGGGCGGCGCAGGAGGCGTAGGAGAGGACGGGCGCGTGCCGACCGGGGTACACCTTCGTGACGCGAGACAGCAGCTGTTCGACGCCGCCGAGCGCGTGCTCCTGCGGGGCGGGCCGAGCGGGCTGACCAGCCGCGCCGTCACCGACGAGGCGGGCTGCGCCAAAGGGGTCCTGCACCGGCACTTCAGCGACTTCGACGCATTCCTCACCGACCTCGTGCTCGACCGGGCCGGACGGCTGGAGCGGGAGGCGGGCGCGCTGCGCGCGGCGGCCGGGAGCGGCACCGTCGCGCGCAACCTCACCGGTGCGCTGTTCACCCTGTTCGGTCCGGTGCCGATGGCGATCATCCCGTTGATCACGTTCCGGGACGAACTCCGCACCCGGCTGCGGCAGTTGATGCCCGGGGGCGGCATCGCGATCCTGGCCCAGGCGTCGGACGCGATCTCCGCCTACCTCGCCGACGAGCGCGCACGCGGCCGCATCGCAGCCGACGCCGATCTCGACTCACTCACACTCTCCCTGGTCGGCGGCGCCCACCTGCTGTTCGCGGAACACGCCCCGGCCCCGCCGACGACAGCAGCGGTCGACGCGCTCGTGACCACGGCGACCGCCGACGCGACCCGCCGACGCCCGGCCTGAGGCACTCCCTCCCGGTGCCGGGCCCTCTCGGACGCGGGATGCCCGCTGCTTGAGTAGCCGCGGGCAGCGCTGTCGGCGACTTGCTGGTTAAGCAACTCCCTGAGTGCCAACATCGAAGAGGTGCTTCCCGCCGTCGTCCTCGATGTGCAGCTTGCCGGGCTGATTACCGGGGATGACGACCACAGTGGCGCCCTGCACATACTCGCCGGGCTTCAGACTGTCCGTCCCGCCGAGGTCTTCGGCGGAGGACAGCTCATCCAGGTAGCCGGTCATGACCTCGGCGACCTTTCCGTCCTTGCCGGTCCAGGTGAGGGAGCTGTTGTACGGCGTCATGCTGATCTCGGTGCCACTCGTATTCTTGACCTTGAGAGTGACCGACGCGATCTCCTGGCCCGCCTCCAGTTCACTGCTGACCGAGTCGCTCGAGAGGTCAGCGGCGTCGTACTCCTTCACGGACACCAGGGTGACGTCTGCGGTGCCGGTCAGCGTGCTGCCGTCGTCGCTGTACTCGGTGGTCTCGACATGCACGGTCTTGCCGACCTTGAGGGTCGGTGCGCTGTCCGCTGCCGGCTGAGACTCCGGCTGCGAAGAGGTTTCCTGCTCTTGTGGTTCGGACGCCGAAGGGGTCTCTTCCCCGGTCGCCGAGGGCGTCTCCTGTTTGGTCTGCGCAGGTGTCTCCCTCTGGGTCTCCGCAGGCTTCTCCTTCTTCGGTTCCGCTGAACTCTCCTTCCTAGACTCTGCAGAGCTGTCCGTCCTGGGTTCCGCAGAACTGTCCTCCTTCGGCTCCGCGGGGGTTTCCTTCTGTGAATCCACCGAGACGGTGTCCCCACTGGTGTCGTTGCTGGCGCTGGAACCGCAGGCTGCGACCCCTCCGAATATGGCGAGAACCGTGCTGGCCGCCGCTATGACTCTTTTCATCGCGACACATCTCCTGGTACGGGTGCGACCTCGGCGACAACTTGGCCGTCATTCCTGATCTTCGCAGGCCCTCTAAGGACGCCGCGCCAGCCGGATGACGGCGTAAGTGATGCCGAGAATGATGTCGACGATGGCCCAGAGAAGGATGATGAGTCCGACGCCGATGGCTGTACCCGCACTTTCGGCGTCATTGCACGTCTGGGCGTCCAGGGAGCCGCAGTCGTCCGGAGTTCCCGCGCTGGAGCGCGCACCGAGAATGATCCAGAGCAGGAAGACCACCTGCACTGCGAGAAAGAACCACATGAACCACCGGGGGTGCCGCCGGGTGTTGGCGCCGTGGCGCGGGGGCGGGGTCGGGCTTTCCGTTGCGGGCGCGGGGTGTGCGGCCGCCTGGCCACCACCGGGTCCCCATTGAGAGGTCGCCCACTCTTCAGAAGGTTGGGTATTGTGCTTCATGGCGCTGAGCCCTTGAAAGGATCCGTCTGTTTCCCCCGGGTCACGAACCGAGCCGTGACCGTCCCCTGAACGTTCTGCGTGCGGACACTGCAGACCCCCTATCAACTTTACGTCGCCCTTATTCGTGTTTCTACCTGCCTTCGCTCCAGCAACAGGCGACAGTGGTCCCGGACTTCAGGGTCCTGTCCGAGCGTCGGTACAGCGGACGGCCTGCTTCTCCCCCGGCCAACATGCCCCCGTTCGGGCGTCGCCTTCCGATAACCGCGCCGAAGGGGCGCGCGGTTCTGTCCGCGCGCCCCAGGCCTCCATCGTGAAACGGACTTCGCCGTTCGGATCGTGGTGCAGTCGACGAGGCCCTGTCCCAGCTGAACTCGGCAGCGCCCGCGATCCTGCCGGACGCGCAGCGTTGCCTCTCGGCCACGGCGCCATCCGGGGTATCGACGGACCCCGAAGCGCCACCGGCCCATCGGTTTCAGGGACGTTCGATCATGTCTCGGTCCATGCCATGCACACTGACCTGTGCTATGTGCACTTAACCCCGATACGTCTCCAGCAGCCGCAGCCACACCTCGCTGATCGTCGGGTACGACGGCACCGCGTGCCAGAGCCGGTCGATCGGTACCTCGGCCGCGACCGCGATCGTGGCGGCGTGGATGAGTTCGCCGGCGCCGGGGCCGACGAACGTGACGCCAAGGAGGATCTCCCGGTCGAGGTCGACGATCATGCGGGCGCGGCCGGTGTAGCCCTCGGCGTAGAGGCCCGCTCCGGCCACGTTCGCCATGTCGTAGTCGACGGCGCGCACGCGGTGGCCCGCCTCCTCGGCCTCGGCCAGGGTGAGGCCCGCGCTCGCCGCCTCCGGGTCGGTGAAGACGACCTGGGGGACGGCGGCGGTGTCGGCGGTGGCCACGTGGGCGCCCCAGCGGTCGGTCTCCAGCAGGGGCACGCCGGCGGCCCGCGCGGCGATCACGTCGCCCGCGATCCGGGCCTGGTACTTGCCCTGGTGGGTGAGGAGGGCGCGGTGGTTGGCGTCGCCGACGGCGTAGAGCCAGTCGTGGCCCTCGACGCGCAGGGTGTCGTCGACGCTCAGCCAGGAACCGGGCTCCAGGCCCACCGTCTCCAGGCCGATGTCCTCGGTGCGCGGGGCCCGGCCGGTCGCGAAGAGGATCTCGTCGGCCTCCAGCGTCGAGCCGTCGCCGAGGGTGACGGTGACGGTGGAGCCGCGGCGCTCGACGACCGTCACCGACGTGCCCGTCCGCACGTCGGCGCCCGCCTCGCGGAGCGCGTCCGCGACCAGTTCGCCGGCGAACGGTTCCATCCGTTCCAGCAGGCCGCCGCCGCGGACCAGCATGGTGACCTGGGAGCCGAGCGCCTGCCAGGCCGTGGCCATCTCGGTCGCCACGACGCCCCCGCCGACCACGACGAGGCGGCCGGGCACGTGGTCGGCGCTGGTGGCCTCCCTGCTGGTCCAGGGCTTGGCGTCGGCGAGGCCCGGCAGGTCGGGCAGGGCCGCGCGGGTGCCGGTGCAGACGGCGACGGCGTGCCGCGCGGTCAGCGTGGTGAGCGTGCCGTCGTCGGCGGTGACCGTGACCCGGCGGGGTCCGGCGAGGCGGCCGTGGCCGCGGTGGAGGGTGACTCCGATGGACTCCAGCCAGCCGACCTGGCCGTCGTCCTTCCAGTTCGAGGTGAAATAGTCGCGGCGCGAGAGCACGGCGGCGGCGTCGAGGGGGCCCTGCACCGACTGGGCGAGGCCGGGCACGCGGCGGGCGTCCGCGCGGGCGATCACCGGGCGCAGCAGGGCCTTGCTGGGCATGCACGCCCAGTAGGAGCACTCGCCGCCCACGAGCTCGCTCTCCACGATGGCGGCGCTCAGTCCGCCCGCCCGTGCCCGGTCGGCGACGTTCTCGCCGACCGGTCCCGCTCCCACCACAACAACGTCGTACGTGTACTCCATGGGTTCCGTCATGGGCACCAGTGTGGTCGTAGGTGTGCCGGTGAGCCACACGGGTACGTGCGCGGAATACGGCCGCTCTGCGGACCGTTGTGCCCAGCGGCTTTGCCCTTCACGGCTTCGCCCCGAAACCCAGGAAGCAGGAAGAGGGAAATCACCATGAGCAGCACCACCGTGGAGCTGACCAAGGAGAACTTCGATCAGATGGTCACGGAGAACGAGTTCGTGCTGATCGACTTCTGGGCGTCCTGGTGCGGGCCCTGCAAGCAGTTCGCCCCTGTCTACGAGAAGTCCGCCGAGGCCAACCCTGACCTGGTCTTCGGCAAGGTCGACACGGAGGCGCAGCCGGAGCTGGCCGCCGCGTTCGGCATCCAGTCGATCCCGACGCTGATGATCGTCCGTGACCAGGTGGCCGTGTTCGCGCAGCCGGGCGCGCTGCCCCAGGAGGCGCTGGACGACGTGATCGGGCAGGCCCGCAAGCTCGACATGGACGAGGTCCGCAAGTCGGTCGCCGAGCAGCAGGCGCAGGCGGCGCAGCAGCCCGAGGAAGGCTGAGCGCCGACAGCTGCGGACAAGAAGGCGGTCGCCCGTGTGGCGGCCGCCTTCTGCCGTGTCCGGTGGCGCTCAGGTCGACGCGCGGGGCACCGCGCTCGCTCCCAGCACGTCCCGTACCTCGGGTTCCGCCGCGGGGTCGCGCACCAGCCGGTCGACGAGCGTGGCCAGCTCCTCGCCGGACGGCAGGTCGATGCGGACCGTGCTGAGGCGGGGGCGCAGCAGCCGGCCGAGCATCAGATCGTCGGCGCCGATCAGAGCTACGTCGCCGGGGACGTCGGCACCGGCGTCCTGGAGGGCGCGCATCAGCAGCATCGCGTACTCGTCGTTGTAGGCGAACACGGCGTGCAGGTCCTCGGCGCGGAGCTGCGCGGCGACGCGGGCGGCGTCGGCCTCGGTGTACGCCAGCGGCAGCGGCACCACGTCCGCGCCGGTCTCCCGGGCCCCGGCGAGGCGGGGCAGCGCGAAGGCGCCGAGGCCCTCCTCGCGCGGCATGACGACGCCGATCCTGCGGTGTCCGCGGGCGAGGAGGTGGCGGCCCGCGGCGCGGCCGACCTCCCGGTGGTCCATGATCAGGGCGTGCGCGCCCTCGACGGGGTCGGGGCCGAGGGTGAGGACGGCCCGGGCGCCGGAGCGTTTGAGGACGGCGACGCCGTCGGGGCCCATGCCGGCGGGGGCGAGGACGGCGACGGGGCGCAGCTCGGCCCAGGCCCGGGCGGCGTCGTCGCCGGTGAGGCCGACGCTGCCGTACTGGACCACCGTGTAGTCGAGGCGGCTGAGCGCCCATTGCAGTGCGTGCAGGAAGCCGCTGTACAGCGGTCCGACGGGGACCTCGGGGGTGGGCAGCAGCACGATCCGGGTGTGGCCGGCGCGCAGGCTGCGGGCCGCGGCGTGCGGGACGTAGCCGAGATCCTTGGCGGCCTGGTGGACGCGGCGGCGGGTGGGTTCGCTGATCCGGACGGCGCTGGTGTTGTTCAGGACGTAGCTGACCGTGGCCCGGGACACACCGGCCAGGCGGGCGACGTCGGCGCTGGTCGGCACGGAGCCGCGGGCGGGACGCGCGGGCGCGGGGCCGGGGGGCGGGGGTGGCTCGGCGGGCACTTGCTCGGGTATCTGCACCATGACGCCGGGCATCTTTCCAGACCGGCTCCCGCGGGCGGGGCCCGGGCGGGCGGAGTGGCGGCCGGACCCGGCCCGACCTGGTGCGCACGCCCCGCCCGAGCCACGGCTACCCCGCGGCAAGCGTCCCCCACAGATCCGGCTGCGCGAAACCGAGTGCCCACAGCACGGTGTGCGTCACCCCGTACTTGCGCAGCACCGGCAGGTGCGCCGCGGTGCCCCGCGCGTCCTGGTACCAGACGGTGCGGCGGGTGCCGCCGTCCTGGTAGGTGAAGTGCGGCGTGCGGGAGTCCGGGTCGAGCGCGTAGGGCGCCCGGACCTTGCGGCGCAGCGCGTCGGCCTCCAGCGCGGTCACGTGCCGGGCCCGGGGCGTGCTGCCGACCGCCCAGTCCCAGCCGTACGCGGGCAGCCCCATATCCAGTTTGTCCCGCGGCACTTCGGCGGTCGCGCGGGCCAGGATCTCGTCGTACCAGGCCGGGGTGGAGACCGGCCCCGGGGCGCCTTCGGCGTGGTGCAGGTTGTACGCCATGACGCGCACCCGGTCGGCGGCGGCACCGAGCTTCGGGTAGTCCCAGACGCGGCCCGTGGCTCGGGTCTTGGGGGTGACGGTGACGAAGCACTGCTTGTGTGCGGCATGCAGCTGCTCGCAGAGGTCGGTGACGAGGGCGACGTACCCGTCGCGCACGGCCGGGTACTGGTCCTGCGGGGTGGGCGCGATGGTCTCGTAGTCGAGGTCGATGCCGTCGTAGGCGCGGCTGCGTACGACGGCGAGCAGCGCCTTCACGTGGGCCGCGCGCTGTTCCGGGCTGGTCAGGACGGCGGCCAGCGCGCCGGGGGCCAGCTGTTCCATGACGGTCGGGACGACCTGGATGCCCTTGGCGCGCAGGCCGTCGATGACGCGGCGGTCGCCGGCGCCGGGGTGCCGGCCGACGAGGGTCGCGGACTTCGTCTCGTACCAGAAGGGGCTGACGGTCCGCAGCTGGTCGGCGTGGGCGAGGGCCTCGCGGTAGCCGGCCTCCTGCGCCCAGTACGGCAGCCAGGCCGAGACGGTGCGCGGGGGTGGCCCGGGCGCGCGCTGGGGTGCGGCGGCGCTCAGGGTGAGCAGGACGGCGAGGAGGGACAGGACGCATCGGTGCGGGGCTCGGGCCATGTGCCGAGCCTGTGCGGCGTCCGCCGCATCCGCCGTGCGGACTGGGCCGTCCAGGTCCTACGGTGACCCCCGTGACTGCCTATACGGATGACCCCGCGTACGAGCACCCCGGCCGCAGCGGCGCCACGGCCACGGTGGAGGCGCAGCCGCGCCAGGTGGGGGCGGTGCGCACCGAGTACGCGCCCGCCCACGACGGCGATCCGGATCCGGGCGAGATCGTCTGGACGTGGGTTCCGTTCGAGGAGAACGACGGGCGCGGCAAGGACCGCCCGGTGCTCGTCGTCGCGCGCGAGGCCGCGGGCACGCTGCTCGCGGTGCAGCTGTCCAGCAAGCGGCACGACCACGACCGGGAGTGGGTGCCGATCGGGTCGGGGCCGTGGGACAGCGGCGGCCGGGAGTCGTGGGTGGACGTGGACCGGGTGCTGCGCGTGCACGAGCGCGGGATGCGCCGTGAGGCGTGCGCGCTGGACCGCGGCCGGTTCGATCTGGTGGTGCTGCGGCTGCGGGAGCGCTACGGCTGGACGTGACCCGGCGGTGACGGGCGGGGCAACAGTGATGTGTCCCGTCCGTACCGGTTCGGGCAAAGCCGCAGGACAGCGGCGGGAACACCGTCCGGGAGCCGCCGGGCGGCTCAGGGGCACTCTTGTGCGAAGCGCCACGACCGTCTTGGGTGGGACGGGCATGACCCGGATCGGCCCGCCCCGGGCCGAATCGCCGGCATGGCCCCCACCGGGGACCATGGATGCACGAGAACACCAAGAACACCAAGAACACCAAGAACGCCAAGGACGCCAAGGACGCCAAGGACACGGAGGACCCCGGCATGAGCGAGGGAGACTGTAGGGGCCACGGTGACCCGGTCACCGTGGCCGAGGCGGAGGCTCTGGTGCAGGGCATCTGCTTCAAGACGGGCCCGCCCAGGACCGTGGGTGTGGAGCTGGAGTGGATCGTCCACGAACCCCGGCGTCCCCAGGCCCTGGTGGCACCCGAACGACTCGACGCGGCCTATGTCGCGCTGCGCGCCCTGCCCCTGAGTTCGGCGCTCACCGTGGAACCCGGCGGCCAGCTGGAGCTGAGTTCGCTCCCTGCCGCCACCTTGATGGAGTGCGTCACCACGATGCGGGCCGACCTGGCCGCCGTGCGCACCGCGCTCCGCGGTCACGGACTCGTCCTGTCCGGCCACGGCACCGACCCGTGGCGGCCCCCGCGACGCGTCCTGCACCAGCCCCGTTACGACGCCCTGGAGGCGTCCCTCGACCGTGCGGGCCCGGCCGGCCGGTCCATGATGTGCTCCTCCGCCTCCGTGCAGGTGTGCCTGGACGCCGGGTACGAGGAGCCGGGGCCGCTCGGCCACGGCCGGCGCTGGCGGCTCGCGCACCTGCTCGGCCCGGTCCTGGTCGCCGCGTTCGCCAACTCACCGATGCTCGGCGGCCGTTCGACGGGCTGGCGGTCCACCCGCCAGCAGCTGTGGGAGCGCATCGCCGTCGGCCGCTCGGGGGCACCGCCGCTCGACGGCGAACCGCGCGCGGCGTGGACGCGGCACGTCCTGGACGCGCCGGTGATGTGCGTGCGCACGGACAGCGGCCCCTGGCAGGTTCCCGAGGCTCTCTCCTTCCGGGAGTGGGCCCGGGGCGGGGACGGGCACCGGCCGCCGACCCGCTCCGACCTCGACTACCACCTGACCACGCTGTTCCCGCCGGTGCGGCCGCGCGGCCACCTCGAACTGCGCATGATCGACGCGCAGCCGGGCGACGACGGCTGGCTCGTGCCGCTCGCGGTGACGACCGCCCTCTTCGACGACCCGGAGGCCGCCGAGACCGCGTACCGGGTGGTCAAGCCGCTGGCGGAACGGGCCGGCGCCCGGCCCGCGCCGCACAACCCGCTGTGGCGGGACGCGGCCCGGCTCGGTCTCGCCGGCCCCGAGCTGCGCGAGGCGGCCACGGCCTGCTTCATGACCGCTCTGGAGGCACTGCCCAGGATCGGCGCCGGCGCCGACGTGCAGCGGGCCGTCGCCGACTTCACGCACCGCCATGTCGTCCGGGGCCGGTGCCCCGCCGACGACGTGCTCGACCAGCTTCCCGCACCCGCACAGGGGAGGACCTTCCACTCATGACCATCGAGGAGCACGCGAAGACCGCCGAGAGCACCGGGCTCGCCGGCGCGGACCCGGAGGCGCTGCGCGGGCGCGCGGCGGACGCCCTCCTGGCCGCCCGCCGCCGCACCACCCTCCTGACCAGCTGCGTGGAGGGGCCCGAACTGACGGCGCAGCACTCGCCGTTGATGTCGCCGCTGGTGTGGGACCTGGCGCACATCGGCAACCAGGAGGAGCAGTGGCTGCTGCGGGCGGTGGCGGGCCGCGCGGCGATGCGGCCGGAGATCGACCCGCTGTACGACGCGTTCGAGCACCCGCGGTCCGAGCGGCCGCGGCTGCCGCTGCTCGCGCCGGAGGAGGCCCGGGGGTACGCGGCCGAGGTGCGGGGCCGGGCGCTCGACGTCCTGGACGCGGCGTCGTTCGAGACGGACGGCGCCGAGCGGCTGACCCGGTCCGGCTTCGCGTTCGGCATGATCGCCCAGCACGAACAGCAGCACGACGAGACCATGCTGATCACCCATCAGCTCCGGGCGGGCGCGGCGGCGCTCACCGCGCCCGAGCCCGAGGGGCCCGCGCGTCCCTTCGACGGTCCCGCCGAAGTCCTGGTCCCCGGTGGCCCGTTCACCATGGGCACGACGGCCGAGCCATGGGCGCTGGACAACGAACGCCCGGCGCACGTCCGGTTCGTGCCCGCCTTCCACCTCGACACGACGCCGGTGACGAACGGCGCGTACCAGGAGTTCATGGCCGACGGCGGCTACCGCGACGCCCGCTGGTGGGCGCCGGAGGGCTGGGCGATGGTCCGCGAGGGCGGCTTCGAGGCGCCGCGGTTCTGGCGGCGGGAGGCGGGCCAGTGGCTGCGCCGGCGCTTCGGGGTGACGGAGGTGGTGCCGCCCGACGAGCCGGTGCTGCACGTCAGCTGGTACGAGGCCGACGCCTACGCCCGCTGGGCCGGGCGCCGGCTGCCGAGCGAGGAGGAGTGGGAGAAGGCCGCCCGCTTCGACCCGGCGACGGGCCGCTCGACGCGCTATCCGTGGGGCGACGCCGACCCGGCGCCGGACCACGCCAACCTGGGCCAGCGCCATCTGCGCCCGGCTCCGGCGGGCAGCTACCCCGCCGGCGCGTCGCCGCTGGGCGTACGGCAGTTGATCGGCGACGTGTGGGAGTGGACGGCGAGCGACTTCCTGCCCTACCCGGGGTTCGTCGCCTACCCCTACCGCGAGTACTCGGAGGTGTTCTTCGGCCCCGGGCACAAGGTGCTGCGGGGCGGTTCGTTCGCGGTGGACGCGGTGGCGTGCCGGGGCACGTTCCGCAACTGGGACCTGCCGGTCAGGCGGCAGATCTTCGCGGGCTTCCGCACGGCCCGGGACGCCGCCCCGCAGGAGGCCGGCTGATGTGCCGTCACCTTGCGTACCTGGGGCCGCCGGTGCCGCTGGGCGAGGTGCTCGACGCGCCGCCGCACAGCCTCTTCCGGCAGTCCTGGGCGCCGCGCAGACAGCGGTACGGCACGGTCAACGCCGACGGGTTCGGGGTGGGCTGGTACGCGGACGGGGACCCGGTGCCCGCCCGCTACCGGCGCGCCGGGCCGATCTGGGGCGACCAGCCGTACGCGGACCTGGCCCGCGTGGTGCGCTCCGGCTCGGTGCTCGCGGCCGTCCGGGACGCGACGCTGGCCGGTGCGGACGGGGAGGCCGCGGCGGCGCCGTACGCCGCCGGGCCCTGGCTGTTCAGCCACAACGGCGCGGTGCCGGGGTGGCCGGACTCGCTGGCGCCGCTCGTGCCGTCCGTCCCCGCCGCCGACCTGCTGGCGATGGAGGCCCGCTGCGACGCGGCGTTCCTGTGGGCGCTGGTACTGCACCGGCTGCGCGCGGGCGACGACGAGGCGCAGGCCCTGGCCGACACCGTCCTGATGGCGGCCGAGGCGGCGCCCGCCGCCCGCCTGAACCTGCTAGTCACCAATGGCGAGACGATCGCGGCGACCGCGTGGGGCGACACCCTGTGGTACCTCACGGAGCCCGGCCGCCGCACCGTCGTCGCCTCCGAGCCGTACGACGACGATCCGCGCTGGACGGAAGTGCCCGACCGCACGCTCCTCGCGGCGAGCCGCACCGACGTCCTGCTGACCCCGCTCAAGGAGCCGTCCGCGTGAGCCCGTACACCCTGACCCGCACCCTTCCCGAGGACGCCACCGGGGCCGCCCTGCGCGCCGACGTCCTTGCCGGTCTGACCGGCTCCCCCAAGACGCTGCCGCCGAAGTGGTTCTACGACGCGCACGGCAGCGACCTCTTCGACCGGATCACCACGCTGCCCGAGTACTACCCGACCCGCGCCGAGCGGGAGGTCCTGGTGGCGCGCGCCGCGGAGCTGGCGTCGGCGACCGGGGCGCGCACCCTCGTCGAACTGGGCTCGGGCTCGTCCGACAAGACCCGGCACCTGCTGGCGGCGTTCTCGCAGCTGACGCACTACGTGCCGGTGGACGTGAGCGAGAGCGCCCTGCGGGGCGCGGCCGACGTGCTCCTGGCCGAGTACCCGGCGCTCACCCTCCAGGCCCTGGTCGCCGACTTCACGCGGCCGCTCGCGCTGCCTCCGACGCCGGGGCCGCGCCTGGTGGCGTTCCTCGGCGGCACCATCGGCAACCTCCTGCCGCAGGAGCGCGCGGCCTTCCTCACCTCGGTCCGGGGCCTGCTCTCCCCCGGTGACTTCTTCCTGCTCGGCACCGACCTCGTCAAGGACGAGGCGACGCTGGTCGCCGCGTACGACGACGCGGCGGGCGTCACCGCGGCGTTCGACAAGAACGTGCTGAACGTGGTCAACCGCGAGCTGGGCGCCGACTTCGACCCGGCCGCGTTCGCGCACGTGGCCGTCTGGGACGCGGAGCGGGAGTGGATCGAGATGCGGCTGCGCTCCGCCGTGGCGCAGACCGTCAAGGTCCCGGCGCTGGACCTCGCGGTGACCTTCGCCGCGGGCGAGGAGCTGCGCACGGAGATCTCGGCCAAGTTCCGCCGCGAAGGGGTGCAGCGGGAGCTGGCGGCCGCCGGGCTCGACCTGGTGGAGTGGTGGACCGACACCGAGGGCCGCTTCGCGGTGTCGCTCAGCACGGTGCCCGCCACCGCCTAGCCGGCGGCTCAGCACGGTGCCGACCACCGCCTAGCCGGCCGCGCCGCGCGTCGAGCGCACAGGGCCCCCGGCGGCGTGCCGGGGGCCGTCTCTCATTCGCCGCTCTCGTCCAGGCGGCGGGTGATCTCGCGGGACGCCCTCTTCGCCTCGCCGGCCGGGTCGGCGCCGGACAGCACCCGGGACATGTAGGCCTTGATGGGGTTGTCGGCGGCCTCCACCGTCGCCCAGAGCGGCGAGGCGGGGGTCGCCCTGCCGTGGGCGGCGCCGACGGCCATCGCCGCGACGCCGGGCTCGCCGGCCACCGCGTCGGCGAGGGTCGTCTTGTTCGGCACGTAGTTCATGGTCCTGGCCAGGTCCGTGTTCCACTTCTTGCCGGCCAGGGCCTCCACGACGGCGACCGCGCCCGCCCGGTCCCCCGTGGCCGCGGGGACGACGAGGTCCGAGCCGCCGGTGAAGACGGCGCCGGCGCGGGCGGCCGTCTTGCCGGGGATCGGGAAGTACCCGAGCTTCCCCTTGAGGGACGGGTTCGCGTCGATGATCTGCTGGGCCGCGCCGGGCACCGAGATGATCTGGGCGATGTCGCCCTTGGCGAACTGGGCGGCCTGCGACGGGTGTTCCTCGTCGGCGTCCTTGGGCCCGGCGCCGAGCGCCTGGAGCCGCTGGTAGAAGTCCATGGCGCGCAGCGCGGCCGGGGTGTCCAGGGCGCCGGTCCAGGTGCCCGCCGACTCGTGGGCCAGCTCGCCGCCCTCGTCCCAGATGAACCCGGAGAGCGTGTACCAGTCCTGCCCGGCGAGGTAGATGCCCTGGGTGGCGCCCGCGTCGAGGCGGCGCGTCGCGTCCAGCCAGGCGGCGCGGGTCTTCGGCGGCTGCTCGATCCCGGCCCGCGCGAAGAGGTCCTTGTTGTAGATGACGACCCGGTTGGCCGCGTACCACGGGATGCCGTACTGGCGGGACTTGTCGACGCCGGGCTCGGCGAGGCCGGGCAGCCACTGCGCCATGCCGAGGTCGCGCGCGGACTCCAGGGAGAGGTCGAGCAGGCCCCCCTCGTCGACGTACTGCGGGACCTGGGTGTTGCCGACCTCGATCACGTCGGGGGTGTGCTCGCCGTGCTTGCCCTTCAGGGCGGCGACGACCTTCTCGCCGATGCCGGTCCACTCCTGGATGCGGATGTCCAGGCGCACGTCGGTGTGCTGCTCCTCGAACTCCTTGGTGAAGCGGGCGAGGAAGGCGTCCGACGCGCTGTTGCGCATCAGCCAGACGGTGACCGTGCGCCGGTCCGGTTCGCCCCCGGGCAGCGCGCCGCACGCGCTCAGCAGCGTGCCGGTCACGACGACGAGGGAACCGAGGGACAGCACGGCACGGCGGGATCTCACGTGGGTCACTTTCTGCCTGCGGACAGGGAGGATCGCCCGACGTGGGGGGAAGAGCGCGCGGCTCGCACGGGTGTGGCTGGATTTTGGTATGTACCAATCGGAGGGTCAAGCGTTACTGGAAAGTAAGTCGGACATACGTGTCCGCTCGCCCCCTCGCGGTCCCCGGCACCCTGGGGCACGGTGGAACCATGTCGAATCACACCTACCGCGTCACCGAGATCGTCGGCACCTCCCACGAGGGTGTCGACCAGGCGATCCGCAACGGGATCGCGCGCGCCTCCCAGACCCTGCGCAACCTCGACTGGTTCGAGGTGACCCAGGTCCGCGGCCAGATCGTCGACGGCGACGTCGAGCACTACCAGGTCGGCCTCAAAGTGGGCTTCCGCCTGGACGCCGACGACTGAGCCCGGCGAGGGGCGCGGACAGACCCTAGGTCCGCCCCTCGCGCTCCTGGGCGTCCTTCAGCTCCGCGGACGTGCCGGCCCAGCGGGCGCGGACCACGGTGAACCCGGCCCGCTCGGCCTCGTCGCAGACCAGTTCGTCGTCGTCGACGAGCATCCGTACGGTGCGACCGCGGGCCAGCCGGCGCAGCAGCTCCAGCTTGGTGCGCCGGGCGGGCCTGCGGTCGTCCTCGCGGCGCATCGTCAGCGCGCCCGGCGGCAGCCCCTGGGCGGCGAGCCACGCCTCGGTGTCGGCGCGGCACCGCTCGGGCCGCCCGGTCAGGTACACCACCTCGCACTCGTGTGCGCTCCGGCGGGCCAGCTCCACGCCCTGCGCGAGCGGCGGATCGTGCGGCGCGGCGGCGAAGAAGCCGTCCCAGTCCCGCGGCCTGCGCTCCAGGAACCGCTGCCGGTGGGCGGTGTCGGCCAGCGTGCCGTCCAGATCGAAGACGGCCAGCGGCCGTGTGTCCCGCGTCATGACGGCACCCTACGGGCCGCGTCCGGGAATCCCGGCGGCGGCGAAGCGTTGAGACGGACGTGACCACCGTGATCGAGACGACCCGCTTCTCCGTCCTTGACCGCTCCCGCACCCGCGAGGGCGCCACCGCCCCGCAGGCGCTGCGCGACACCGTCACGCTCGCCCAGGACCTGGAGCGTCTCGGCTACCACCGCCTCTGGGTCTCCGAGCACCACGGCGTCCCCGGCGTCGCCGGCTCCGCGCCGACCGTGCTCGCGGCGGCCGTCGCGGCGGCGACCCGCACGATCCGGGTCGGCACCGGGGGCGTCATGCTCCCCAACCACCGGCCGCTGGTCGTGGCCGAGCAGTTCGGGGTGCTGGAGTCGCTGTTCCCGGGCCGGATCGACATGGGGATCGGCCGCTCGGTCGGTTTCACCGACGGGGTGCGCCGGGCGCTCGGCCGGGGCAAGGACGCCGCGGAAACGGACGACTTCGCCGGGCAGCTCGACGAACTGCTCGCGTTCTTCGCCGGGACCTCCCCGACCCGGGTCCACGCCCGCCCCAGCGAGGGCCTGACCGTGCCGCCGTACGTGCTGGCGATGGGTGAGGGCGCCGACATCGCCGCCCGCGCGGGCCTGCCGCTGGTCATCGGCGACCTGCGCGGCCGGGAGAGGATGCTGCGCGGCGTCGACCACTACCGCGCGCAGTTCCGCCCGTCCGTCTGGGCCGCGGAGCCCTACGTCGTGATCTCCGGGACGGTCGCCGTGGCGGGCAGCGAACCGGAGGCGCGCCGGCTGCTGGTCCCCGAGGCCTGGTCGATGGCGCACGCGCGCACGCACGGCACCTTCCCGCCCCTGCCGCCGGCCGAGCGGGTCGCGGCCCTGGAGATGACCGCCAAGGAGCGCGAGCTGTACGAGTCCGGGCTGCGCGGCCACATCGCGGGCACGGAGGCCCAGGTCGCGCAGGAGCTGGCGGAGGTCATCGCGGCGAGCGGCGCGCAGGAAGTGCTGGTGACGACCAGTACGTACGACCGGGAGGGGCTGCTGGAGTCGTACCGGCGGCTGGCCAGGATCGCCCGGCTGCGCCCGCCCCAGGGGCCCGGCGGCTGACCGGGCGGGCCTTCGGGGCGCCGCGCGGGGCGCGTCCTAAGATCGGGTGGTTCGCCCCGGCCCGCCCGCCGGGTCCGGACCACGTGAGACCGCACCACCTGGAGCCGCGCCGATGTCCCACCCCATCCCGTCCGACCCCCGCAGCGACGGCTTCGTCCGGGTCCGCGGCGCCCGTGAGCACAACCTGAAGGGCGTGGACGTGGACGTCCCGCGCGACGTCCTCGCGGTGTTCACGGGGGTGTCCGGGTCGGGCAAGTCCTCGCTCGCCTTCGGCACGATCTACGCGGAGGCGCAGCGCCGCTACTTCGAGTCGGTCGCGCCCTATGCGCGCCGGCTCATCCACCAGATCGGCGCGCCCGCGGTGGGCGCGATCAGCGGGCTGCCGCCGGCCGTCTCCCTCCAGCAGAGCCGCTCGGCACCGACGTCCCGCTCGTCGGTCGGCACGGTCACCACGCTGTCGAACTCGCTGCGCATGCTGTTCTCCCGGGCCGGCAGCTACCCGCCGGGGGCGCCGCGGCTCGACTCGGACGCCTTCTCGCCGAACACGGCGGCCGGAGCCTGCCCGGCCTGCCACGGCCTGGGCCGCGTGCACCGCACCACCGAGGCGCTGCTCGTCCCCGATCCGTCGCTGTCGATCCGTGAGGGCGCGATCGCCGCCTGGCCGGGCGCCTGGCAGGGCAAGAACCTGCGCGACATCCTCGACGCGCTCGGCCACGACGTGGACCGGCCCTGGCGCGAGCTGGCGCGGGCGGACCGGGAGTGGATCCTGTTCACGGACGAGCAGCCGGTGGTCACGGTCCATCCCGTCCGGGACGCGGAGCGCATCCAACGCCCGTACCAGGGCACGTACATGAGCGCGAACCGGTACGTGCTGAAGACGTTCGCCGACTCCAAGAGCCGGACGCTGCGCGCGAAGGCCGAGACGTTCCTGGAGTCCTCGGCGTGTCCGGAGTGCGGCGGTGCCCGGCTGCGGGCCGAGTCGCTGGCGGTGACGTTCGCGGGCCGCACCATCGCCGACCTCGCGCGGCTGCCGCTGACGGAGCTGGCCGAGGTCCTGCGCGCACCCGTGGAACCCACCGAGACGGCGCGGGTGCTCACGGACGACCTGCTGGGCCGGATCGCGACGGTCACCGAACTCGGCCTCGGCTACCTGAGCCCCGACCGGGCGACGCCGACGCTCTCCGCGGGCGAGCTGCAACGCCTGCGGCTGGCCACGCAGTTGCGGTCCGGTCTCTTCGGTGTCGTGTACGTGCTCGACGAGCCGTCGGCCGGACTGCACCCGGCCGACACCGAGTCGCTCCTGACGGTCCTCGACCGCCTGAAGGGGGCGGGCAACTCGGTCTTCGTCGTCGAGCACCACCTGGACGTGATGCGCCACGCGGACTGGCTCGTCGACGTCGGCCCGCTGGCCGGGGAGCACGGCGGGCAGGTGCTGCACAGCGGCCCGGTCGAGGAACTGCGCGCGGTCGGGGACTCGGCGACCGCCCGCTTCCTCTTCGACGACACGCCGCGCGCGGAGCGTCCCGTACGGCCGCCGCGGGGCTGGCTGAAGGTCGGCCCGGTCACGCGCCACAACCTGCGCCAGGTGACGGCGGAGCTGCCGCTGGGCGCGTTCACCGCCGTGACCGGTGTCTCCGGCTCCGGCAAGTCGACGCTGATCGGCGAGGTCACCGGGGAACTGGCCGGCGTGGGACGGCTCGTGGTCGTCGACCAGAAGCCGATCGGGCGTACCCCGCGCTCCAACCTGGCCACCTACACCGGCCTGTTCGACGTCGTGCGGAAGGTCTTCGCCGGGACGGACGAGGCGCGCTCGCGCAGGTACGGCGTCGGCCGCTTCTCCTTCAACGTCGCGGGCGGGCGCTGCGAGACCTGCCAGGGCGAGGGGTTCGTCAGCGTCGAACTCCTCTTCCTGCCCAGCACGTACGCGCCGTGCCCGGACTGCGCGGGCGCCCGCTACAACCCGCCCACGCTGGAGGTGACGTACCGGGGCAGGAACATCGCGGAGGTCCTCGACCTGACCGTGGAGTCCGCCGCCGCGTTCTTCGCCGAGGACGAGGCGGCGGGCGCGGTCCGCCGCAGCCTGCGGACCCTGCTCGACGTGGGGCTCGGCTACCTCCGCCTCGGCCAGCCCGCCACCGAGCTCTCCGGCGGCGAGGCCCAGCGCATCAAACTGGCGGGCGAGTTGCAGCGGGTGCGGCGCGGCCACACCCTGTACCTGCTCGACGAGCCGACCACCGGGCTGCATCCGGCCGATGTGGAGGTGCTGCTGCGGCAGTTGCACGGCCTGGTCGACGCGGGGCACTCCGTGGTGGTCGTGGAGCACGACATGGCGGTGGTCGCGGGGGCGGACTGGGTGGTGGACATGGGTCCGGGCGGCGGCGAGGAGGGCGGCCGCGTGGTGGCGGCGGGGCCGCCCCGGGAGGTGGCGGGTGACGCCGCGAGCCGCACCGCCCCTTATCTGCGGCGTGCGCTGGACGGCTGAACCGCTGCCGCGTGTCCCGGGCTGAGCCATGCCCCGGCCGGTGTCCCTCAGGCCGGCACGGTCAGCCCAGCCCCTCCAGGAGCATGGGCCACAGCTCGGGGCGGGTGCGCAGATGAGCCCAGTGCTCGGTGCGCGCCAGAACCGCGTCGCGCGCCTCCCCCAGGGTCACCGTCGCGCGTCCGCCGACCTCCCGGACCACGACGACCGCGGCCAGGAACCCCCAGCGTCCCGACTGCGACATGCGACGGGCCACGGCCTGCACCGGCGCGCCGGGGGCGGTGGCGCGGACGTGCTCGACCAGCGGAGCCAGCCAGCGCGCCCACCGCTCGTACTCCCCGGGCTCGTCCCGCTGCTCGCTCTCGGCGCGCGCCGCCAGCGGTTCGAGCACGGCCCACAGCCGGGCCGTGTACTCATCGACGGAGCCGGTGACGTGCGGGTACTCGGCCTGGAAGTGCTCCCAGCCGGTGTCGGCCGACGCCCGCATCTCGCTCAGCCACCAGTGCCCGCCCGGCCTCAGCAGTTCGTCGCCCGCGAGCACGAACGCGCTCCGCAGCAGTTCGTACGACGGCGGGGCCGCTTCGGCGAGGAGCACGGCGTCGTAGAGATCCTTGCCCTGGGGGTGCATGTCCCCGATCAGCCACATCACCTTCCAGGCCAGCGACAACTCGGGCGTGACCGCCCGCACGACGGTGCCGGGGCCCGCGCCGAGCGGCCGGAGCCGGGTCAAGGCAGGTGGGGCGGCGAGGAGTTCGTGGTGCACGACGTCGATCTGGACGGTGCCACCCTGCGTGCCCGGGGCGGTCCAGGGCAACAGGAGGCGCCGCCCCGGCACCCGGTCATAGGTCCAGATGTCCTCGGTGACGGCTCCGGCGCCATCGATCCGCACGCCGTTCGCGGGACCGGCTTCGCCCGCGGCCTGCGCCGCCGCCGCGAGCTGCCCGAACAGCGCCTGTGCCTCGGCTCCCTCGAACTCCCAGGCGTCGGGCGCCACATAGTCGAGGTCGCCCGGCTCCCGGGCCGCGTCCCCGAACCACGTCGCCATGAGCACGCTGCCGCGCAGCACCAGCCGGGAACCGAGCGGGGTGGACGCCACGGCTCCGAGCACCAGGTCGAGGGCGGTACGGCGGGCCAGGAACCACTGCCGTGCCGCCGCCTCGTCGGAGAAGCGCGGGTCGCCCGCGCGGAAGGCGTTCGAGAACTGGATGAGCGCCGGGTCGAAGACGAACGGCTGGTCGAGCCCTTCGGGCGCGGGCACGAGGGTGCTCGGCAGGTCGAGGCCCCAGCGGACCTCCTCGCCGGGCGCGGAGTGCGGCACGGGGTTGCCGGCGGACAGGGCGCGCCGCCAGACCGGATCGTCCGGCGGCCTCTGGGACGGTGTCATGACGCGGTTCCTTCCGTGATCCAGCCCGCGTCGAGCCCGAGCCGGCTGTCGTGCAGGACGTATTCGCGCTCGTGCTCCAGGATCCGGATACCCGGTTCGTCGGACAGGGCGGCGAGGAGGGCGTCGAGGCGGCGCCCGGCGGTGGTGCGGCCGACGCCGTGGCAGCGCTGGGTCACGAAGCGTTCGTGCCGTCCGTCGTCCCGGACACGCCGGGCGTTCCACGACACGTGGGCGGTGTGTCCGCCGAGCCGCGCGGCGAGGGAGGCCGGGTCTCGACCCGGGTCGACGAGCAGTTTGACGTGGTGCTCGAAGTGCAGGTGGGCGGGGGCGAGCCGGGCCTGCGCGTCGGTGACCGGCACTCCCGTGGCCCACGGCGCGGACTCGGTCTTGGTACGCAAGACCGTGAACCCCTCCTCGGCCAGCAGTCCGGCGATACGGGCGACGGGCCCAGCGGTCCACTCGTCGGCGCGGCCCCGCCCGCGCAGCGTCACCATCGGCTGGGAGCGGTGGCGGCCGCGGGCCAGCACGATGTGGGTGAAACCCAGGCCGCGGGCGGCGGCCCAGCGGGCGAGCCCCTCGGCGGCGCCGGGTGCCGTGCCGACGGTCAGGTGCGTCTCCAGGTCGCCCCAGAACGCCGCGAGTCGTTGTGCCGCCGGGGTGTTTCCCGGTTCTGCGTGATCCTGTGGCTCCACGGGAGGAGCGTACAAAGAGGTGAGGGCGACGCGATGACGGGGCCGGGAGAGCACCAGCCCCCGGCCCCGCCCACCCCGCGCTGTTCGCGGGACGTCCGATGGGTCAGCCGCGGCTCACCTTGCGCTGGGCGCGCAGCCACTCCTTGTTCATGCTGGTGATGGAGAAGAGCGGGATGCCCTTGGGGCAGGCCGTGGCGCACTCGCCGGTCAGGGTGCAGCCGCCGAAGCCCTCCTCGTCCATCTGCGCGACCATGTCCAGGACGCGGGTCTCACGCTCGGGCGCGCCCTGCGGCAGCACGTTCAGGTGGTTGACCTTGGCGGAGGTGAAGAGCATGGCCGCGCCGTTGGGGCAGGCGGCCACGCAGGCGCCGCAGCCGATGCACTCGGCGTGCTCGAAGGCGAAGTCCGCGTCCGGCTTGGGCACCGGGGTGGAGTGGGCCTCGGGGGCGGCGCCGGTCGGCGCCGTGACGTAGCCGCCGGACTGGATGATCCGGTCGAAGGCCGAGCGGTCGACGACGAGGTCCTTGATGACGGGGAACGCGGAGGCCCGCCACGGCTCGATGTCGATCGTGTCGCCGTCGTGGAAGGAGCGCATGTGCAACTGGCAGGTGGTGGTGCGCTCGGGGCCGTGCGCGTCCCCGTTGATCACCAGGCTGCACGCGCCGCAGATGCCCTCGCGGCAGTCGTGGTCGAAGGCGACGGGGTCCTCGCCCGTGACGATGAGTTCCTCGTTGAGGGTGTCGAGCATCTCCAGGAACGACATGTCCGGGGAGATGCCGTCCACTTCGTACGTGGACATGGCGCCGTCGGCGTCGGCGTCGCGCTGGCGCCAGACGCGCAGGGTGAGCTTCATGCGTAGCTCCGCTGGGTGGGGTGGACGTACTCGAAGACGAGGTCTTCCTTGTGCAGGGCGGGGGCTTCGCCGCTCCCGGTGAACTCCCAGGCGGCGGCGTAGGAGAACTCCTCGTCGCGCCGCTCGGCCTCGCCGTCCGGGGTCTGGGACTCCTCGCGGAAGTGGCCGCCGCAGGACTCGGCGCGGTGCAGCGCGTCGAGGCACATCAGCTCGGCGAGCTCCAGGTAGTCGACGATGCGGTTCGCCTTCTCCAGGGACTGGTTGAACTCCTCTCCGGTGCCCGGGACCTTGATCCGGCGCCAGAACTCCTCGCGGATCTGCGGGATGCGTTCGAGCGCCTTGCGCAGGCCGGTCTCGGTGCGGGCCATGCCGCAGAACTCCCACATGAGTTCGCCGAGTTCGCGGTGGAAGGAGTCCGGGGTGCGGTCCCCGTCGACGGCGAGGAGCCGCGCGAGCCGCTCCTCGGTCTCCCGCACGACCTCGACGGTCGCCGGGTGCGCGGCGTCCACCTCGTCGGTGTGCGGGTTCTTCGCCAGGTAGTCGTTGATGGTGGCCGGCAGGACGAAGTAGCCGTCGGCGAGGCCCTGCATCAGGGCGGAGGCGCCGAGCCGGTTGGCGCCGTGGTCGGAGAAGTTGGCCTCGCCGATCGCGAAGAGGCCCGGCACGGTGGTCTGGAGGTCGTAGTCGACCCACAGGCCGCCCATCGTGTAGTGCACGGCCGGATAGATCCGCATGGGTACCTGGTACGGGTCCTCGTCGGTGATCCGCTGGTACATGTCGAAGAGGTTGCCGTACTTGGCCTCGACGGCCCCCCGGCCCATGCGCGCGATGGCGTCGGCGAAGTCGAGGTAGACGCCCTGCCCGCCGGGGCCGACCCCCCGGCCCTCGTCGCACACGTTCTTCGCGGCGCGGGAGGCGATGTCGCGGGGCACGAGGTTGCCGAACGCCGGGTAGATGCGCTCCAGGTAGTAGTCGCGCTCGGCCTCGGGGATCTCGTTCGCCGGGCGGTCGTCGCCCGCGGCCCTCGGCACCCAGATGCGCCCGTCGTTGCGCAGCGACTCGCTCATCAGCGTCAGCTTCGACTGGTGGTCGCCGGTGCGCGGGATGCAGGTGGGGTGGATCTGCGTGAAGCAGGGGTTGGCGAAGTAGGCGCCGCGCCGGTGCGCCCGCCAGACGGCGGTCGCGTTGGAGTTCATGGCGTTCGTGGAGAGGTAGAAGACGTTGCCGTAGCCGCCGGAGGCGAGGACGACGGCGTCCGCGAAGTACGTGTCGATCTTCCCGGTGATCAGGTCGCGGGCGACGATGCCGCGCGCCTTGCCGTCGACGACCACGAGGTCGAGCATCTCGGTACGGGGATGCAGCTCGATGTTCCCGGCGGCGACCTGGCGGCTGAGTGCCTGGTAGGCGCCGAGCAGCAGCTGCTGGCCCGTCTGGCCGCGGGCGTAGAAGGTGCGGGAGACCTGGACGCCGCCGAAGGACCGGGTGTCGAGGAGGCCGCCGTACTCGCGGGCGAACGGCACGCCCTGCGCGACGCACTGGTCGATGATCTCGACGGAGATCTGGGCGAGCCGGTGCACGTTCGACTCGCGGGCGCGGAAGTCGCCGCCCTTGACCGTGTCGTAGAAGAGGCGGTGCACGGAGTCGCCGTCGTTGCGGTAGTTCTTGGCGGCGTTGATGCCGCCCTGCGCGGCGATCGAGTGGGCGCGGCGCGGCGAGTCCTGGTAGCAGAACTGGACGACGTGGTAGCCCTGTTCGGCCAGCGTGGCGCCGGCGCTGCCGCCCGCGAGACCGGTGCCGACGACGATGACGGTGTGCTTGCGCCGGTTGGCGGGGTTGACCAGCTTCGCCTCGAAGCGGCGGGTGTCCCAGCGCTCGGCGACGGGCCCGGCGGGGGCCTTGGTGTCGGCGACCGGTTCGCCGGTCGTGTACTGCGCGTACGTGCTCATGCTGTTCAGCTCACCAATCCGGTCATGACGCCCACGGGCACGGCGATGAAGCCGAGCGTGAGCAGTACGGCGAGGACGTTGCCGACGGTCTTCAGGACGCGGTCGCGGGTCCGGCTGCCGACGCCGAGGGTCTGCGCGGCGCTCCAGAACCCGTGCTGGACGTGCAGGCCGAGGGCGAGCATCGCGGCGATGTAGATGACGTTGCCGTACCAGGTCGAGAACGTGTCGATGATGTTCTGGTACGGGTGCAGGTGCTCGTACCCGCCGGGGTGCACGGTGCCGGTCGTCAGGTCGAGCAGGTGCCAGACGATGAAGAGGCCGAGGATGACGCCGCCCCAGCGCATGGTGCGCGTGGCGTAGCTCGCGCCCGGCTTCTTGTGCGCGTACTTGGCCGGGCGCGCCTTGAGGTCGCGGCGGCTGAGCTGGTACGCGGAGGTGGCGTGGGCCACGACGGCGACCACGAGCACGACGCGGACGAGCCACAGGGCCCACTCGTAGTGCAGGACCGGCTCGCCCATGGTGCGCAGCCAGTGGGCGTAGTGGTTGATCTCCCCGGGACCGAAGAAGATCTTCAGGTTCCCGATCATGTGCGCGACCAGGTAGAGCAGCATCACGATGCCGCTGACAGCCATCACGGTCTTCTTGCCGAGGGAGCTGTCCCAGATGGAGCGCGTCATGGACGGTCGTCGGTCCGTCCGCGTTGCCAGAGCCATGGAAGAAGACGGTAGGGCCGAGGGAGCCGATCGGTCCAAGACATGGTCCGGCTCATTTCCATAGGCATTGCCTATGCAAGGAACTAATCTGGTCCTATGCAGTTCCAACAGCTCCAGTACTTCGTCGCGGTGGCGGAGACCCGGCACTTCACGCGCGCCGCCGAACGGGTCCATGTCGCCCAGCCCTCGCTGTCCCAGCAGATCCGCGCGCTCGAGCGGGAGCTGGGCGCCGACCTCTTCCAGCGGGCCCGGGGGAACATCACCCTGACCGACGCGGGCGAGGCGCTCCTGCCACTGGCCCGGCGCATCCTCGCGGACGCGGACACCGCGCGGCACGAGGTCCAGGAGCTGGTGCAGCTGCGGCGCGGTCGGGTGCGGCTCGGAGCGACGCCGTCGCTCTGCACGGGCCTGCTGCCGGACGTGCTGCGCGCCTTCCACGACCGCTACCCCGGCATCCAGCTGCTCATCGAGGAGGGCGGCTCGCACGACCTCGTGCGCGAGCTGGCGCGGGGGGCGCTGGATCTGGCGCTCGTGGTGCTGCCCCTGCCGTCGCCCGCGCCGGCGCTGACGACCCGGGAGCTGCTCCGTGAGGAGCTGGTCGTGGTCTCCTCACCGGCCGCGCGCCGGCCCGGGGGCGGGCGCGCGTCGGTGCGGGTCAGCGACCTGGAGGGGGAGCGCCTGGTGATGTTCCGGCACGGGTACGACCTGCGGGAGCTGACCGTGGCGGCGTGCCGGGCGCAGGGGTTCGAGCCGGACTTCGCGGTCGAGGGCGGGGAGATGGACGCGGTGCTGGGGTTCGTGCGGGCGGGGCTCGGGGTGGCGGTGGTGCCGCGGATGGTCGCGGTGCGGGCCGGGGCGGATCTGCGGGTCACCGCGCTGGCTCGGCCCGGGTTGCAGCGGACCATCGCGCTGGCCCACCGCAGTGATGTGGCTCCGCCTCGGGCGGCCCGGGAGTTGCAGCGGATGCTGACGGAGCGGGAGGGGTGACCCGGGGTTCGCGGGGCGCGGGCCGCTTCGGCTGTGTGCGCAGTTCCCCGCGCCCCTGAAAGGACCTCGTTCGGCCGACCGCCCGGTGGGGGCTGGTCGCGCAGTTCCCCCCCCCGGACCCGCGGTCGAGCGACGGCCCATCAGGGGCGGGCCCGCGCCGGGTGGGCCCCGGGTCAGCCCGTGGCGTCGGCGAGAGCAAGCTCGTGGAGGCGGTCCGGCGGCCCGGGCCGGGCGTAGTACCAGCCCTGAGCCGTGTCACACCCCAGCTCCCGCAACTGCTCGGCCTGCGCCCCCGTCTCCACCCCCTCGACCGTGACCGCGAGGTCCAGACTGTGGGCGAGCGCCACGATCCCCTCGACGATCTTCAGGTCGACGGGATCGGCGGGGAATTGCTGCATGCCCTGCGTGAAGGAGCGGTCGAGCTTCAGCACGTTCACCGGCAGGCGCCGCAGATTCGCCAGGTTCGAGTACCCCGTACCGAAGTCGTCGAGCGCTATGTCGACGCCCATCTCCGAGAGCCGCCGCAGCGGCTTGAGCAGGTCGTCGTCCGCCCCGATGAGCGCCGACTCCGTCACCTCCAGGCACAGCGCCCCGGGCGCGAGCCCGGCCCGCTCCAGGATGTCGACCGTGTCGGCGACCAGGCCGGGGTGGGCGAGCTGCATCGGCGACAGGTTCACGTTGATGCGCAGCGGCCCGGCCTCCTCGTGGCGGTCCTGCCAGACGCGGGCCTGGCGGACCGATTCCTCCAGCACCCAGCGGCCGAGCGGCACGATCAGACCGGTGTGCTCGGCGAGCGGGATGAACCGGTCGGGGCCGAGCACTCCGTGCTGCGGGTGGCGCCACCGCACCAGTGCCTCGGCCCCGCGCACGCTGCTGTCGCCGAGGTGCACGAGCGGCTGGTACTCGATGAAGAACTCGCCCCGGTCCAGCGCCGCGGGCAGCACCGTCGTCAGCCCGTGCCGGGTGATCGCGCGGGCGTCGGCCTCGGGGTCGGCCAGCTCGTAGCGGTTGCCGCCCGCGGACTTGGCCCGGTACATCGTGATGTCGGCGCTGCGCAGCACCTCCGCGGGGCTGCGGTCGCCGACCGGGCCCTCGACGATGCCGATGGAACCGCGCACGGTCAGCTCGCGGCCGTCGATCCGGATCGGCGAGGCGAGCGCTCCCATGATGCGGCCGGCCAGCTCGTCGACCTCCGCCTCGGTGTCCCGGCCGGTGGTGAGCGCGACGAACTCGTCGCCGCCGAGCCGGGCGACCATCTCGCCGGGCGCGGTCGCGCAGGCCTGCAGCCGGTCGGCGACCTCGACGAGGAGCCGGTCGCCGACGGCGTGGCCGAGACTGTCGTTGACGGTCTTGAACCCGTCGAGGTCGAGGTAGCAGAGCCCGAACCGCATGCCCTCGCCGGAGGCGAGCACCTTCTCCAGGCGTTCGGAGAACAGAGTGCGGTTGGGCAGCCCGGTGAGCGCGTCGTGCGTGGCCTCGTACCGCAGCCGCAGGTTGAGCAGGCGGCGTTCGGTCGTGTCCTCCAGGAGCGCCAGCTGGTACTGCGGGACGCCCTCGGCGTCGCGCAGCAGCGAGACCGTCAGGTTCGTCCACAGGGCGGTGCCGTCGGGCCGGTGGAAGGCCTTCTCCACGCGGTAGTGCTCGCGGTCGCCGCGCACCAGCTCGTGGTAGAGGTGCCACACCTGCGGGGCGTCGTCGGGGTGGGTCCACTCCGCGACGTTGCGGCCGCGCAGCATCCCCTCGGCGCCGCCGAACATCCGGACCAGCGCGTCGTTGACCTCCAGGACCGTGCCGTCGAGGGAGGCGATGCTGATGCCGATCGCGGCGCCGTGGAAGACCGCGCGGAAGCGGGCCTCGCTCGCGTGCAGCGCCTCGGCGACGGCGCTGCGGGCGTTGAGCGCGGCGAGCGAGATGGCCTCCTGCTCGGCCCGCGTCCGTTCGCGCAGGGCGGCCGCGAAGCCGGCGGCGACCGTGTGCTGGAGGCGGGCGCAGCGAGCCCGCAGGTCGTCCTCGCGCTCCGCGGTGCGGGCCTCCTCGCCGCAGTACAGGACGAGGTAGGCGTCGACCACGTCGAGGGTGCGGCTGAGCGCCTCGGGGTCGGTGCAGTGGGCGTCGATCAGGGCGGCGCCGACGGCCTGTCCCTGTGCGGCGTCCAGCGCCCGTGCGGCCAGCGCCTCGCGCAGCCGGCGGGCGAGCGGCACGAGTTTCTCCTCGAACTCGGGCCGGGTCAGCGACGTCGCCGTCACCGGGAAGATCGCCCGGCTCCAGATCGTGGCGAACCTGCGCAGTCTGTCCTCCGGCCCGCCCGGCTCTTCGCTCACGCCTTGCGCCCCACTCCCACATAGCCCGCGAAGGTGAACGGGTCCTCGTCCTCGGGCGCCGTCTGCGGCCGCCACACCGGCATCGGCACGATGCCGGGCTCGACCACCTCGTACCCCTGGAAGAACCGGCCGATCTCCTCGCGGCTCCGCATGATCAGCGGATTACGGACATCGTTCCGGTAGACGTCGACGGCGCCGCCGGCCCGCTCCGCCGGGACGGGCATGCCCTCGTAGGTCGCGTGCGTGACGATCAGCAGGCTGCCGGGCGCGAGCGCCTCGCCGAGCTCGGCCACCGCCCCGTAGGGGTCGTCGGCGTCCTCGATGAAGTGCAGCACGGCGACGAGGAGAAGCGCCACCGGCCGTTCCAGGTCCAGGAGTTCGGTGACCTCGGGGCTGCGCAGGATCTCCTGCGGCTTGCGCAGGTCGGCCGCGACGACCGCGGTGTCCGGGTCGCCGTCGAGGACGGCCCGGCTGTGCGCGACGGCGACCGGGTCGTGGTCGACGTAGACCACGCGGGCGCCGGGGCTCGCCTGCTGCGCCACCTCGTGGACGTTGCCGAACGTGGGGATGCCGGAGCCGATGTCGAGGAACTGGGTCAGGCCCTCGTCGACGGCGTGGCGCACGGCCCGCCGCATGAACGCCCGGTTCGCCTGCATGATCTTGGGCAGGCCCGGCAGGAACTCCATGGCCTTGCGCGCCGCCTCCCGGTCCACCTCGAAGTTGTGCGAACCGCCCAGGTAGTAGTCGTAGATCCGGGACACGCTGGGCACCGAGATGTCGATGCCCTGCGGGGCCCAGGCAGGACGCTCCATCACTCTCTCCAAGGCGTAGGCGAGCCGGTGTTCGAGCAGAGGCTACTGATCAGCCGCCAAAGGGGCGAGTCAAAACGGAAATTGACCATCCGTTCTCGGTCACTGCCTGCGGCACGTGCCAGGTGACAGAGATCCGAAACCGCCCCGAAAGCCACGCTGTCCGGCCCGAAAAGAACCGGTCCGTTCCCGCCTTCGGCCCTTTTCGCGGCCCGAGGGAGAACGGACCGGCCATTCCGATCCTGTGACGACTCTACTGTGCCCCGCGCACCGGACGCCCCGCCGTCGCCTCGGTCACTTCGCGGGGGCGCCCACGGGCTTGCCGTCCGGCGCGGCCGCGTACCAAGTCCCGCCGACGCCCTGCCCGTTGGTGTCCCCGGGCTTCCTGTCACCGGAGAAGGTGTAGACCGGCCAGCAGTTCAGGGTCTGCTGCGGGGAACCGTCGGGCCGGTCGAAGGTCATGTAGCCCTTGAGCGGAATGTTCTCGGTGTCGTTCTTGGCGACCGGCGCGACCGCGGGCCATTTCTGCGCACAAGCGCCGACACAGTTGGATTTGATGGGCCAGGCGGAATCCTTCAGGAAGCGGTAGACGGTCATCCCGTTCTTGTCGACGACGATCTCGCCGAGCTCCGGGTCCTTGCGGGTGGAAAGGCCGGCGAGGTCGGCGGGCTGTCCGGCCGCGGCCGGGCTCGCCTTCTTCCCGTCGGGGGCCGCCGCGTACCAGGTGCCGCCGACGCCCTGTCCCTTGGCGTCGCCCGGGCCGGCGTCCATGGCGTAGCGGTACATCGGCCAGCCGTCGACGGTCAGCTGTTTGGTGCCGTCGGCGGCGGTCACCTCGTCGATCAGGGCCGGGTCGACGCCGGGCGCTGCCTGCACGCCGCTCGCCGGGACGGCCGGCCACGTCTTCAGGCAGGCCGCGTCGCAGTTCGAGGCTGGCGGCTGCGCGGTGTCCTTGTCGAAGCGGTAGAGCGTGAATCCGGCGCTGTCCGTGAGGACCTTCCCGAGCTTCTTGCTGTCCCACACCGCCAGCTGCCCCGCGGCCTTCGCCTTCGGCGCCGAGTCCGCCTTGTCCTGCTGGGACGAGCCGTACCCGTCGGAGCCGTAACCGCCTTGCGCCGGCGCGGCGTTGCCCACGTTCTGGCCGGTCGTGGACGTGCCGCCGGCTTCCTGGCCGCACGCCGTCGTCAGCGCGAGCAGGGCCGCGGCACTCACCGCGAGCGAGGCGTTCCGCCAGGACGTCTTCATCGTCAACTCCCGCATGATGCTTGGGTGTTGTGCAGACCCGGTCGGGTCCGCACCTGGCACTGGATACGGGCGGGAGCGGCGGGTGCGTTCAACGCCGTCCCGGATTCGTTGACCCGGACGGGGGACGGCACGGGCGTCAAACACGCATGCCGCCGATCCCCTCCTTCGGAGTATTCCGCGCCGTCGAGCACCCGCCCGGGCGCCGCACCGCTCATGATCTCGCTCGTGCACCCAACCATGCGGGCCAGGTCGGCCCTGGTCACCCGAGTCGTCGCGGCGGTGGCCGTGGCCTGGCTGTGCGGCGCCCCCGTCGCCGCCGCCGTGCCCCTCGCCCCGGCCGACGCCTGTGCCTACGCCTCGGTCGGCGGCGGTCCGGGCGGCGCCGTGGCGGTCGCGGGCGACGGCGGCGACTGGTGCAGTCCGGAGCCGAGCACGCCCCCACCGAAGCCGACCCCGACGCCCAAGCCGACCCCGACGCCCAAACCGACGCCACCGAAACCGTCGCCGCCCCGGCCCACCCCGCCGCCTCCGGCGCCCCCGCCGGCCCCCGCGCCCGAGCGCCCGGCGCCGCCGCCCGCCCAGCCTCCGCCGCCGCCCTCACCGACCCGTCCGGCGCCCACGCCCACCCCCACGCCGCCACCGCCGAGCCCGGCACCGGCCCCGACGCCCTCGGCGTCCCCGACGCCGGCCCCCGCGGCCGTGCACTACCCCGTCCGCCGCCCGGCCGTGCACCGGGCACCGCCCCGCGGCGGACCGTCGCTCGTCACGCTCACCTTGCTCATCACCGCGCCCGCGGTGCTCGCGGTCGCCGCACTGCGCCCCCGCTGAACCCGTGTGGAGGTTTTGATGTCGGAATGGCTTGTTCTTGCTCTCGCGATGGTCGCTGTCTGTGCGGTCGTGCTGATCGTCCAGGTGCTCCAGCAGCGCAGGATCGGTGACGACGACGACCCGACCGAGACCCCGGACGTCATCGAGTACATGACGATGATGATCGGGGTGGTCTACGCGATCGTCCTCGGCCTGGCCATCGCCGGTGCCTGGGAGGCCCGCAGCGCCGCCCAGGACCACGTGCGCAACGAGGCGCAGGCGCTGCACGAGATCCACGAGCGGGTCCGCGTCTACCCCGCCGACGTCCGGACCAGGATCCGGGCGGATGTCGACGCCTATGTCAGCCATGTCGTGACCACGGAGTGGCACGCGATGCGGACCAAGGGGGAGCTGACCGACAAGGGCACCCAGCTGTTCGACAAGGTGCGGCACGACGTGACCGATTTCGAGCCGGAGAACGACTTCCAGGCCCAGGCCTACCAGCCGCTGCTGGACCAGGTGACGGCGGCGGACGACGCGCGCAACGCGCGGGCGGACTCGACCGGCGCCACGATGCCGGGCGTCGTCTGGTTCGGCCTGGTCGTGGGCGCCCTGGTGACCATCGGCATGATCTTCGCGCTGCAGATCCGGCGCACCCGCCGCGAGTTGATCCTCGCCGGTCTCTTCTCGTCCCTCATCGCTTTCCTGCTCTTCTTGATCTGGGACTTCGACGCGCCCTACAGCCGGGGCGTCGCGGCGACCGCGGACCCGTTCCTGATGCTCTTCCCGGGGGCCCGGTGACCCTTGGCACCACTGGCCCGTCCCCCATTCGCGCGACAGGAATAGCGACCATACGGGTCTTTATCTAGCGTTTCCGGCACCGAGGTGTTTGTCCCCCAAGCGCGCGGAACCGGTCCGCAGCTGCTCCTCGTGGACCCGGAGGAATCTCCATGCACGCGATACGCGCCGTTTCCGCCGCCGTGCTGTCCGTCGCCGCACTCGCCCTCACCTCGTCCCCCGCCGCGGCGGGGGACGACGTCGCGTTCGAGGTCAACGCCTCGCCGACCACCGTCGCCCCGGGCGGGCAGGTGATGCTCTCCCAGACCGGCTGCGAGGGAACGACCGAGGTCAGCGCCGGGATCTTCGACACCATCACGCTCACCGGCCGCCACAGCTCGCGCTCCGTCACGGTCGACTGGGACGCCAAGCGGGGTGCGATGTACTCCGTGAAGTTCTCCTGCGACGGCCACCGGCCCCGCTCGCTGGACCTCACGATCGAGGGCGACCGGCCCCACGACCCCACGCCGCCGCCCATCGATCACGGCGTCAAGGCCGGGGTCGGCGGCAGCATCGGCGGTTTCGACCTGCGCGAGATCGGCCTCGGCGCGGCGCTGATCACCGGCGCGCTCGGCACCGCGTACTCCCTGGCGCGGCGCCGGACCGGTGACGGCAAGGGCTGACGTCCCCTGCCGTGCTCAGCTCTTGTTCTCCGCGCGGCGGCGCAGCCAGAACACGCCGCCGCCGATGAGCGAGGAGGCGACGAGCACGCCGCCGATCGCCATGTCGGTGGGGGTGGCGCCGGTCTCGTGGGCACCGCCGAAACCGCCGTGCACCCCGCCCTGGATGACGGTGAAGGCGGCCGGCCTGGTCACCGTCAGCCCCTGGCAGTTGACGCTGATGTCGTGCGCGCCGGGCCCCGCGGCGCCGCGGACGGTCGCGGTGGCCCGCGCGGTCCCGCGGCCGGGGACCGCGATCAGGGCGGCGGTGCCGAACGCGTCGGAGCGCGCGACCCCGCCGGACGCACAGGTGGCTCCGGTGACGGTGACCGTCAGCTGCCCTCCGCGCGGCACGGCGCCCGGTCCTGCGGTGATGGTGGACGGCTCCGTCCACGCGGAGGCGGCGGGGGCGGCGAGGCCGACCGCGGCGGACACGACGGCGGACACCGCCAGGGCGCGGGTGGTACGCATGAAGATCCTCCGCGGAAGACGCTCCCGGGAGAGGTCCCGGGAAGATCGGCGAGAACGCCTCCCAGACGAACCCTCAGATGCCGGGTGCGCCACCGCACTTCGGGGCTCGGCCGTACCGGTGAGCCGACACACCGGGGCGCACGCCGCTCGCCCCGCCATCACCGCAGGTCACACCCGGTCCCCGCGGTCCGGCGTACGTCAACTCGGATGGCGCACCGGCGGGGTGTCCCGCCCCGGGTGCCACCACCCGTTCGCCCTCGTCCCGTCGCCCCCCGCCCGGGGCCCGCTTAGCGTCTGCCTACGCGCAACGGTCGCGGCCGCGCCGCCACCAGAGGGGAAGAGCCCATGTCCGACGCACGGTCCGCCGACGAGGAACAGCCGCGCAAGCGGGCCCCCTGGGGGGCTCTGGCGCTGGTGCTGCTGACCGGCCTCGCACTGATCCGCAACGGGTCGGGGGAGTTCGACCTCGGCCCGCCCCAGCCCGCCTCGGCCGCCGCCGCGGCCACGGACGGCCACTCCCCCGCCTCCCCGCCGAGACCGGCCGGGGTGCTGTCGTTCTCGCCGCCCCAGCGCGTGCGGATCCCGGCGATCCAGGTGGACGCCCCGGTGACGCAGGTCGGGCTGGACGCGGAGGGCTGGGTGGACGCGCCGCCGCCCGAGGACCCCAATCTGGCGGGCTGGTTCACCGGCGCGGTCGCCCCCGGGGAGAACGGCACGGCCGTCGTCGTCGGCCACGTCGACAACCAGCGCGGACCCGCCGTCTTCTACGGCCTGGGCTCCCTCAAGAAGGGCAACCACATCGAGGTCGCCCGCGCGGACGGCAGGACGGCGATCTTCGAGATCTACGGCATCGACGTCTTCGCCAAGGCGCACTTCCCCGGCACGAAGGTCTACGGCTCCACCGGCGCCCCGGAGCTGCGCGTCATCACCTGTGGCGGCGGATTCTCCGAGCACAGCGGCTACACCGGCAACGTCGTGGTCTTCGCCCGGCTGACGTCCGTGCGCTGAGCGGCGGCGGCCCGCACCGGAACCGGAGGGTCCGGCTCTCCCCCGCCCCTTGTCCCACCTGGGGGTTCCGCTAGCCTCTGCGCGTGACCGATCAGCAGCCACACCAGTTCGAACGCGGTACGGACGGCCCGAAGGTGATCGTCGTCGGGGTCGACGGCTCCGACTCCTCCTTCCGCGCCGCGGCCTACGCGGGGGGCCTGGCCCGCCGCCAGCGCGCGCTGCTCGCCGTCGTCTACGTCCAGCCCGTGATGGCGGCGGGCGCCGCGCTCGGCGTACCCGTGGCGGAGACGACCGACGAGATCGCGGAGAGCCTCATCGCGGAGATCCGGCAGGCCACGGAGCGGGTGAAGGACATATACGACGTGCGCTGGGAGTTCCACACCTTCCGCGGCGACCCGTTCAACGGGCTGGTCGCCGCCGCCGACCAGCTCACGGCGGACGCCGTGGTCGTCGGCGCCTCCGAACAGGCCGGACACCGCATCGTCGGCTCGGTCGCCGTCCGCCTGGTGAAGGCGGGCCGCTGGCCTGTCACGGTCGTGCCGTAACCCGGCGCGGCCCCGGTGGGGCGCGGCGTCTTCCCCCGCCGCCGTCACGGGTGCATCATGATCGGCCGTCAGCCGTCACGTCTGCGAAGAGGTGAGCTCATGGCCGTTCCCCCACGTCCGCGCACGGGACAGGGCGTGCTCCGCCGCAAACCGATCGACCGGATCGACGACACCGCGGCCGGGGCGGGCAAGGAAGGACAGCTGACCCGCTCGCTGGGCCTGTGGCAGCTGACCGCGATCGGGGTCGGCGGCATCATCGGCGCGGGCATCTTCACCCTCGCCGGCACGGTCGCCAACGGCACCGCGGGGCCCGCGGTGCTGATCTCCTTCCTCATCGCGGGTGTGGCCAGCGCGGCGGCGGCCCTCTCCTACGCCGAGTTCGCCGGGCTCATCCCGAAGGCCGGATCGGCGTACACCTACGGTTACGCGGTGCTCGGCGAGCTCGCCGGCTGGTTCATCGGCTGGGACCTGCTCCTGGAGTACACCGCGATCGTCGCCGTCGTGGCCATCGGCATCTCGGGGTACTTCAGCTTCCTGCTCGGCGAGATGGGGCTCGACCTGCCGCACTGGATGCTGGGGGCGCCGGGCACGGGCGACGGCCACAGGGTCGACCTGTTCGCCGCGGCGCTGTGCCTGCTCATCGCCTACCTGCTGACCCTCGGCATCAAGAACGCGGCCCGCTTCGAGACGGTCGTCGTCGTGCTCAAGGTGCTGGTCGTCCTGCTCGTCATCGGCGTGGGCCTCTTCCACATCAACACAGGGCACTACACGCCGTTCTTCCCGTTCGGGGTGAGTGGCGCGTTCACCGGCGCTGCCACCGTCTTCTTCGCGGTCTTCGGCTACGACGCCATGTCCACGGCCGCCGAGGAGTCCAAGGACGCGCAGCGCCACATGCCGAAGGCGATCCTGTACTCGCTGGCCATCTCGATGGTGCTGTACGTGCTGGCGTGCCTGGTCCTGACCGGGATGCAGGACTACAAGGACATCGACCCCGAGAGCGGCTTCTCGACCGCGTTCAAGGCGGCCGGGCTGAGCGGGCTCGCGGACGTGATCGCGGTCGGCGCCATCATCGGCATCCTGACCGTCATGTTCACCTTCATGCTGGGGGTCACCCGCGTCTGGTTCTCCATGTCCCGGGACGGGCTGCTGCCGAAGTGGTTCGCGAAGACGCATCCGACCCGGCACGTGCCGACGCGCGTGACCTGGATCGTCGGGGTCGCGTCGGCCGCCATCGCCGGTTTCCTGCCGATCGGCGAGGCGGCCGAACTGACCAACATCGGCATCCTGTTGGCGTTCGTCGTGGTGTGCGTCGCGGTGATCGTGCTGCGCTACCGGCAGCCGGAGCTGCCGCGCACGTTCCGCACGCCGGGGATGCCCGTGGTGCCCGCGCTGGGTGTCGTCTTCTCGATCTGGCTGATCACGTTCCTCCAGTGGCAGACGTGGGTGCGGTTCGCCGTCTGGTTCGTCATCGGCCTCGTCGTCTACTTCGGGTACTCACGCAACCACTCCGAACTGGCGCAGAGCCCGCCTGAGCGGTAGCGGCCCGGCGGCGCCGGGTCAGTCCCCCATCAGGAGGCCGTCCTGCGCGGCGCCCCTGCTGAGGACGGCCCGGCGGATGCGGTCGCGGACGGCGCTGAGGGCCGCGCCCCGGTCGATGGCCCGGTTCAGGTTCACGACGCGGCCTGCGCGTACGTCGAACCAGGCGGGCACGTACTCGGCCTTCGTCACCTGCCAGCGCGCGCCGGGGCGGGTGGGCGGGGCGAAGGTGAAGCGGCCGAGGGTGCCCATGTTGCCGCGGGCGTCCCGGGCGCCGTCGTAGTTGAACATCTCGCCGGCGACCTGGTCGCCCATGCCGTAGATGATCCAGGTGCCGTTGACCTTCTCGTAGGCCTGCGGGATGTGCGCGTGGGTGCCGAGGATCAGGTCGATGTCGGGGCGGCCGCGGGTGCGGGACGCGGTGAGTTCCTTGCCGAGGCTCAGCTGGCGGTCGTCGGGGGCGTCCTGCCATTCGGTGCCCCAGTGCAGCGACACGACGACGACGTCGGCGCCCGCCTTCCGCGCGGCGCGGGCGTCGGCGACGACGCGCTGACGCTCCATCAGGTTGACGGCCCAGGGCCGCCCTTGAGGCAGCGGATAACCGTTCGTGTCGTAGGTGTAGGCGAGCTGGGCGACCTTGGCGTCACCCGCGCGCAGCCACGCCGGGCCGCGCCCCTCCGCGGCGGTGCGGCCGGAGCCCGCGTGCGCGATCCCCGCCCGGTCGAGGGCGCCCAGGGTGCGGGCGATGCCGTCGGCGCCGTCGTCCAGGGTGTGGTTGGAGGCCGTCGAGCAGGAGTCGTAGCCGGTGGCGCGCAGGCCCGCGGCGACCTGCGGCGGGGACTTGAACGCCGGGTAGCCGCTGTAGTGGCCGGGCTCGCCGTACACCGTCTCCATGTGGCAGATCGCGAGGTCCGCCGGGGCGACGACCGACCGGGCCCCGGCGAGCATCGGCCGGAAGTCGTGGCCGGTGCCGCCCGCGTCCGCGCGGGCCCGCTCGATGATCGACGTGTGCGGCAGCACGTCGCCGGACGCGACGAGCGTGAAGCCGCGGGCCCGCGGCGGGGCGGAGTGGCCGCCCGAGCCCGCGACGGGCGTGCGGGCGGGCGCGTCGGAGGGGGTGGCGCACCCCGCGGTGGCGAGGCAGCCGAGTGCGGCCAGGAGGAGCCCGGCCACCGGCCGCACCCGGCGGGGCCCGCCCCCGCGCGGGCCGGGTGGCGCCGGCGCCGGTCTGCGTGTCCTGGCGGGCCGCGTCGCCGGACCTGTCGTGGCCGTCGTGCCGGTCGCGGGCGTGGTGGCCGGCGTAGGCGTCGCTTCCGGCGTGGTTGGCGTGGCTGGCGTGGCTGTCATCGAGCGGACTCCTTGCGGTTGGGGGACAGAGCGGCGCATACCGGTATGATTTTCGCCTTAGGTATCCACATATGCGGACAGGTTGGAGTCAAGACCCCATACCGGGCGTTTCCCTGAATGGCCGTCAATCACGCCGGTACTCCGCCCGGCCCGCTCGCCGCACCGTTCGTCGACGGCATCGACCGCTGACCGCAGAGCCGCGCGTGCCCCCTGGGCCCGCGGGGCGCCCTGCGTTGCCATACGCGCATGACGACGGCGCTCACGAGACGCACGACCCCGGAGGCGGACCTCGCCCAGGTCCAGCGGGAGCACGGCGGGCCGCTGTTCTCCTTCCTGCTGCGCCTGTGCGACGGGGACCGGCAGCGCGCGGAGGACCTGGTCCAGGAGACGTACGTACGGGCCTGGCAGCACCCGGAGGCGCTCGACGCCCGGTTCGAGTCGGTGCGGCCCTGGCTCTTCACGGTGGGGCGGCGGCTCGCCATCGACGCCCGCCGGGCGCGGCTCGCCCGGCCCGCCGAGGTGGGCGATGCGGTCCTGGAGAGCGCGCGGGTCTGCGGCGACCACGCCGAGCGCTCCGCCGCCGCGCTCGACGTGCGGGAGGCGGTGGCCACGCTCAGCCCCGAGCACCGGGCGGTGCTGCTGGAGGTCTACTTCAAGGGCGCCAGCGTGGCGGAGGCCGCACGAGCACTCGGCATCCCCCCGGGTACCGTCAAGTCCCGCGCGTATTACGCGTTGCGTGCGTTGCGCGGCGTCCTTCCGGGTTACGCGCCCGACCTGCGGTGAAACAGAAGGCCGGGTCAAGCATCGGTAAAGCGCCTTGCTCAGGGTGGCGTTTCCTCGGTTGAGTAATCCGCTGTCCTCCCCGGTGCGTTGGACGGGTGGGGTCCGGGGGCCGGCGAAGCGCACGGACCGGAGGAAGGCAGGAAAGGATGTCCCACGAGAGCCAGGGAGGCGCCAGGGGCGCCGACGGCGGTGAACTCGTCGTGCCCATGGCGTGGTTGTACGCCGAGTACATCGCGGACGAGCTGTTGCGCACCGGGGATCTGATGCCCCCCACGTCGTTCGAGTTCCGGGCCGGGCGCGACGCCCTCGCCCTGACCATCTTCCTGGCCGACTCGGACGACGAGCTGTCCGGCATCCGGGTGGTCTCGCAGCTGGACACGTGGTCCTCGCTGACGGCGTACGACCAGCCGTGGCAGGCCTGGGTGCGGGCGCGTTTCGCGGAGCGGGAGGAGCGCGCGGGCCGGGAGGCGTCCGGGCCCGGCGCGGGCGTCCGGCCCCCCGATCTGGAGCTGGCCGCCGCCGCGTGGAGATGGCTGGAGGAGACGGAGCTGCTCGCCCCTGACCTGGACGCCGTGCCGGTGCCCGACGAGGAGGACGGGCCGCAGGTGTGGACGCCCGCCTGGCAACTGGGGCTGCCGCTCGGCCATTTGGCCATCCACCTGTTCTGAGCGCGGCCCCGCCGGGCGGACCCGACGGGGCCGGGCTCAGGGGGCGTGGACGCCGGCCCGGTACTTCGGGATACGGACCGTGATCTTCGTGCCCGCGCCGACGCCCGTCTCGATCACGAGCCCGTAGGCGTCGCCGAAGACCTGGCGCAGCCGCTCGTCGACGTTCGACAGGCCGATGCCGCGCGAGGCGCCGCCCTCACCGCGCAGGATCGCCCGTAGCCGGGCGGGGTCCATGCCCACGCCGTCGTCCTCGATGACCACCTCGGCCTCGGCGCCCGCGTCCGTCGCCCCGATGGTGATGCGGCTGCGCGTCACGGCGCCCTCCAGGCCGTGCTTGACCGCGTTCTCCACCAGGGGCTGGAGGCACAGGAACGGCAGCGTGACCGGCAGCACCTCCGGCGCGATCTGCAGGGTGACCGAGAGGCGGTCGCCGAACCGGGCGCGGACCAGCGCCAGGTACTGGTCGATGGAGTGCAGTTCGTCGGCGAGGGTCGTGAACTCGCCGTGGCGGCGGAACGAGTAGCGGGTGAAGTCGGCGAACTCCAGCAGCAGTTCGCGGGCGCGCTCGGGGTCCGTGCGGACGAACGAGGCGATCGCCGCCAGCGAGTTGAAGATGAAGTGAGGCGATATCTGCGCCCGTAGCGCCTTGATCTCGGCCTCGATGAGCCGGGTGCGGGAGCGGTCGAGTTCGGCGAGTTCGAGCTGGACCGAGACCCAGCGGGCCACCTCGTCCGTGGCCCGCGCCAGGACCGCGGACTCGCGGGGCGCGTAGGCGACGACCGAGCCGAGGACGCGGCCGTCGGCGACCACCGGGGCGGCGACCGCCCAGCGCAGTGCGCAGTCGACGTCCGCGCAGCCGCAGTCGAAGGCGACCGAGCGCCCTCCGGCCAGGACCGGGACGACCTGGCCCAGGACGTGGCCGGTGTGCTGCTGGCCCGCGGCCCCGTCCCAGGCCAGGACGGCCGAGCGGTTGGTGACGGCCAGGGCGTCCGTGCCGAGGAGGGTGCGCAGGCGGCGGGCGGAGGTGCGGGCTGTGTCCTCGGTGAGGCCCGCGCGCAGGGCCGGGGCGGCCAGGGAGGCGGTGTGCAGGGTTTCGAAGGTGGCGCGTTCCACGGGGGTGCCTACGTCGCTGCGGCCCGCGGGGTGGGCGGTGCGTCTGCCGATGAGGAAGCCGGTCGCGGTGAGGAGGGGGCAGAGGGCCAGCAGGGTTGCTGTGACGGTGCCGGTCACTTGAGCGGGCCTTTCGCCGTTCGGCGGGGGCGGGTTCTGGTGGGGGGTGCCTGGTGGTCCGCCTGGGCGCTGGGGGTGGCTGCCGCCGTGGGTGGCGTGGTTGTTTTCGCCGTGGCCGTGCGTGGGGGTTGCTCGCGCCGTTCCCCGCGCCCCTTCGGGGCACCCGCCGCCGTGGGTGGCGTGGTTGTTTTCGCCGTGGCCGTGCGTGGGGGTTGCTCGCGCCGTTCCCCGCGCCCCTTCGGGGCGCCCGCCGCCGTGGGCTGCGTGGTTGTTTTCGCCGTCGCCGTGCGTGGGGGTTGCTCGCGCCGTTCCCCGCGCCCCTTCGGGGCGCCCTCCGCCGTGGGCTGCGTGGTTGCTTTCGCCGTCGCCGTGCGTGGGGGTTGCTCGCGCCGTTCCCCGCGCCCCTTCGGGGCGCCCTCCGCCGTGGGTGGCGTGGTTGTTTTCGCCGTCGCCGTGCGTGGGGGTTGCTCGCGCCGTTCCCCGCGCCCCTTCGGGGCGCCCTCCGCCGTGGGTGGCATGGGTTTTTTCGCCGCCGCCGTGCGTGGGGGGTCCTCGCGGCCCTTTGGGGGGCCTGATCTGAGGGCTTCTGGGAGGTGGAGGCGGGTCATCGTTGATGTTGTGTGCGGGGGGATTTTGTGGGGGGTCGCCAGGGAGACCAGGGTCATGGCCAGAAAACCGACCGGGACCGACCAGAGCGCGGGCCAGGCCAGGAGCGTGTGGAGCCAGCCGTCGGTCCGGGGGCCGGCCACCGTCGACGTCACCGCGACGAACGCCGAGCCGCCGCCGAGGAAGAGCCCGGCCAGGGCGCCGGGCGGGGTGAGGCGGCGCCACCAGATGCCCAGGATGAGCAGCGGGCAGAAGGACGAGGCGGAGACCGCGAAGGCCATGCCGACGGCGTCCGCCACCGGGACGCCGTCCACCAGGAGCGCCCCGGCCAGCGGCACCGCCATCGCGAGGGCGACGGCGAGCCGGAAGTGGCGTACGCCGCGGGCCGGCAGGACGTCCTGGCTGATCACCCCGGCCACCGCCATCGTCAGCCCGGACGCCGTCGACAGGAACGCCGCGAACGCGCCGCCCGCCACCAGGGCCCCCAGCAGGTCGCCGCCGGTGCCGCCCACGACGAGGCCGGGCAGCAACAGGACCGTGGCGTCGGCGTCATGGGTGGCGGAGAGCCCGGGGGCGTAGAGCCGTCCCAGCCAGCCGTAGAGCGGGGGCAGCAGATAGAACGCGCCGATCAGCGCCAGCACCACCACGGTCGTGCGGCGGGCCGCGCGGCCGTTCGGGCTGGTGTAGAAGCGGACCACGACGTGCGGCAGGCCCATCGTGCCGAAGAACGTCGCGACGATCAGCCCGTACGTGGCGTAGAGCGGGTGGTCGGCACGGCTGGTGGCCAGCGGCTGTCCCGCGCCGGCGCCGGCCGAGGGCAGGTCGGCGGGCGGCACGTGGCCCGGCGGGCCCCCGCTCCCCCGCCACGCCAGGAGCAGGAAGAACGCCGGGACCAGCAGCGCGGTCAGCTTCAGCCAGTACTGGAAGGCCTGGACGAAGGTGATCGAGCGCATGCCGCCCGCCGCGACCGCGAGCACGACGACCGCGGCGACCAGCGCCCCGCCGAACCACCGGGGCGCCCCGGTGAGGATCTGCAGCGTCAGGCCCGCGCCCTGGAGCTGGGGCACCAGATAGAGCCAGCCGGCGCCCGCGACGAACAGGCTGACGACGCGGCGCACCTGGCGGGACTCCAGGCGCCCCTCGGCGAAGTCGGGCAGCGTGTACGCGCCCGAGCGGCGCAGCGGGGCCGCGACGAAGACCAGCAGGACGAGGTGGCCCGCGGTGTAGCCGACGGGGTACCAGAGCATGTCGGGGCCGTGCACGAGGAGCAGCCCCGCGATGCCGAGGAAGGACGCCGCCGACAGGTACTCGCCGCTGATCGCCGCCGCGTTGAGGCGCGGACCGACCGTGCGCGAAGCGACGTAGAAGTCGGAGGTCGTACGGGAGATGCGCAGCCCGAACCCGCCGATGAGGACGGTGGCGAGCACGACGACGGCCACCGCGGGGATCGCGTACGCCTCGTTCACGGGGTTCCGCTGTCCCGGCCGCGGACCAGCTCGGCGAAGTCGCGTTCGTTGCGTTCGGCGCGGCGGACGTACCACCATGCGATCAGGACGAGGAACGGGTAACAGCCGACGCCGAGGACGAGCCATTCGACGGCCGTGCTGCGCAGCGCCCCGAAGAACAGCGGGAGCACCGCGACGGGCAGCGCCAGGACCGCGAACGCGGCTGCTGCGGCCCGGAGTTGACCGCGCATGAGGGAGCGGACGTAGGCGGCGCCGAGCGGGGTCTGCTCGTCGATCTCGCCCAGGGTGCGCGGTCCCGGTGTGCCGTGCACCGTGCGGGGCTCGCCGGTCACGACCTCCCGCCGGGGAGCGCCCCGGTGCGTGCGCGTGCGGGGGCCGGTGGCTTGTTCGGACACGGGCGGAGTGTAGGCGGGCGGGGCCCGGCAGAGGAAGGGGCGGCGGCCCAGGTCAGCCGGGAGCCCGCCGCATCAGCAGCTCCCGTACGCGGCTCGCGTGCCGGCGGCTGACGGCGATCTCGGCGGTGCCGACGCGCAGGGTCATCCCGGCGCCGTCCAGGCGGAGTTCGTCGATGCGGTGCAGGGAGACGAGGTGGCTGCGGTGGACGCGGACGAAGCCGAGCGGCTGCCAGCGCTCCTCCAGGGTGGCGAGCGGGATGCGCACGAGGTGGCCCGCGCCGTCCGTGGTGTGCAGCCGGGCGTAGTCGCCCTGGGCCTCGGCGTAGGTGATGTCGGAGACGGCCACGAGGCGGGTGACGCCGCCGAGTTCGACGGGGATGCGGTCCGCGACGGTGGCCGGTGGCGGGACGCTGGCGGCTCGTTCGGCGACGCGGCGCACGGCTTCGGCCAGCCGCTCGCGGCGGACCGGTTTGAGCAGGTAGTCGACGGCCTTCAGCTCGAAGGCCTGGACGGCGAAGTCCTCGTGGGCGGTGACGAAGACGACCAGCGGCGGGCGGGCGAACCCGGCGAGCAGCCGGGCCACGTCGAGCCCGGTCAGGCCCGCCATCCGGACGTCGAGGAAGAGCACGTCGATCGCTCCGTCGGCGCCGGGTCCGTCCTCCAGGGCGCGTCCGATGCGGCGCAGCGCCTCGGTGGCGTCGGTGGCGCCCTCGGCGCTGCGGATCCGCGGGTCCGCGCGCAGCAGGTAGAGGAGTTCGGCGAGGGCGGGCTCCTCGTCGTCGACGACCAGTACGCGCAGCATGCGGCGGAGTGTAATCGGCGGGTCGCTTGAGCGGATCGGGCGCCGGGTGCGTACCGGTGGGCGAGAGCGGGAGGAACGCATGAGGCCCCTGGAACGGCATCGCGACGCCGGCGCCTACGCGCTGGGGGTCCTGGACGCGGCGGAACGGTTCCGCTTCGAGGACCATCTGCCGCAGTGCGCGGTGTGTGCCGCGCGGTTGCGCGAACTCGGCCCGGCTGCCGACGCGTTGGGGGTGTACGCGTGGGTGACGCCGCGCCGGGCCGAGGTCCTCGCGCGCCCCGCGCCGCTGCTGGTGGAGCGGGCCGTGGACCGGGCCGGGGCGCTGCATCGGGCGGCGCGGCGGCGGGTGTGGGGCGCGGCGCTCGCGGCGCTGCTGCTGCTCGGCGCGGCCGGGCGGGGCGCCGCGCTGCTGGCCGGGGGCGGAGGTGAGGGCGGGGCGGGGTTCGCGCTGCGCGGCCGGGACCCGGTGAGCAAGGTCGCGGCGACGCTCACCGCGGACCCGCAGGGGTGGGGCACCCGGGTGGCCCTCGACGTCCGCGATCCGGGCGGGCCCCGGGTCTGCGCGCTGGTCGCCGTGGGCCGGGACGGCGGCGAACAGACGGTGGCGAGCTGGGCGGTCCGGGGCGGCGGGGGCGCGGGCCGGGTCATGGTGCAGGGCGGTGCGGCGGACCACCCGGACGAGATCAGCCGCTTCGAGGTCCGCACCGCCGACGGCACCCGCCTGCTGGCGCTGCCGGTGGGCGACGAGTGAGCGGGCCTCCCCCGCGGCCGTGGCCCGGCGGCGCCCGGGAGGCCCGGGAGGCCCGGGGCTACTTCAGCAGGCGGGACATCCGCCGGTCCGCCAGTGGCTTGCCGCCCGTCTGGCAGGTCGGGCAGTACTGCAGGGAGCTGTCGCTGAAGCTGACCTCGCGGATCGTGTCGCCGCAGACCGGGCACGGCTCACCGGTCCGCCCGTGGACGCGCAGCCCGCTCTTCTTCTCGGCCTTGAGGCGGCCCGCGGCGACCCCGCGGGAGCGCTCCACGGCGTCGGTGAGGGTGGTGCGGAGCGCCTCGTAGAGCGTGTGCACGTCCTGCGGCGTCAGGGCTGCCGTCAGTTTGAACGGGGACATGCGGGCCACGTGCAGGATCTCGTCGCTGTAGGCGTTGCCCACCCCCGCGATCAGCGACTGGTCGCGCAGCGCGCCCTTGATCTGGCGCCGCTCCCCCGCGAGCAGGCCGGCGAGGGCGGCCTCGTCGAACTCCGCCGCGAGCGGGTCGGGGCCGAGTCGCGCGACGCCCGGCACGTCGCCGGGGTCCCGGACCACGTACACCGCGAGCTTCTTCTTCGTGCCCGCCTCGGTGAGTTCGAAGCCCTCGCCGGTCTCCAGCGCGACGCGCAGCGCGAGCGGGCCCTTGCCGGGCTTCGGCGGCCCGTCGGGCAGCCGGTCCTTCCAGTGCAGCCAGCCCGCGCGCGCCAGGTGGGTGACGAGGTGCGGTCCGTCGGTGGCGATGTCGAGGAACTTGCCGCGGCGGGCCACGGAGGTCACGGCGCGGCCCTCCAGGGCCGTCAGCGGGGGGTCGTACGTCTTCAGGACGCTGATCGCGACCGGCAGGACGCGGACGATCTCGTGCCCCACCAGGTGCTCGGTGAGGAAGTCCTTCAGCGCTTCGACCTCGGGGAGTTCCGGCATACGTCCAGGGTGCCACCGGGCGCCGGGTCCGGCGATCTTGGCGGACGGCCGGGGCGGGCCGTGGCGGCCACGACGCAGCGGCGGGCCCGGCTTCGCAGCCGGGCCCGCCGTGCCTACGGGGAAGGGGGCGTCAGTGACGCGGCCCGTGTCCCGGACCCGACTTGTCGTCGCGGGGCATGCCCTTGCGGTCGGCCTCGGGGGTGTCGTACTCGATCCGCTCCTTGCGGACCGTGCCGGAGACCTCGTCCGTCTCGGTGACCTTCTCGGTCTCCAGGCGGACCCGCTCGACCGGGACGGTCTCCTTGCTGACGACCGCGCGCTCGGCGTGCAGCGTCACCTCGGTCTCGGCCTCGCCGATGTCCGTGCCCTTGAGCTCGCCCTCGCGGATCGGCTCACGCACGACGCGGACCTCCTCGTGCGAGACGGGGACGGAGGTGGAGACGTTCTCGGTCTCGACCACCTTGCGCAGGTGGGCCTGGCCGACCTCCTGCTCCTCGGTGCCGACGCGCAGCCGCTCCTCGGAGCGGATCATCTCGTCCTTGCCGTCGGTCCCGGCGCCGGAGCGCATCGCGGGCTCGCGGGCACCGGCGGCCGCGGCGTGCCGCCCGTGCGCGTCGTCGCCCATGCCCAGGCCGGCGCCGGCCGCCGCGCCGCCGGCCGCGGCGCCGCGGGTGCCCTCGCGCCCGGTCCCGCCGGCGCCGGCCGTACCGGCCGCCGACGGCTTCGCGAGGCCGTAGTGCGCGTAGAGCTCCTGCTTCTCGGACTGGTCCAGATGCTGATCGGCATCGACGCGGGGCGCGTCCTTGACCTTCTCCTTCGTGTACGCCACCTTCAGCGTGTCGTCGGCGCCGCGACTGGCACCGGCCAGCGGTACGAAGCTCTCCTTCATGCCGAAGAGGCCGGTCTTCACCGTGATCCAGTCAGCACGGCCGGTCGCGTCGTCGAGATAGACCCGCTCAACGCTGCCGATCTTCTCTCCCGTACGGTCGTGCGCCGTGAGTCCCACGAGGGCATCGGGGGTGTTGAAGGTCTCGCCCTGCGTCATGCGTGATCACTCCCTCCGGAACATGGGGGCGAACGGAGGTCGCCGCTTCGACCATGTGCCTCGTATCCCATGGCGCGGCCTGGCGGTGATCCGTGCAACAAGGGGCTTCACTGCGTGTAGTCGAAAAGGGCGGTCCGGTACGCGTTCGTGGTGCGACAGCGCCGGTGTGGCCCCGTCGGGACGGAACGCGGAAAGCGGCCGTACGGGTGAACGGTTGTCGTTTACCACTCCCCGATGTCGGCGCCCCCGCCCCCATGCTGAAGGAGCCCGCGGCCGACCCGGGCGCGGGCGGGGACCACGAACTCGCACCACACGCATTTGCCGCCGCCGCGCGCCTCCACGCCCCACGCGTCGGCGAGCCGGTCCACGAGGAGCAGGCCGCGGCCGGAGACCCCGGCCGCACCGGCCTCCCGGCGGCGCGGCAGGGCGCTGGAGCCGTCCTCCACGTCGACCCGGAGCCTGCGGTCGGCGCCGGTCAGCACCCGCAGGGTGACGACGGCCGGGCCGTCGGTGTGCATGAGGGCGTTGGTGATGAGTTCGTCGGCGACGAGTTCGACCTCGTCGGCGCTGTCGCCCGCGCCCCAGGCGCGGACCGCCGTGCGGATCATGTGCCGGGCGGCCGCGAGGGCCTCCGGGTCGCCCGGCGGCACGTGCTCGGTCAGCCGGCCGCCGCCGCGCGCCGCCCCGGCGCCCCGGCGGCGCAGGAGCAGCAGCGCGACGTCGTCCTCGCCGCCGCGTTCGTCGACGGAGGCGCAGAGCCGGTCGGCGAGCTGGTCGACGTCGGCGGGGCCGCTGCCGATGAGCGCGGTCAGGGCGTCCAGGCCGTCGTCGAGGTCGGCGCCCGGCTGTTCGACGAGGCCGTCCGTGCAGAGCAACAGGGTCTGGCCCGGGTCGAGTTCGGCGGTGGTCACCGGGTAGGCGAGCCGCCCGAACTCCGCGGAGAGACCGAGCGGCAGGCCGCCCTCGACGGGCAGCCGGTGGCCGGTGCCGTCGGCCAGGCGCAGCAGCGGGTCGAGGTGTCCGGCGCGCACGATCTGGACGACACCGGTCGACAGGTCGGCCTCCGCGTACAGGCAGGTGGCGAACCGGTCGGTGTCGAGTTCGTGGAGGAAGACGGAGGCGCGGGCCATCACCGTCGCCGGGGGGTGGCCCTCGGCCGCGTAGGCGCGCAGCACGATGCGCAGCTGGCCCATGACCGCGGCGGCGTGCGTGTCGTGCCCCTGGACGTCGCCGATCACGGCGCCGAACCGGCCGCCCGGCAGCGGGATCACGTCGTACCAGTCGCCGCCGATGTCCCGGGCGAGGGACTGGCCGGAGGCGGACCGGTAGCGCACGGCGATGTCGGCGTCCGGCACCGTGGGGATGGTGCGCGGCAGCATCGCCTGTTGCAGGTGCTGGGCGAGGTCCTTCTCCTGCTCGTAGAACATGGCGCGCTGCAGGCTCTGCGCGATGCTGCTGCCGAGGGCGACCAGGACGTTGCGCTCGGACTGCGTGAAGCCCTTGCGGTCGTGGTAGAGCAGGCCGACGGCGCCGATCGGCCGGGCCTGCGCGATCAGCGGCAGATAGGCGGCCGAGCGGATGCCCAGGTGGGTGATGTGCGGCCACAGCAGCGGGTAGGACGCGGCGAAGTCCTCCGGCGACTCGATGAAGCGGGGCATGAGGGTGCGCACGACCTCGCCCATCGGGTACGGCTCGTCGACGTGGGTGATGTGGGTGCCGGGCACGAAGCTGCCGGCCGGGCCCTCGGCGACCAGGTGGATGCGGCCGCCGCGGACCAGGCCCATGACGAAGCTGGTCGCGCCGAGGTGCTCCACGCCGTGCGTCTCGCGCAGCACGTCGAGGACCTCCTCGACGGTGCGGGCGTGGGCGAGCGCGGCGGTGGTGGACTGCACGACGTCGGTCTCCCGGCGCCGGACGGCCTCGCGGGCCGCGCGCTCCTGCTGCACGGTGGCGTCGTTCAGCTCGTCGGTGGCGTCGCGCACGATGCCGACGATGCGGCGGGGCCGGCCTTCCTCGTCGCGGCGGATGTAGCCGCGCGTGTGCGTCCAGCGCAGCTCGCCCGCGCGGGTGCGGATGCGGAAGTACGCGCCGTAGTTCTCCTCGCCGCTCTTGAGGGCCTGGGAGACGAGGGCGTCGAGGCGGCTGCCCTCGCCGGGCGGGACGCGCTGTCCGAGGGTCTCGGGCCTGCCGTCGTACTCCCCGGGGTCGAAGTCGAAGACCTCGAAGGCGTTGGCGTCCATGTGCATCAGGCCGGAGACGAGGTCCCATTCGAAGCCGCCCATGCGCAGGCCCCGCCCGTACGCCTCCAGAAATCCGCGCGGGGAGTCGTCCGGGCTCTCCCCCTCGGGGGGATCGCCGGGTTCCTCGCCGCCCCAGCTGCCCGCGTCCATGGGGCCCACGCTAGAGGCAGGGTCAGGGGGGCGCATGCGGGCGCGGGCGGGTCCGCGCCCGCATGCGCCCGGGCGGGCCGGGGCGGGGCAGACTGAGGGGATGGAGTGGTTCGGTGACACTGACTACGGGCTGAGCCGCCTGCTGTTCCAGCGGGGGCTCGCCGCGGTGTACCTCGTCGCGTTCGCCGCGGCCGCGCTCCAGTTCCGGGCCCTGATCGGGGAGCGCGGGATGCTGCCGGTGCCGCGGTTCCTGGCGCGGGTGCCGTGGCGGCGGGCGCCGACGCTGTTCCGGCTGCACTACTCGGACCGGTTCTTCGCGGGGTGCGCGTGGGCCGGGGCCGGGCTCGCCGTGGCGCTGCTCGCGGGCGCGGACCAGCTGCTGCCGCTGTGGGGAGCGATGCTGCTGTGGCTGGCGCCGTGGGCGCTCTATCTGTCGGTCGTCAACGTCGGACAGCTCTGGTACGGCTTCGGCTGGGAGTCGCTGCTCCTGGAGACCGGATTCCTCGCGGTGTTCCTCGGCAACGACGAGGTGGCGCCGCCGGTCCTGGTGCTGTTCCTGCTGCGGTGGCTGCTGTTCCGGCTGGAGTTCGGCGCGGGGCTGATCAAATGGCGCGGTGACGCCTGCTGGCGGAAGCTGACCTGCCTGTACTTCCACCACGAGACGCAGCCGATGCCGAACCCGCTGAGCTGGTTCTTCCACCGGCTGCCGCGGCCCCTGCACCGGATGGAGGCGGCGGCGAACCACGTCACGCAGCTCGTCGTCCCCTTCCTCCTGTTCACCCCGCGGCCGCTCGCCACGGCGGCGGCCGCGCTGATGATCGTCACCCAGCTGTGGCTGATCCTGTCGGGCAACTTCGCGTGGCTGAACTGGCTGACCGTGGTGATCGCGGTCGCCGCCCTCGACCTGACCCCGCTGCGCCCCGCCCGCGCCCTGCCCGCCGCGCCGCTCTGGTACGAGACCGTCGTGCTGGCGGCGACGGCACTCGTGGTGTGCCTGAGCGTGCGGCCCGCCCGCAATCTCTTCTCCCGCCGCCAGGCGATGAACCGCTCCTACGACTCCCTGCACCTCGTCAACGCGTACGGCGCCTTCGGCACGGTCGGCCGCGTCCGCCAGGAGATCGTGGTCGAGGGGACCGCCGACCCGGTCCCGGGCCCGGCCGCCGAGTGGCGGGCCTACGAGTTCCGGGGCAAGCCGGGCGACCCGCGCCGGCTGCCGCGCCCGTTCGCCCCCTACCATCTGCGGCTCGACTGGATGATGTGGTTCGCCGCGCTGTCGCCCGCCTACGCCCGGCCCTGGTTCGACGGCTTCGTCGAGCGGCTCCTCGAAGGCGACCGGGACACGCTGCGCCTGCTGCGCCACTGTCCGTTCCCCGGCGCGCCGCCCACGTACATCCGGGCCCGCGTGTACCGCTACCGGTACACGACGTGGCGCGAGCTGCGGGCGACGGGCGCGTGGTGGGAGCGGACCTATGTGCGCGAGTTCCGCGCGCCGACCCGGCTGAGGTAGACCCGCCGGGCGGTCCCGGCGAACACGTCCGCGTCGACGCCGCCGACCAACTGCGCTGCCACGTCGACCACTTGAGCGTAAGAGGCCGCCAGCGTGCACACCGGCCAGTCCGAGCCGAACATCACCCGGCCGGGGCCGAACGCGTCCAGGACCGTGTGGGCCCAGGGTCTGAGCGTCTCCACGGTCCAGGCCGCCGGGTCGGCCTCGGTGACCATCCCGGAGAGCTTGGCGACCGTGTTCGGGAGCGCCGCGAGGGCCCGCACGCGGGTCCGCCAGGGCTCCGGGTCCCCGGTGGCGATCGGCGGCTTGCCCACGTGGTCGAGGACGAAGGTGAGTTCCGGGTGGGCGGCGGCCGCGGCGACGCAGGCGGGCAGCTGGTGCGGGAGCACCACCAGGTCGTACGCGAGTCCGGCGGCGGCCACCGCGGCAAGGCCCCGGCGCACGTCGGGGCGGAGCAGCCACGCGGGGTCCGCCTCCCCCTGCACCTGGTGCCGGATGCCCACGAGGTGCCGGCCGCCCGGCAGCTCGCGCAGGGCGGCCAGCGCCTCCGCCACGTCCGGGCGGGTCAGGTCGGTCCAGCCGACGACGGCCGCGGCGAGACCGCCGCGACCGGCGAGAGCGAGGAGTTCGGGCGTCTCCTCGGCGACGGTGACGGTCTGGACGAGGACGGTGGCGGTGACTCCGGCGGCCCGGGCCTGCGGGGCGAGGTCGTCGAGGGTGAAGTCCCGTCGGATGGGCGCCAGTTCGGGACCCGTGATCCAGTCCTGGTCGCGGACGGACAGGTCCCAGACGTGGTGGTGGGCGTCGACGATCCCGGGGGTGCCCGTCACGGCAGCTCCCAGACGACGGGCAGGCCCGCTGCCGCGCCGTCGGCCGAGTAGTCGTGCGCGACGTCGAGGAGCGTGTCCATCCGGGCCTGCCAGGCGATGTTCACCGGGAGCCGCTCCAGCTCGGCCAGCATGCGGGCGTAGTCCTCGCACTCCAGGAGGTGGAACAGGTCGGTGCCGCTGCGCCAGATCGTCCACCGGGTGGCCCCGGCGGCCCGGATCGCCGCGACCAGTTCGGCGGGGACCTCGCGGTGCGCGGCGTCGTACTCCGCGACGCGGTCGGCGCGGACCTTGGTGTGCAGGGCGACTCTCACGCGCTCTCCTTCGGCCCGGGGGCGGGGGTGTCGGGGTCGAGCAGGCCGCGGTCGCGGGCCTCGGCCCAGAACGCGGCGGGTACGGGGGCCGCGAACTGCTCGGCGGTGTCCAGGACTTCGGCGGCCGAGCGGGTGCCGACCAGGACGCCGGTGACGGCAGGATGGCCGAAGGGGAAGGCGAGTGCCGCCGCGCGCAGCGACGTGCCGTGGCGTTCGGCCAGCTCCTTGAACTCCAGGGCCCTGGCCACGAGGTGCGGCGCGGCGCGGGCGTAGTCGAAGGTGCCGCCCTGTCTCGGGTCGGCCAGCAGACCGGAGTTGAAGACGCCGCCGACGACGACGGAGACGCCGCGTGCGGCCGCGGCGGGCAGCAGCGCGGGCAGGGCCCGCTGGTCGAGCAGGCTGTAGCGTCCGGCGCACAGGACGACGTCGACGTCGGTGTCGCGGACGAACCGGGTCAGCATCGCCGCCTGGTTCATGCCCGCGCCGATGGCGCCCACGAGCCCTTCGCCGCGCAGCCGTTCCAGCTCCGGATAGGCCTGGGTGAAGGCCTGTTCGGCGTGGTCGTCGGGGTCGTGGAGGTAGACCACGTCGACGGCGTCGAGGCCGAGCCGGCCGAGGCTCTCCTCGATCGAGCGGCGCACCCCGGCCGCGCTGAAGTCCCACACCCGCCGGTGGGTGGCGGGCACCGCGAACCCGTTGCGCAGGTCGTCGCCGGTGCCGTCGGCCGGTACCAGGAGCCGGCCCGCCTTCGTGGACAGGGTGTACGAGCCGGCGGGCCGGCCGCGCAGATACGCGCCGAGGCGTCGCTCGGACAGGCCGGTGCCGTAGTGCGGGGCGGTGTCGAAGTACCGGATGCCGGCGTCCCAGGCGGCGTCGAGGGCCGCGTACGCCGCCTCGTCGCCGACCGGCGTGAGGAGGTTGCCGATCGCCGCTGCGCCGAAGCCGAGCGCGGTGACGGGGACGTCGCTGCGGCCGAGGGTCCTTGCCCGCATCGGCGTCACTGCCCCGCGGGCCGCAGGCGCAGGCCCTGCATGCCGCCGTCGACGGCGAGGGAGGTGCCGGTGGTCGCGCCGGAGAGCGGGCTCGCCAGGTGGGCGACGGCGCCGGCCACCTCGTCGGCGTGCACGAGGCGGCCGGTGGGCTGGCGGGCTTCGAGGGCGGCGCGTTCGGCGGCCGGGTCGTCGGCCTTGTCGAGAAGCCGGCCGATCCAGGGGGTGTCGGCGGTGCCGGGATTGACGCAGTTGACGCGGATGCCCTCGCGGACGTGGTCGGCGGCCATCGCGAGGGTGAGGGAGTACACGGCGCCCTTGGAGGCGGCGTACAGGGCGCGCTGCGGCAGTCCCGCGGTGGCGGCGATGGAGCAGGTGTTGACGATCGCCGCGTGGTCGGAGTCGCGCAGCGCGGGCAGGGCGGCGCGGGCGACGCGCACCAGGCCGACGACGTTGACGTCGAGGACCCGGTGCCATTCGGCGTCGTCGTTGTCGGCGACGGTGCCCTGCGCGCCGATGCCCGCGTTGTTGACGAGGACGTCGAGTCCGCCGAGGTCGGCGACGGCGGTGGCCACGGCGGCCCGTACGGCCGCGTCGTCGGTGACGTCGGCGGCGTACCCCCGCAGCGGCTCGTCGACGGCCGTGATGTCGCGGTCGAGGACGGCGACGTCCGCGCCGCGGGCGGCGAGCAGGCGTGCGGTGGCGCGGCCGATGCCGGAGGCGCCTCCGGTGACGAGGGCCTTGAGTCCGGCGAAGTCCTGGAGGCGGGCGGTCTCGGTCATGCTGCGGCTCCGTTCGGGTGGGGCGGTTCCTGCGCGGCCCGCTCCGTCAGCCAGAACTCCCCGTCGGGGTAGGTGAACCGGGCGATGGACTCGGGACGCATGGTGGCGGAGAAGCCGGGTGCGGTCGGCGCCAGGTAGCGGCCGTCGCGGATGACGACCGGGTCGAGGAAGTGGTCGTGCAGGTGGTCCACGTACTCGATGACGCGGTCCTCGGTGGTGCCGGTCAGGGCGACGTAGTCGAACATCGACAGGTGCTGGACGAGTTCGCACAGGCCCACGCCGCCCGCGTGCGGGCAGACGGGGACACCGAACTTGGCGGCGAGCAGCAGGATCGCGAGGTTCTCGTTGACGCCGCCGACGCGGGCCGCGTCGATCTGCAGGATGTCCAGGGCGCCGGCCTGGAGGAGCTGTTTGAAGACGATGCGGTTCTGTACGTGTTCGCCGGTGGCGACCTTGACCGGGCCGACGGCGGCGCGGATCGCGGCGTGGCCGAGGATGTCGTCGGGGCTGGTGGGCTCCTCGACCCAGTACGGGTCGAACGCGGCGAGGGCGGTGGTCCACCGGATGGCCTCGTCGACGTCCCAGCGCTGGTTGGCGTCGACGGCGAGCCGGACGCCGGGGCCGATGACCTCGCGGGCGGTGCGGCAGCGGCGCACGTCGTCGGCGAGGTCGGCGCCGACCTTCAGCTTGATCTGGGTGAATCCGTCGGCGACGGCCTGCCGGGCGAGCCGGGTGAGCTTCTCGTCGGAGTATCCGAGCCAGCCGGGCGAGGTGGTGTAGCCGGGGTAGCCCCGCTCGGTGAGCCGGGCAGCGCGCCGGTCGGCGCCCGCGCGCCCGGCGCGCAGCAACCCCAGGGCCTCCTCGGGGGTGAGCGCGTCCGCGATGTACCGGAAGTCGATCTGCCGGACGAGCCACTCGGGTTCCGCGTCGGCGAGCAGCCGCCACAGCGGTTTGCCGGCCCGTTTGGCGGTGAGGTCCCACGCCGCGTTGACGACCGCGCCGATCGCCATGTGCATCACGCCCTTCTCGGGCCCCAGCCAGCGGAGTTGGCTGTCACCGACCAGGTCGCGGTTGAGGCTGCCCGGATCGGCGCACAGCGCGTCGACGGAGCGGCCGACGACGTGGTGGCCGAGCGCCCGGACCGCGGCCACCTGCACGTCGTTGCCGCGGCCGATGGTGAAGGTGAAGCCGTGCCCCTCGTGGCCGTCGGCGGCGTCCGTGCGCAGCACGACGTACGCGGCCGAGTAGTCGGGGTCGGGGTTCATGGCGTCGGAGCCGTCCAGGTCCCGGGAGGTCGGGAACCGGATGTCGTAGGTGTCGATCGCGGTGACCCGCGGGGCGGTTGCGGACACGGAATGCCTTTCGGGCAGGGGGCCGGGGCGCAGGCGGTGGCGAGGACGGGCGGTCAGTCCTGGGCGCGGCCGGTGGTGACGCGGGCGATCATCAGGGCCAGCAGGATGATGCCGCCGTAGATGGCCTGGATCCAGAAGGACGGCACCTGGGCGAGGGTGAGCAGGTTCTGCACGACGCCGAGCAGCAGGACGCCGGTGAGCGCGCCGAACATGGTGCCCTTGCCGCCGTCGAGGCTGATCCCGCCGATGACCGCCGCGGCGAACACCGTGAAGATCATGTTGTTGCCCTGGTTGGCGCTGATGGCGCCGACGTAGCCGGTCTGCATGATGCCGCCGGCCGAGGCGAGCACGCCGGCCACGACGAAGACACCGAGCATGACGCGTTCGACGCGGATGCCGGCGGCGCGGGCCGCCTCCGCGTTGCCGCCGATCGCGTACAGGGCGCGGCCCACGCGGTGGTACTTCAGGACGAGCCCGGCGACGCCGAAGCAGAGCGCGGCGAGCCACACCGACATGGGGATGCGCAGGAACGTGGTGGTGGCCGGCGAGAAGAACGAGTCGGGCATGCCGAAGAGCGTCTTGCCCTTGGTGGCGCCGACCAGCAGGCCGCGCAGCACGATCAGCATCGCCAGCGTGACGATGAAGGCGTTCAGCTTGAACTTGACGACGAGGATCCCGTTGAAGGCGCCGATGGCGCCGCCGACCACGAGGATCGCGAGCATCGCGAGCCCGGCCGGGAATCCCGTTCCCCAGCCGGACTGCGCGGCGGGCAGGACCAGCAGGGCGCCGACCGCGGGTGCGATGCCGACGACCGATTCGAGGGACAGGTCGAACTTGCCGGTGATCAGGACCAGGGACTCGGCGAGGACGACCATCGCGAGGGCGGCCGAGGCGCCGAGGATGGAGATCAGGTTGCGTTCGGTGAGGAACGAGTCGTTGACGAGGGCGCCGAGGACCAGGAGCAGCACCAGGGCGGGGACGAGGGCGAGTTCCCGGGCCCGGCGCAGCAGTACGGACCTGGCGGGGCCGGAGCCCGCGGGGTGGGCGGTGGCCCGGTCGGCCGGGGCCGACGGGGCCCGGGTGTCAGCCATGGTGGGTTCCTTCTTCTCCAGCCGCTCCGCCGAGGGGGGAGCGGGGTCCGTGGCGCGGACCGTCGTGTGCGGTCGCGTCCTGGGCCACGCCCTCGATCGAGGCGATCAGGTCGTGGTCCGCCCAGCCCGCCGCGTGTTCCGCGACGACCCGGCCGTGGAAGAGGACCAGGACGCGGTCGCAGCGGCGCAGGTCGTCGAGTTCGTCGGAGACGACGAGGACGGCCGTGCCGTCGTCGCGGGCGCTGTCGACGCGGCGCAGCAGGGACTCCTTGGACTTCACGTCCACGCCCGCGGTGGGGTTGATGAGGACGAGCAGGTGCGGTTCGGAGGCGAGGGCGCGGGCCATGACGACCTTCTGCGCGTTGCCGCCGGAGAGGTCACTGACGGGTTGCTGCGGGCCCTCGGCGTGGATGTCGAGGCGCTCGATGAGATCGCGGGCGAAGGACCGCTTGCGGTCGGTGCCGACGAAGCCGTAGCGGCCGAGCCGGCCGAGGACGGTCATCGTGGCGTTGTCGCCGATCGACATGCCGGTGACCAGGCCCTGGTCGTGCCGGTCGCGCGGCACGCAGGCCACGCCCGCCTTCAGGGCGGCCGCCACGTCGCCGAAGGGCAGCGGGGCACCGTCGAGGTGGGCGCTGCCCGCGGCCGGCGTGTGCAGACCCGCCAGTGATTCGGCGAGGGCGGTCTTGCCGCTGGCGCTGGACCCGGCGAGGCCGACGACCTCACCGCGCCGCACGGTCAGGCTCACGTCCCGGTAGCTGTCGGCGGTCAGTCCGCGCACGTCCAGGACCACGGGGGTGTCCACGCCGTCCTGGTCCACCACGGCCTCGGCCGCGGCGGCGGCCCGCTCGGCGACCGCCTCGCCGGCCATCGCCTCCACCAGTGCGGGGCGCGGGAGTTCGGCGACCGGCGCCGTGGTGATCCAGCGGGCGTCGCGCAGGACGGTGACCGTCTGGCAGACCTCGTAGACCTCCTGGAGGTGGTGGGAGATGAAGAGGAAGGTGACGCCGGAGTCCTGGAGTGCCCGCATCCGGGCGAAGAGCCGCTCGATCTCCCGGTTGTCGAGCTGGGCGGTCGGTTCGTCGAGGACGATGAACCGGGCGCCGCCGCTCAACGCCCGTGCGATCTCGACCATTTGGCGGTCCTCGACCCTGAGGTCGGCGGTGCGGGCGCCCGGGTCGACGTGGATGTCCCAGGTGTCGAGGAGGCGGGCGGCCTGTGCGTGCAGCGTCCGCCAGCTGAAGAAGCCGTGCCGGGCGCCGGGCTGCCGGTTGATGAACAGGTTCTCGGCGACCGTCAACTCCGGTACGACCGTGGGCTTCTGGTAGACGCAGGCGACCTTGGCGCGCCAGGCCTCGCGGTCGGCGAGCGGCGGTGCGGGCCTGCCGTCGAAGAGCAGGGTGCCCGCGTCCGGCGCCTGGAGCCCGGTGAGGACGGTGACGAGGGTGGACTTGCCCGCGCCGTTGCGGCCGACCAGGGCGTGGGACTCGCCCGCGCGCACGGTCAGCCGGCCGTCGGCGAGGGCGACCGTGGGCCCGTACCGTTTGGCGATGCCGGTGGCTTCCACCAACGGAGCTGTCTCGGTTGTCATTTGACGGTGTTTCCCCAGAGCTTGGGGTCGTCGACGTTGTCCTTGGTGACCAGGGGCGCGGGCAGCTGGTCCTCCAGGGTGCCGCCGGGCAGCTTGACGATCGTCGATCCGTGGTCGGTCGGCCCGGGCGCGAACGTCTTCCCGCGCATCGCCGCCTTGATGTAGTACATGCCGTACTTGGCGTACGCGTCGGCGGGCTGGGAGACGGTCGCGTCGATCTGGCCCTTGCGGATGGCGTCGAACTCCTGCGGGATGCCGTCGTTCGAGACGATCGCGATGTGCCCGGCCGTGCCCGCCGCCTTGAGCATGCCCTTGGACTTGAGGGTCTGCAGGGTCGGTGCGAGGTAGACGCCGCCGGCCTGCAGGTAGATCCCCTTGATGTCCGGATCGGCGTTGAGCAGCGTGTCCAGTTTGGAGGCGGCGGTGTCCGACTCCCACTTCGCCGGGATCTCCAGGACCTTGAGCTTCGGGTAGGTGCTGCGCACGCAGTCCCGGAAGGCCTTCGAGCGCTCGCGGCCGTTGACCGACGCCAGGTCGCCCATGATCTGCACGACCTTGCCGGACGTGACGTGCTTGCCGAGGTACGCGCAGGCCTTCTCGCCGTACGCGACGTTGTTCGCCCGTACGACCATGGCGACCTTGCCCTTCTCGGGCGCCACGTCGACGGCGACGACGGGGACGCCCTTGCGCTCGGCCTGGTCGAGTCCCGCGGCGATGGCCGCGCTGTCGAGCGGGGCCACGACGAGGCCCCCGACGCCCTGGTTGAGCTGGTTGTTGATGTCGGTGATCTGCTGCGACGGGTCGCTGTTGGAGTTGACCGTCTTCAGCGCGTCCACGCCCTCGGAGGTCGCCATCTTCGGCACGTAGTCGTTGTACGACTGCCAGAACGGCGAGGTCAGCAAGGGGAGGATCACCCCCACCTTGCCCGTGCCGTCGCCGCCCCCGCCGCCGGCGCCCGCCGCGTCGTCCTTGGTGCTGCCGCACGCGGTGAGGGCGAGGGCGGCGCATCCCAGGAGCGCGGCCGTGCGCAGCGCCTTCGCTCTCGAACTCTTCGCGCGCTTCGTGGTGCCAGTCATCGGACCGCTCCTCGGCTCCGGAAGGTCATGGGCTCGCGGCCGGGTCCCGCCGTCCTGGTTCCGGTCCGCGCCGAGATATTTATCAGACCACTTGGGGCCGCCAACACCCTTCGTCGCCATCTTTTCCGGGTTTTGCGGCCCCGTGCCGCCTCTTGTGGTCCGACCACTTTCCTGGTGGTCGGACCACTGCGCTGGCTAGACTGCCCCGCATCCGGCAGCGGGACCCGTACTCGGGAGGACCTCATCGTGGAGCAGACCGCCCCCCAGAAGGGCACCGTCACGGCGCGGGCGATCGAGCAGATCAAGGCGATGATCGGCGGTGGCAGCCTGGAGCCCGGGCAGCGCCTGCCCACCGAGCGGGACCTGGCGGTCCAGCTGGGGATCTCCCGCAGCTCGATGCGGGAGGCGATCCGGGCGCTGACCGTGCTCGGGGTGCTGGAGGCGCGGCACGGGTCCGGTATCTACGTCACGCAGTTGGAGGCCGGGGACCTGCTGGAGACGTTCGGGGTGGTGGCGGACCTGTCGCGCGGGCCGCGGCTGGTGGAGCTGCTCGAGGTCCGGCGGATCCTGGAGTCGACGGCCACGGCGCTGGCCGCGGCGCGGATCACCCGGTCCCAGCTCGCCGAGGTCGAGGAGCACCTGGCGGCGATGGAGGCCACCGACGATCCCGAGGAGATCCTCTCCCACGACCTCGCCTTCCACCGGGCGATCGTGGCGGCGGCCGGGAACGAGACGATGGCGGCGATCGTGGAGGGGTTGTCCTCACGGACGTTCCGGGCGCGGGTCTGGCGGGGGTACCAGGAGGAAGGGGCCTTCGAGCGGACCCGGCGGGAGCATGCGCAGATCCATCGGGCGCTGGTCGCGCGGGATCCGGAGGCTGCGCGGAGTGCTGCCGCGGGGCATGTGGGGGAGGTCGAGGCGTGGCTCCGCTCCCAGCTGCCCTGAGCCCGCGCCCGGACGCGCCGCGCCCCTGAGCAGCTCTCCGGGTATCCGGCCGGCTGGGTCGGTGGGGTTCCTCGCGCCCCTGAGGGGGTTGCTCCGCTGGAGGGTGATGGAGTGAGCGTGCGCAGTTCCCCGCGCCCCTAAGGGGGTTGCTTCGCCGGAGGGGGATCGCGTGGACGTGCGCAGTTCCCCGCGCCCCTGAAGGGGTTGCTTCGCTGCAGGGAGATCGCGTGGACGTGCGCAGTTCCCCGCGCCCCTGAAGGGGTTGCTTCGCTGCAGGGAGATCGCGTGAGCGTGCGCGGTTCCTCGCGCCCCTGCGGGGGCGCACTTCGTGCGCCGCCCTATGGGGCCCTGGAGCTGCGGCGAAGCCGCATGCTTCAGGGGCGCGGGGAACTGCGCGAGGAGCCCCACCGGGCGGTCGGCGGGAGCGAAGCTCAGCCACCCTCCCGCGACGCCGACGCCGACGCCGACGCCGCCGCCGCCGTCACCAACGCCGACACCAGCAACTCCAACGCCACCTCGAACGAACTCCCCCCCATGCACGGCAAGTGCCCCCGCACAGCGGCCAACTCCCGATACTCCCCCGCCGGCAACTCCGCATACACCCCGCCCCACGCCAACTCATCCGCCCCCCTCCGCTCGACCGGCAGAGCCAATTGCGCCGCGTCCAGCGCCGCATGCCCCAGCACCGTGTCGATGAACGCCGCGTAGTACCGCACCGCGGACGCCCCGTCGAACCCCGCCCGCCGCAGCAGCCCGATCCCCGTGTCGACCGCCCGGAACTCGTTGAGCCGCCGCGTCACCCGGTACGCGGCCATCGCCGCCACCCGGGGATGCCTGCGGTACCCGCCGTGGACCCGCCGCGCCATCTCCCGCAGCGCGTCCTGCCACGGCATGCCGTCCGGTTCGAAGCCCTCCTGCGCCTCCCCGATGATGCGGTCCGCGAGCGCGAGCAGCAGATCGTCCGTGTGGTGGAAGTACCGGTACAGCGCGCTCGGGTCACAGCCGAGCGCCGCACCGAGCCGCCGCACGCTCAGCGCGTCCGGCCCGTGCTGCTCCACCAGCCGCAGCGCGCAGTCGACGATCACCTCCTCGGACAGCACCACGCCCGACCTGGTCGGCTTGCGCCGCCGCCGCTCCGCCGGAACGCGTCCCTCAGCCATGCCACCCACCCTTTCGACGACCCGGACCCCCTTATGTCAACACCATTGACGCACTGCTGACAAGGCCGCTTTGATCGCAGCCTCCTTCCCCGGTCCCTCCCCGGTCCTTCCCTGACCCTTCCCCGACCTCAGGAGCCCGCCCATGAGCAGCGAACCTCCCGGCCTGCGCCGCAGCCTCGGCGTCGTCGACGGTGTCGCCATCGCCGCCTCCAGCACCGCCGCCACCACGAGCATCGGCATCGGGATGGGGGCCCTCGCCGCGACGGTGGGCCTGCAGTCACCCGCCGTGCTGATCGTCGCGTTCCTGCCGATCCTCGGCATCGCGACGGCGTACGCCCGCCTCAACCGCGACGAACCGAACATGGGCAGCGGCTACGTCTGGGTCGCCTCGTCGCTCGGCCCCTGGCTGGGCTTCCTCACCGGCTGGGTCACCCTCGTCGGCACCGTGGTCTTCATGGCGTACACGAGCGCGGTGACCGGCTCGGTCTTCCTCCAGTTCGCGGCGAAAGCGCACCTGCACACGCTGTGGGGCCTGGACCTCGACCCGAACTCGACAGCCCTGAGCACGGTGGTCGGCCTCCTCGTCCTGGGCGTCGTCACCGTCACCGCCGTCACCGGGGTCCGCAAGGCGACCCGCCTCCAGGCGTGGCTGCTCGTCTTCGAGTACGCGGTACTGCTCGGGTTCTGCGGCTGGTGCCTGGTCACGGGGGCGCACGCCTTCCGGTGGGCGTGGCTCAACCCGTTCGCCGTGCACGACGGGACGGCGTTCGCGCAGGGGCTCGTCCTCGCGGTGTTCTTCTTCTGGGGCTGGGACGCCGCGTTCAGTGTCACCGAGGAGACGAAGGACGTACGGGACGTGGGCCGCGGCGGGTTCATCGCCCTGTTCACGATGCTCGCGCTGTTCCTGTACGGATCGGTGGCCTTCCAGCGGGAGATGTCCCTGCCGGAGCTGATCGAGCAGGGCCCGGGCGCGCTCACCTACCTCGGGGCGAAGCTGGCCGACGAGCCCGTCGCGAGCCTGCCGCTGCTGGCGCTGCTGTTCTCGGCGGTCGCGTCGTTGCAGTCCAGCGTCATCCCGACCGCGCGCGGCCTGTACGCGATGGGCCGGGACCGCACGATGGGCCGCGTCTGGACGCGGATCAGCCCGCGCTACGGCTCCCCCGCCGCCGGCACGGTGCTCGTCATGGCCGTCGCGGCGCTGGTCGCGCTCCTCGCCCTCGCCATCCCGAAGCTGAACGAGATGATCCTCGCGGCCGTGAACTCGATCGGCCTGACCGTGGCCCTGTACTACGGCCTGACGGCGCTCGCCTGCGCCGTCCGCTTCCGCTCGGTCCTGCGCACCTCCCCGGCGCGGGCGCTGCGCTGGGTGGTCGCGCCGGGGCTCAGCGCGCTGGCGCTGCTCGGGGTCGGCTGCTACCTCGGCCGCAGCTACGCCACCATGAGCGACCACTTCGCCCTCAGCCCGGACAACGGCTGGTTCATGCTCTCCGTGCCGGCGGCCACCGTCCTCTCGGGCCTCGCGATGGCGGCCGTGGCCAAGTACCGCCGCCGCTCCCCCTACTTCACGGTCCGGCGCGGCACGGACGCGGGCGCGGACCCGGTGCCGCCGGCCGCGCTCGACCTCCCGTGACGACCCGACTGCCCCCACTTCCGCAGGAGTTGTTCCGCATGTCCGACATCGCACCCGCCGGTACCGCGTCCGCCCGTACCGGCCCCGCCGACCTCGTCCTCACCGGTGGTCAGGTCCACACCGGCTCCCCCGCGCGCAGCCGGGCCACTTCGGTGGCCGTACGCGGCGAGCGGATCGTCGCCGTCGGCCACGACGAGGTGCGCGAGCTGATCGGTCCGCGTACCGAAGTCGTGGATCTCGCGGGCAAGTTGCTGATCCCCTCCTTCCAGGACGCGCACGTGCATCCGGTGGGTGGCGGCATGGAGCTGGGCCAGTGCGACTTGAGCGGGGCGACGACCCTCGCCGCCTACCGCGAGCGGATCGCCGCGTACGCCCGGCGCAATCCGCGGCTGGAGTGGATCACGGGGGGCGGCTGGGCGATGGAGGCGTTCCCCGGGGGGCTGCCGAGCGTCGCGGAGCTGGACGCGGTCGTCCCCGACCGGCCGGTGTACCTCGTCAACCGCGACCACCACGGTGCCTGGGTCAACTCCGAAGCCCTGCGCCGGGCCGGGATCGACGCGCGCACGCCTGATCCGGGCGACGGCCGGATCGAGCGGGACGCCTCCGGCGCCCCCACCGGCATGCTCCAGGAGGGCGCGGCGAACCTGGTCGGCGGGCTGCTGCCGCCCGCGACCCGCGAGGAGCGGATCGCGGGGCTGCTGCGCGCCCAGGAGCTGCTCCACTCGCTCGGCGTCACGGCCTGGCAGGACGCGCTGCTCGGCACGCACGCCAATCTCACCGACCCCACGGACGCGTATCTCGCCTGCGCGGACGACGGGCGGCTCACGGCGCGTGTGGTGGGCGCGCTGTGGTGGGACCGGGCCCGCGGCACCGAGCAGATCGAGGAGTTGTGCGCGCGGCGGGCGGCGGGCACCCGCGGCCGGCTGCGGTCGACCACGGTGAAGATCATGCAGGACGGGGTCGCCGAGAACGGCACGGCGGCGCTGCTCGGTCCCTATCTCGACGGCTGCGGCTGCCGGACGGACAACAGCGGGATCAGCTTCGTGCCGCCGGACGACCTCAGGCGTCACGTCACCGCGCTCGACGCGCACGGCTTCCAGGTGCACTTCCACGCGCTCGGCGACCGGGCCGTGCGCGAGGCCCTCGACGCGGTGGAGGCGGCGCGGCGCGCCAACGGCTGGTCGGACACGCGGCCGCACCTCGCGCACCTCCAGGTCGTGCACCCCGACGACATCGGCCGGTTCCGGGCGCTCGGCGCGAGTGCGAACATCCAGCCGCTGTGGGCGGCGCACGAGCCGCAGATGGACGAGTTGACGATCCCCTTCCTCGGCGCGGAGCGGACCGCCCGGCAGTACCCGTTCGCGGCGCTGCTGCGGTCGGGCGCGACGCTGGCGGCGGGCAGCGACTGGCCGGTGAGCAGCCCCGATCCGGTGCAGGGCATCCATGTCGCGGTGAACCGGGTCGCTCCCGACGCGCCCGCCGGGACGCCGGTGTTCCTGCCCGGTCAGCGCATCGGGCTGCTGGACGCGCTCACCGCGTACACGGCGGGCAGCGCGTACGTGAACGGGCTCGACGCCGAGACCGGGGCGATCGCCCCCGGGTTCCTCGCGGACCTGGTCGTCCTCGACCGGGACCCGTTCGCGGGGCCGCCCGAGGAGATCGGGGCGGCGCGGGTGGCGCAGACCTTCGTGGGCGGCCGGCGGGTGTTCGGGGGCTGAGCCCCGGATGCCGGGCCGGTCCTCGCGCGGCCCGGGGCCGCGCGAGGACCGGGCGCGGTTCAGGCCCGGGTGAGGGCCCAGGCGGTGGGCGGCCGCTGGTCCGGCGGGTACTGCGCGAGCCCGCCGGTCCCCGTCGCGTCCAGCGTCATGCGGGTGATCGCGTTGGTGATCCGCAGGCCGCCGCGGTCCGCGGTGAGCTGCCAGCGCTGGAGGGTGTTCTTCGCGTCGCAGGTCTCCCAGGTGACGGCGGAGCCGGGCTCCAGCGGCACGTTGAGGGTGAGCTTGCCCGCGCGCGTCTCCAGGCAGGCGCCGGCCGCGTTCGTGAGGGTGGCGTAGCCGTCGGCGGTACGGGTGAGCCGTACCCGGGCCGGGGTGGTGCGGTGGGCGCGGTCGGTGAGCGTGTACGTGCCGTCGGCGAGCGGCACCCGGGTGAGGTCCCGTACGCCGGGGGCGTGGCCGACGGCGGCGGCGCGGTCGGTGAACCCGGCGTAGCCGGCGTCGGGGTGGGGCGCGCCCCAGGTGGTCTGGGCGATGTGGTTGAGCGGCAGGAAGGCGGCCTCGGCGACCTCGTTCTCGGTCTCGCCGCGGCCGTTGTCGGGCCACAGGCTGATCTTGGCGCCGGTGACGCCGGTCCGGGAGGCGAGCTTCTCGCCCTCGAAGCTGCGCGGGTCCCACTGTTCGTCGTAGAGCTTCTCCGTGTCGGAGTGGAAGCCGCCGCGGATGACGTAGAGGGAGTAGGCGGCGTTCATCACCGGGTGGCCCTGCGCGATGAGTTGGCTGGGTCCGACGTTCACGTTCAGCCAGTGTTCGACGGTGGTGCCGGGGGTGACGGGCACGGTGTTGGCGCCGGTCAGTCCGTCGTTCCAGATGCGCAGTCGCTTGCCCTTGCTCGCGGCGTACGCCTCGACGCGGTTCACGAAGTCGATGAAGGCGTCCTGCGGGGTGGCGTCGGGGCCGTAGCGGGCGCGCGCGTACTCCAGGACGTGCGGGTACTTGGCGAAGTCGGAGCCGAGCATGTACTCGTCGGCGCCCATGTGCCACCACGGACCGGGGAAGACCTCGCCGTACTCGTCGATGAGGCTCTTGTAGTAGGCGAGCGCCTCGGGCTTGGTGACGTCCAGGCGGGACGGCTGGGCGTTGCCGTCGGTGTCGACGAGCTGGAGGTCGGGCCTGTCCTGGATCCAGGGGTCCATGTGGCCCGGTGAGTTGATCTCCGGGACGATGGTGACGTGGTACTTCGCGCCGAGGGCGACGAGGCGCCGGATCTCGTCCTTGGTGTAGTAGCCCCAGGAATTGGCCTCGGGGTGGGCGGCGCTCTTCACCTTGAGTTCGAGGAGCAGCTGGTTGAGCTTGTGGTACGCCATGTCGCGGACCAGGTTCTCCAGCCAGTCGGTGGAGATGTGCACGTAGCAGGCGCAGACGCCGACGCCGCGCTCCTTGTAGCGCGGGACGTCCACGGTCCGTCCCGCGGGGATCCGCTCGTCGTGCGCGAGGAGTTGCAGGAGGGTGCGGGTGCCGTAGAAGGCTCCGGTCTCGGCGGCGCCGGTGATCTCCAGCCGTGCTCCGGCGCGCAGTTCGTACCCCTCGGCGCCGAGCTTCTTGTCGCGGGCGTCGACGTCCACGACGATGTCGCCGTCCCGGGCGGCCCCGCCCGTGACGGGCACCGTCCCCTTGCCCGCCGCGCGCAGGTCGTCGGCGAGCGTGCGCGCGACGCGGCGGGCGGCGGCGTCGTGCGCGACGAGCCGGGTCCGGCCGCTGAAGCGGTACGCCCCCGACGCGCCCTGCCAGTCGGTGAGCGCGGGCACGGTACGGGGCGGAGCCGGGGCCCCCGCGCGGGCGGCCAGGTCCGGGGCGGGGGCGGCGGCACTCGCGGCGGAGACCGGCGCTGCGGTCAGGAACAGGGCGAGGGCGGCGCAGGCCAGCCGCGGGCCACGGCGCGCGCGGGGCGGTTTCGTACGGAACTCGGTCCACATGACATCGGATGGTTCCGTAGTGGAGGTCGGCGGTCTATGGATAAAACGGGCAGGTTCTTGGACATCTTCCGTGCACAGATCCGATGACCGCGGGGTGCGGGCGCGACCGCGGGACGCGAGGACAGGCCCGGACACACGTGCGCCCGCATCCCCTCGTGCGGGGATGCGGGCGGACGGTCCGGCCGGCGGGGCGGGTCAGTCGACGCTGGGCAGGATGTGGGGCTCGGCGAGGTCGTCCTCGTACCCGGCGAGGCGGATCGGGGCCGAGCGGGCCCAGACGTCCAGGCTGCCGAGCTTCTCCGGCCTGCGGCCGGCCCGCTCCGTACGTTCCTTCGGGCGCTGATCGCGTGTGGTCTTCTCTGGTGTCACCGCGCACTCCTTGTGTGTCGGGTAACCCGCTCCGGCGTGACCGGTCCAGCGTCTCGCGGGACACCGGACGCCCGATCGGGCTTGTGTAGAGGGCCAGTTCGGGCGCGGTGGCGCCGGTTGTCGCTGACGGGACCGGCCGTGGTGACCGGCCGCTCCCCGGACGGCCCCATGGGTACGGGTGGGACCCACGTGCGGTAACCGTCCGGCTACAGAGTAACCAAATGAGCGAGGGTCCGCTCGATGGGGTTGAAACCCGTACGCCCTGTGGCGGTCGCCGGGTGTTCGATTCAGCCATGTGGGAGCGGTTCCGCGCGACCCCTTTTTCCGTCCGCCCGGGTGCGCCTCCCCGGGCGGCCCCGGCCCGTGCCGGGCCTGCTACGAGGTCGGGGCGGGCCGGTCCGTCGCGATGGTGCGGCCCGGCTCGTCCGCCGGCTGCGCGGACGGGCGGGACGTGGCGTCCGGCGACCCCGTGGGCCGGGCCGGGACGGGGGCGGGCGGGATCCGGCCGTCGGGCGCGGGCGGGCCCGAGGGGCTGGCGGTCGCGGTGCCCGCCGCCTCGTTCGCGATGCCGTCGAAGTCCACGTCACCGGTGTTCTCCAGCATGGTGATGTGGTCGAGCACGGTCTGGTTGGCGTCGGTGGCCAGCTCCCGTACCAGGGCGTTGCGCGTGGTGTGCCGGACCTGCGCGATGAGGGCGAAGACCTTGCCGTGCGAGTCCCGCAGCAGATTGGCGAACTTGCGCTCGTAGTCCTTGCCGCTCGCCGCGGACATCTCGTCCAGCCAGCCCTGCTGCTGCGCGCTGGGCTGGTTCGGCAGCTCGACGCCGAGCTTCGCCGCCACCGCGCGCACCCGCTGGTCGAGGTCGGTGTGGCCGACGACGAGGTGGTCCCCCGCGTTCCTGACCGCCTCGGTCGGCGCGCGCTCCATGGCCTGCTGGCCCGCCGGGATCTCCCAGAGCCCGGCGAGCCTGACCTTGACGAGGAAGTCGCGGTCCGTCGCCGAGAGCGGGCCCCACTGGGTGGCGACGGTGCTCGCGTCGAGGTCGGCCTGCCCGGTCCCCGAGCGGTCGGCGTACGACCAGATCGGGAAGGCCAGGGCGCCGAGGGTGGCGACCAGGGCGGCGAGGATGAGAGTGGTGCCGTTGACGCGGCGCAAGCGGTCCTCCCGGTGACCGACGTCGACCCGCCCGGGCGGCGGGGTCCTTGGTGGTACGGGAAGATACGGGCGGGGCGCCCGCGGTGTTCAGCTCCTCGCAGGGATCGCGGTGCGCCGTCACGGTGCGTACCGCCCCCGCACGGCGCCCGGAGGGCGCGGGACGAGCGTTAACGTGCCGTTGACCGGTCCGTCAGGTACTGGCCCGGTCCCCATGGTCTGCTTCCGGACAGCCAGCGCAGGAGCTTCGGGAGGAGTCGTCCATGGAACGCGTCGAGCTGCGCACCGTCGGGGAACTGATGGCGGCGCTGCGGGCCTGCCGGGGCGTGTGGGACACCCCCGACCGCAGCGGTGACCCGGTCGATCTGCACGACCACGCGCTGCAGACCGCGGCCCTGTTGCGCCGCGGCCACCCCAGCGACAAGGAGTTGCAGGTCGCGGGGTTGGTGCACGATCTCGGGCATCTGCTGTGCCCGGGCGACGACGCCGGGCACGCGGACCGGGCGGCGGACGCGGTGCGCGGGCTGCTCGGCGAGCGGGTGGCCCGGCTGGTGCGGCTGCACGTCCCGGCCAAGCGGTACCTCACGGCGGTCGAGCCGGGCCGGGGCCTGTCGCCGCAGAGCGCGCTGACGCTCGGCGCGCAGGGCGGCCCGATGCGGCCGGACGAGGTCGCCGCGTTCGAGGCCGATCCGCTGGCGGAGGACGCCGTGACACTGCGGCAGGCCGACGACGCGGGCAAGGTGGTCGGCCTCGCCGCCGGGGACCTGGAGGACTGGCGCCCGGTCCTCGAACTGGTGGCGGCGCACAGCCGCCCGACGGTCGCTCCCACCCGCTGAACTCCCGCGCCGCCGGGGCTGCCGCCGCTCGGCGGCGGTCCGGCCGCCGCCGAGCGGCGGCCGGGCTACCACTTGCCGGGTTCGTAGTCCTTCAGGAAGACCCCGTACACGTCGTCGCCCGCCTCGCCGCGCACGACCGGGTCGTAGACGCGGGCCGCGCCGTCGATCAGGTCGAGGGGGGCGTGGAAGCCCTCCTCGGCCAGGCGCAGCTTGTCGTAGTGGGGGCGTTCGTCGGTGATCCAGCCGGTGTCGACCGAGGTCATCAGGATGCCGTCGGACTGGAACATCTCCTGGGCGCTGGTGCGCGTCACCATGTTCATCGCGGCCTTCGCCGCGTTCGTGTTCGGGTGGCCCGCGCCCTTGTAGCCGCGGCCGAAGACGCCCTCCATCGCCGAGACGTTGACGACGTACGCGCGGCCGCTGCCCGCCTTCTTCGCCGCGTCGGCCATCGCCGGGCGCAGCGCGCTGATCAGGATGAACGGCGACGTGTAGTTGCAGAGCTGGGTCTCCAGGAGCTCCACCGGGGAGATCTGGTCGATGGTCTGCACCCAGGTGTTGGAGTCGACGACGTCGGGGACGAGGCCACCCGCGTCGATGGCGGTGCCGTCCAGGTGCCGGGCGACGCTGGCGTTGCCCGCGACGAGCGCGAGGTCGGCGACCTGCTGCGCGTCCAGGCCGCTGGTGCCCAGGGGCAGCGCGGCGAGCCCGTCGACCGCGCCGGAGTTGAACGCGCCGATCACCGAGTGCGCGGGCAGCTCGCCCGCGGGCAGCGGCGCGCTCTCGCCCTCGACCAGGGCGGCGTAGGCGGAGGGGAGCCTGCGCACGGTCTGCGTCGCGTTGTTGATGAGGATGTCGAGCGGGCCCTGAGCGGAGAGCCGCTCGGCGAGCGCGACGGACTGGGCGGGGTCGCGCAGGTCGATGCCGACGACCTCCAGGCGGTGCAGCCACTGCGCCGAGTCCTCCATCGCCGTGAAGCGGCGGATGGCGTCCTTGGGGAAGCGCGTGGTGATGGTGGTGTGCGCGCCGTCGCGCAGCAGGCGCAGCGCGATGTACATGCCGATCTTGGCGCGGCCGCCGGTCAGCAGGGCGCGCTTGCCGGTGAGGTCGGCGCGGGCGTCGCGCTTGGAGCGGTTGACGCGGGCGCAGTCCGGACAGAGCTGGTGGTAGAAGTAGTCGACCTCGACGTAGCGCGCCTTGCAGGTGTAGCAGGAGCGCGGGCGCTGGAGTATCCCGGCGAGCCGGCCCTCCTCGGTCCCCGAGGACGGGAGCAGGCCCTCCGTCTCGTCGTCGATGCGCTGCGCGGAGCCGGTCGCGGTCGCCTCGGTGACGGCCTTGTCGTGGGCCGTCTTGGCGGCGCGCCGCTCCTGGCGGCGGCGCTGCTTCACGGTCCGGTAGATGCCCGCGGTGGCGCGCCGGACCGTGATCGCGTCCGGGTGGTCCACGTCGAGGGTGTCCAGCTCGTCCAGCACGCTGAGGCAGACGGCGAGCCGCTCGGGGTCGATGCCAGGACCGTGCAGGACCTCGGAGAGGTCCTCGGCCCCCGGGGCCTGATTGTCGTCTGTCACCGTCATCGCCGCTGCCGTTCCTGAGGTCCGCCGCGCCACGCGCGGACCGCGCGGGCTTTCGAAACCGGAATTTTACGGAGCGCCTGCCCCAGTCTCCAAACCCGTCGCGCTCCCCAGCAGGCCGACTACGTAAAGGCACCCGGCATCACACTGCGTCAACGTCAGGTGACCCGCCCCCTTGGGGAGGCGGGTCACAGTGACACGGGTGGGCCGGCTAGTGCGTCACTTCAGCGCGGGCGGCGCGGCATCGGCCCCGGTCCCCCACCGCGAGGGCGTGCTGCCCACCGTGAAGGACAGGTCCCGCAGACCGCGCAGGTCCCCGGTGGTCAGATACGTCTTGCCGTACGCGGCGCCGTTCGCGCGGGCCGACTGGATGTACCGGTCGGTGCCGGAGCTGCCCGGCGCCTTCACCGTCAGCCGCCCCTGCGGGTAGTAGCGGCGGTCCAGCGTGAGGTCGACCCGCTCGAAGACGGGCGTGGACAGGCCCCACGTGTCGGTGCCGGGCTGCACCGGGAAGATCCCGATGGACGACAGGACGTTCCAGGCGGACATCGTGCCCAGGTCGTCGTTGCCGGTCATGCCGGTCGGCGCGTCGGTGAACAGGGTCAGCGCGGCGTGCACCACGTCGGTGGTCTTCCACGGCTGCCCGGTCGACAGGTACGTGTACGGCGCGATCAGGTCGGGCTCGTTCTGCGGGTTGTACTTGTCCGCGTTGTAGTAGTCGTAGGGCCCGTTGACCCAGACCTCGCGGGCGGTCTTCGCGGGGTCGGCGACGAGCTGGTCGTAGGCGAAGAAGGAGTCGAGGCGCTTGTTCGCCGCGTCCGTGCCGCCGATCAGGGAGACCATGCCGGGCAGGTCCTGCGGCACGAGCCACTGGTACTGCCAGGACGTGCCCTCGTGGAAGCCCTCGCTCTGCGCGGGGTCGGCCGGCCCGGTGAAGGCGCCCGAGGCGTCGCGCGCACGGAAGAAGCCGGTCGAAGTATCGAAGATCTTCCGGTAGTTCTGCGCCCGCTCGGCGTACCGCTTCGCGTCGGCCTTGTATCCCAGCTCCTTGGCCATCTGGCCGAGCATGGCGTCGGAGAGCGCGTACTCCAGCGTGGCCGAGGCCCCGTGGTCGTAGTCGGAGTCACCGGGCTTCACGTGCGCGCGGTCCTTGATGTAAGGCGCGAACCCGTCGGCCAGGTACTCCTTGTTGGCCTCGCGGCCCACCGGCGCCGAGTCGGCGGGCGGCACCCCGTCGGCGTTCTTCTTCAGTGCGCGGTACGCGTCCTTCTCGTGCCCCTTCAACAGCCCCTGCTGATAGGCGTTGGTGAGGAAGGGGGTGACGGGGTCACCGGTCATGATGTTCGTCTCGACCGTGCCGTAACCCCACTTGGGGAGCCAGCCGCTGTCCTTGTCGATCTGGATGACCGACAGCGCCATGTCCCGCGACTCGCGCGGCGCGAGGAGCGACAGGAGCTGCGCCTGGGTGCGGTAGGTGTCCCACAGGGACCAGTTCTGGTAGTACGTGAAGCCCTTGGCGCGGTGGGTCTTCTGGTCCCAGCCGGTGTAGCGGCCGTCCACGTCGCTGCCGACGTTCGGCGCGAGGAACGAGCGGTACAGCGAGGAGTAGAAGGTGCGCCGCAGGGTGTCGCTGCCGCCCTGGGCCCGTACGTCGCCGAGCCGGTCCTCCCAGGCGGCGGTCGCCGCGCGGTGCACCTTGTCGAAGGAGCGGCCGCCCTCCGCGCGGAGGTTGAGGGCCGCGCCCTTGGCGTCGACGTAGGAGATGGCGGTGGTCGCCTCGACGGTGCGGTCCTTGGTGGTGTCGAACCGCACGTAGGCGCCGTTGCGGTCGGCGTCCGCGGCCGAGGACTTCGAGCCGGCGGTGACCGCGTCGCCCTTCCACGTACCGGACGTGGTGAAGGGCCGGTCGAACTTCGTGACCGTGTAGAGCGTGTACGCCTTGGTGTCCTGGCAGAAACCGCTGCCCGTGACGGCGGTGCGCACCGTGTGGTCGTCGAGGATCTCGACCTTGGTGTGCAGGGTCTTGTGCAGCGACTGGCCCGCGTTGATCAGGACGTTGGCCTTGTCGGTGGACGGGAAGGTGTAGCGCTGGACCCCGGTGCGCTCGGTGGCGCTCAGTTCGGCGTCGATGCCGGTCTTCAGGCCCACCTTGTAGTAGCCGGGCTCGGCGGTCTCGTCGTCGTGGCTGAACTCGGCGGCGTACTTCGCGTTGTCGGTGCTGGTGATGTCACCGGTCGTCGGCAGCACCGGAAGATCGCCGCCGAGGCCGCAGCCGACGCCGGAGATGTGGACCGTGGAGAACCCGCGGATGTGGTTCTCGGAGTAGTCGTAGCCCGTGTTGTGGCCGGTGTCGGGCGAGAACTGCACCATGCCGAACGGGACGGCGGCGCCGGGGTAGGTGTTGCCCTCGTTCTCGGTGCCGATGAACGGGTTGACCAGATCGGTGAGCCGGTCCTTCGCGGGGGCCGACGCCGCCTGCGCCGCGGGCGCCGCGAGCCCGGTGCCGAGCAGGACGGCGGCCCCGAGCACGCCCAGTGCGCGGCGGGTCCGTCCGCCCGCCGCCGGCCTTCTCGTCGTACGCCTTGTCATCGTGCGCCTTTCGACAACGTTGTCAGAGTGCGGGCTCATTCTTCGTGCGTCCCGGAGGGCCGTCAAGACGTCAGACGCCACAGATGGTCCTCCGTCCCGTTGTCGGCGAACTGCACCACTTGGGCACTGTTCGCGGTGGACATCCCGTCGACGCCCAGCACCTTGCCGCTGTGTTCGTTGCGCAGCAGGAACCAGCCGTCGCCCTTGTCGACACGGGTCCAGAGCAGGTCGGTGCGGCCGTCGTCCTCGTACTGGACGGCCCAGGCGCTGTCGGCGGTCGAACTCGCTTTGACGGACAGGTACTTGCCGCTCTGGCCGTTACGGATGCGGAGCCTGCCGCCGCCCGCGTCGAGCAGCTGCCAGGCGTGGTCGCCGGTGCCGGAGTTGTCGAACTGCACGACGCGCGCGTCGTTGTCCGTGGACATCGAGTCGACGGCGAGCACCTTGCCGCTGTGCTTGTTCTGGATGCGGCGGTACGGGGGGTGCGGCGTCCAGGGGTGTCCGTCGGGGCCGGCCGTGGGGAACGACGTGATGCGCAGCCGGGCCGCGCCCATGGGCACCAGCGTCACCGTCTCCACGGCCGCCCGGCTGCGGGCGGGACTGGGTTGCAGCGGCGCCACCACGTGCTCCTCGTCCGCGATCCACTCGGGGATGCGGCGGGCCCGTGCGGCGAGCGTGACGGGCGCGGCGCCGGGGGCGAAGGGGTTGGCCGGCAGCGGCCCCGGCTCGCGCCGCAGCGTGGGCGAACTCCCGGGCACGAGGCCGTAGTTCCAGGCAGAGGCGGCGTGCACGTCGTACTCGGGGAAGGTGTCGCTGCCGCCGGTGCGCACGTACTTCTCGGCGATCTTCAGGGAGTAGGTCAGCGGGCCGTGGTCGACGCTGACGCTGTCGTGGTTGCGGTCCCAGGTGCGCAGGGTGGTGCGCTGCGGCAGCCGCAGGGTGACCCGGTCGCCGTCGCGCCAGGTACGGCGGATCTCGGCGAAGGACGGGCCCGGATCCGCTCGTACCGTACGGCCGTTGACGGCGAGCCGGGGCTTGGCGCACCAGCCGGGCACGCGCAGCCGCAGCGGGAAGTCGACGGGCCGCCCGGTGCTCACGGTCAGGGTGATCGTCTCGTCGAACGGGTACTCCGTCTCCTCCCGTACGATCACCGGCACGGCGTCCGCGCCCACCTCGGCCCGCACCTCGCAGGCGGCGTACAGGGCGGCGGCGAGTCCGCGGTCCGGGGTGGCGAGCCAGAGTTCCTCGGTGAAGTAGGGCCAGCCCATGCCGTAGTTGTGCGGGCAGCAGCGGTACTGGTCGACGCCCGGCCGGAACGACTGCATCGCGAAGCCGTTCTGGAACTGGCCGTCCGTCTTGCGCGCGTCGTCCAGGTCGACGCTGTTGGCGCTGGTGATGTAGTGGATGGCCTTGCCCTGCGGGTCGAGGGAGGCGGGCAGCATGTTGAAGGCGAGGTCCTCGCAGCGGTCGGCCCACACGGGGTCGCCGGTCAGCCGGGTGAGCAGCTCGTGGCTGGCCATGAACTCGACGATGCCGCAGGTCTCGAAGCCCTGGCGCGGGTCGCCGAACCCGGGCCGGTAGTTCTCGTCGCCGGCGATGCCGCCGCCCGCGAACTGGCCGTACTCGGCCAGCACGTGGTCGTAGGTGCGGTAGGTGGCCCGCACGAGGTCGTCGGCGCCGCTCGTCGCCCACTGGGCGTACTGGGCGGGCTCGCGGAAGCCCTGGGCGATGTTCACGTTGTGCGGGGTGGGCAGGGCGCCGGTCCAGTCGGCGCCGTAGCGGTGCATCTTCTCGACGAGGCCGGTCAGGAACGCGTCGCCGGTGCGCTCGTACAGCCAGCGCGCGGTGTCGATGCCGTCGCCCCAGCGCACGGAGACCCAGCTGCTGTCGAAGGCGCTCTCGCCCTGGGCCTCCATGTACGTCAGGAAGCGGGTGAGGAACGGCACGATGCGGGCGTCGTGGGTGTACTCCTCGTAGGTGCGCAGCGCCATGAGGAGCGGCAGGAACGGCCAGAAGTCGGGGCCGCCGTTGAGCGCGGTGCGCAGGGCGCGCGGCCCGAAGAAGCCGTCCGCCTCCTGGGTGGCGAGGACGGCGTCGATCCAGCGCTTGCTGGTGGCCAGGGCGTCGGGGTCCCGGGTGGCGATCGCCAGCGGCACGAACCCCCGCAGCCAGTACGGGAGTTCCTCCCAGCCGCCGAGTTCGGGGTGGACCCAGCCGCTGGTGTCCATGTCCAGGAAGTGGGAGGTCTCCTCGTAGCGGCCGCAGACCCCGGCGAGCTGGAGCCGGAGCTGTTCGGCGAGCCAGCCGTGGGCGGTGATGCTGCCGACGGGCAGGCGGGTGAAGGCGTCGGGGGCGACGCCGGCCCGGGCGGCGGCCGGGGCCGCGCTCGCGGCCACGGCCGGCACGCCGGTCATCGCGGCGGCGGCGACCGCGGTGCTGGTCCGGAGCACGCCACGTCGTGTCACGGTCATCAACTTGCTCCCTCATTCAGGTGGAGCCACGGGAAGGGGCGGGCCCGGTGTGCCGGGCCCGCCCCCGGGGACGGAAGGATCAGGCGCAGTTCTGCACGGTCGCCTGGGAGGCGTCCTTGATCAGCGCCTGCTGCGCGTCGTGCACCCGCTTCACGTCCGGCTTGACGACCCTGCGGTCGTAGGTGATGAGCCCGTTCAGCTCACCCTCCACGTCGGTGATCTGCGTGTACACGGCGCCGTTGCCGCCCTTGCAGGCCAGCGCGTGCACCTCGGCGAGCTTGGTGAGGTAGTCGTCCGTGTACGTCGCCGGGTCCACGTCGACGTAGGACTGCTGGACCGACCAGGCGTGTCCCGGCACGGCGAGGCCGAGGCCGCCGTACTCGCCCGCGACCAGGGCTCTCTTGCCGTCGGGGTTCGGCGGCAGCGCCGGGCTCGGGTAGCCGTGCTCGTCGAGGATGTCGCCGGTGCCGCCGTCGCGGCCCAGGTTGATGCCCGACATCGAGTTGATCAGACGGGTCGGGTCCCAGGACTTGGCCTGGTCGGCGAGGCGCGCCTCGTCGTACTGGCCCCAGCCCTCGTTCAGGGTGACCCACATGACGACCGACGGGTGGTTGGCGTGCTGGTCGATCATGATCTTCATCTCGCGCTCGAACTCGGCGCGGGCGGCGGTCGACGGGTTGACGCCGGCCGTCATCGCGGGCATGTCCTGCCACACCATCAGGCCCAGCTTGTCGGCCCAGTAGAACCAGCGGTCGGGCTCGACCTTGATGTGCTTGCGGACGGAGTTGAAGCCCATCTGCTTGTGCATCTTCAGGTCGTAGGCGAGCGCCTCGTCACTGGGGGCGGTGTGCAGGCCGTCCGGCCAGAAGCCCTGGTCGAGGGTGGCCATCATGAAGGTGGGCTTGCCGTTGAGGACGGTGCGCGGGGTGCCGTTCACCTTCTCGACGGCGATGGAGCGCATCCCGAAGTAGCTGCCGACGCGGTCCTTGCCGACGCTCACCTTGAGGTCGTAGAGGAACGGGTCGTCCGGGGTCCACAGGTGCGGCTTGCTGATCTTGAGGGTGAGCGGCTTGCCGGAGACGCCGGTGACGGTGCCGATCTTGCGCTTGCCCGCATACGCCGTGGCCCGGACCGGCAGACCGGACCGCACGCCCGTGGTCTCGACGGCGACGTCGCCGTCCTTGACGTTCGGCGTGAGCTTGAGGTCGGTGACGCTGTCCCTGGCGACCGGCTCCATCCACACCGTCTGCCAGATGCCGGACGAGGGGGTGTACCAGATGCCGCTGGGGTCCAGGCGCTGCTTGCCCATCGGCGGGTTCTCGCCGTCCGCGGCATCCGTCGGGTCGTAGACGCCGACGATCAGCTCCTGGGTGCGGCCCGGCTTCAGCGCGTCGGTGATGTCGGCGCTGAACTTGTCGTAGCCGCCCTTGTGGTCCGCGACCTTCTTGCCGTTGACGTAGACCTCGGACTTCCAGTCGACGGCGCCGAAGTTCAGCTTCAGGCGCTGGTCCTTGCCGACCTTCCAGTTCTTGGGGACCGTGAAGGTGCGGCGGTACCACATGCGGTCCTCGTGCCGCTCGATCCCGGAGAGCTGGGACTCGACCGGGTAGGGCACGAGGATCTTCTCGCCGAGCTTCTTGCCGGTCGGCACGGGGTCGCCGTCCTTGGCGGCGGCAAACTCCCAGCTGCCGTTCAGGTTCTGCCAGTCCGAGCGGGTCAGCTGCGGCCGCGGGTACTCGCGGTGCGCGTTCTTCGGCGTGACGTCGTCGCCCCACTTGGTGGACAGCTGGTACGTCGAGTGGTTCGGGCCGCTGGACCAGAACGAGCCGACGGCCGTACCGTCGCTGCCGGTCAGACCGCCCTTGCCGTCGTAGGTGACGTCGGCGAGGCCGGGCGCGTCGCCGTCCTTGTTGCCGACGACCGGTTCCGTCAGGTTCACGAGCAGGGCCCGCGCGTCCTTCGGGTCGGCCTTGATGCTCTTCAGCGGCCACTTGGCGCCGCCGATGACCGCGGTGAGGTGGTCGTTCACGGCGCCGGGGACGGTGCCGAGCTTCTGGGCGAAGTCGAGCTTGAGGGTGCGGCCGTCGCCGAGCACGGTGGTGCCGATGGCCCCGTCGTACGCCCAGTCGTCCGGGATGCGGAACGCGGAGGAAGGGATCGCCTCCTTCTGCTCGCCGGGCTCGGTCCAGCGCACGTGCAGGTTGGACCCGCCGTAGTGCTCGAAGTACTCGACCTTGAAGTTGACCGCCTGTCCTGCGGTCAACTGGACGGCCTGGGAGGTCTGTTCCTTGTCCCAGTCGTCGACCCAGTGGTCGATCACCAGCTTGTCGTCCACCCAGAGGCGGAAGCCGTTGTCACCGGTGACGGAAAACGTTGTCAGACCGGTCTTCTCCGGGACCAGTTCGCCGGTCCAGCGGACGTTCGCGTCGTCGGCGCTGCCGGTCGCCGACTGGAGCCGGGAGTCCAGGCTGCCGAAGTCGAGCTGTGGGTCGAAACCGGTGGCCTTCAACTCGTCGAAGTCGAAGGCTCCCGGGGCGGATTGGGTGTAGTACTCGCCCTTGAGCCCATGCGGCACGACCGGCTCGTCCGCGGCCGTGGCGCTGGGCGCCACGGTGAGTGCGGTGAGACCGAGTGCCGCGGTGAGCAGCGGGGCCAGATGGCGGCCATGTCGTCTGAGGGTTCTGGTGCGCACGGATCCTCCAGTGCTGGACGCGTCCGGTGGAACACGTCGAGGAAGGGTGGCGGCTCGCCGCTCTAGTCGGTACAACTCGTCTGTACAACGTTGGAAGGAACGGCAGTTGGCATGACAGCACGCATTCCCGCGTGCTGTCCAGGGGCATGACATGCGCGCCCGGACGAGCGGGCGCGCCGAGCCATAGGAGAATCCGTGCGGGTGAGCCTCAAGGATGTCGCGGAGCGCGCGGGCGTCTCGATCAAGACCGTCTCGAACGTCGTGAACAACTACCAGCACGTCACGCCCGCGATGCGCGCCCGCGTCCAGCTCGCCATCGACGAGCTCGGTTACCGTCCCAACCTCACCGCCCGCCACCTGCGCAAAGGGCGTACGGGGATCATCGCGCTGGCCGTCCCGGAGCTGGGCAACCCGTACTTCGCGGAGCTGGCGGGAGCGGTGATCGACGCGGCCGCGCAGCACGACGTGACGGTCCTGCTCGACCACACGCGGGGCGAGCGCGAGCAGGAGGTCCTGGTCAGTCAGGGTTTCCGGGCCCGGGTGATCGACGGGCTGATCCTGAGCCCGCTGGAGCTGGAGGCGGAGGATCTGCGCGGCCGGGACGACGACGTGCCGCTGGTGCTGCTCGGCGAGCGGGAGTACGACCTGCCCTACGACCACATCGCCATCGACAACGTGGCGGCGGCGCGCAGCGCGGTCCGGCACCTGCTGGGGCGGGGCCGCACCCGGATCGCGTACCTGGGCGAGCGGACCGATTCGGCCAACCGGCCCGCGCATCTGCGCCTGGCGGGCTGGCGTGCGGCGCTGACGGAGGCGGGGCTGCCCGCGCCGGAGTCGCAGGTGGGGGCGACGGGCGGCTGGGACCGGGGCGACGGGGCGGAGGCGATGGCGCGGATGCTGGACGCGGGGGTGCGCCCGGACGCGGTCTTCGCCTACAACGACCTGGTCGCGATCGGGGCGATGCGGGTGCTGCACGAGCGGGGGCTGCGGGTGCCGTGGGACGTGGCGGTGGTGGGATTCGACGACATCGCGGAGGGCCGCTTCGGGGCGGTCACGCTGACCACGATCTCGCCGGACAAGCAGGCCATCGCCCGGCTCGCGGTGGAGTCGCTGCTGCACCGCCTGGAGCGTCCCGAGGAGCGGACGGGGCGTGAACTGACCGCCGCCTACCGGCTGATCGAGCGGGAGAGCACGCTCGGCCGCCGGTGACCGGCCGCGGCCGGTGCCGGCCGGTCCCGGCGGCGGGGACGGCGGCACGGATAACGGCACGAGTAGCTGCGCAAGGTCTGGACAGCATCCTTCCAACGATGTAAAAACCTCCCCTGTACGCCGTTCCGACTGGCCGAACACATCCACCCCGTCAGCGCGTTCACGCGCCGGGCCGTGCCGTTTTGGGGATCTCCACATGACGCAGACCGCACGCATTCGCCGTACCACCTCCCAGGCCCTGCTCGCGGCCGGCCTCGTCGCGAGCCTGGCCCTCGCCACCGGCTGCGCCAAGTCCGAGGACGACGACTCCGCCTCGGACAAGGGGAGTTCGAGCGCGCAGAACGACAACGCCGGACAGGAGGTGGCCTCCCCCGGCACCGGCGAGACCTGCGACGTCTCCGCCTACGGCGGCAAGAAGCTCGACCTGAAGGGCGCCACCGTCGGCTTCTCGCAGTCCGAGAAGGAGGCCAACCCGTTCCGTATCGCGGAGACCGCCTCCATCAAGGCCGAGGCCGAGAAGCGCGGCATCAAACTGCTGACGGCGAACGCGCAGTCGCAGTTCTCCAAGCAGATCAGCGACGTGCAGGACCTCATCTCCAAGGGCGCGGACCTGCTCGTCATCGCACCGCTCAACTCCGACGGCTGGGAGCCGGTGCTGCGCGCGGCCGGCGCCAAGCACATCCCGATCGTCACCGTCGACCGCAAGATCAACGCCGCGGCCTGCAAGGACTACGTGTCCTTCATCGGCTCGGACTTCGTCGAGCAGGGCAAGCGCGCCGCGGACCAGATGATCGAGGCGACCGGCGGCAAGGGCACCCTCGCGATCCTGCTCGGCGCGGCCGGCAACAACGTGACCACCGAGCGCACCAAGGGCTTCGAGGACCAGATCAAGGCGAAGGCGCCCGGACTGAAGATCGTCTTCAAGCAGACCGGCGAGTTCGCCCGCGAGAAGGGCCAGCAGGTCACCGAGCAGCTCATCCAGTCCAAGCCCGACATCAGCGGGATCTACGCCGAGAACGACGAGATGGGCCTGGGCGCGGTCAACGCGCTCAAGAGCGCGGGCAAGAAGGCGGGCGCCGTCAAGATCGTCACGGTCGACGGCACGCGCAACGCCGTGCAGGGCATCGTCGACGGCTGGATCTCCGGCGTCGTCGAGTCCAACCCGCGCTTCGGGCCGCTCGCCTTCCAGACCCTCGACTCCTTCACCAAGGGCGACAAGGTCGGCCAGGACATCGTCATCAAGGACAGCGCGTACACCAAGGACAACGCCAAGACGGACCTGGACAAGGCCTTCTGACATGTTGTCGGCGAAGAACCTCAGCAAGACGTTCCCCGGCGTGCGCGCACTCGACGGTGTCGACTTCACCGCGCGCGCCGGGGAGGTGCACGCCCTCATCGGGGAGAACGGGGCCGGCAAGTCGACCCTCATCAAGGTCCTCACCGGCGTGTACCAGCCCGACCCCGCCACCACGGCGGGCGAGGGGGCACTCAGCTACGACGGCCGCGACGTCGGCTTCGCCACGCCGCTCGAGGCCCAGCACGCGGGGATCTCCACCATCTACCAGGAGGTCAACCTCGTCCCCCTGATGAGCGTGGCCCGCAATCTGTTCCTGGGCCGCGAGCCCCGCGGCCGCCTCGGCCTCATCGACTTCCGCCGGATGAACCGGGAGGCCGACGCGGCCCTGCGCGAGCTCGGCGTGCGGGTCGACGTCCAGCGCCCGCTGCGCGAACTGGGCATCGGCGCCCAGCAGATGGTGGCCCTGGCGCGCGCGGTCTCGGTCGATGCCAAGGTCGTCATCATGGACGAGCCGACGTCGTCCCTGGAACCGCGCGAGGTGCGGACGCTCTTCGGGGTGATCCGCATGCTGCGCGAGCGCGGCATCGCCGTCGTCTACGTCAGCCACCGCCTCGACGAGCTGTACGAGGTCTGCGACGCGGTGACCGTGCTGCGGGACGGCAAGGTGGTGCACACGGGCCGGCTCGCCGACCTGGACCGGCTGCGGCTGGTCTCGCTGATGCTGGGCCGCGACATCGGCGACGTACAGGACGAGGGACTGACCAAGTTCTCCGGCGAGCACGACGCGGCGGCCGAACCCATCCTGCGTGCGCAGGAGTTGACGGTGCAACACCAGCTGCACGGAGTGTCGCTGGAGGTACGGCCCGGGGAGGTCGTCGGCCTCGGCGGGCTCCTCGGGTCGGGCCGCAGCGAGACCGCGAAGGCGATCGCGGGGGCGCTGCCCACCGACAGCGGCCGGGTCACGGTGGCCGGCACACCGGTGCGCACCGGCTCCACGCCCGCGGCGATCCGGGCCGGCATCAGCCTGCTGCCCGAGGACCGCAAGGCGGAGGGGATCGTGCCGGGCCTGTCGGTGCGCGAGAACATCGCGCTCGCCGCGTTGCCGGGCCTGTCCCGCTTCGGCCTCGTCGACGAGGGCCGCATCGACCGCATCGTGGACACCTTCGTGAAGCGGCTGCGCATCAAGTCGGCGGGCCCGCACCAGAAGGTGGGCGAGCTGTCCGGCGGCAACCAGCAGAAGGTGCTGCTCGCCCGGTGGCTCGCGATGAACCCGAAGGTGCTGCTGCTCGACGAACCGACCCGCGGCATCGACGTCGGCGCCAAGGCCGAGGTCCAGAAGCTCATCGACGAGCTGGCGGACGACGGGCTCGCCGTCCTGCTGATCTCCTCCGACCCGGAGGAGCTGATCGAGGGCTCGGACCGGGTCGTCGTCCTCAAGGACGGCGCCGTGGTCGCGGAGCTCAGCGGTGACGCGGTCACGGAGGACCGACTGATGCGCGCCATCGCCGCAACCCCGGCTGGAGGGCCGACCGTTGACTGATCTGTCGCTGGGCAGGGCCGGCGTCGACCGCGCCCGCCTCCTGCGCCTGTTGCAGGAGTACGGCGTCTACGTCGGCGTCGCCGTCCTGCTGGTGGCGAACATCGCCTTCACCCCGCACTTCCTGTCGGCGGAGAACTTCCGCACGCAGGCCGTGCAGGTCGCGCCCGTCCTCATCGTCGCCCTCGGCATGGCGCTCGCCATCGGCACCGAGGGGGTCGACCTGTCGGTCGGCTCGGTGATGGCGCTCGCCACCTCGCTGATCTCCCTCTACCTCGGCTACGGGGTGTGGATGGCGCTGATCGCCGCGCTGATCGGCGGGGCCGTGGTCGGCGTCGCCAACGGCGCGCTCATCGCCTTCATCGGGGTCCAGCCCATCGTCGCCACCCTGGCGCTGATGGTCGCCGGACGCGGACTCGCCCTCGTGCTGCTGCCGCAGCTCAAGGACGTCCGCGACCCGGGTCTGCGCTCGCTCGGCACCGGCGACGTGCTCGGCATCCCCTACCTCGTCCTGATCGCGGCGGCGCTCGCGCTGCTCGTCGCCTTCGTCGTGCGGCGCACCACGTTCGGCCGCCAGCTCCTCGCCATCGGCGACAGCCGGCCCGCGGCGAAGCTCGCGGGCCTGCCGGTGCGCCGGGTCCTGATCCTCGTCTACGTCGTCTCCGGCGTGCTGGCCGCGGTCGCCGGGGTGCTGGCCACCGCCCGGCTCACCGCGAGCGACCCGACCTCGCTCGGCAATCTGATGGAGCTCTCGGCGATCACCGCGGTCGTCGTCGGCGGCACTCCGCTCACCGGCGGCCGGGTGCGGATCGGCGGCACGGTGGCCGGCGCGGTCCTCATCCAGCTGCTCACGGCCACGCTCATCAAGCACGACCTGCCGCCGTCGTGGACGCAGATCGCCCAGGCCGTGGTGATCGTGCTCGCCGTCTACGCGGCCAGGGAACGGGGGAAGCGATGACGATGACCGATGTCGAAGCGGCACAGCCGGCCAAGGACGCTCCGGAGGAACCGCTCGGCGCGACGCGCGCGGAGCGGCTGAGCGCGCTGGCCCAGCAGCACGGCGCGCTCGTCACGCTGGTGATCGCGGTGATCGCCGCCTCGCTCTCCTTCGACACGTTCCTGACCGGGGACAACCTGGAGAACATGGCACTGTCGTCCGCGTTCCTCGCGGTCGTGGCGCTCGGCATGACCTTCGTCATCGTGACCGGCGGCATCGACCTCTCGGTCGGTTCGCTGTTCGCGCTCGGCGGTGTCCTCGCGGCCTGGGGCTCCCAGTATGGGACGGTGGTGGCGCTGCTGCTGCCGCTGGCGGTGTGCGGGCTGATCGGGCTGGTCAACGGCGTGCTCATCGCCCGCTCGCGGCTCGCCCCGTTCATCGTGACGCTGGCCGCGATGCTCGGCGCCCGCGGCCTGCTCCTCGCGATCACCGACGAGGGCTCGCAGACCTACCTCGTCGACAAGTCGACGGTCTTCGCCTCGCTCGGCCAGGAGAAGCTGTTCGGGATCGGCCTGCCGGTCTGGATCACGCTGGTCCTGTTCGTGCTCGGCGCGGTGGTGCTGCGCCGCAGCCGGTTCGGCCAGTACGTGTACGCGGTCGGCGGGAACGAGGACGCGGCGGCCCTGATGGGGGCGCCGGTGGCCCGCACGAAGATCGGGGTCTACACCCTCTCCGGTCTCTGCGCGGGCCTGGCCGGCGCGCTCAACGCGGCGTGGCTGGTGTCGGGCGTGACGATCCTCGGCTCCGGCATGGAGCTGGAGGCGATCTCGGCGGTCGTCATCGGTGGCACCCTGCTGACCGGCGGTTTCGGTTTCATCAGCGGTTCGCTGGTCGGGGTGCTCCTCCTCAAGGTCATCCAGAACGTGATCAACCAGATCGGCTCGCTCGACTCCGCGTACCAGCAGGTGGTCAGCGGAGCGTTCCTCGCGGTCGTGGTGATCGCGCAGACGTGGCTGGGGCGGCGGCGCCGGGTGCTGTGACGCCCGACGACGGTCTGCGCGCGCGCAGTTGCAGCCCCACCGCGAGCGCGCAGGCCACTCCTCCGCAGGTCCAGATCGTCAGATACGCGGCGAGTGCCGGGGTGTCCGTCGAGCCGATGACCAGGGCGCCGAGCGCGACGGCGAAGGCGGCGCCGCCGACGCTGCCGCCGAGCGTCTTGAGGTTGTTGTAGACGGCCGTGGCGCTGGCCGTGCGGTCCGCGGGGCTGCCCTCCACGATGACGGTGGGCAGTCCGCCGAGCGCGAGCCCGCAGCCGAAGCCGGTCAGGGCGTTGGCGACGGCGAACGGCACCAGCCCGCCGTGCAGGCCGATGAGCCCGAGGTACCCGGCCGTGAGCAGTGTGAACGCCGTCAGGAGCAGCCGCCGGTACCCGATGCGGGCGGCGAGCGCGGCGCACAGCGCCGACCCGGCGAAGGCCGCGATGTTCGGGACGACCCCGTACAGGCTGATCTGCCAGGCGGCGAGGTCGAACCCGTACCCCTCGTCCGCCCGTGACGCGGCCATGAAGCTGACGGCGACGCTCTGCCCGCCGAGCATCACGGCGCCGAGCACGAACCCGGACGCGTAATACGGCGCGCTCTGCGGGCGGGCCAGCGCGCGGACGTCCACCAGGGCGTGCGGGCGGGCGAGTTGCAGCCGTGTCCATCCGCAGAGGAGGACGACGGCGAGCAGCAGGCCGCCCAGGGTGGGCGCCGACAGCCAGCCCCAGGCGGAGCCGCGGGACACCGTGCCGAGCAGGACGATCAGTGCGAGCGCGAGCAGGGCCGCGCCGGACCAGTCCATGCGCCCGCCCGCCCGGGTGCGGGACTCGGGGACCGCGGCGAACGACACGGCGACGCAGGCCACGGCGAGCGCCGCGAGCGCGAACAGGGTGGCGCGCAGGTCGCCGAGGAGCGAGAGCAGGGGGCCTACGAGGGCGTGGCCGAGGACCGTGCCGAGGGTGAGGGAGCCGACCAGGAGGCCGACGGCCCGGCGCCCGCCGTCGACGGTCAGCCGGTCCCGTACGAGACCGATCTCCAACGGCAGCAGCGCGGCCAGGGGGCCCATCAGAGCGCGGCCCAGGAGCAGGATCCCGAGGTTCGGGGCACACGCCACGAGGAGCGTGCCGGCGGCGATCGTGCCGAGGGCTGCACGCAGCACGCGCCGGTGCCCGTACAGGTCGCCGAGGCGCCCGAAGGCGGGCACGCTGACGGCGGCGGCGAGGTACTGCACCGTGGTGAACCACTGGGCCCGGCCCGTGCTGATGCCCTGCCATTCCTGGACGTCGGGGACCAGGGGGACGGCGGCGCCCTGGAGGAAGCCGCTGATCAGTTCGAAGGCGACGAGCAGCCCGACGACGGCGCGGACCTTCGGCGCGGCCGTGGCGGTCATGCCGCGGCTCCCCGCGCGAGCCGCTCCTCGGCGAGCACGGTGAGCAGGGCGGCCTGGCGCTGAAGGACCCGGTCGTCGAAGACGGCGCGCGGCGAGTGGTTCATCGGGGCGCTCACGGCGTCGACCCCTTCGGGTGCGGCGCCGACCAGGAGCATCGCGCCCGGGGTGCGCTGGAGGACGAAGGCGAAGTCCTCGGAGCCGTTGGCCGGGTCGGGGGCCTGCCACACCTGGGTGGGCCCGAGCAGTTCCCGTGCGGTGTCGAGGGCGAAGGCGGTCTCGCCGGGGTCGTTGACGGTCACCGGGTACTGGACGTCGTAGGCCACCTCGGCCTCGACGCCGTGCGCCCGGGCGATGCCGCGGGCGAGCCGGGGCAGGCCTTCGACGAGCCGTGCGTGGGCGGCCTCGGAGTAGCTGCGCACGGTGGCCTCGAAGGTGGCGGTCTCCGGGATGACGTTCTGCTGGGTGCCGGCGTGGAAGGTGCCGACGGTGACGACGACGGGGTCGAAGACGTCGAAGCGGCGCGTCACCCAGGTCTGCAGCGCGGTGACGATCTCGCAGGCGACGGGGACCGGGTCCTGCGCGCTCGCGGGCGTCGAGCCGTGGCCGCCCCGGCCGCGGACGGTGACCCGCAGCACGTCGGACGCGGAGGTGACGGTGCCGGGCCGGGTGGCGACCAGGCCGCCCGGCAGCTTGTTCGCGGCGACGTGCAGGGCGAACGCCGCGTCGAGGGGCCGGCCGGCGGCCTCCAGGACACCCTCCTCGATCATGGCGCCCGCGCCGTTGTGGCCCTCCTCCCCCGGCTGGAACATGAACACGACGTCGCCGTGCAGGTGCTCCCGGCGCTCGGCGAGCAGGGTCGCCGCGCCGACGAGCCCCGCGGTGTGCAGGTCGTGGCCGCAGGCGTGCATCGCGCCCGGTACCCGGGAGGCGTAGGCGACGCCGCTGTTCTCGGTGACGGGCAGCGCGTCCATGTCGCCGCGCAGGAGCACGGCGCCGCCAGGGCGCCCGCCGCGCAGGACCGCCGTGACGGAGCTGAGGCCCGTGCCGAGGGTGATCTCCAGGGGCAGCCCGTCGAGGGCGGTGAGGACCCTCTCCTGGGTGCGGGGCAGGGTGAGGCCGAGTTCGGGCGTGCGGTGCAGGGCGCGCCGCAGTGCGACGAGGTCGGGCTGGAGCTCCGCGGCGCGTTCGGTGATCGACATGCGGGGGTGAACCTCCTGGTACGGTCCGGCGGACGGCGGGGACGGGGGTTCAGAGTGGGTCCCCGGCGCAGCCACGGGCCCTGAATCGCAGGGAAAACGCAAGGGTGGGGCGATGACGCAGGATTCCGGCCAGGTGCTCGACGCCCTCGATCAGGCCCTGGTGCACGCGCTGCAGATCGCGCCGCGGGCCGGCTGGGCGCGGATCGGGGCGGCGCTCGGCGTGGATCCGGTGACGGTGGCCCGCCGCTGGGCCCGGCTGACGCGGGCGGGCGCCGCCTGGGTCAGCTGCCATCCGGCGCCGCTGGTCGCCGAGTCCGGCCAGGGGTGCCTGGCGTTCGTCGAGGTGGACTGCGCGAACGGCCGGCTGCCCGGGGTCGCCCGCGAGCTGACGGCCGAGCCGCACGTCGCGGCGGTCGAGCACGTCAGCGGCGGACGCGACCTGCTGCTCACGGTGTTCGCGCCGCATCTGCCCGCGCTCACCCGCTGGGTCACCCACCGCCTCGGCGCGCTCGACGGCATCGTCGCCACCCGCACCCACCTGGCGAGCACCGTCTACGCGGAGGGCAGCAAGTGGCGGCTGCGCGCGCTCGACTCGGCGCGGATCGCCCGCCTGACGGAGTCGGCGCCCGCCCGCGCGGACGCCCCGGTCTTCGCGCTGACCGACCTCGATCTCGCGCTGCTCGCCGAGTTGTCGGTGGACGGCAGGGCGAGCCACCGTGTCCTTGCCGAGCGGTGCGGGACGAGCCCGGACACGGTGCGCCGCCGGGTGAACAAGCTGTTCGCGGCGGGCATGGCGCACACCCGCTGCGAGGTGGCGCGGCCGCTCTCGGAGTGGCCGGTGTCGCTGATCCTGTGGGGGCGGGTGGCCCCTGGTGAACTGCGCGGGGTGGCCGAGCAGATCACCGGCGCGCGTGAGGTGCGGCTCTGCGCGGGCGTGGTGGGCCGCCACAACCTCAAGGTGATCGCGTGGGTCCGCTCGCTCGACGACGCGCAGCGCTTCGAGGTGCGGCTCGCCGAGCGGGTGCCCGCCCTGACGGTGGTGGACCGCGCGGTGGCGCTGTGGCCGATGAAGCTCAACGGCCAGCTGCTGGACGAGCGCGGCTACCGGATCCGCGCGGTGCCGATCGACGTCAGGGGGGTGGCGTCGGCCTGAGCGGGTGCCGGGCGGCCGCCCGGGGTCAGTGCACCGCCTGGCCAGCCGCCCGGGGTCAGTGCACCGCCTGCCCCTTGCCCAGGGCGATCACCCCGTTCTTCGAGACCGTGTAGAGCTCCGCGTCCCGGACCGGGTTGACGCCGATCGTCGCCCCGGCCGGGACGTCCACGTTCTTGTCGAGCACGGCGCCGCGCACCACCGCTCCCCGGCCGACCCGCACGTTGTCGTGGAGCACCGAGCTCTGGACGACCGCGCCGTCCTCGATCGTCACGCCCGGGGAGAGGACGGAGCCGGTGACCTGGCCGCGGATGACGCAGCCGGGGCTGACGATCGACTCGCTCGCGATGCCCGCCGCGCAGAACTTGGCGGGCGGCAGCTGCCCGGCGTGGGTGTAGATGGGCCAGCGCCGGTTGTCCAGGTTGAACATCGGCTCGTCCGAGATGAGGTCCATGTGGGCCTCGTAGTACGTGTCCAGGGTGCCGACGTCGCGCCAGTAGGCGTGGTCGCGCTCGGTCTCCCCCGGCACCCGGTTCTCGTCGAAGTCGTAGACCTGGGCGACACCGCGCTCGGTGAGCAGCGGCAGGATCGAGCCGCCCATGTCGTGCGCCGAGTCCTCGTCCTCCGCGTCGTGCTGCAAGGCGTCGATCAGGGTCTTGGTGGTGAAGAGGTAGTTGCCCATCGAGGCGAAGACCTGGTTGCCGCCGCCGGGCAGCGGCGGCGGGTTCGTCGGCTTCTCCAGGAAGGCCTCGACGCGGGTGCTGTCGCGGGCCGGCGTGATGATGCCGAAGGACGGGGCCTGGGCCCGCGGCACCCGGATGCCCGCGACGGTGACGCCGGCCCCGGACTCGATGTGCTGCGCGAGCATCTGCCGCGGGTCCATCCGGTAGACGTGGTCGGCGCCGAACACCGCGATGAAGTCGGGCTGTTCGTCGTGTACGAGGTTGAGGGACTGCAGGATCGCGTCGGCGCTGCCCGAGTACCAGCGCGGCCCGAGGCGCTGTTGGGCCGGGACCGGCGTGACGTAGTTGCCGAGCAGGCTCGACATCCGCCAGGTCGTGGTGACGTGCCGGTCCAGCGAGTGCGACTTGTACTGCGTCAGCACGCAGATCCGCAGGATGTCGGCGTTGACCAGGTTCGACAGGACGAAGTCGACAAGGCGGTAGGTGCCGCCGAAGGTCACCGCGGGCTTCGCCCGGTCCGCGGTGAGCGGCATCAGCCGCTTCCCCTCTCCTCCCGCCAGTACGATCCCGAGCACCGAAGGCCCACCGCGCATGACAGCCCCCTCCATGTCCTGGCGTCTCAGGCGCCGTTGAGGATCTCGTCGTACACCTGCACCGTGCGCCGGGCCACCGCGGCCCAGCCGAACCGCTCCACCGCCCGCTCCCGGCCGGCCTCCCCCATGCGGCGCGCCGCGGCGGGGTCGCCGACCACCTCGTTCAGTGCGCGGGCGAGCCCCGCCTCGAAGGCCTCCGGGTCCGCCTCCGTGTACGGGACGAGCAGGCCGCTCTCCCCGTCGGTCACCACTTCGGGGATGCCGCCGACCCGGGACGCGACGACCGCGGTGCCGCAGGCCATGGCCTCCAGGTTGACGATGCCGAGCGGCTCGTAGACCGAGGGGCAGACGAAGACCGCCGCGTGCGTGAGGAGTTGGACGACCTCGTCGCGCGGCAGCATCGACGGGATCCAGCAGACCCCGTCGCGGGTCTTCTTCAGCTCCGCGACCAGCTCCCGGAACTCGCGGCCGATCTCCGGCGTGTCCGGCGCTCCGGCGCAGAGCACCAGTTGCGTGTCCTTGGCCAGGTCGCGGGCGGCGCGCAGCAGGTGCGGCACGCCCTTCTGGCGGGTGATGCGGCCGACGAAGACGACGTACGGGCGGTCCGGGTCGATGCCGAAGCGCCGCAGTACGTCCGTGCCGGGGTCGGCCTGGTAGAGGGAGACGTCGATGCCGTTGTGCACGACGCGCACCCGCGCGGGGTCCAGGGCCGGGTAGCAGGCGAGGATGTCGTCGCGCATCGCGCGGGAGACGGCGATGACGCCGTCCGCCGCCTCGATCGCCGTGCGTTCGGCCCAGGACGACAGTGCGTAACCGCCGCCGAGCTGTTCGGCCTTCCAGGGCCGCAGCGGCTCCAGCGAGTGCGCGGTCAGCACGTGCGGGATGCCGAGGTGCAGGGCGGCCAGGTGGCCCGCGAGGTTGGTGTACCAGGTGTGGGAGTGCACGAGGTCGCGGCCGTCGAGGGCGGCGGCCATGGAGAGGTCGACGGAGAGGGTGCGCAACGCGTCGTTGGCCCCCTCCAGCGCCGGCCAGGCGCGGTGCCGGCGCACCCCGTCGGCCGCGCCCTCGCCCCAGGTGTGCACCTCCAGGTCGACGAGCGGCCGCAACTCCCTTGCCAGGAACTCGACATGCACCCCGGCGCCGCCGTACACGTCCGGCGGATACTCCCTGCTGAGCACTCCCACGCGCACGCGCGGCCCCCCGTATCCGTTCGTTCCACTCACTCAGGTCGGTCGTGCTCGCACCGCGTCTCATGGTCACCCATGCGGGCCCCGCGCGGAAGGGCGCGGACGGATCGGGGCCCCACGGCCTGCGCGCGGGCACCCGTCCTGGGGATGACTGTGGGGGCGGCGTACTCCATCGGCAGTAGGACCCATTGCGTGCTCAGGTCGGACGACAGGAGCGCCGGCGCGAGGGATCGTGGAGGGTATGAGAACCGACCGCGCGCCGCACCTCACGCCGGGGAGCACGCGATGAGTGCCCTGGTCTGGTCCGTGCTGCTCTCCCTGGTCTCCGCGGTCGCCTACGCGGGCGGGGCGATCGTGCAGGAGCGGGTGGCCGAGACCTCCCCGGCGTCGGCGTACGCGCCGCTGCGCAGGCCCGCCTGGTGGGGCGCCGGGTGCCTGAACGGCCTGGGCGCGCTGCTGCACGTCATCGCCCTCGCGTACGGTCCGCTGAGCCTCGTGCAGCCGCTGGGCGCCCTGACGATCGTGCTCGCGCTGCCGATGGCGGCTCTGCTGGTGCGGCGCAGGGCCGGGGCGACCGCCTGGCGTGGCGCGATCATGGCGACGGTGGGGCTCGCGGGGCTGCTGGCGCTGACCGGCGCGGCCTCCGAGGACTCGCTGGACGGCGCGGAGCGGCTGCTGGTCGGGCTGATCACGGCCGGCGGCGTGCTGGTGCTGATGATGTCGGCGCGGGCCGCGCACCGGCATCCGGTGGTCCGCGCGGTGCTGCTGGCCGTCGCGGCGGGCAGCAGCTTCGGCATGGCGTCGGTCTTCACCAAATCGGTCGCCGTCGACTGGTCGGGCCGGCCGGTGCAGCAGCTCGGCACGCTGCTGGCGATCGCCGCCCTGGCCACGGCGGGCATGCTGCTCTCGCAGGCCTCCTACCGCGGCGCGGGCCTGGCCGCGCCGCTGGCGACCGCGACCGTCGTGAACCCGGTGGTGGCGGCGGCCGTCGGCCTCACCCTGTTCGGCGAGACGTTCCGGCACGGCACGATCGGCACGGTGCTGGCGCTGGGGTGCGGTGTGGTGGCGGCCGGCGGTCTGATCCTGCTGACGACCGAGCGGATCGGCCGGGACCGGGACGCCCGGGTGATCTCCCAGCACACCCCGGCGGTCCCGGACAGCCCGGCAGGCCTGGAGGGCATGCCGAAGCCGTCTCGCCGCGACCGGGCGGACCGGAACGTCAGATCCTGACGCCGTGGGCCCGCAGGTACGCGAGCGGGTCGATGTCGCTGCCGAAGCCGGGGCCGGTCCGCATCTCGAAGTGCAGGTGGGGTCCGGTGCTGTTGCCGGTGGACCCGGAGCGGGCGATGCGCTGGCCCTCCACGACGCGCTGACCGCTCTTGACGGAGAGTGCCGACAGGTGCCCGTACTGGCTGTAGCGGCCGTCGGCGTGCCGGATCACCACCTGGTAGCCGTAAGCGCCGCCCCAGCCGGACGCGACGACCTGGCCCGCGGCGACGGCCTTGACGGAGGTGCCGGTGGGCACGGCGAAGTCCACCCCGGTGTGGTACCCCTTCGACCAGGAGGAGCCCGCCGCGTGGTACGGCGTGCCGAGCGCGGCGTCGACCGGGGCGACGGCCCCGCGCGAGCTGCTGTGGGGGGTGCCGCTCTTCTTGGTCGCGGTCCGGTGCGCCTGCTTCGGCTCGGTCTTCTTCGGGGCCGTCTTCCTCGGCTCGGTCTTCTTCGCCTCGGTCCTCTTCGGTCCGGTCTTCTCGTGGGGCGTCTTCTGCGCCTGCTCGGGGTGGGACTTCTGGGGCTGGGGGGCCGTCCGCGGTCCGGCGGTCCTCGTCGCCGCCCCGGGCATCGCGAGCCGCTGGCCCGGGAAGATGAGGTCCGGGTCGCCGCCGATGGTGTGCCGGTTGGCCGTGTACAGCCGGTGCCAGCCGCCCGGCACCTCGCGGGCGTCGGCGATGCCGGAGAGCGTGTCGCCGCCGACCACGGTGTACATCTCGGCGCGGCCGGCCGCCGACTGCGGGGTCACCTCGGGCTTGACGTCCCGCACGGTACGGGCCGGGGCGGGCCGCTCGGCCGTGCGGGTCCGGGCGGGCTGCTCGGCCGTGCGGGTCCGGGCCGGGGCCGGCTGCTCGGCCGTGCGGGTCAGGCCCGCGCGCTGCGAGCACACCGGCCAGGCGCCGGGGCCCTGCCCCTTCAGGACCTTCTCGCCGACCGCGATCTGCTGGTCCTTGGTGGCGAGGTCGGCGCGGGGTGCGTAGGCCGTACCGCCGTACGCGGCCCAGGTGGAGCGGGTGAACTGCAGACCGCCGTAGAAACCGTTGCCGGTGTTGATGCTCCAGTTGCCGGTCGACTCGCACGCGGCGACCTTGTTCCACGTCTGGACGTCGGCGGCGTGCGCCGTCCCCGCGCCGATGAGCGGGATCGCCATGCCGGCTCCGCCGACGGTGACGGTCAGCGACGCCCGGTTGACCCGGCTCGGCTGGTACCGGCGATGCCGGCCGCGTAACGCCATGGAAGCCCCCTTGGAAACCCGACAGGCACGCAGGAGCCGCAAAGTAGCGGCTCCCACGGCGCCGTGACAAGAGCGGCGGAGGTGCCGGTGGCCGCTTTCAGTCCCTCAAGTGGCCTGGAATCCAACGCAGTTGTACGGCTTGCTGGACGGGGCCGCCGCCCTCGTGGTCGTTGAAGGCGTACACCTCCATCGAGCGCTCCGGGCCTGCCCAGTGGTTGTGCGCGGCGAAGACGGTCGACGGCGGGCAGGTCAGGTCCTCCAGGGCCGCGGAGAAGAGTCCGGGGGCGCTCGCGCGGGCCGCGAAATTCATGGCGTCGAAGTACGAGAGCGTCCGGAAGACCCGCTCGTCCTCGCCGGTGTGCGCCTTGAGGTAGAGGGCGATCTCACGGTACGGGTGACGCTCGGTGAGCGTGGCGGCGCGGCCGAAGTGGCAGAGGAACGGCACGTCGGGCGCCGCGGCCCGCAGGTCCGGCACCAGTCCGGCCACGGCGATCGCGATGCCGCCGCCCTGGCTGCCCCCGGTCACGGCGACGCGCTCCGCGTCGACCAGCGGGTGCGCGCGGGCCGCCTCGACGGCGCGCACGGCGTCCGTGTAGACCCGCCGGTAGTAGTAGTCGTGCGGGTCCTGGATGCCGCGCGTCATGAATCCGGGGGCCGCGGGACCGCTGCCGACCGGGTCCGCGGTGTCACCGGCGGAGCCCCCGCTGCCCTGGCCGCGGGTGTCCATCACGAAGTGGGCGAACCCGGCGGCCGCCCAGCGCAGGTGGGTGTGGGGCAGCCCCCGGCCGCCGCCGTAGCCGATGTACTCGACGACGGCCGGGAGCGGCTCGGTGGTCCCCGCGGGGAGGACCAGCCAGCCCCGCACGGGATGCCCCGCGAAGCCCGCGTACGTAACGTCGAAGACGTCGACCGCGGTGAGCGGGACGTCGACCGGGCGGAACCGCGCGCCGAGGGCGTACTGCCCGGCCTCGGCGAGCGTCTTCGCCCAGAAGGCGTCGAAGTCGTCGGGCGCAGTCAACGGCGGCTTGTAGGCACGCAGTTCGTCGAGCGGCAGATCGAAATGAGGCACGCGCGGCTCCGACATCGTAGAGAGTGCGGACGAGGGCTCGGTGGAGGCGGTCGCCCACGCTACGCTCCCGCCCTTTCCACCCGAACAAGATCTATCAAATTCCAATCCAGGAGCGACAGACATGAGCACTACAGCCCAGATCGGTGTCAGCGGGCTCGCTGTCATGGGGCGCAACCTCGCCCGGAACTTCGCGCGGAACGGCTACACGGTCGCCCTGCACAACCGCACCGCGTCCCGGACGCACCAGCTGGTGGAGGAGTTCGGCGAGGAGGGCATCTTCGTGCCCACGACGAGCGCCGAGGAGTTCGTGGCCGCGCTGGAGCGGCCCCGGCGCCTGGTGATCATGGTGAAGGCCGGTGAGCCGACGGACGCGGTGATCAAGGAGTTCGCGCCGCTGCTCGAACCCGGCGACATGATCGTCGACGGCGGCAACGCGCACTTCGCCGACACCCGCCGCCGCGAGAAGGAACTGCGCGAACAGGGCATCCACTTCGTCGGCACCGGCGTCTCCGGCGGCGAGGAGGGCGCGCTGCACGGCCCGAGCATCATGCCCGGCGGCAGCGTCGAGTCCTACGACGCGCTCGGCCCGATGCTGGAGAAGATCTCCGCGAAGGCGAAGGACGGCGCCCCGTGCGTCACGCACGTCGGCCCGGACGGGGCGGGCCACTTCGTCAAGATGGTGCACAACGGCATCGAGTACGCCGACATGCAACTCATCGGCGAGGCGTACCAGTTGCTGCGCGATGTCGCCGGGTACTCCCCCGCCGAGATCGCGGAGACCTTCCGGACCTGGAACACCGGCCGCCTCGACTCGTACCTCATCGAGATCACGGCCGAGGTCCTCGCCCACACCGACGCCGCCACCGGCAAGCCCTTCGTGGACGTCGTCCTCGACCAGGCCGAGCAGAAGGGCACCGGCCGCTGGACCGTGCAGATCGCCCTCGACCTGGGCGTCCCGGTCTCCGGGATCGCGGAGGCCGTCTTCGCCCGCGCCGTCTCCGGCCACGCCGACCTGCGCGAGGCCTCCCGGCACCTCGCGGGCCCCTCCGCCCGCACCCTGGGCAAGGACGAGGCGGCCGCCTTCGCCGACCAGGTCGAGCAGGCCCTCTACGCCTCGAAGATCGTCTCCTACACCCAGGGCTTCCACCAGATCGCCGCCGGCAGCGAGCAGTACGAGTGGGACATCGACCTCGGCAAGGTCGCCGCGATCTGGCGGGGCGGCTGCATCATCCGCGCCGCCTTCCTCGACCGCATCACCCAGGCCTACGAGACCCAGCCGGACCTCGTGAGCCTCCTCGCCGACAAGGGCTTCGCCGAGGAGATCGCCGCCGCCCAGGACGCCTGGCGCACCGTCCTCGCCACCGCCGTCACCCAGGGCGTCCCCACCCCCGCCCTCGCCGCCACCCTCGCCTACTACGACTCGCTGCGCGCCCCGCGCCTGCCCGCCGCCCTCACCCAGGGCCAGCGCGACTACTTCGGCGCCCACACCTACCACCGCACCGACCGCGACGGCAGCTTCCACACCCTCTGGGGTGGTGACCGCACCGAGACCGACGCCTGAGCCGCCTCCGGCGAGGGGGCCCGCCGCGAGGTTCGACCGTCTCCTGAACTATCGGACGCCTGTCCGGCCGTTGCGCCATGCGAGGGAATCAGGACGGTCGGCCCAAGCCGGCCCGGGCGCCGGTACGGATTGCGGGTGAGGGGCGTTCGGCTCCCCTCGCACCGCCCGTCAGGGCGCGTGCCGAGCAAGCAAGTAGAGGAAGTGTCATGTCTCGTCTGCTGAAGAGTGCCGCCGTCATGGTCGCCATCGGGGGTGCGGTCGTCGCGGGTGCGGGTGCCGCCTCGGCCGACAGTGGTGCGCAGGGGGCCGCGGTGTCGTCGCCGGGCGTCCTGTCGGGCAACGTCGTGCAGGTCCCCATCCACATCCCGGTCAACGCCTGCGGGAACACGGTCGACGTGATCGGTCTGCTGAACCCCGCGTTCGGGAACGCGTGCGCCAACGGCGCTCACGGCTGGGGCATGGGGAGGTGACCCCGGTGCGCTGAACACCCTCAGCGGACCGCGCACCCCCTGACGGCGAGGGGTCCGGCCTTCCCGGCGTGGCAGCACCGGGGGTACGGGGCGTCCGCGGGCCGCGGAGGGTGTCTGGGCACGCGTTGCGTCACATGAAGGCTGGTGGGGCCGGTTCCGCATGCGGAGCCGGCCCCACCGGTGTCTCCCGGGCCCGGCGACCGCATCCCGGTGGTGGACCCCGGCGGCCGCCGGGAGCAGCGCCGCATCCGCGGGGACCGCGCGCCGGGGACAGCTGACGGGCGGCCCGTACGCGCGGAGGCGCACGAGTGGCGCCCCCCCCGCCCGCCCGCGGGGGGGCCCCGCGGGCGGCCGACGAGAGAGGGGGCGGTCGGGGCCGCCCCGGGAGGCCGCGGGCGGGGCGGGCGCCCAGTTCCGGGGGGGAGCTG
>NZ_JBITLI010000001.1:0-362522 GCF_044465085.1 Streptomyces sp. NPDC049813 | reverse complement strand
GGGCGCCGCGCCCCCCCGGGGGGCCCCGCGGGCGGGGGCCGGGGGCGGGGGGGCCGGTCCGGGGGGGGGCCCCGGTGGGCCCCCCCCGGCGGGCCGGGGGGGCCGCCACTCGTGCGCGGGACCTCAGTGCTGGTCCGTGCCGCCGCTGCCGTAGCTGCGGCGGGCGGCGTCGGCCGCCTTGTCGGTCTGCGCGTCGTACTTGTTGCCCGTACGTTCGTCGACGGCGCGCTCGGCGCTCTCGACGCCCTTGTCGGCCTGGTCCGGATGGCCCTTGGCCATCTGCTTGGCCTTGTTCGCGACATCGCCCAGCTTGCCCATGGTGGATACCTCCCACGTTCGTACGTGCGTTGTGCTTGGTCCCAGGTACCCCGGATCGCCTGCTGAATCCTCCGTTCCTCTTCTTTTTCGGCTCCGGCCGGATCATCGCCGCCGGGAGACGGCGACCCCGGCCAGGCAGAGCACGCCGCCGACCAGCCCGTACGCCGTGGGGATCTCGGCGAGCAGCAGCCACGACAGCAGCACGGACACGGCCGGGACCGCGTAGGTGACGGACGAGAGCCGGCCCGCGCTCATGCGGCGCAGCGCGTACGCCCAGGCGGTGAAGCCGATCGCGGTGGGGAACACGCCCAGATACGCGGCGCTGAGGACGGCCCCCGTCGGCGCCGCCCGCATTTCGACGGCCAACTGCGGTGCCCAGGGCAGCAGGACGGTCGTGGCGACGACGCAGCCGAGCCAGATCGCGGTGAATCCGTCGACGTGGCGGAGTGTGGCCTTCTGGACCATGACGCCCGCGGCGTAGAGCACGGCGGCCAGCAGGCACAGCAGGACCCCCGCCCAGTCGCGCTGCGCGGTGGCTCCGGCCGCGATGACCGCGGTGCCGGCCAGCGCGACGAGCGAACCGACGAGCACTGCACGGGAGAAGGCCTCACCGAGGAACTTGCCGGCCGCCACGGCGACGAGCAGCGGCGCGAGATTCACCAGCAACGCCGCCGTCCCGGCGTCAACGTGCTGTTCACCCGCGTTGAGCGCGACCGTGTAGCCGGCGAGCCACAGCACGGCATAGGCCGCGATCAGCAGAAGCGCCTTGCGGGACACGCGAACCCGCACGGTCCGCCTGGCCACCGCGAGCACCGTGAGCGTGACGGCCGCGACACCGAGCCGCAGCAACGCCAGCGGCGCTGGGGACAGGGCGGGCCCGATATCCCGGATGGCGACGAACGCGGAGGCCCACAGCACGACGGCGAGCCCGGCGGCGGCCGCGGTCCTGCCGATGCCCGGGCCGGCCGGGGGGTGCAGGTCCGTGGCGGCGGCCGGGGCGGTGGGCTTGGTTGCTGCGCGCGAGTCGGTCACTTCGCCATCGTCGGCCGCTCCGTATGCACAGCACAAGCGACGAGTTCTGCATGTTCGTTAAGTGTCGCTGTACGGTGAGCGCATGCTGGACATTCCCCGCCTTCGCGTACTGCGGACGGTCGTCACGACGAGTTCGATCCGTGCGAGCGCCGCCGCGCTCGGCTACACGCCGTCCGCGGTGAGCCAGCAGCTCGCCACGCTGCAACGGGAGACCGGACTGCGGCTGTTCGAACGTTCCGGTCGCGGTATCGAGCCCACCGCGGCCGGGCGGATCCTCGCGGCCGAGGCCGAGACGCTGTTCGAGGCGTTGGGCCGGATCGAACGGGTGGTGGGCGACCTGCGGGCCGGCCGAGTGGGCACTCTGTCGATCGGCTACTTCAGCTCGGCGGGTTCGGCGTTGCTGGCGCCCGTCGTCGCCGCGCTGCGGACCGAGTTCCCGGAGCTCCGGCTGGATCTGCTGCTCACCGAGTACCACCGGGACGAACCGGACCTGGACATCTTCGTGGAGGAATCGGGCGCCGAGCACCCCGGGGCGGTGCGCGTGCACCGGATCGCCGCGGACCCCTACTTCGCCGTCGTCCGGGTCGACGACCCGATCGCCGGGCTGCCGGAAGTGGCGTTGGCGAGCCTCGCCGACCGGCCCTGGGTGGACAACGACCTGCGCGACGGGACCTGCCGCCAGGTGCTCCTCGACGCCTGCGCACAGGCCGGGTTCTCCCCGGGCTTCGTGGTGGAGACGCACGACTACCGGACGGCCATGTCCTTCGTGGCAACGGGCATCGGGCTGACGGTGGTACCGGCGCTCGGCATCGGCGAACTGCCGGAGGAGCTGACGACGGTCGCCCTGGTGTCCCCCACCCCGGTGCGGTACCTCAGCCTCGCGGTGAAGGAATCGGTGGCGCGGCACCCCGCCGTACGCCGCGCCGTCGAGTTGCTGGAAGGCCTGGTGTCCGCGGCGGAGGCCGAGCGCGACGACGCCGTCGGCACTCGATGACCAGCACGGCTCTGCCGAGCCCGCTGAGCGCCGCTCGGGGGCCGGCGACGCGTGGCATGCGATCGCCGCGGGTGTCAGCGGGTGGTGGGCACGGCGTCCGGCTGCTCGGCGGCCTCGAAGCGCAGCAGGTCACCGGGCTGGCAGTGCAGTGCCTCGCACAGGGCGGCGAGCGTGGCGAACCGCACCGCTTTGGCCCGGCCGTTCTTCAGCACCGCCAGGTTGGCCGGGGTGATCCCGACGCGTTCGGCCAGTTGCCCGACGGACATCTTGCGGCGGGCCAGCATCACATCGATGTCGACCACGATCGGCATCAGATCACCCCGGCCAGCTCGGCCTGCATCCGGCAGGCCTCGGCGTCCCGCGCGACCGCCTGGGCCAGCAGCGCGCGCATGATCCACACGATCAGGGCGACAGCGAGCACCCCGAGCCCTACCGCGCCGATCAGCAGGACGACGCCGGGAGCGACAGTCTCGCCCGGAGCCAGCACCACACCGAGTGCCCACAGCAGCAACGCCGCCGCGGCGAAGGCCCCGCCCGCGACATCCACGTACCGGAACGCGGACGCGGTGAAGACCTCCCCGCGCCGCACCAGCGCCAGGAGTCGCCACACACAGACCAGCACCACCTCGGCGCACACCATCCCCACCACCACGATCAGCAGGACCGGGACCCGGGGCACCCCATCACCACCCACATCGGTCGCGTCCTGGACCACGAGCGTTGCAAGCACCGCCTGGACTGCCACACAGCCGGCCAGCAACGCCACGATCACGCCGCGCAGAGCGAACACGACCCGGCTCCCCATCTCAGCCTCCTCCTATCGAGCAACAGCCTAAACCTATCGAATCTCGATAGAAATAGCCATGGGTGCGCCGCCGCGCACCACTGGGGGCCAGCCTCGCGGGGCTCGAGCGCGGCCGGTCGCCGGGTGCTTGCGCCGCGCTTGTCGATGATTTCCAGCAGCCGTTGGCCTTCCTGGGCCGGCAGACAAGCGGCAGTCCGCCTGCCGGGCGCGCGCTTCCTGAGGGCGTGGAGGCGACGTCTGACATGCACCCCCCTGTACGCAACTGCGTTCGATGAAAGGGCAGTTGCTCGCCACCATGACCCCGTGCCCATGGCCCGGGGCGATCGCGGGGGCTCGCTGGGGTGGGGACCACGCCCGGACGCAGCGGACCGCCCCCGCCGGGCGTGGGCCCGGCGGGGGCGGTCCGTGGCCTCGCCGGCTCACACGGGTGAGGGCTCGGGCTCCGGCGGTGTCGGGTCGGGGTCCGGCTGCGGGCCCGGCGGCGCCGGGGACGGCGGGGGCTGCGGCACCGGCCCGGGACCGGGGTTCGGCGCCGGGAAGGGGTCCGGGACGTCGGGCCCCGGGCCCGGCACCGGAGTGGGGTTCGGCGGTACGGGATCGGGTCCCGGCACCGGCTGGGGGCTCGGCGGGACGGGATCGGGGAACGGCTGGGTCATCGCACTGCCTCCATAGGTTCGGAGGGGGTCGTGTCCACTGTCTCCCGCCACGCCTGCCCGCGCCCGCCGGACTCACGCGTCCGGCCGAGCCGGATCAGCCGTCGGTGCGGGTCAGGCGCACGACGGGGATGTCCCGGCTGGTCTTCTTCTGGTACTCCGCGTAGGGGGCGAACAGCTCGACCAGGGAGTCCCAGACCCGTGCCTTCTCCGCGGCCGGCAGGGTCTCGGCGCGCGCCGTGAACCGCTCGGTGCCCACGCGCAGCCGCACGTCCGGGTCGGCCTGGAGGTTCAGGTACCAGAGAGGGTGCTGGTCCGAGCCGCCGTAGGAGGCCACGATCAGGTAGTCGTCGCCGTCGCGCCCGTAGATCAGGACGGTGCGCCGCCACTGGCCCGTCTTGCGGCCCTTGTAGTCGAGCAGCAGGCAGGGGGCGCCCTGCATCGTGGTGCCCTTGGTGCCGCCGGACTCCTCGTAGGTGCGGGCCTGGTCCGCGACCCACCCCGTCGGGCTGACTTCGACCTCGTTGTCGCTGCCGGTCATGTCGGCTCCTCTCGCTCGGTGCGCGCTGCCGCGCGTCGATGCCGACCAACCTAGGCCTTGTCGGCCGGTCCGGATGCGGAGGCGCACGCCGCCGCTGCGGCGTCCAGGCCGGGGCGCGGGCTGGAGAGCACGGGGAGCGCGGTGCGGGCGCGGTCCGCGGCGTCGGCCATGGAGGCCTGCGCGAGCACGATCGCGTCGGCGTCGGTGACGGAGTCGACGGCCGCCGCGACCCGGCCGAGGTAGCCGTCCCGGTCCCCGGCGAGGAAGCACGCCCACGCCCCGTCGACGAACACCGTGCGCACGTCGACGGCGTGCCCGGCGCGCGCCGCCTCCTCCTCGACGAGGGCGACGGTCGGCGCGAGGGTGCTCCGCACGGTGGCGACCACGGTGATCCGGGGCCCCGTGGCGACGGCGCGCGCGGCCATCGGCCGGTCCACCCGCAGCACGGGCAGGCCGACGGCGGCCGCCAGGTTCTCGGCGACGCCGCCGATGCTGGAGCAGGTGCACAGCACGGCGTCGGCGCCGTCGCGCCTCGCCGCCTCCAGCAGCGCACGCACCTCGTCGGCAACGCTGTCCGGGCCGCTCTCGCCCGCCCGCACCAGCAGGTCCTCGCGGACGACGTGGCGCAGCGCGAGGCCGGGGTGGCAGGCGTCGCGCAGGGCGTCAAAGACCGGTGGGTGCGCGGGTGAGGTGTGCAGGAGGGCGAGGATCATGCGGGGGACCTCAGCGGCGGGCGGGCCTGGAGGAGGCCGGTCACCACTTGTCGGGATCGACGGCGAGTGCCGCTTCGGCGGCGGCGAGCAGTTCGGCGGGGGCGGCGGGCGCCTCGCCGGGGTGCCGCTCGGCCCAGGCCGCGACGAACGAGCACAGCGGCGCGACGGCGAGCGCCTCGCGCGCGGCCGCCGCGTACAGCTCGCGCGCCAGCGAACCGGCGATGCCCTTGCCCTCGTGGGCGGGCGCCACGACGGTGTGCGCGGCCACGAGGGCGGGCACGGGCTCGTCCAGCACGAAGTACTGGAGGTACCCGACGGTCTCGCCGCCGGGGCTGCCGGTGGTGTGGGTGCGGGCGGTCAGGACGCCCCGGTCGCGGTCGTCGTGCAGGTCGATCTCGCTCATGGGGCGCTCCTGAGGTGTCGGCACGGGTCACGGCGCCGGGCCGGTGGTGGCGGTCGGGTCCGTCGGGTCGCCCGGATCGGCGGGCCGGCGCGATCAGGCCGGTACGGCGTGCGGGCTCCGCTCGGTGTCGTCGCCCGGGGCCGGTTCGGAGGGGTCCGCGCCGAGGGCCACGATCGCGTTCTGGCGGTCCACGTGGACGACGCGGGGCCGTAGCGAACGCGCCTCGGCGTCGTCGACCTGGGCGTAACTGATGATGATCACCAGGTCGCCGGGGTGCACGAGGTGGGCGGCGGCGCCGTTGATCCCGATGACACCGGAGCCGCGCTCGCCCTCGATGACGTAGGTCTCCAGCCGGGCGCCGTTGTCGATGTCGACGATGTGCACGAGCTCGCCGGGCAGCAGATCGGCGGCGTCGAGCAGGTCCGCGTCGATGGTGACGGACCCGACGTAGTGCAGGTCGGCCTGGGTGACGGTGGCACGGTGGATCTTGCTCTTGAACATGGTGCGCAACATGGGGCACTCCTGGAAAATTGGCTCCCTGCCTGCGTGTGTGCAGGTCAAGTGCTTCCCCGCGAGCTTACCGCCCGGCCGGCCTCCGCCCAGGGGCGCGGGTTCCGGATCGGGGCCTTCCGGCGGGGGATTCGCGCGAAGGGGGGCGGCACCCTGGTGCGGGTGCCGCCCCCCTCGGCCCGTTCTGCACGGTGGTCAGGACCCCGCTCGCCGTGCGGCGCGTCGCCCCCTCAGCAGGTGACGAGGACCACGGAGATGGCCGAGCAGGTGACGGATGCGTGGTCGTTGGTGGGGTTGGGGTCCGTCGGGCTGGACGTGGTGCGTTGAGCGGTGACCTTGACGGGGCCGAGGGTCAGCAGGTGCAGGGGGACGCGGAACGTCTTGTGCACGCTTCCGTTCTTGGGGATGGCGCCGTAGGCGCAGGTCACCTTGGAGCCGGCGGCGGTGCAGCCGGAGGAGAGGTTCGTGGCGGAGGCGCCCGGCGGCAGCTTCGCGGTCAGGGTCGCGGAGCTGACGGCTCCGGGGCCGGTGTGCCGGGCGGTGAGGGTGTAGCTCAGGTAGGGCACCAGCAGGCCCACGTGCGGCTGCGCGGCGAGGTCGACGTCGATGTCCGCCTGGGCCTGCGACGGCGGGCGGGCGAACGCGATGCCGTAGGGGCCGCTCATCCCGCTGATCGTGGCGGTGACGGCCTGCGACGCGGTGTCGATCACCGAGACCGTGCCGTCGGCGACGTTCGAGACGTACGCCGTGGCGCCCGAGGGGTCGACCTCGACCTTCGCCGGGTCGTGGCCGACCGGGACACTGTCCGTCACGGCGTGGGTCGCCGTGTCGATGACCCGTACGTCGTCGCCGCCGCGGTCGGTCACGTAGGCCGTCGCGCCGGACGGGGCGAACGCGACGCCGTGCGGGCCGGTGCCGACCGGGATGGTGGTGGTCACGGAGTCGGTCGCGGTGTCGATGACCGAGACCGAGTCGTCGCTGCTGTTGTTGGCGACGTAGGCGACGCCGCCCGAGGGGCTGACGGCCACGCCGGAGGGGGCGTTGCCGACCGGGACGGTGGCGGTCACCTCGTCGGTCGCCGTGTCGATGACCGAGACGGTGCCGCCGTTGTTGTTGGTCACGTAGGCGGTGGCGCCCGACGGGCTCACCGCCACCCCGTTCGGGGAGCCGCCGACCGGGAGGGTCGCGGTCACCGTGTCGGTCGCGGTGTCGACCACCGAGACGGACGCCGCCCCGCTGTTCGCGACGTACGCGCGCGCCCCGGACGGGGTGAACGCCACGCTGAGGGGATTGCTGCCGACCGCGAAGGTCCGGGTGACCGTGTCGCTCGCCGTGTCGATCACCGACACGGTGCCGTCGTCGAAGTTCGTGACGTACGCCCGCGCGTCGGCGGGGCTGACGGCCACGCCGACGGGACTGTTGCCGACACCGATGGTGCCGGTGACCGTGCGGGTGCCGGTGTCGATCACCGTGACGGCGTCGCCGTAGAAGTTGGCCACGTACGCGCTCGGGCCCGCCGCCGCGTGCGCCGGAGCGGACAGCGCCGCCACCCCGGTCAGCGTCAGGGCACCGGCGGCGGTGACGGACGCCCAGCGCCGCCCCCTGCGGGACACGGTCCGTCGTGGTCTTTCAGCCATCGAAGCAGGCATCGAAGCCAACTGACTCCCCCTTCATCGAGCTCCATCGGGCCCGCGCACCGACGGCGGGTCCGTAGGACCCGGGAACCGGCGGCGGCGCGGTCACGCACGTCCCGTCACCGGTGGCCGACTCCACCCCGGCCGACAGGGCCACGTTCACGCGCGCCGCATCCCGGCGGAGCCCTCCCCCCGGAGGCACGGCACGCGCGGGCCGCCCACCGCCCCGGCGCCCACCGGGACGGCAACAGCCGTACTCCGCCGAAGCACCCGCAGCGCGGGCCCCCGGCGGAGTCAGCAGCATCATCACGCGCCCCCGGCCTGCCGGGGGCGGAATCGGCGCAGTTGTCTTCAATCGGTCAAACACTGGCCGTACCGCGACTTGACCGGCAGGTTCCTGATCATGGCGGGCGCCGCCGGACGGCCTGATGGGATCGGGCGTTCGAATCGCGGACCCCGGTCGGCGGCTCCGCCCGCTTCGCCTGCGGACGGGCGAAGATCGACGGCATCAGCCCGGGGCCCGGGTAGCGGGCCGACACGTCCCGGCCCTGTCACGCGCGTGACAGGCGTGTCAGAGGCCCAGGCGCGTCACGACGTCGGACAGCGCCTGGCCGAGCGGCAGGCCGACGCGGTGCGTGGCCAGGGGGTCGCCGCGACCCGGGCCCTGGTTGACGATCAGGACGGGCGTGGCCGCCTGCGCCGCCTGCCGTACGAAGCGCAGCCCCGACATGACCGTCAGCGAGGAACCGAGCACGAGCACGCTCCTCGCCTCCGCCACGAGGCCGCGGCAGGCCGCGACCCGGGCGGGCGGCACGGTCTCGCCGAAGAAGACGACGTCCGGCTTGAGCACGCCCCCGCACACCTGGCAGGGCACGAGCCGGAACCGCTCCACCGCCGCGTCGGGCAGTTCCACGTCGCCGTCCGGGTTGACCCGCGCCGCCGCCGCGTGCCGCTCGGCGGCGGTCTCGAACTCCGGGTTGGCCTCGCGCAGCCGCTCGTCGAGCGTGGTGCGCCCGCTCAGGTCGCCGCAGTCCAGGCAGATCACCCGGCGCAGGCTGCCGTGGAGCTCGACGACGTCGTCGAGGCCCGCGGCCTGTTGCAGTCCGTCGACGTTCTGCGTGATCACGCCGGTGAGCAGTCCGGCGCCGGCGAGGGCGGCCACGGCCCGGTGGCCGCCGTTCGGCCGGGCCCGGGCCATGGCCCGCCAGCCGACCTGGCTGCGCGCCCAGTACCGGCGCCGCGCCCACGCGTCGGCGGTGAACTCCTGGTACGTCATCGGGGTGTGCCGGCGCAGGGAGCCGTGCTCCCCGCGGTAGTCCGGGATGCCGGACTCGGTGGAGAGCCCGGCGCCGCTCAGCACGAGGGCGCCGCCCGCCCGCAGGGCCTCGACGACCGGTGCCAGGTCGGTCGAGGCCGGGGGCAGGCCGGCGACGGGTTCCCAGGTCAACGTGGGGCGCGTACGCATGTCTGCCAGCTTACGCACCGGTCCGGCCCACGTGATCGGCGCGAGAGCGGGTACCAAGAAGACACACGCCGGGAAGAAAGAAGGTCAGGCATGATCGCCGCTGAGAACATCCGGGACTGGCGCGGGCACGACGTGGTCGACCCCGACGGGCACAAGATCGGCACCCTTGAGTCGATCTACGTGGACACCGTCTCGGACACGCCGTTCTTCTGCACCATCACCGTGGGGCTGCCGACCAGGCGCAGGCTCGTGTTCGCGCCGCTCATGGGGGCGTCGGTCGGTCCGGCGTACCTGAAGATCCACTACTCCAAGGACCAGGTGAAGGACGCCCCTTCGATCGACACCGACGGTGAACTGCTGGCCGACCAGGAGTGGTCCGTCTTCGACCACTACAAGCTGCCGTTCGAGCCCGGGGCACGTGGCGAACGCCGGCTCGCCCGGCGCTGACGGCGGCCGGGACAGGACCGAGACAGGCTGGGACATGGCTGACAGAGGGCTGAGAGAGGGCTGATAGAGGAGGCCTCCCGGGGGTAGCCGGAAGGAGCACCACGACGGAACAGACCGACCTCGGACGGAGTGGAGACGCCATGGCCGGCATCCTCAACCGCATCAAGCAGTACAGCCGCACCCCGCAGGGGCAGCGGACCATCGCCACCGCGCGGCGCACCGCTGCGGACCCGCGCAAGCGGGCCCAGGCCCGCGCCTGGCTGGGACGGCTGCGCCGGCACTGACGCGGGATCCGGGTGAGGCCGGACGTGTCAGAGCGAGTCCTGGGCGGGGGTGGGGCCCGACGCCGGGTCGGCGCCCCGGGCCCCACCCCCCAACGACTCGACCGGCTCGACCGACGCGACCGAATCGACCGCCGCGGCCACGGCATCGTGCACGTCCGCGGAGAGAGCGCCGGCCCCGGCCGCCCGTAGCGCCGTGCGCCCGGCCGGTCCTGCGACGAACGCGAGCACGGCTCCGCGCGCGGTGACCGCCCGGACACCCTCGACGAAGCGGCCGGCTCCGGCGGCCAGGCTCGGGTCCACGGCGCGCAGGTCCACGACGAAAGTGCGCTGCCCCGTGGCCGCGAGCCGCGTCAGCAGGGCGCACAGCTCCGCGGCCGCCCCGTCGTCGAACGGTTCGGGGACCTCCACGACGAGCACCCCGTTCCCCGCCCACCGCACCGGGAAGCGCCTTCCGGCCTGCTCCATGTCCGTCCCTCCCCCGCCCGCGGCGGCCCGTGCGCCGCGGCCCCGTTGCGGCTTGCCTGCCCCCGATACGGTGCCGCACTCCTGCGCGGGGCCGGCGGACCGCTTCATGCCGCTTCCCGGTCGCCGTCCGGCTCGTCCGGTGCGAACTGCGTGCGGTACAGCTCCGCGTAGCGTCCCGCGTGGGCCAACAGGGCGGTGTGGGTGCCGCGTTCGACGATGCGGCCGTCCTCCACCACGAGGATCTGGTCGGCGGAGCGGATCGTGGACAGGCGGTGGGCGATGACGATCGCGGTGCGGTCGCTCAGGGCCTCGGCCAGGGCCTCCTGGACCGCCGCCTCCGAGGTGTTGTCGAGGTGGGCGGTGGCCTCGTCGAGGATGACGACGCGCTGGCGGGCCAGGAGCAGGCGGGCGATCGTCATCCGCTGGCGCTCGCCGCCGGAGAGCCGGTACCCGCGCTCGCCGACGACCGTGTCGAGCCCGTCGGGGAGTTCGCGGACCAGTGTGTCGAGGCGGGCCCGGCGCAGCACGTCCCACAGCTCCGTCTCGCTCGCTCCCGGCCTGGCCAGGAGCAGGTTGGCGCGGACCGAGTCATGGAAGAGGTGACCGTCCTGGGTCACCATGCCGAGCGTGGCCCGCAGCGAGGGCGCGCTCAGGTCGCGTACGTCGACGCCGCCGATCCGCACGGCGCCCGCGTCGGTGTCGTACAGGCGGGGCAGCAGCTGGGCGATGGTGGACTTGCCGGCGCCCGACGAGCCGACCAGGGCGACGGTCTGGCCCGGTGCGGCCCGGAAGCTCACGCCGTGCAGGACCTCGGCGCCGCCGCGGGTGTCGAGCGAGGCGACCTCTTCGAGGGAGGCGAGGGAGACCTTGTCGGCGGCCGGATAGCCGAAGCGGACGTCGTCGAACTCCACGGCGACGGGCCCTTCCGGCACCTCGCGGGCGTCCTGTTTCTCTTCGATCAGTGGTTTCAGGTCGAGCACTTCGAAGACCCGCTCGAAGCTGACCAGGGCGCTCATCACCTCGACGCGGGCACCGGCCAGGGAGGTCAGCGGCGCGTACAGGCGGGTGAGGAGCAGCGCCAGCGAGACGACCGTGCCCGCCTTCAGGGTGCCGTCGAGCGCGAAGTAGCCGCCGAGGCCGTAGACGAGCGCCAGGGCCAGCGCCGAGACCAGGGTCAGGGCCGTGATGAACGCCGACTGGGCCATCGCCGTGCGGACGCCGATGTCCCGGACCCGGCGGGCCCGCGCGGCGAACTCGGCCGATTCCTCCTCGGGCCGCCCGAACAGCTTGACGAGGGTGGCGCCCGGCGCGGAGAACCGCTCGGTCATCCGTGTCCCCATGGCCGCGTTGTGGGCGGCGGCCTCGCGCTGGAGGCGGGCCATCCGGCGGCCGGTGCGGCGCGCGGGGAGCACGAAGACGGGGAGCAGGACGAGGGCGAGGAGGGTGATCTGCCAGGAGAGGGTGAGCATGACGGCGAGGGTCAGGATCAGCGTGACCACGTTGCCGACCACGCCGGACAGGGTGTTGCTGAAGGCGCGCTGGGCGCCGATGACGTCGTTGTTGAGGCGGCTGACGAGGGCGCCGGTGCGGGTGCGGGTGAAGAACGCGACGGGCATCCGCTGGACGTGGTCGAAGACGGCGGTGCGCAGGTCGAGGATGAGTCCCTCGCCGAGATTGGCGGAGAGCCAGCGCGCGAGCAGTCCGAGTCCGGCCTCGGCGAGGGCGATGACCGCGATGAGCACGGCGAGCCGGACGACCACGCCCTGATCGGCGCCGCGGTCGATCGCGTCGACGACGTGTCCGGCGAGGAGCGGCGTCGCCACCGCGAGCAGCGCGCCGAGCACGCTCAGGATCACGAACTGGACGATCCGGCGCCGGTGCGGGCGGGCGAAGGCGGCGATCCGGCGCAGCGTCGCGCGGGCGAAGGGGCGGTGGCGCGGGCCGCCGTTCTGGGCGTTCATCACGCTGTGCAGCTGCGTCCAGGCTGTCGTTTCCATGCTCATGCCGACGACCCTAGGACCTCGACCAATGTTGAGGTCAAGGATCGGCGGCGGGGGTCCGTGCCCGGCCGGGACCGTGGCAGGATGCGGCCATGTCGTCCGTCCGCGTCACCCGCGCAGGTCACGTCACCACGGTCGTCCTGGACCGTCCGCAGGCCCGCAACGCGGTCGACGGGCCGACGGCCGACGGGCTCGCCGCCGCCTTCCGCGCGTTCGAGGCGGACGACGCGGCACGGGTCGCGGTGCTGTGGGGTGAGGGCGGCACGTTCTGCGCGGGCGCCGACCTCAAGGCCGTCGGTACGGACCGCGGCAACCGGGTGGCCCCCGACGGCGACGGGCCCATGGGGCCCACGCGGCTGCGGCTGACGAAGCCGGTGATCGCGGCGGTCAGCGGCCACGCGGTGGCGGGCGGCCTCGAACTCGCTCTCTGGTGCGATCTGCGGGTCGCCGAGGAGGACGCGGTCTTCGGTGTGTTCTGCCGCCGCTGGGGCGTCCCGCTGATCGACGGCGGTACGGTCCGGCTGCCGCGCCTCATCGGGGAGAGCCGCGCCATGGACATGATCCTGACCGGCCGCCCCGTCCCCGCGCCCGAGGCGTACCGGATGGGTCTGGTCAACCGCCTGGTCCCGCCCGGCGGGGCCCGCGCCGCCGCCGAGGAACTGGCCGCGCGGATCGCCGCGTTCCCGCAGGAGTGCCTGCGCGGCGACCTGGCGTCGGCGCGTGAGCAGGGCGGCCTGGACGAGACGGCGGCCATGGCGGCCGAACTCCGCCACGGGGCGGCGGTGCTGGCACATGGACTGGAGGGGGCGCGGCGGTTCGCGGCCGGCGAGGGACGGCACGGGGCGTTCGACGGCGACACCTGAGTCCCGAGCCCCGAGCCCCGAGTCCCGGGTCCGGGCGCCGAGCCCCGGCCGTCCTTGCCGATCACGCCCCGCGCGCCACGCGCGTACGGCAGGATGATCGGACGTACGCGCGAACCGCTCACACGGATCCGGGAGTTGACCCATGACGGAGGCGTCCCCCGCCACGCCGCTCATCGACACCAGCAAGCCGCACCCGGCCCGGGTGTACGACTGGTTCCTGGGCGGCAAGGACAACTACCCGGTGGACGAGGAGCTCGGGCGGCAGATCACCGCCATGGAGCCGTCGGCCCGGTACGGGGCCCGGCACAACCGCTGGTTCATGCAGCGCGCGACGCGGATGCTCGCGGCGCGGCTGGGCGTACGCCAGTTCCTCGACATCGGCACGGGCATACCGACGGAGCCGAACCTGCACCGCGTCGCGCAGACCGCGGCGCCGGAGGCGAGCGTCGTCTACGTCGACAACGACCCGATCGTGCTGGCCCACGCCGCGGCGCTGCTGCGCGGCACGCCGGAGGGCGTCACCCGCTACCTCCAGGCGGACGCCCGCGACCCGGAGAAGATCCTCGAACTGGCCGGGGCCCACCTCGACCTCGACCGCCCGGTCGCCCTCTCGCTCATCGCGCTGTTGCACTTCATCCCGGACGAGCAGGGCGCGCCCGAGATCATCCGGACGCTCATGGACGCGCTCCCGTCGGGCAGCTACCTGGTCCTGTCCCAACTGGCGTCCGACCACGACCCGGAGCGCACCCGGGAGGCCGTGGCCATGTACGCGGCCGGCGGGGTCACGCTGGTCCCGCGCTCACGTGCGCAGATGACGGACTTCTTCGCGGGTCTCGAGCTGCTGGACCCGGGCGTGGCGTGGCTGCCGGACTGGCACCCGGAGCTGGCCGTAGACGAGGAGCGGGACGGCACGGCCGTGCCGCTGTACGCGGGTGTAGCACGGAAGCCGTGAAGGGTTGCCTGGGATGGCGAACATCACACATGGCGATGCCCACGTGACAGACCGGAGCACATAGGCGCACCGATCCCCTACCCTCGTTCACATGTCCTCCACCCCCGCTCCGCGCTCCGCGCGCTCCGCCGATGTCGTCAACGAGCAGATCCGCGACCTGTGGGCGCGTACGGGCGGTCAGTTGACCGCGCAGGACCGGGCGGAGTACGAGGCACTGGTCACGGAGTGGGCGACGGTGGCCGGTGAAGGGCTCGTGCAGCGGGCGTGACGCTCCCGGGGCCCGCGCCTCTGACTTACTCCGGCGGCGTCGGGGTGTCGTGGCTGCGGTACATCGCCTGGATGTCGAGTTCCAGCTTGACCGTGGGGCCGACCACCGCGATGCCGCGGGCCAGCATGGTGCGCCAGTTGAGGGTGTAGTCCTCGCGGTGCAGCTCCGCCGTGGCGAGGGCGGCGCAGCGCAGTTCCTCCGCGTAGCCGCCGTTCACGACGCCGAGGTAGTTCGTGTCGAGGTCGACCGTGCGGCTGACGCCGTGCATGGTCAGGGCCCCCTGGAGCGTCCACTTGGAGCCGCCGCGGTAGAGGAAGCGGTCCGAGGAGAAGTGGACGTAGGGGTAGCGCTCCACGTCCAGGAAGTCGGCCGACCGCAGGTGGTTGTCGCGGGTGTTGTTGCCCGTGTCGATCGACGACGCGTCGATCCGGACCTCGACGCGCGAGTCCGCCATGTCGGCGGCGACGTGGATGCCGCCCTCGAACCGGGTGAACCGGCCGTGCACGTGGGCCATTCCGACGTGTTTGGCGATGAACCGGATCGCGGTGTGCGGCGGGTCGAACAGCCAGGTGCCTGGGCCCGGCAGCTCCGGGGCGCGGCCGGGGTGCAGCTGCACCGAGGTGAGGGGGACGGTCGCGTCGGGGAGCACGTCGATCGTCTGCTGGTGCGGTTGCAGGCCCTCCGCCGCGATCAGCACGCCGTACCGGCCGGGCTGCAGCGTGAGGAAGACGAGCCCGTACGGGTCGGTCGTGGCCTTCGCGGTGACGCGGCCCGCGCCGGTGTCCGTGACGGTCACCTCGGCGCCCGGCATCACCTGCCCGATGGGGTCGGTGACCTGGCAGTGGAAGGCGCCCGCGCCGGAGGGCACGGGGTGCGCGAGACCGGCTCCCCGCACGGCGGAACCGGCCCGCTTCCGGCGGAACAGGGCGAGGGGCATGAGGTCGAACCTTTCCGGGGCAATTGACGTTCTGTGATCACCTTGCCATGGGCAACGTGGCGCAATTACTGCGGAATCTCTCATTCCGCTCGCCCCCACCAGGCGTTTCACAATATCTCCACACTTTTTGGCCGGTGGGTGGACGCGGACCCTCCTGTACGGCGTCACCGGCCGGTCCGCTCGTCCGCGGCCGCCGGGTTGCCGGGCCGGCGAGACGCCGCGCCGCCCGGCTGCCGGCCGAGGTCAGATGTGCGCCCGTCGGCCGCGAGGCGTTGACGGGGGCCGGGGGCTCTGACAGGGTCGCCGGGCCGTCCCGCCGCCCCCGACCGAGGGACCGAGGAGCTCCCAGCCCCGATGAACCGCGACCGCGAACCCCCCTCCGTGCCCGATCCGGCCACCGACGCATGGCGGCGCTTCGCGGCGGAGCACTGGGCCCGGGAGCCGGTCGTGGTGGCGCACGCGCCGGGGCCGGGGCTGGACGCGGCCGGGGCCCACCGCCTCCTGGTGGCCGCGGCGGGCGCCCCGCGCCCGACCCGGGTCCGCCTCGCCGTCGCCGACGGCGAACTGCGGGCCCCCGGTCCGCTGCTGCCGGCGCCGCGGGACCGGGACGCCGCCGACTACGCGGCCCGCCTGGCGGGGGCCGGCCGGCTCGGCGCCCAGGGGTGGCTGTTGACCGCCGAACACGCCCTCTGCCTCAACTTCGGCCTGTGGTCCCGGGTCCGGGGCGCCGTGGCGGGGCTGTGGCGGCACGTCGGCCTGCCCCCGCTGCCCGTCACCGCCGAACTGGCCGTCGGCACCCGCCACCGGGCGGCCGAGGAGACAGGCGCACGCTCGGACGCGGCCGTGCTCACCTGGGTCCTCGCCGGCTCGCTGACGGTGCGGGTCCGGCCCGAGCACACCGGCACCGAGTTCGAACTACGCGCCCATGGCGGGGACTTGGTGCACTGGCCGGCCGGCAGCGCCCACTTCGACGACCGTACGCGGCTGTGCACGACCCTGCGGCTGCGCGTTCCGGTCCGTTCCGCCGCTGCCCTGCCCTACGTCGGCGAGGTGGTCCAGGAAGTGCTGGCCCGCCACCCGCTCCCCGGGGACGAGCAGGCCGCCGCGCCGCACCCCGCGCGCGTGACTCCGGGCGGGCGGCTGGTCCCCGCCCACCGGCTGACCGGCCCGGCCCGGCGCTACGCGGCGGCCCTCGCCGGGGACGAGCCCGAGCGCGCGCTGCTCCTCCGCTGGGCCGGCCTGCGCTCCGCGGCGGGGCTCGATCCCGCACCGCCGCCCCGGCCCGGGATCACCCTCGCCCCGCACCACCGGTTACGCCGCACCACCGAACTCGTGCGGCTGCGGACCGGCGCCGGCGCGGAGGTCTGGGCCGCCCACGGACACGCGCGGAGCACCTCCTCCGTGGCGGCCCGCCGCGTCCTGACCCACCTCGCCCACCTCGGTACCGACTCGTACACCACCGTCTCCGCGCTCGCCGCGGCATGCCGCCTGCGGTCCGAGGACCCCGAACTGGTCACCCTGGTGGACGCGTTGTACCGGGTACGGGCCGTGGAGCTGGAGCCGCCGTGGGGGCCCGGACCGGAGTCGGAGTCGTGAGTGTCTCCCCGGCCGCCGCCGTCGACGTCCTGGAGTCGTTCGACTGGGACGCCTTCGTCGCCGCGTACTGGGACCGGCGGCCGGTGCTGATCAAGGGCGCCGCGCTCGGAGTTCCCCCGTTCGACGTGCACGAGGTCTTCGAGGGCTCGGTCACCGCGGCGCGGCGGCCCGCGGCCGGGCAGGTCGGTTTCGTCCTCGGGCCGCGGCGCCTCACCGACCCGGGGGACCTGCTGCCGCAGCCGGAGGACGGCTCGTTCGCCCGGTACGACCGGCGGCTGCTCCGGCAGTCGGTACGCGAACCGTTCGCTCTCGTCGTCCGCGGCCTGCACGCCCTGCACCACCCGGTGTGGCTGCGGGCGCGCGCCTTCCTCGCGGGGCTCTGGGTCCGCACCGGGCAGCCGCTGCTCGGCGCGAGCACCACGCTCTGCCATGGGACGTGCGGGCCCGGGCGGCCGTCCCGTATGCAGGGTGCGACCTTCCTGTACACCTTGCTCGGGCGCCCGCGGCTGCATCTGGCGCGGGCAGGCCGGTGGTTCGCCGCACGGCCGGCCCCCGGCGACCTGCTCTACTGGCCGGCCGGGCAGCGCTTCACGGCCGAGCCGGGGCGCCGGCCGGCGACCGTGGTCCGCCTCGGCGTCCCGCGCGGCGCACCCCGGCCGGGGCACGTGCTGCGCTCGGTGCTCGTCCCGGGGCCCGATCCCCTGGCCCCGCAGGACGGCCGGAACGCCTCCCTCCTCGTACGCGACGGCCTGGAGGCGGACGGGCTGCCGCCGGTGCTCGCCGCGGCGCTCACCCACTACCGCGAGGCCGCGCGTCCGGCGGCGCTGCGGCGGGGGCTGCTGCGCGAGGCCCTGCTGCACGCGACGGACGGCGGCCTGCGGCCCGTGCCACCGCCTGCGCGGCCCGGCTACTTCACCGACGACGACGCGGTACGGGCCGTCGAACGGGTGGTCTGGGCGGAGGCCGGCGGGCGGCGGCTGGTGGCCGCGTGCGGGCACGTCCTGGAGACCGGTCTGAGCGCGGCCGAACTCTCCTGCCTCGTCGGGGCGTTGAACGCCGGGCAGGAGGTGGCGGTGGCCGGGCTCACGCCGCCCGCGCGGTCGTTGCTCTCCCGGCTCGCCGGGTTCCGGGCGGTCGAGCGGTGAGCCACGCCAGGGCACGTACTCCGGTCAGCTGCCGGTGGGCACCGCCAGGTACTTGTACTCCAGGAACTCCTCGATGCCGACGCGGCCGCCCTCCCGGCCGAGGCCCGACTGCTTGACGCCGCCGAAGGGGGCCGCGGGGTTCGACACCAGGCCGGTGTTGAGGCCGACCATGCCCGTCTCCAGGCGCTCCCCCACGCGCAGGGCGCGGTCCAGATCGCGGGTGAACACGTAGCTGACGAGCCCCCATTGAGTGTCGTTCGCCGCCGCGACGACCTCGTCCTCGTCGTCGAACGTGAACAGCGCGGCGACGGGCCCGAAGATCTCCGTACTGGTCAGGGCGGCGTCGCGCGGCACCTCGGCGAGCACGGTCGGCGGGTAGAAATTGCCTTCGCCGGGCGGGAGTTCGCCGCCGGTCAGGACCTTCGCGCCGCGCTCGACGGCGTCGCGCACCAGGGACTCGACCTTGGCCCGGCCCGCCGCGTCGATGAGCGGTCCGACGTCGGTGCCGGGGTCGGTGCCGTCCCCGACGGTGAGGGTCGACATCCGTGCGGTCAGCCGGGTCGCGAACTCGTCGGCGACCGAACGGTGCACGTAGATCCGGTTGGCCGCGGTGCAGGCCTCCCCCATGTTGCGCATCTTGGCGATCATGGCGCCGTCCACGGCCGCGTCGAGGTCGGCGTCGCCGAAGACGAGGAACGGGGCGTTGCCGCCGAGTTCGAGCGAGGTCCGTACGACGGTGTCGGCGCACTGGGCGAGCAGGGTCCGGCCCACCTCGGTGGAGCCGGTGAAGGACAGTTTGCGGATGCCGCCGCCGCGCAGCAGGGGTTCGACGAGGCCGGCGGCGTCGCTGGTCGTGACCGTGTTCAGGACGCCCGGCGGCAGGCCCGCCTCGGCGAGGATGCCGGTCAGGGCGAGGCTGGACAGCGGGGTCTGCGGGGCAGGTTTGAGGACCATGGTGCAGCCCGCGGCGGCGGCCGGGCCGATCTTGCGGGCCGCCATCGCGAGCGGGAAGTTCCAGGGCGTGATGAGCAGGCAGGGGCCGACCGGCTGGCGCAGCACGAGGTGGCGGTTGCGGCCGTCGGGGCTGGTGGCGTAGCCGCCGTCGATCCGGACGGCCTCCTCCGCGAACCAGCGGAGGAACTCGGCGGCGTACGTGACCTCGCCGCGGGCCTCCGCGAGGGGTTTGCCCATCTCCAGGGTCATGAGGAGGGCGAGGTCCTCGGTGCGGGCGCGGGTGAGTTCGTGGGCGCGGTGGAGGATCTCCGAGCGGGTGCGTGGGGGTGTGGCGGCCCAGGTCCGCTGGGCGGCCCGGGCCGCGGTGAGGGCTGCCTGGGCGTCTTGGGGGGTGGCGTCCGCGACGGTGCACAGGGGGGTGTTGGTGGCGGGGTTGTCGACCTGCATCGTGCGGTTCGCTGTCGCGTTCTTCCAGGTTCCTTGGATGTGGAGTTGCTTCGGGGTCGCTTTGAGCAGGGCGGGGTCGGGGTTCGGCATGGGGGCTCCATGGGGGCCGGATGAGGGTGCGGGTTCGTCGGGGTGGGATGCGCGGTTCCCCGCGCCCCCGAGGGGCAGTCGTTCGTCCGCGAGTCCGGTGGGGGCTTCTCGCGCCGCTCCCCGCGACCCCGAGATGCGCACTGCGTGCGTCATCTCAGCGGCCCGTGGAGCTGAGGCGAGGCCGCATGCTCCAGGGGCGCGGGGAACGGCGCGACCAACCCCCACCGGCGGGGCAGCCGACGAACTGTCCGGGGTCGGGGCCGGCGCTCAAAGGGACGTGGACGCTGTCGTCACCGCTGCGTGCCAGATTCGTAGGGCCTCGGTGATCTGGGGTTCCGTCACCACCAGGGCCGGGATCATGCGGACCACGTTGGCCCAGGGGCCGCAGGTCAGGAGGAGGAGGCCCTCGTCCGCCGCCGCCTGCTGGGCGCGGAGCGCGGTCGCCGGGTCCGGGTCGCCGGACGGGGTGGTGAACTCGCTGGCCAGCATCAGGCCGAGGCCGCGCACGTCGCCGATCGCCGGGGTCTTCGCCGCGACGTCCTCCAGACCGGAGCGCAGCCGCGCGCCCATCGCCGCCGCATTGGCCACCAGGCCCTCTTCCGCGATGACGTCGAGCGTGGCACAGGCCGCCGCGCACGCCACCGCGTTGCCGCCGTACGTGCCGCCCTGGGAGCCGGGCCTGGCCTTGTGCATGAGGGCGGCCGGAGCCGCGATGCCCGACAGCGGGAACCCGCTGGCCAGCCCCTTGGCGGTGATCAGGACGTCGGGCCTGACGTCGAAGTGGTCGTGGCCCCAGAAGCGGCCGGTGCGGCCGACGCCGGTCTGGACCTCGTCGAGGACGAGGAGGATGCCGTGGCGGTCGGCGCGTTCGCGGAGCCCCTGCAGGAAGGCGGCGTTGGCGGGGACGTAGCCGCCCTCGCCGAGGACCGGCTCGACCAGGATCGCCGCCGTGTCGTCCGGGTCGGTGACGGTCTGGAGCAGGTGGTCGAACTCCCGCAGCGCGAACCGCGTGGCCGTCTCCTCGTCCCAGCCGTAGTGGTAGGCGTTCGGGAAGGGGGTGATGGCCGCCCCCGCCATCAGGGGGGCGAAGCCGGTGCGGATCTTGGTGCCGGACGTGGTCAGCGAGGCCGCCGCCACGGTCCGGCCGTGGAAACCGCCGTGCGCGACCACGATGTTGGGCCTGCCGGTGGCCTGCCGGGCCAGCCGCATCGCCGCCTCGACGGCCTCGCTGCCGGAGTTCACGAAGAACAGGCTGTCGAGCCCCGCGGGCAGTACGTCGCCGAGCTTGTCCACGAGGCGCCGCAGCGGCTCGTGCAGGACGGTCGTGTACTGGCCGTGGATCAGGGTGCCGACCTGTTCCTGCGCGGCGGCGACGACGCGGGGATGGCAGTGGCCGGTGCTGGTGACCCCGATCCCGGCGGTGAAGTCCAGATAGCGGCGGCCGTCGATGCCGTAGAGGTGGACGCCTTCCCCGCGCTGCGCGACGACGGGGGTGGCCTGGCGCAGGTGCTCGGACAGTTGCGTCATGCCCTCCACCCTCAGTGCGGCGCCGAAGAGGCGTCAATGGGGGACGTGTGACGGTTTCCGGGCCGCGTCGGCACATCAAGGCCGCGCCGATACGCAGGAGTTCTGCGAAATGTCCGTGCAAGTGTGCTTCCCAAGCCTCCGTGGTTGTGCAACAGTCCTGCGCAATCGACCGACCGGTGGGCGGAGGCGGGCGGGCCATGGCGGTGCACCACGGCGTACGCGGGCACGACCTGACGGCGCTGCGCGGCCTCAACACCGCTGTCGTGCTCCGGGCGTTGCGCCGGGAGAGCCCGCAGACGGTGAGCGCGCTCGCCACGTCGACGGGGCTCTCGCGGCCCACGGTCGAGGTGCTCGTCGAGGAGCTGGCGGCGCAGGGGTGGATCGCGGACGCCGACGCCCCGGCGGCCGGGCGGGCGCCGGGGCGGCCCGCGCGACGGGTCCGGTTCCGGGCCGAGGCCGGGCACGTGGTCGGGGTGGACATCGGGCGCGAGAAGCTGGTGCTGCTCCTTGCCCGGCTCGACGGCGAGGTCGTCGCGCGGCACCGCGAGGAGCTTCCGGCCCGTTCGACGGGGGCCGAGCGGGTCGCGCTGCTGCGCGGTCGGCTGCGCCGCTTCCTCACGGACCAGAGGCTCGGCCCCGACGACGTCTGGTCGGTGGGCGTCGGCGTGCCGGGCATGGTCGACGACACCGGGCGGATCGTCTCGGTGGTGGTACCGGAGTGGACCGATCTGGATCTGGGGCGCCGGCTCGCGGAGGACCTGTCCTGCCGGATCCTGGTGGAGAACGACGTGAACCTCGCCGTGCTGGCCGAGCACTGGCGGGGCGCCGCGGTCCTCGCCGACGACGTGGCGTGCGTGCTCGTGGGGCGGCGCATCTCCTGCGGCCTGATGATCGACGGCCGGCTGCACCGGGGGCGGCGCGGCGGCGCGGGCGAGCTGGGCATCCTGCCGCAGCTGGGCCTGGAGGCGGCGGCGCGGGCGCTGGACTGGGACGGGCAGCGGCGCGCGGGCGAGTCCGGGTCCGACGCGCTCGCCCGGGCCGTGCGCGACGGCGACGCGGAGGCGCTCGGCGTCCTCGACCGGTACCTGGCCAAGGCGGCTCCCGGCATCGCTGCGCTCGTCCTCGCCCTCGATCCCGAACTGCTCGTGCTGTCCGGCGCGTTGGCGCCCGTCGGCGCACCGCTCGGGCCGCTGCTCACCGAGCACCTGCGTCCCCTGACCCTGCACGTGCCGCGGATCGCGGTCAGCACCCTCGGCCGCGAGGGCGTCGCGCTGGGGGCGGTGCGGCACGCCCTGGACGCGGTGGAGGCCGCCCTCCCGCACAGACCGGCCCCCGCGCGGCCGCGTGCCCCGCACTGAGACTCCCGCCCGACATCGCCCAGTGGCGCACCCAGGGCTGAGAGCCCGTACCGCACCCCTCACACGCACTACTCCCCTACGCCCCTCGCAGGAAGGGACTTCCATGGCACGCCTCGACGTGGGTCTGATCGGCGCCGGAGGTATCGCGCGCGCCCATCTGCCCGCCTGGACGGAGCTGGGCGCACGCGTCACGATCCTGTCCACCGACGGCCACGCGCAGCAACTGGCCGACCAGTACGCCGCGTTCGGCGTGAGCGCCGTGCAGAGCCTCGCCGAGCTGCTGGACCGCAGCTCGGTCGTGGACGTGTGCACCCCGACCTTCACCCACCGGCACCTCGTGCTCGACGCGGTCGCCGCGGGCCGGCACGTCGTCTGCGAGAAGCCGCTCGCGCTCACCGTCGACGAGGCACAGGAGATGGCGGACGCGGCCGAGCGCGCGGGCGTGCTGCTGTTCCCGGCGCACGTCGTGCGCTACTTCCCCGCCTACGCGGCGCTCGCCCGGTCCGTCGCGGCGGGCCGCGTCGGCGCTCCGGCCGTCCTGCGGTTCACCCGCTCCGGCCGCTACCCGGCGTGGGCGCCGTGGTTCAGCGACCCCGCGCTGTCCGGCGGCATCCTGGTCGACCAGATGATCCACGACCTCGATTTCGCGCGGCTGCTCGCGGGCGAGGTGGTCCGCGTCCACGCGCAGGTGCGCGGCGCGCAGGAGCCGGGCGCGGCCGACGGCGCCGTGGCGACGGGCACCGCCGTGCTCACGCACGCGTCGGGCGCCCTGAGCCACGTCCTGGGGGTCTGGGGCCTGCCGGACCTGCCGTTCCGCACCACGTACCGGGTGGCGGGGCCCGGCGGCGTCCTGGAGCACGACTCGACCGCCCACCCCGGCTTCCGGATCCTGGCCCAGGGCGTGCGGGCGCCCGGCGAGGGCATCCCGGGCAGCCCGATGACGGAGAGCCCGTACCTGACGGAGCTGCGGGAGTTCGCGGCGGCCGTCGCCGGCGGCCCCGCGCCCCGGGTCTCGGCGCGCGACGGCGTCGAGGCGGTCCGGATCGCGGCCGCGGCCGCCGAGTCCGCCCGTACCGCGCAGGCCGTCGACGTGGAGCCGACCGAGGAGGCCGGGCTGTGAGGACCATGAAGGTCGGAGTGCTGTCGTTCGCGCACGTCCACGCGGCCGGATTCGTGCGGCTGCTCGCCGCCATGGACGGGGTCGAGGTCCTGACGGCCGACCCCGGGACCGATCCGGCGGCGCCCGACGAGGTCCGCGGTCGGGACTTCGCGGCCCAGCTGGGCGTCGGACACGTGGACAGCTACGAGGAGTTGTTCGCGTGGGGGCCGGACAAGGTGGTGGTGTGCTCGGAGAACGCCCGGCACCGGCCGCTGGTCGAACTGGCCGCCGCGCACGGCGTGGACGTGCTCTGCGAGAAGCCGCTCGCCACCACGCCCGAGGACGGCGCGGCGATGGTGGCGGCGTGCCGGGCGGCGGGGGTGCGGCTCGCGGTGGCGCACCCGGTGCGGTTCAGCCCCGCGTATCTCGCGGTGCGGGAGGCGGTGCGCGCGGGCACGACGGGCGCGGTGCTCGCGGTGGCGGGCGCCAACAACGGCTACATGCCCGGCGCGCGGCGCCGTTGGTTCACCGATCCCGCGCTCGCGGGCGGGGGCGCCCTGACGGACCACACGGTGCACATCGCGGACCTGCTCGACGACCTCTTCGAGGGCGCCCCGGTGACCTCCGTCTACGCGCAGACCAACAACGTCCTGTACGAGGGCGACGTCCCGGTCGAGACGGCGGGCCTGCTCACGCTCACGTACGCGAACGGCGCCGTGGCCACGATCGACTGCAGCTGGAGCCAGCCCCCGCACCACCCGGCGTGGGGCGGCCTGGCGATGCAGGTGATCGGTGAGCGGGCCACCCTGGAGATGGACGCCTTCGACCAGAAGGTGCACGGCTTCAGCGAGACGTCGCGCGCCGGGATCGAACTCCCCTACGGAGCCGACCTGGACGCGCTGATGCTGCGCGCGTTCCTCCACGGGGACGGCGCCGGGCCGGTCGGTGTGACGGACGGCGAGGCGGGTGTGCGAGCACTGCGGGTGGTGGCTGCGGCGTACGCGTCGGCGCGGGTGGGACGGGCGGTGAGCGTGGGGTAGCCGGGGCGACCTGGCGGGAACCAGGAGGTCGAAGGGGAACCATCGTGGCCACGGGGCCGCTTGGCATGCGGCAAAATAGGTCGGCGTGCATCGCCTTGGCGGCCACGCCGGTTTCCCGTTCCCCACCGAGCAGGTGCATGTGACGACTCATCACCATCCGGACCGTCCGGTTGTCTTTCCAGCGGAGCACGCGGGAGGTGTCCGATGACCCGCGGGCTCGAACTCCACGACCTGATCATCGCGGGCGTCGCCCTCATCGCGGGGCTGATGGCCGGGCTGCTGCTGCGGATCGTCCTGCGCTGGCTCGGCGAGCGGGCCAGCCGCACCCGCTGGGGCGGCGACGACGTCCTGGTGGACGCGGTGCGCACCCTCGTGCCCTGGGCCGCGGTGGCCGCGGGCGCGGCGGTGGCGGCCGAGGCGCTGCCGCTGACGGCCCGCACCGGCCACACCGTGAACATGGCGCTGACCGCGTTCGTCATCCTCGCGGCCACGCTCACCGCGGCCCGCGTGATCACCGGCCTGGTCCGGGCGGTCGCGCAGTCCCGCGCCGCGGTGGCCGGGTCGGCGACGATCTTCGTGAACATCACCCGGGTCGTGGTCCTCGCGATGGGGTTCCTGGTCGTCCTGCAGACGCTCGGCATCTCGATAGCGCCCCTGCTGACCGCGCTGGGCGTGGGCGGCCTCGCGGTGGCGCTCGCGTTGCAGGACACCCTCGCCAACCTCTTCGCGGGCGTGCACATCCTCGCCTCCAAGACGGTGCAGCCCGGTGACTACATCCGGTTGTCCAGCGGCGAGGAGGGCTACGTCGTCGACATCAACTGGCGCAACACCGTGGTGCGTCAGCTCTCCAACAACCTGGTGATCATCCCGAACACCCAGCTCTCCGGCACGAACATGACCAACTTCAGCCGTCCCGAGCAGGACATGACCCTGCTCGTGCAGGCGGGGGTGGGCTACGACAGCGATCTGGAGCACGTCGAGCGCGTGACCGTCGAGGTCGTCACGGAGACCATGCGGGACGTGGAGGGAGCGATGCCCGAGCACGAGCCGGCCGTGCGCTTCCACACCTTCGGCGATTCGCGGATCGGCTTCACGGTGATCCTCGGCGTCGGCGAGTTCAGCGACCAGTACCGGATCAAGCACGAGTTCATCAAGCGGCTGCACCGGCGCTTCCGTGACGAGGGCATCCGCATCCCCGCGCCGACCCGGACGGTGGCCCTGGCGCAGGGCAGCACGCCGATCGTCATACCGCACCAGCGGGACGCGCTGGACACCCCGGCGATCACGCCCCCGGTGTAGGGGCGGGCGTCAGTCGCCGCTCTCGGCGAGCACCGCGTCGATCGTCCGCGCGGCAGTCCGCGCCATGAACGGGTTCGACTCCTGGTAGTACGCGAGCTCGTGGGCCGCGACGGTCAGGGCCCAGCCCCGGCCGCGCGCCCAGGTGTCGGCGTCGGGCGCGGCGGCGGCCCGGAAGACCTTGCGGGCCGGGGCGTCCAGGACGTACCAGGCGGCGAGGAGGTCGACGGCCGGGTCGCCGGTGCCCATGCACGCGAAGTCGATGACGGCGCTGAGGCGGCCCGCGTCGACGAGGAGGTTGCCGGGCTCCAGATCGGCGTGGAGCCAGACGTCCGGGAGCGGGCCGCGGGGCGTGCGCACGGCGGCGTCCCAGACGGCGCGGGCGGCGCCCGCGTCGAGCACGCCCGCGAGGCGGCTCAGCACCGCGCGGGTGTCGCCGTCCCGTGCGGCGAGCGGGTCCCGGCCCCGGTAGGCGGCCGGGGCGCCCCGCGTGTCGATGCCGCGCAGGGCGGTGACGAACCCGGCCAGGTCCTCGGCCAGTGCCCCCGGCCGCTCCAGCTCTCCGACGACCGGGATCGCGCCGGGCAGCCAGCGGTGGACGGCCCACGGGTACGGGAAGCCGTGCCCGGGCCTGCCCTCGGCGACGCACTCCGGTACGGCGACGGGCAGCCGCGCCGCCAGGAACGGCAGCCAGCGGCGCTCGGTCGCCAGGTCGGGCGCCGCGCCGCTGACGCGCGGCAGCCGCACGACGTACGCCTCGCCCAGCCGGAACAGGACGTTCGACGTGCCGTGCGCGTCGACGTGGCGCAGCGGCAGCCCGGACCACCGCGGGAACTGCGCGTCGACCAGCGCCCGCACGAGGGTCGCGTCGATGTCGGCCTCGCCGGGGTGGTACTTGCGCACGCTGCTGGTCACCGCGTGAGGCTAACCGGCCCGGGCCGGGCCCGCACCGGCTTTTCGGCGTCACCCGGCGGCCGGCTCCCGCACGCTCTCCAGCGCCCGCCCCGTGGTGCGCGGCCCGTACACCGCCACGTCCACGCAGAGCAGCGCCATCAGGGCGGCGCACCCGGCGAACAGCCCCGTCGGGCCGAACGCGTCCAGGACGGCCACGCCCACGAAGGGCAGGACGCCGCCGGTCAGCCGGGACAGCGAGTAGGCGATCCCGACGGCGCTGCCGCGCAGCGCGGTGGGGAAGAGTTCGGCCTGGTAGACGTGGAAGGCGTTCGAGAAGACGTTCTGGGTGAGCGTCATGAGGATGCCCGCCGTGACGATGGCCGCCGAGGAGGCGGCGGTGCCGAAGGCGAGCCCGCACACGGCGATCGCCGCGGCCGACGCGATGATCAGCGTCCGGCGCTCGATCCGCTCGATGAACAGCACCGAGACGGCCGAGCCGACCGGGTAGCCGAGGAAGCTCAGCGCGGTGTACGTCAGGGAGTCCACGACGTCGTGGCCCTTGGCCATCAGGACGAGCGGCGCGAGCGAGCCGAAGCCGTAGTAGCCGACGGTCTGGAGCACCTGGAAGATCCAGAGCATCACGGTGGTGCGCCGGTGCGGCGGCCGGAAGAGGTCCCGCACGGGTGCGGCCGCCGCGGCCGGCTCCGGTGCGCCGTCGGGGCGCTGCGGCGCCGGCAGGGCCTGGGAAGCCGGCCCGGCCGCGCGTTCCACCCCGGCGACGATCCGGTCCGCCTCGGCGTGCCGGCCCTGGGTGCTCAGCCAGCGCGGCGACTCGGGCAGCGAGCGCCGCAGCACCCAGACGAGGGCCGCACCGGCCCCGCCGAGGACCAGCAGCCACCGCCAGCCGTCGATCAGCAGGTCCCGCCCAGCGACGAGCCGCCCGCCGAGCAGCGCCGCGACGGGCGCCCCGCAGAACCCGAGGGTGTAGGCGAGCGCGACGAACCGGCCGCGGACCGCGCCGGGCAGCAGTTCGCTGACGTACGTGTCGACGAGCGGGAGTTCCGCGCCCAGGAAGAGCCCGGCGACGACGCGCAGCACGACCAGGGACGTCAGGTCCGGGGCGAAGGCGCCGAGCAGCGAACTGACGCTGTATCCGGCGAGGTTGACCAGGAACAGCGGGCGCCGTCCGATCAGGTGTCACTTACACGCATGCTCTCATGGGGGCCGCCACACGCCGGTGACCTCCACGAACTCTCCCCGGGACTGACGTATCACTGACGTCATGTGTCACTACTGCGGCTGCCGGGACATCCCGCTCATCAAGGAGTTCATCGCCGAGCACGAGCGGGTCACCGACGCCGCGGGCGACGCGCTGCGCGCGCTGGAGGCCGGCGACCCGCAGCGGGCCCGCGCCCTCGTCGAGGCGATGGCCGGGGAGCTGACGGCGCACTGGCGCGGGGAGGAGGAGGGCCTGTTCCGGGTGATGCGCGAGGACCCCGAGTACGCGCCGTACATCGCGGCGCTGGAGACGGAGCACCGCGAACTGGACGCGCTGCTGCCCGCGTTGGACCTGACGGAGCCGGACGGCGTACGCGCGTTCACCGAGGCGGTGCGGGAGCTGCACCGGCACATCGCCAAGGAGGAGGACGGCCTGTTCCCGGCGTCGCTGACCGCGCTGTCGGGGGACGAATGGGACGCGTCGATGGCGGCGTGGCGGGCGGCGCATCCGCGGTAGACCGGTCCGGGGCCGGGGACGACTGTGGGGCCGCCGCGGATCTCTCCGCGACGGCCCCACACTCCACGACTTCGTAAAGTCGGGACGACAGGATTTGAACCTGCGACCCCTTGACCCCCAGTCAAGTGCGCTACCAAGCTGCGCCACGTCCCGATGTCGGCTGCCTCGCGTGAGTCCCGTCCGGCGGCGACAGACAGAACAATACCCCAAGCTCACGGGTGGTTTGAAACCGATTCCGCGGCCGTCGGCCGACATGCGCGAGAATCGGCCGCATGAGCACTTCGCACAGCGGTGACCGGGACCGCGACGAGGAGGGACGGGCGCGCAACGCCCGCCCCCGCGACGGTCTCGGCCGTCCCCTCCCCTACGGTTCGCCGGGTGTCGACCGCCAGCCCGAGGGGGTCGTGCGCACCCCGGCACGGACCGTCGACGAGGCGCAGGAGCTGCTGGACGCGGGCCGCCCGTTCCACGCGCACGAGGTCTTCGAGGACGCCTGGAAGTCGGGGCCGGACGCCGAGCGTGCCCTGTGGCGGGCGCTGGCCCAGACGGCGGTGGGCCTCACGCACGCCGCCCGGGGGAACGCGACGGGCGGCGCCCGCCTGCTGCGCCGCGGGGCGGACGGCCTGGCGGCGTGGACGGGCGAGGCCCCCGGCGGCCTGGACCCGGCAGGCATCGCCCACTGGGCCCGGACCCTGGCGACCCGGGTGGACCAGGGCGAGCGGATCACCGCGACGGCCTCGGCCCCGAGACTGCGCTCAGCCCGCTGAGGGGCGCGGACCACGGCATACGACCCGCACCCGGCACGTCACCGATCCGGCCCCACCCGCATGCGCCGCCCACCCCCAAGGGCGACCCTGCAACAGTGACAGTCACCGATACCCCGCAGCCCGCCGCAGAGGCCCAGGCCCCGCCGGTCCTGGACAAGCGCCGCCGCAACGTCGTCTTCGTCACGATCATGCTGGGCATGCTGCTGGCCGCCCTCGACCAGACGATCGTCGGCACGGCCCTGCCCACGATCGTCTCGGACCTGGGCGGCGCGGCGCACATGTCGTGGGTGGTGACGGCGTATCTGCTGGCGGAGACCGTGGCCACGGTGCTCGTCGGCAAGTTCGGTGACCTGTTCGGACGCAAGGTGGTCTTCCAGGTCTCGGCGATCGTCTTCATCACGGGCTCGTTCCTGTGCGGCCTCGCGGGCAACATGACGCTGCTGATCGCCTGGCGGGCGATGCAGGGCATCGGCGCGGGCGGCCTGATGGTGACCGCGATGGCCCTGATCGCGGACGTGATCCCGCTGCGCGAGCGCGGCAAGTACCAGGGGGCGATCGGCGCCGTCTTCGGGGTCGCCACCGTCATCGGGCCGCTCCTCGGCGGTCTCTTCACGGACCACCTGACCTGGCGCTGGGCCTTCTACGTCAACGTGCCGATCGCGATCATCGTGGTGATCGCCGCGGCCCGCACCATCCCGGTGGTGAAGTCGGCGACCCGGCCGGTCATCGACTATCTGGGCATCGCGCTGGTCGCGGTCGGGGCGAGCGCCCTGATCCTCGCGACCAGCTGGGGCGGCAACGAGTACGCGTGGGGCTCGGGCGTCATCATCGGCCTCTTCGCGGGCGGGGTCGTCGCGCTCGGCCTGTTCTGCTGGGTGGAGTCGCGCGCGGCCGAGCCGATGCTGCCGATGCGGCTCTTCGCCAACCCCGTCTTCACGGCCTGCTCCGTCCTCAGCTTCGTCGTGGGCTTCGCGATGCTGGGCGCGATGACGTTCCTGCCGACGTACCTGCAGTACGTGGACGGGGACTCGGCCACGATCTCGGGCGTGCGGACGCTGCCGATGGTGATCGGCCTGCTGATCGCGTCGATCTTCTCCGGCAACGTGGTGAGCAAGACGGGCAAGTACCGCCTCTTCCCGATCGTCGGCTCCCTCGTGATGGCGCTCGGCCTGTTCCTGCTGTCCCTGATGGACAACCACTCCGGGGTCTGGCTGGAGTCGGTCTACATGTTCGTGCTCGGCGTCGGCATCGGCCTGTGCATGCAGGTGCTGACGATCGCCGTGCAGAACACCGTGGACTACGCGGACCTGGGCACGGCGACGTCGGGCGTCACGTTCTTCCGTACCCTCGGCAGCTCCTTCGGGACGGCCGTCTTCGGGACGATCTACGCCAACACCCTGAAGCCGAACCTCTCCGACGGGGTGGCGCGGGCCGCCCGGGCCGGTACGGGGATCGACCCGGCGACGCTCACGAAGGCGGCGCAGAATCCGGGGGGCCTGCACGCGCTGCCGCCCGAGGCGCGGGCGCCGATCGTGACGGCGTACGCGGACTCGCTGCACACGGTCTTCCTGTGCACGGTGCCGGTGGCGCTGATCGGGTTCGTCGTGGCGCTCTTCCTCAAGCAGGTGCAGCTGCGGGACAGCGCGCGGATGGGCTCCTCGGACATGGGCGAGGGCTTCGCGCAGCCCACCACCGGGGACCCCTCGCACCTGTTGCAGCGGACCGTCGGCTCCATCGTGAAATCCACCGACCTGCGCACCGCGCGGCGCATCCTCGACGAGTCCGACACCCGGCTCGACATCGCCGGGGCGTGGGCGGTGATGCAGGTGGAGTTCTTCACGCGGATGGTCGGGCACGCGAGCCTCGGCATGATCGCGGCGCGCCGGATGCTGCCGCCGGAGGTCCTGGTGCCGGTCTTCCAGCGGATGGTCGACGAGGGCTATCTGTCGCGGACCGGCACGTACTTCTCGCACACGGAGGCGGGGCACCGGGAGGCCGCGGTCATCAACCACGCGTGGGGCGAGTGGCTGGCCGGGAAGGTCGAGGCCGACCTCGGTCGGCCGGCGGGCGAGGACCTGCGGGCGGCGGTCGACACGATCGCGAAGCGGCTGCTCGCGGAGGACCTGGAGCAGGGGCTGCCGCACCAGCCGGGCTCGGACCGCACGCTCAGTCCTACGTGACCCGAAGCGTCCTCGCTCAGCGGAGCAGGAGTTGCAGGCCGCCGAGGACCGTGGCGGCGATGACGAGGCGCTCGAACAGCAGCTGGTCGATGCGGTTCACCGCCCATCTGCCGAGCAGTGCGCCGGGTACGACGAAGGCGACGAGGGCGGCGTCGAGCAGCAGCGAGTGGCCGTCGATGAGGCCGAGGCCCACGCTGAACGGCACTTTCGCGGAGTTCACGATGAGGAAGAACCACGCGGACGTGCCGAGGAAGCCCAGCTTCCGGAAGCCCGCGGAGAGCAGGTACAGCGACATCACGGGGCCGCCCGCGTTGGCCACCATGGTGGTGAAGCCGCCGAGCACTCCGTAGGAGCCCGCTTTGACCCGGGCGGTGCGCGTCGCCGTCCGCGCCGCCTCGGGGGACTCGCCGCGGCGGCGCCGCCAGAGGGTGACGCCGGCCATCAGCAGCAGGATCGCGCCGATGGAGGACCGGACGGCTCCGTCGCCCGCGTAGGCGAGGAAGACCGTGCCGAGCACCACTCCCCCGGCGACCGCCGGGAACAGCCGCCACAGCGTGGGCCAGTGGGCGTGGCGCCGGTAGGTGAGGACGGCGAGAACGTCGCCGAGGATGAGGATCGGCAGCAGGACGCCGGTGGAGGCGCGGGCGGGCAGGACCGCGGCGAAGACGGCGAGGCTGACGGTGTTGGCGCCGCTGACGGCGGTCTTGGAGAAGCCCACCAGCAGGGCGGCGGCGGCCAGCGCGGCGAACGCCCACGCGGTGATCCCGAAAGTGTCGTGCATGGCGGGCCGATGGTAGACCCACGGGTCCGCGCCGCGTCAGCGCCGCCGCATGGTGATACGCGCTACGGCTGTCGCGCGTACGTGGTCCGCAGCTCGCGCTTGAGGATCTTCATGCTGGGGCCGAGCGGCAGCTGGTCCGTGAACTCGACGCGGCGCGGGTACTTGTGCTTGCCGAGGTGCTCCTTGGACCAGGCGGTGAGGGCGGCCGCGTCCAGGTCCGTGCCGGGCTTGGGGACGATCACCGCGCAGACCTCCTCGCCGTGCACGGCGTCGGGCAGGCCGATGACCGCCGCGTTGCCCACGCCGGGGTGGCGCATGAGGACCTCCTCGACCTCGCGCGGGTACACGTTGTAGCCGCCGCGGATGATGATGTCCTTCTTGCGGTCGACGATGCGCAGATAGCCGTCCGCGTCCTTGGTGCCGAGGTCCCCGGTGCGGAACCAGCCGTCGACCAGGGCCTCCGCGGTCGCCTCGGGGCGGCCCAGGTAGCCGGTGAAGACGCAGTGGCCGCGCACGACGACCTCGCCGAGCTCGCCCGCGGGCAGCAGATCGACGCGGTCCTCGACCTCGGCGCGCGCGATCTCCACGTCGACGCCCCACAGGGGCTGGCCGATGGTGCCGGGGCGGGCGCCGAACACGGGCTGGTTGGCGGCGGCCGCCGGGGAGGTCTCCGAGAGGCCGTAGCCCTCGTAGACCGTGGCGCCGAAGGTCTGCTCGAAGCCTTCCAGGACCGCGACGGGCAGCGAGGCGCCACCCGAGACGCAGAGGGTGAGCCGCGGCAGCTTCTCGGCGCCGGGCGCCGCCGCCAGCAGGTTGACGTACATGGTCGGGACGCCGTGGAAGGTGTTGACGTTCTCGGCGACCATCAGGTCGAGCGCGCGGGCCGCGTGGAAGCGGGGCAGCAGGACGAGCGTCGCGCCCGCGCGCCAGGTCGCGTTCATCGAGACGGTCTGGCCGAACGCGTGGAAGAGCGGCAGGGCGCCGAGCGCGACGTCGTCGGCGTGGACGCCGTTGGCGTCGAAGGCGCTGACCGTCGCGTTCATCACGAGGTTGAAGTGGCTCAGTTCGGCGCCCTTGGGGACGCCGGTGGTGCCGCTGGTGTAGAAGACGACGGCCGGGTCGTCGGCCTCGCGGGTGACGTAGGCCGGCAGCGGTGCGCTGTCCGCGGTGAGCCGTTCCAGCTCGCCCCCGGCGCCCAGGGTCACCATCCGCACGCCCGCGGCCCGCGCGGCGGCCGCGCCGGTCTCGGCCTGCGCCGGGTGGCACAGCAGCAGCGTCGCGCCGCTGTCCTGGAGGACGTGCCGCACCTCTTCGGCCGACAGGAGCAGGTGGACGGGGACGACGACCCCGCCCGCGGTGAGCGTCGCGTAGTAGGCGCGCGGGAACTCGGCCGTGTTGGGTGCCATCAGGGCGACCCGGTCCCCCGGGCGGACGCCGAGGCCGGTCAGGGCCGCGGCCTGCTTGCGGGCCTGGAGCCACAACTGCGCGAAGGTGAGGCGCAGTTCGCCCTCCACGAGGCCGACCTTGTCGGGGCGGCGGCGGGCGGACTCGGCGAGGATCGCGGCGAGGGAGAGGGTTGCCATGGGGGGTGGTGCTCCGTTCGGTACTGAACTGCTGGTGCGGCTGCGGTCCGGTGTTCAGGCGCGCTCGACGAGCACGGCGCTGCCCTGGCCGACCCCGACGCACATGGTCGCGAGCCCCCGGGCGGCGCCGGTGCGGCGCAGCCGGTGGAGCAGGGTGGTGAGGATGCGGGCGCCGGAGCAGCCGAGGGGGTGGCCGAGGGCGATGGCGCCGCCGGTCGGGTTGACGAGGCCGGGGTCGATGCCGAGGCCGTCGACGCAGGCGAGCGCCTGGGCGGCGAAGGCCTCGTTGAACTCGGCCTCCTCGACGGTGTCGAGGGACCAGCCGACGCGGGCGAGCGCCTTGCGCGTGGCGGGTACCGGGCCGATGCCCATGACGTCGGGGTGGACGCCGGCCGAGGCCCCGGCCACGTACCGTCCCAGGGAGCGCAGTCCCAGGTCGTTCAGGGCCTCTTCGGAGACGAGGAGCAGGCCGGCGGCGCCGTCGTTCATGGGTGAGGCGTTGCCCGCGGTGACGGTGCCGTCCGGACGGAAGACGGGCCTGAGGCCGCCGAGCTTGTCCAGGGACGTGTCGGGGCGGATCGACTCGTCGGCGTCGACGACGACCCCGTCGGGCCGGGTGACCGGGAGGAGTTCGGCGTCGAAGAGGCCTTCCGCGCGGGCGGCGGCGGCCCGCTGGTGGCTGCGGAGCGCGAACGCGTCCTGCCGCTCGCGCGCGATCCCGTACCGGTCCGCGACCTCCTCGGCGGTCTCCCCCATGGCGAGGACGCCGTGCAGCTTCTGCATCTCGGGGTTGACCAGGCGCCAGCCCAGGCGGGTGTCGTACGTCGGCATCGTGTGCGGCAGCGCCTCGTCCGGGCGGGGCAGGACGAAGGGGGCGCGGCTCATGGACTCGGAGCCGCCGGCGAGCACGATCTCGGCCTCGCCCGCGGCGATGGTGCGCGCCGCGGTGGTGACGGCCTCCATGCCGGAGGCGCAGAGCCGGTTGACGGTCGCGCCGGGCACCGAGTCGGGCAGACCCCCGAGGAGGGCGGCCATGCGCGCGACGTTCCGGTTGTCCTCGCCCGCCTGGTTGGCGGCGCCCCAGTAGACGTCGTCGACGCGGGCCGGGTCGAGGGCGGGCACGTCCGCCAGCAGGCCCCGCACGACCGTCGCCGCCAGGTCGTCGGGGCGGATGCCGGACAGGGCGCCGCGCAGCTTCCCGATCGGGGTGCGGCGGGCGGCGGCGAAGTGGACGGGGCGCACGGTCAGCTCCAGGGCCAGCGGTTAATTAGCACTGCTAGTTTTGGACTATAGACCTGCCCCACGGCGGCTGGGAAGAGGCTCAGGGGGAAATCACCCGGCGCCCGGACGGTGATCAAATGGGGACATGCCGTGATCGAAGAGGTGGGCGCGGTTCCACATCTCAGGGCTGACCCTGATGTCCCGCCCGCGGGCCCCGCCTACATTGGGGGTCCGGCACCGCTCCGCAGACGATGTACGGGGGACCACGGGGGAAAACGGGGGGACGACGTCGTCTCCGGAGCGGACAGCCGGAACCTCTTGCGCGGACCGCGCGAAGCTCAGCCGCGCAGGTACGTGAGTACGGCCATGACCCGCCGGTGCTCCAGCAGGTCGGGTTCGAGGCGCAGCTTGCCGAAGATGTTGCGCACGTGCGTCTCGACGGTCTTGCCGCCGATGACCAGGCGCTGCGCGATGGCCTCGTTCGAGCGGCCCTCGGCCATCAGCGTCAGCACGTCGCGCTCCCGGCCGGTCAGCTCGTCCAGCGGGCCCGCCGCCCGCGGCGCCGCCATCAGCCGGGCCACCACCAGGGGATCGAGCACGGTCTCGCCCGCGGCCACCCGCTTCAGCGCGCCGTGCAGTTCGTCGATGTCGGCGACGCGTTCCTTGAGGAGGTAGCCGAAGCCCTCCGGCCGCTCGGCCAGTGCCTGCACGGTGGCCGACGTCTCCACGTACTGGGACAGCAGCAGGACGCCGGTGTCCGGGTGGGCGGCGCGGATCGCGGCCGCCGCGACCAGACCCTCGTCGGTATGGGTGGGCGGCATCCGGATGTCGAGGAGGACGGCGTCCGGCGCGTGCCGGGCGACCAGCGCGAGCAGCGGCCCGGTGTCCGCGCACTCGGCCGCCACCTCGATGCCCTCGTCGGTGAGGAGCCGCACGATGCCCTGCCGCAGCAGCGCCGAGTCCTCGGCCACGATCACCCGCACGGAAGCTCCGCCCTGATCCGGGTCCCGCCGCCGGCGGGACTGTGTATGTGCAGGACGCCGTCGACGGCGGCGAGCCGGTCGGCGAGGCCGCGCAGTCCCGTGCCGCGGGTGGTGTCGGCGCCGCCCACCCCGTCGTCGACGGTCTCGACGACGAGCCGGCCGTCCTGGTGACGGGCCGAGACGCTGACGGCGCGCGCCTCCGCGTGCTTGGCCGCGTTCGAGAGCGCCTCGCAGACGGTGAAGTAGGCCGTGGTCTCCACCAGCGAGTCGTAGCGGCGGGTCTCGGCCGCGACGACGACCGGCAGCGCGGCCTCCCGCGCCAGCGCGGCCAGCGCGGGACCGAGCCCCTCCCGGGTGAGCACCGCCGGATGGATGCCCTGGGCGATGCCGCGCAGCTCGGCGATGGCCAGGCGCAGGCTCGACTCGGCCTCGTCCGCCGCCGCGCGCACCCGCTCGTCCGCGTGGCCGGCGAGGCCCCGCTGCACCCGGCGGACCGCCATGAGGGCGAAGACGAGGCGGGCCTGCGCCCCGTCGTGCAGGTTCCGTTCGAGCCTGCCGCGTTCGGCGTCGGCGGCCTGCACGATGCGGGTGGCGACGTCCTTGGCGCGGGTGCGCAACCAGACGTTCTCCAGGGCGAGCCGCAGCGCCGCGGCGACGGACTGGAGCAGCTCGGGGTCCTCCAGGAGCGCCGGGTCGTGGTGGAGCAGGGCCAGCGGGCGGCCGTCGGCGGCGCGGACCGGGGTCCGCCCGGCCCCCTCGGTGCCGACCTCGCGGCCGGCCCCGTCGACGTAGGCGCGGCGCTCCTCGCGCCAGAGGCCGAGCCGCAGCGTGGGGTCGCCGAGGACGCGCACCAGCGCCTCGCGGACCCGGGACGGATCGGGGTCGGTGCCGACGTCGATGACGAGGCCGCTGACCTCGGCCCGCTGCAGGCGCATGCGGAGCAGCCCGAAGAGGAAGGCGAACGGGACGCCGACCTGGGCGAGGTCGGCGAAGAGGTACACGGCCTGTTCGCTGAGCGAGCCGACCTCGCCGAACCACGGGACGACGTAGAAGAGCATGTCCCACATCAGGAAGACGACGGCGACGCCGATGCCGATCCAGGCGGGCAGCAGCGCCCGTCTGCGCGCGGCCGACGCGTGCCGCCAGCGCAGCACGATCGCGCCCGCGGCCACCACGGAGAGCGCCCAGCCCGCCGCGTGGTACACGGCGTCGAAGGTGTCGAACATGCCGTGCCAGGCGGGGACGTAGATCAGGTTGGGGCCGCAGGCGTCGCAGTCGAGGTAGGTGGCTCCGGTGTCGGTCGCCGGGTCGAAGAGCAGGGTCCGCAGCAGACCGCCGACGGCGACGAGACCGTACGCGCACTGGGTCAGGCGGCGGGTGAGGACCGTGGTGAGGCGTCCTTCGGGGAAGGAGAGGATGAGGTGCGACAGCACGGCCATGTTCAGCGCCTCCCACCAGGCGCCGAACGTGAACAGCGCGGGGACGGCGGTGCCTTGGAGGTTGCCGAAGAACCAGGTGATGCCGCAGAGCACCATGAGGCGCCCGGTGTGGTTGGCGGGTCTGCGCCGCCAGGCCGCCGTCCCGGCGACCACGAACGCCCAGCCGACCGCGAGATCGCGCACCAGCTCGCTCGCGGACGCGCCCGCACGCGCGTACGCCCACGAGCCCGCCACGCCCGACACGAGAGCGGCACCGGCGGCCCCGGTCAGGCGCAGCCGAACCGCCCGCTTCCCCTGACTGTCCACCCGCCACACCGTAAGCCATTCGGGGGATGGCGGGTACGCCGGTCGCGGGTTGCGGGCGGAGCGGTGCGGGGCCACCGCTCCTGTGCCGGGTGCGGCGTTCAGGAGGCGTCGACCTTTGCGCCGACCTTCGTGACGAAGTCCTGGAGGTAGGGGTCGGCGATCTTCACGGGCCCGAGCTGGTGGTGTTCGGCCGGGTCGACGGTGATGTGCGCGGCGGTGTCGGCGGCGGTGTCCATCGCCGCGCGCGCGGCGGCGGCGCCCTGTGCGTCATGGGCGCCGAGCGCGCGCAGCGCCACGAGACCCTGGCGCAGGGCCTCGCCCCAGTGCTCGGTGGCGGTCAGCCAGCGGTCGGCGTCGTGCAGGAACAGCTGGTCGGGAAGGTCCGCGCGCAGCACGGCCGGGGTCCGCACGAGCGTCCGGGCGGTCGGCGCGAAGGCCCGCACCGCGGCGGCGGGGTCGGTCGCGTACCTGGTCCAGAACGCGTCCAACTCGCCCGCCAGGACCGGCGACTGCGGCTGCCACGGGGTCGTTCCGAAGGTGGGCGCCATGTGGTTCAGGTCGACGAAGACCTGCACCGCGTCCGCGAGGTGCGCGTCGCCGCCCGCGAGGTGCAGGGCGGACTGCCGGGCGGAGCGGGCGCGGTCGTAGCCGCGGTCGTTCCACGAGAAGTCGGACATGGTGAAGACGGCGAGTTTGCTGGCCGCCTCCTGGTTCATGGGGTTGGAGACGAGGCCGCTGAGGTGGTCGGAGAGGCCCGGCTCGCGCTTGTCGTAGGGGGCGAGGAGCAGCCGTCCTGCGGTCTGCCCGAAGTCGTTGACGGGGTAGTTGTCCCAGACGAACACCTTGCGGCCGAACAGCTGGGAGGCCTGCTGCGCCTGGGCGGTGGTGATCTGCGGCGGTACGACGTCGGTGCCGGTCCACATCACTTCGACGGCCGGGTCGAGGTGGCCGCGGATCTCCTGCTTGTACGCGGAGTCGGTGAGGTCGCCGTACTCGGTGGGCACCGTCTGGAGCGGGTGGGTGCCGTCATGGGTGGCGACGAAGTCCCGCTGCAGGGCGTTGAGGAGGCCGACCTGCGCCTTCGCGGCGGGGCCGCGGCCCGGGTCGCCGAAGGCCGCCTGGTCGGCCGCGCAGTTCCACTTCGTGTAGCTGATGTCGTCGAGCGGGACGGAGAAGGAGCGCACGCCGAGGTCGTACAGGGACCGGAGTTTGGCGGTGAGCGCCGTGACGTCGGCGGGGTCGGAGTAGCAGATGGAGCCGCCGGGCGAGACGGCGAAGGTGAACCAGACGTGGTTGGCGCCGGCCCGCTCGACCAGTGCCCCGAGCTCCGTGAGCTTGTCGGCGGGGTAGGGGTCGCGCCACTTGTCGCGGTGGTACGGGTCGTCCTTGGGTGCGTAGACGTATGTGTTGGACTTGACCTCGCCGAGGAAGTCCATCTGGTCGAGGCGCTCTTCGGTGGTCCAGGGCGGGCCGTAGAACCCCTCGATGCTGCCGCGCAGGCCCATCGACGGGAAGTCGCTGACGGAGGCGCCCGCGACGGCGTGCCCGGTGGCGAGCTGCCGCAGGGTCTGGGCCGCGTAGAACTGCCCGGCGGCGTCCGTGCCGCCGAGCGCGAGGGTGCCGCGGGCGGCGCGCAGCGCGTACCCCTCGGCGTGGTCGGGGACGGCGGTGCCGCGCAGGGCGCGGGCGAGGTCGGGGCGGTCGGCGGGGCCGAGCAGGACGGTCAGCGCAGCGCGGCCGGAGGCCTCGGTGCGGACGTCGAGGCGGCGCACGCCGTGGTCCTTGAGCACTTCGGTGACCAGCGTGCGGGCGGCGGGGTCGGTGGCGGCGCCCACGACGAGTTCGGCGCGGCCCGGCAGCGGCAGGTCGGCGCCCGCGCGGGCGAGGTGCTGCGGGGCCGGCGAGACGGCGGGCAGCGGGCGGGGGCGGGCGGCGGGGTCCGCGGTGACGGCCGGCGCCGCCCCGACGGACGCGGCGAGCAGCAGGGCGGCGGCGGTACAGGCCTTCAGTGTTCGACCGGCGGTCATGCGAGGACGCCTCCAAAGGCTGGCAGAAAGCGCTTGTGTGCGCTGCACACTAGATCGCCGCGATGACGGCGACAAGAGGGCAGCGCCGGGTCCAGCGGGGCCTCTGTTGCGCATCTGACTGATGCGAAAGTCAGCAACGCAATACCGCAGTGAACAGGCAATTCACCAGCACGTCCGGTCGCTGTGTTGAGTTCTTCTCAATACGTGGTTAGGGTCGGGCCCCGTGGAAACCGACGACGTCTCCGGCGCCCAGGGCGCCGACACCGCCGCCCGCGTCCGCGAGGTCATCGCGGCCGCGGGGGTCAGCCAGCGCGAGTTCGCGCGCCGCATCGTCATGGACCCCTCCAAACTCTCGCGGTCGCTGAGCGGCACCCGCCGGTTCACGGTCGCCGAGCTAGCGCGGATCGCCGCCGAGGGGCGGGTCGACGTGGGGCGGCTGCTCGGGGCCCGGCCGCCGGAGCAGGTGCCGTCCGCCGTCGCGCCGGTCGAGGGCGGGCGGCCGCTGCAGATCGTCCGCGAGACGGTCCGGCTGATCGCCGAACACGGTTTCCACGCGGTGCGGGTCGCCGACATCGCCCGCGCCTGCGCCACCAGCTCCGCCGCGATCCACTACCACTTCCCGGGCCGCGCCGACCTGTTGGAGGCCGCGGTGCGCTGGTGCATGGACGAGGACACCGCTCGCCGCGCCGCCCGCCTCGCCACGGCGGACGACGCGGTCGCGGAACTGGACCAGCTCATCGACCTGCAGACACCCCGCACCGAGCAGCAGCGCCGCCAGTGGGCGGTCTGGCTCGACCTGTGGGCCGAGGCGGCGCGCTCCACCACGGTGGGGCGGCTGCACGCCGAGTACTACCGGCAGTGGCGGGAGACCGTGGCCGACGTGGTCCGCAGAGGCGTCGCGCAGGGCGTGTTCCGCGCGGGCGCCGACCCGCGGGCGCAGGCGCTGACGCTGACGGCGCTCATCGACGGCCTGGCCACCCAGGTGCTGGCCTCGGGCACCGACGCCGACGCCATGCGCACGGCGCTGGCCGCTCACGTACGCACCGCGCTGCTCGCCGCCTGACGCCTGCTGCGACCAGGGACGACAAGAACCTCACCGCTTCCCCCTACCCCCACACCCCCACACCCTCTTCGCGCGACGCCCGCGGGGCTCCGCCGCCGCGCGAGGGGCCGAACTCCGGGAGGACATCCGTGCCCATCACCGAGAACGTCATCATCACCTGCGCCCTGACCGGCGCCGGGGACACCGTGCGCAAGAGTCCGCACGTCCCCGTGACGCCGGAGCAGATAGCCCGCAGCGCGGTGCAGGCCGCGGAGGCCGGCGCCGCCGTCGTCCACATCCACGTCCGCGACCCGGAGTCCGGCGCGCCCTCGCGCGATCCGAAGCTGTACCGGGAGGTCGTCGAGCGGGTCAAGGAGACCGGCACCGACGTCGTCATCAACCTCACCGCCGGCATGGGCGGCGACCTCGTCATCGACCCGGACGAGCCGCTGACCCGGCTGCCCGGCACCGATCTGGTCGGTGGTCTCGAACGCCTCCCGCACGTCGAGGAGTTGCTCCCCGACATCTGCACGCTCGACTGCGGCTCCCTGAACTTCGGGGACGGCTCGAACCTCTACGTCTCCACGCCGGACATGCTCCGCGCGGGCGCCCGCCGCATCCAGGAGCTGGGTGTGCGGCCCGAGTTGGAGATCTTCGACACCGGCCAGCTGTGGTTCGCCAAGCAACTGCTCGCCGAGGGACTGCTCGACGACCCGACCGTCTTCCAGCTCTGCATGGGCATCCCGTGGGGTGCTCCGGCCGACCCCGGCGTCCTCCAGTCGATGGTCAACATGCTGCCCGAAGGCGCCCGTTGGGCGAGCTTCTCGCTCGGCCGCATGCAGATGCCGTGGGTGGCGCAGTCGATCCTGCTGGGCGGACACGTCCGGGTGGGCCTGGAGGACAACCTGTACCTCGGCAAGGGCAACAAGGCGACCAACGCCCAGCTCGTCGAGCGGGCCGTCACCATCACCGAGTCGGTCGGCGCCCGCGTCGCGACCCCGGACGACGCCCGCGAGCTGCTCGGACTGCGGAAGGCGAACCGCTGATGACCTCCCCCGCCCCCACTCCCGCGCCCGCCTTCACCCCCGCCGTCTCCCCCGAGTCCGTCCGCCGGGTCGCCTGCGTCGGCGCCGGTGTCATCGGCGGCGGCTGGGTCGCCCACTTCCTGGCCCGCGGCTACGACGTGACGGCGTGGGACCCGGCGCCCGACGCCGAGGCGAGGCTGCGCCGCCTGGTCGACGCGGCCTGGCCCGCCCTCACGTCCCTGGGCCTCGCCCCGGGTGCTTCCCGCGACCGTCTCACCGTGACCGCGACGCTGGAGGACGCCGTGGCCGGCGCCCAGTTCGTGCAAGAGAGCGCCCCGGAGAAGCTCGACCTCAAGCAGGACCTGCTGGCCCGGCTCGCCGCGGCCACCCCGCCCGGCACCGTCATCGCCTCGTCGACGTCCGGGTACCCGATGACGGACATGCAGACGACGGCCGGGGACCCGGCACGACTCGTCGTCGGACACCCGTTCAACCCGCCGTACCTGATCCCGCTCGTCGAGGTCGCGGGCGGCACCCGCACCGACGGCGCGGCCACCGCCTGGGCGTCCCGGTTCTACGAGGTCGCGGGCAAGTCCGTCATCACCATGGACCGCGAGGTGCCGGGCTTCATCGCGAACCGGCTCCAGGAAGCGCTGTGGCGCGAGGCGTTGCACATGGTCGCCAACGGCGAGGCGACGGTACGGGACATCGACGCCTCGATCACCGAGGGCCCCGGGCTGCGCTGGGCGGTCATGGGCCCGATGCTGACCTTCGCGCTCGCGGGCGGCGAGGGCGGCATGGCGCACATGCTGGACCACTTCGGCCCGTCCCTGAAGGCCCCCTGGACCCGGCTCGAAGCACCGGAGCTGGACCGGGAGTTGTACGACGCGGTGGTCGCCGGGTGTGACGAGGCGGCGGACGGCCGCACCATCGCCGAGCTGGTGGCCAGGCGCGACCAGGGCGTCATCGACGTCCTGCGGGCGACGGGCCGGCTGGGAGGCGCGCGATGACGGGCCTTGCGCTGCTGCACCGCACGGTCCGCCCCGAGTGGATCGACTACAACGGCCATATGAGCGAGGCCTTCTACGTCCTGGCCTTCGGGCACGCCACGGACGCCCTGATGATCGAGACGGGCCTGGACTCCGGCTACCGCGAGGCGTCGGGCTGCTCGCTCTACACGGTGGAGGCCCACATCCGGTACCTGCGTGACGTGCCCGAGGGGGCCCAGCTGGCCATCCGGACCCGCGTGTTGGGCGCCGCGGAGAAGAAGGCCCGGTTCACGCACGAGATGTACGTGGTCGCGGACGAGGCGGCCGGGCCCGGCCCCGACGCCGCGCCGGTGGCGACGACCGAGCTGCTGGCCGTGCACGTCGACCGGCAGGCGGGCCGGGCCGCCCCGTTCCCGGACGCCGTCCGCGCGCGCCTGCGCGACCTGTCGGAGGCGCCGCCCGCGTGGGCGGGCCGCTCGATCGCCGCGGTGGGCTGAGCCGCGCACCGCACGTGGGGGCCCCGGCAACTACCGGCCGGGGCCCCCACGCGCCGCGGCGTCAGTACGGGCGGTCCCCCGCGATGGCGACGCGCTCCGCGACCCGGCGGGCGTCGCCGTAGTCCGCCACCGCGTAGTGCTGCGTGGCGCGGTTGTCCCAGAAGGCGACGTCACCGGCCTGCCAGCGGAACCGCACCTGGAACTCGGGCACGTGCGCCTGCTGGAACAGCAGGCGCAGCAGCCGGTCGCTCTCGGCCCGCTCCATGCCCACGATCCGGGTGGTGAACGACGTGTTGACGAAGAGCATGCGGCGCCCCGTCTCCGGGTGGCGGCGCACCACCGGGTGGGTCACCGGCGGGAACGCGTCCTGCAGCCCGGCGAGCTTCTCGGGGCCGTAGAACCGGCGGAATCCGGGCAGGAAGTCGTGCTCGGCGACGGCGTCGTCGATCCGCTCCCGGACGCCGGGCGGCAGGTTGTCGTAGGCGGCCGCCATGTCGGCCCACATGGTGTCGCCGCCGGACGGCGGCACCTCGCGCAGGTGCAGCACCGCGCCCATGGCCGGGCGTTCGCGGAAGGTGACGTCGGTGTGCCAGACGTTCTCGAAGGAGGGCGGGACGCCGGCGCCCTTGTCGAAGCGCACCACCTCCTCGCTGTCGCCGCGCTCCAGGAGCGGGTTGGTCTCCAACTCCCCCCAGGTGCGGGCGAACGCGCGCTGCTGCGCGCTGCTCGGGTGCTGGCCGCGGAAGAAGAGCACCTTCCACTCCAGCAGGGCCCGGTGCACCTCCTCGCGCAGCGCGCCGGACAGCGGGCGGGTGAGGTCGACCCCGCGGATCTCGGCGCCGATGGTGGCGGCCTGCGGGACGATCTCGAGGTGTTCGTAGGGGCGTTCCCGCCAGCCGTCGGGGGTGCGGCGCAGCAGCCGGCGCCCCTCGTAGAGGCCGTCGTCGGGGATGCGGGCGGGGCGCAGCGGGGTGGTCGGGGCCGGGGTGGTCGAGGGCGGGACTTCCGTCACGGACATGGGGACTCTCCGGTGGGCGCGCGGTGGTTCGCGGTCACGGGGACCGCGAGGGGGAGCCGTACGTCCGCGGCCCACGGCACCGGCCGACGGGTGGGTGGGGCGACGTACGGGGAAGAAGCGACGAGGGACGGGGTCCGCTACAAGCCGCTGCGCGCGCAACCACATCGGTCCGGCGCGGTGGCCGATCCGAATGCGTGGACGCGATGCGTGAACATACCCACATCCTGCGCCGTGGGAGATCACCTGGTCAAGGTGGCGAATGCCACGACGGGGCCACGACGGGCCCACGACGGGCTCACGACGGGCTCACGACGAACACAGAACGCCGTAGGGGCCGCCCGCGCACCTGGCGCGGACGGCCCCGGACGGCCCTGGTCGGAGCCTGTCCGGCCGGTGACAGGGTGTCAGACGGCCGGGACGGGGACCGGGAAGGTCGGGTACTCCACCCCGGAGACGTGCTGGACGACCCGGATCACCTGGCACGAGTAGCCGAACTCGTTGTCGTACCAGAGGTAGAGGATCGCGTTGTCGCCGTCGACCTTGGTGGCGCCCGCGTCGACGATCGAGGCGTGCCGGGAGCCGATGAAGTCGCTGGAGACGGCGTCGGGCGCGCTGATGAAGTCGATCTGGCGCTTGAGCGAGGAGTTCAGCGACACGTCGCGCAGGTGGTCGAGGACCTCCTCACGGGTGGCTTCGCGGCCCAGGCGCAGGCTGAGGATGGCGATGGAGACGTCGGGGACCGGGACCCGGATCGAGCTGCCGGTGATGGGCGCCTTCAGGTCGGGCAGCGCCTTGGCGACGGCCGAGGCGGCGCCGGTCTCCGTGATGACCATGTTGAGCGGCGCGGAGCGGCCGCGGCGGTCGGCCTTGTGGTAATTGTCCAGCAGGTTCTGGTCGTTGGTGAAGGAGTGGACGGTCTCGACGTGTCCGCGCAGCACCCCGTACTCGTCGGCCATCGCCTTCAGCGGCGGCACGATCGCGTTCGTGGTGCAGGAGGCGCAGGACAGGATCTGCTCGTCCGGCTTGATCGTGTCATGGTTGACGCCGTGCACGATGTTGGGCACGTCGCCCTTGCCGGGGGCGGTCAGGACGACCTTGTCGATGCCGGGGCGCAGGTGCTGGGAGAGGCCCTCGCGGTCGCGCCACTTGCCGGTGTTGTCGATCAGGATCGCGTCGTTGAGGCCGTACGCGGTGTAGTCGATCTCGGACGGGTCGTTCGCGTAGATCACCTTGATGGCGTTGCCGTTGGCGACGATGGTGCTGTTCGCCTCGTCGACGGTGATCGTGCCCTGGAACTGGCCGTGGATGGAGTCGCGCCGCAGCAGCGAGGCCCGCTTGACGATGTCCTCGCCGGCCCGCTCGCCGCCGCCGCGCACGACGACGGCGCGCAGCCGCAGCCCGTTGCCGGAGCCGGCCTTTTCGATGAGCAGCCGGGCGACGAGACGGCCGATGCGGCCGAAGCCGTACAGCACGACGTCGCGTCCGGCGCCGCGCTCGACCTTGGCGGCCCCCATGGCGCCCGCGACGGCCTCCGCGGTGAACTCCTCGATGCCGAGGCCGCGTTCGTCGGTGCGGTAGGTCGCGGCGAGCATGCCGATGTCGATCTGGGAGGGGCCCAGATCGAGCATGCTGAGCGCGCGCAGGAACGGCATCGTCTCGGTGACCGAGAGCTCGGCGCCGGCTATCTGCCGGGCGAATCGGTGGGTCTTGAGAATGCTGACCACCGACTTGTTCACCAAGGAGCGGCTGTGCAGCAGGACGTTCACGTCCCGCTCCCGGTGCAGCTTCCCGATGATCGGGATCATCGACTCCGCGGTCTCCTCGCGGTGCTTCCAATTGGTGAACGAGTCGTCATTGACAGTCACGTGCGTCTCTTTCGAGCTAGGCGGCGCTCATATGCTAACCCGCCCGCTCAGCGGCGCTCCGGCGCCCCCGCCCCAGCTCCGGAGGGTCGGCGCCCGGCCCCGGCGAACGGACCGCCGGCGCCGAAGGCGAGGTCGGCGAAGCGGTCGCCGATCCGCCGGTGGGCGGCCGCGTCGGGGTGGATGTCGTCGGGCAGCGGCAGCTCGGCGGCGTCGGCCTCGCCGTACAGCTCGCGGCCGTCGAGGTGGTGCAGGTGCGGGTCGTCGGTGGCGCGCCGGGCCACGATCCGGGCCAGCTCGGCGCGGACGACGTTCAGGGTGAGCTTGCCCTGGGCGCGCTCGGCGGGGTCGCCCATGGCGCGGAACTTGAGCTGACCGGTGTCGGCGAGCAGTTGCATGTCGGGGGCGGCGGGGCCCGGGGTGTCCTCGTGGATGGGGCACAGGATCGGCGAGACGACGAGCAGCGGCGTGCCCGGGTGCCCCTCCCTGATGGTGTCGAGGAAGCCGTGCACCGCCGGGCCGAAGAGCCGCAGCCGCATGCCGTCGTAGTTGACGAGGTTGATCCCGATCTTGACGCTGATCAGGTCGGCGGGGGTGTCGCGGATGGCGCGCGCGGTGAAGGGGTCCAGCATGGCGCTGCCGCCGAACCCGAGGTTGATCAGGTCGGCGCCGCCCAGGGCCGCGGCGCGGGCGGGCCAGATGGCGGTGGGGCTCGCGGCGTTCGAGCCGTGGCTGATGGAGCTGCCGTGGTGCAGCCAGACCGGGCGGCCGTGGTTCGCGGCGGGCTCGACGGGCGCGTCGGTGCGCAGCGCGAGCAGCTCGGTGGTCTCGTCGTGCGGGAGCCAGATCTCGATGTCCTTCATGGTGTCCGGCAGATCGGCGAAGCGCAGGGTGCCGGGCGGGCCCGGGGTGCGCTCGAAGCCGCCGGTGGCCATGTCGATGGTCAGGGTGTCGCCGCCGGTCACACTCCCCTGCCGGACGAGCCGCCCGTCGACCAGCAGGTCGTACGTCCCGTCCGGGGTGCCCGGCAGGCCCGCGTAGGCGCGCTTGGTCGGCAGGGTGTCGAGCTCGATGACGCGCGCGCGGGTGCGCAGCGCGAGCCGTACGCCGGAGGGCTGGGCCTCCACCATGGCGAGCTGCCCGTCGGTGTTCTGGGCGCGGGCCCGGGCGGGCAGCCGGTGCGGGAGCAGGCCGCGCTCGGTGCGCTCGACTTCAAGGGCGCCGCGCAGCAGCTCGGGGGTGAGCGGCGTGGTGATCCAGGGGTGTTCGGTGGTCATGACCTCAGCCTGTCGATCGATCGGTGGGCGGCGCGCTCTGCCCCGGCCAGTTCCGCAACAGCGCGTCCAGCACTTCCAGCGTGCGGGCCCACGTCTCGCCCGAGTCGGGGGCGCTGTGGCTGAAGCCGCCGCTCAGCTCCAGGCTCACGTAGCCGTGGAAGACGCTGCCGAGGAGGCGGACGGCGTGGGTCTGGTCCGGTTCGGTCAGGTCGTAGCCGCGCAGCAGGGCGCGCGTCATCCGGGAGTGCCGGGGCCCGTCACTGGCGAGCGCCGACTCGGGGTCGAGGCGGAACTGGGTCGCGGCGTACCGGCCCGGGTGCTCGCGGGCGTAGTCCCGGTACACGTTCCCCAGCGCCGTCAGGGCGTCCTTGCCGGACCGTCCGGCCAGCGCCTCGGCGGCCCGGTCGGCCAGCTCGGCCAGGGCGACCAGGGCGATCCGGGTCTTGAGGTCGTGCGAGTTCTTGACGTGCGAGTACAGGCTCGCGACCTTGACGTCGAACCGGCGGGCCAGCGCCGAGACGGTGACGTGCTCGAAGCCCACCTCGTCGGCCAGCTCCGCACCCGCCCGCGCCAGGCGCTCCGCGTTCAGTCCCACTCGCACCATCACCGTATGACCTCCCAGTCGACCCGTAACCATTATGCATTTGCCTAAAACCTTTAGGCAAATTAGCCTCACCGTTATGAGGCCACTGACCGAGCGGGACATCCGTTCCTCTTTCGTGAACTGCACCAAGGGCGAGGCGACGCGGATGAACGTGCCGCGCGATCTGGCCGAGCGCCCCTGGGACGACCTGGACTTCTTCGGCTGGCGGGACCCTCAGGCCCCCGACCGCGCGTATCTGGTGGCCGAGGTCGACGGGCGCCTCCAGGGCGTCGTGCTGCGCTCCTCGCACTCCGCCGCCTCGCAGACCCGGCGCAGCATGTGTTCGATGTGCGTGACCACCCACACCGGCGGCGTCTCCCTGATGGTCGCCCCCAAGGCGGGCAAGGCCGGCAAGCAGGGCAACTCCGTAGGCGCGTACATGTGCAGCGACCTCGCCTGCTCCCTGTACGTGCGGGGCAAGAAGGACGCAGGGCAGGGTTCGCGGCTGCACGAGACGCTCACGACCGAGGAGAAGGTCGAGCGGACCCTGGCGAACGTCGCGACGTTCCTGGCGAAGGTCACCGCGTGACGCACTGACCCGGCAACCCCGCGCGCCGCCGCGACCACTAGGTCGTGTCCGCGGGGACTCCGCGGACCCGGCCCGGGGCTGGACCAGCCCCCGCCGGTACGCGACGACGAGCTGGGGAGACCAGGATGAGACGACCCATGGCGCTGCGCCTGTCCGCGACACTGACCGCGGGGGCCCTCGCCGCCGGACTCGGTGCGGCGCTGTCGGTGCCGCAGGCGTCCGCGGCCGCCGCGGCGGCCACCGGCTACGCGAGCCAGAACGGCGGGACGACGGGCGGCGCGGGCGGGCAGACCGTCCGCGCCACCACGGGCACCCAGATCCACCAGGCCCTGTGCGGGCGGGCCGCCGACGACACCCCGATCACGATCCAGGTCGAGGGCACGATCAACCACGGCAACACGGCCAAGGTCTCCGGCGACAGCTGCAACACCGCCGCCGGGGTGATCGAGCTGAAGCAGATCGCGAACGTCACGCTCGTCGGCGTCGGCAGCGGCGCCGTCTTCGACCAACTGGGCATCCACATCCGCGAGTCGCACAACATCGTCATCCAGAACGTGACGGTCAGGAACGTCAAGAAGTCCGGCTCCCCCACCTCCAACGGCGGCGACGCCATCGGCATGGAGAAGGACGTCCGCAACGTCTGGGTGGACCACGTCTCCCTGGCGGCTTCCGGCGGCGAGTCCGAGGGCTTCGACGGCCTCTTCGACATGAAGAACAACACCCAGTACGTGACCCTGTCGTACAGCACGCTGCGCAACTCCGGCCGCGGCGGCCTGATCGGCTCCAGCGAGAGCGACCTGTCCAACGGCAACGTCACCTTCCACCACAACCTGTACGAGAACCTCGACTCGCGCGCGCCCCTGCTGCGCGGCGGCACGGCGCACATCTACAACAACGCGTACGTGCACCTGAACGAGTCCGGCATCAACTCCCGCGCCGGCGCCAGGGCCAAGGTCGAGAACAACCACTTCAAGGACTCCAAGGACGTCCTGGGCACCTTCTACACCGACGCCAAGGGGACCTGGCAGACCAGCGGCAACGTCCTGGACAACGTGACGTGGTCCGAGGCCGGGGACGAGAACTACCCGGCGGGCCCCGAGATGAAGTCCACGACCAGCGTCTCGATCCCGTACGCCTACACGCTCGACAAGGCGAGCTGCGTGCCGTCGATCGTCGCCAGGACGGCGGGCGCCGGGAAGGGGCTCCAGGTGTCGGACGGCAGCTGCTGAGGCAGGGCGGGCCTGCTCCGGCTCCGCAGCCTCGCGCCCCGGCGGCCGCCGGGGCGCGAGGCGCGGCCGCCTCCAGGGTGGCCCAATGCGCGCAGCGCGGATTGGCCCGGGATCGCGGGCCATCGGCTGCCTAGGTTGGAGCCCATGACCACGACCCGCGTCGACTACTACTTCGACCCCGCGTGCCCGTTCGCCTGGATCACCTCCCGCTGGATCCTGGAGGTGGAACCCCTGCGCGACCTCGATGTCCGCTTCCACGTCATGAGCCTTTACCTGCACAACGACGGCAACGAACTGCCCGACTGGTACCGCGATCTCGTCGACCGCTCGCTGGGCCTGGTCCGCGTCGCCGTCGCGGCGGAGCGGCACTCCCCCGGCGTGCTGCGCGAGCTCTACACCGCCCTGGGCACCCGCATCCACCGGGACGGCCAGGACGACTTCGACGCGGTCGCCGCCGCCGCGCTGGCCCAGCTCGGGCTGCCCGCGGAGCTGGCGGACGCGGCCGGTTCCGCCGACCACGACGACGCGTTGCGGCGCAGCCACGACGCGGGCCGGGACCCGGCCTCGGACGGCTACGTCGGCACGCCCACCCTGCACATCGACGGCACCGCCTTCTTCGGCCCTGTCCTCAACAGCATTCCGCGGGGCGAGGAGGCGGCCCGGCTCTTCGACGCCGTGCGCACCCTCGCCGGGCACCCGGACTTCTTCGAGTTCAAGCGGGAGCGGACCGGCGGCCTGCGCTTCGACTGACCGCCGCGGGGCCGGGCCGGGCCAGGGAGCCGGCCCGGCGGGATGCGGCGCGGCGGGATGCGGCGCGGCGGGATGCGGCGCGGCGGCCCTCAGGCCAGCCAGTCGGTGGAGCGGGTGGTGGCGAGGTGCGCGCTCTTGTCGGTGAGCACATCGCCCTCCACGGCGGCGAACATCCCCGCCGTGGGGTCGGTGACGACAGTGCGCGGGTCGCCCTTGCGGGACAGGGTGAACCGGTCCAGCTCGTCGAGGGTGAAGACCTCAGGGCCTCCGATGTTGCGGACGCCGTCGAGCGGGGAGCCCGTGGCGACCTCCGCCACCGCGGCGGCCACGTCCTTGGCGGCGATCGCGCCGCGGGGCCGCCGGACGGTCCGTGCTGGACGCCGCCGCCGCGAACCCGCACCATGTCCCCCGTGTCACTTCCCCGCCAGGCCCCCCACCCCGCCCTGCCCGGTCACATGATCGTCTGTGGTGACGACGCCCTGGCCGAACGGCTCGCCGCCGAACTGCGCGGCCTGTACCGCACCCAGGTCACCATCGTCGTCCCGGCCGTACGCCCCGCCGCCGAGGAGCGGCCGGGCACCGGCGGCCGGATCCGCGCCGCCGCGCTGATCACCCGGGTGCAGGCCGCCATGAACCGGGCCGCCCCGGCCGCCGCCGACTCGCTCGCCGGCACCGCCCCGCGGGTCATGGAGGCGCCGGTGCTCGACGAGGAGACGCTCACCGAGGCGGGCGTGGCGCGGGCCGACGCGCTGGCCCTCGTCCACGACGACGACGAGACCAACATCCGTGCCGCCCTCGCCGCCCGCCGCCTCAACCCGCGGCTGCGCCTCGTGATCCGCCTCTACGACCGCAGGCTCGGCCAGCACCTCGCCCAACTCCTCGACCAGGCCGCCGCGTTGGCGCAGCCGGGGCTCGACCCCGACGCGCTCGACACCTCCACCACCGTGCTGTCCGACGCGGACACCGCCGCGCCCGCCCTCGCCGCCACCGCCGTCGCGGGCACCAGCAAGGTCGTCCAGGCCGACGGGCTGCTGCTGCGAGCGGCGGAGCGCACGCCGCCGGGCCTCGGCGAGGTCGCCGACCCGGGTCTGTGCACGCTCGCCCTGCTGTCCGCCACGTACAACGACCCGGCGGGGGCGGAGGGTTCGGACGCGTCGGGGCAGGAAGGGCCCCTGCTGCTGCCGGACGACGCCACCGTCACCGCGGCGACCGGCCGGGGCACGGTTGTCCTGGACACGGTCACGCCCGCGGGGCCGCGCACCCCGCCCCAGCGTCTCGTCGGCCGCGGCCTGCCCCTGCGCTCGCTCTTCTCGCGCCGCCTGCGCTGGTCGCTCGCCGGTCTCGTGCTCTGCGTCCTCGGGCTCGCCCTCGCCACCTGGGCCACGACCGAGCGGCACCCGCTGGGCGCCGCGTACCTCACCCTGCTCGACCTCTTCGCCATCGACGACCCCGCGCTCGGCGAGCCGCTCGCCCGCCAGATCCTGCAACTGCTCACCGGCCTCGCCGGGTTGCTGCTCCTGCCCGTCCTGCTCGCCGCGGCCCTGGAGGCGTTCGGCACCTTCCGCACCGCCTCCGCGCTGCGCCGCCCGCCGCGCGGCCTGTCCGGGCACGTCGTCCTGCTCGGGCTCGGCAAGATCGGCAGCCGCGTCCTGGCCCGGCTGCACGAACTCGGCATCCCCGTGGTGTGCGTCGAGGAGAATCCGGACGCCCGCGGCATCCCGCTCGCCCGCCGCCTGCGGGTGCCGACCCTCATCGGCGACGTACGCGACGAAGGCGTCCTGGAAGCCGCCAAGATCCACCGCGCGCACGCCCTGCTGGCCCTCACCAGCCACGACACCACGAACCTGGAAGCCGCGCTGTACGCGCGCTCCATCAAGCCGGACCTGCGGGTCTCGCTGCGCCTGTTCGACGACGCGTTCGCCACCGCCGTCTACCGCACCCTGCGCGCCGCCCACCCGCGCGCCCTGACCCGCAGCCGCAGCGTCACCACGCTGGCCGCGCCCTCGTTCGCCGGGGCGATGATGGGGCGGCAGATCCTGGGGGCGATCCCCGTCGAACGCAAGGTGCTGCTGTTCGCCGCCCTGGACGTCGCCGGGCACCCGCAGTTGGAGGGGCGTACCGTCGCCGAGACGTTCCGGCCGGGCGCCTGGCGGGTGCTCGCCATCGACTCGTCGGCGCCGGGCGAGCGCAGGCCCGACCTCGCGGCGTCCCGGGAGGAGGACGCCCCCGCCACGTCCACGGGCCTGGTCTGGAACCTCCATCCGGGCTATGTGCTGCGCCCCAGCGACCGCGTCGTCCTCGCCGCCACCCGCCACGGCCTGGCCGAACTGCTCGCGCCGACACCGCGCACCGGCTCGGGCGCCCCGAGGTGAGCGTGGGGACACCGCTCGGAGCAGGCCGCCCGGGTGCACACCCGCTGCGTGGTGCGGTGTCCGGGCGCGCGGCTCAGGCGCCGGACACGCCAGCGACGAGGGCCGACAGCGTCTCGCGCTCGGGGGCGGTCAGGTCGGTGAGCGGCGGCCGGACCGGTCCGGCGTCGTGGCCGGTCACGGTGAGCCCCGCCTTGACGATGCTGACCGCGTAGCCCGCCCGCCGGTCACGGAGTTCGGTGTAGGGCAGGACGAAGTCCGAGAGCATCGCGGTGACATCGGCCTGGCGCTGCTCGCGCACGGCCGCGTAGAAGGCCAGGGCGAACTCCGGCAGGAAGTTGAAGATGGCCGACGAGTACGTCGTCACGCCCAGCTGGAGATAGGGCAGGGCGTAGGTCTCCGCGGTGGGCAGGCCGCCGATGTAGGTGAGCCGGTCGCCGAGGCGGGCGTGGATGCGGGTGACGGTGTCGATGTCGCCGACGCCGTCCTTGTACCCGATCAGGTTGGGGCAGCTCTCCGCGAGGCGGGCGACGGTGTCGGCGCCGTAGACGGCGTTGGCGCGGCTGTAGATGACGACGCCGAGGGAGGTGGCGCGGCAGACCGCCTCGACGTGCTGGGCGAGGCCTTCCTGACTCGCTTCGGTGAGGTAGGGCGGGAAGAGCAGGATGCCGTCGGCGCCGGCGCGTTCGGCCGCGGCGGCGAACTCGACCGCGGTGGCGGTGCCGTAACCCGCCGGGGCGAGGATCGGGGTGGCCTCGGGGGCGCTGTCGGCCGCCGCGGTGACGACCCGCTCGACCTCGGTGGGCGTGAGGGAGAAGAACTCGCCCGTGCCGCCCGCGGCGAAGAGGCCGCCGACGTCGTACTTGGAGAGCCGGGCGACGTGTTCGCGGTAGGCCTCCTCGTCGAAGGACAGGTCGGCGCGGAAGTGGGTCACCGGGAAGGACAGCAGGCCGGAGCCGATCCGGCGGCCGAGTTCTGCGGGAGAGAAGGACGTCATCGCGGCACTCCTGGGAGTCGGGTGGGGCGGGGGCGGTGCGGACGGTGGTGCGGTGCGGCGGGGTTCTGGCCTGCCGCCCGTGCCGGGCCGGGCGGAGGTAACGGCGTCGCGGCCGTCGGCGGGCCGCCGTCCCGCATGAGCGACGCTACGGACGTCGACGATTCACGTCCAACACCAGTTTTGGATTCGGTGATACCCGAAGCGCATCAATGTGGCCGCTTGCGGCGCCTCTTACTCCTCGGCGACGGACCGAGGCGGGTGGACGTCATACCGGCAAGGTATGACAGCCAACAAAATTCGACTTAGACGTGCATCGCAACCCTCTCTACGGTCAACTCAGCCACCCGTTCCGCGGTTCGGCCCGCCCGCGGCGCAGCGCCGTAGGGCCCCGCGCGCCGCCCCGGGCCGCGCGCCCCACCGCCGGGTCCCGGCCCAGGGCCGGCTGCTCCGGTCCACAGTTCAAAGGGGAGCTGACATGCCACTCGTCGTCGTCGGGATCAGTGTTCTGGTTCTGCTGTTGCTCATGACCAGGCTGAAACTGAACGGCTTCGCGGCCCTGTTGCTCGTGGCGGTCGGCGTCGCCGTCGTGCAGGGCATCCCGGTGGCGGACATCTCGGACGTCCTCGCGGAGGGCATCGGCGGCCAGATCGGCGACACCATGCTCACCATCGGGCTCGGCGCGATGGTCGGCCGCGTGATGGGCGACTCCGGCGCGGCCCAGCGGATAGCCGGCAGGCTCCTCGACGCCTTCGGACCCCGCGGGGTCCAGGTCGCCATGGTGGTCACGTCGATGCTCATCGGCGTCACCATGTTCTACGAGGTCGCCTTCATCATCATCGTGCCGATCGCCTTCACCCTGGTCCGGGTCACCGGCGCGAAGCTGCTGTGGGTCGGGCTGCCGATGTCGATCGCTCTCTCCACGATGCACAGCTTCCTGCCGCCGCACCCCGGCCCCACCGCCGTCGCCGCGACGTTCCACGCCTCCGTCGGACTGACCCTGTTCTACGGCCTGTTCATCGCGATCCCGGTCGGCGCGTTCATCGCGCTGCTGTGGCCGCGGCTGCCCTTCGTGAAGGCGATGGACCCCGCCATCCCCGCCGGCCTGGTGACCGAACGCGAGTTCACCGACGAGGAGATGCCGGGCCTCGGCTGGTCGCTGTCGGTGGCGCTCTTCCCCGTCGTGCTCATCGCCGGTGCCGCGGTGGTCGACATGACGGTCTCCGGCGAGAGCCCCCTCCTGCACACCGTCGCGTTCCTCGGCTCGGCGCCGATCGCGCTGCTGCTGACGCTGCTCGTGGCGGTCTGGGCGTTCGGCCCGCGGATCGGCCGCAGTCTCGCCGACGTCACCTCCTCGTGCACCTCCGCGGCCCAGGCCATGGCGATGATCCTGCTGGTCATCGGCGCGGGCGGCGCCTTCAAGAACGTCCTCGTCGAAGGCGGCACCGCCGACTACATCAAGGACGTCACCCACTCCTGGTCCATCTCGCCCCTCGTCCTGGCCTGGCTCATCGCGGTGATCCTGCGGGTCGCCCTCGGGTCGGCCACCGTCGCCGTCGTCACCGCCTCCGGAGTGGTGCTCCCGCTGCTCGCCGGCAGCGGCGTCAGCCCCGAGATGATGGTGCTCGCCGTCTCCTGCGGCTCGATCGCCTTCTCCCACGTGAACGACCCCGGGTTCTGGCTGTTCAAGGAGTACTTCAACCTCTCGGTCACCCAGGCGATCAAGGTCCGTACCACCTACACCACGGTCCTCGCCGTCCTCGGACTCGGCGGCGTCCTCATCGGCGAGTGGGCGATCACTACGCTCGGACTCTGACACCCGCCCCGGCGCCCCGCACCCCTGCCCCCTGCCCCTCTGCCCCTTCACCCCTTCGCCCGCCCTCCGCATCCGCCCGCCCGCACGCCGCCAGAAGGAAACCGACCGGATCATGCGTACGAACCAGCCCACCGTCACCGCGCTCGCCGTCTACCCCGTGGCGGGCCGCGACTGCATGGAACTGAACCTCTCCGGCGCCCACGGCCCCTACTTCACCCGCAACATCGTGGTCCTGACCGACTCCGAGGGCCGCACCGGCCTCGGCGAGGTGCCCGGCGGCGAGAAGATCACCCAAACCCTGCGGGACGCCGAGTCCCTCGTGGTCGGCGCGAAGGTGGGCGACTACCAGCGCGTCCTGCGCGAGATACAGCACCGCTTCGCCGACCGCGACTCCGGCGGCCGCGGTGCGCAGACCTTCGACCTGCGCACCACCGTGCACGCCGTCACCGCCGTCGAGTCGGCGCTCCTGGACCTGCTCGGCCAGCACCTCGACGTGCCGGTCGCCGCCCTGCTCGGCGACGGCCAGCAGCGCGACACCGTCCGCGTACTGGGCTACCTCTTCTACGTCGGCGACCCGGACCGTACGGACCTGGAGTACGTCCGGGCCCCGGACGCGGCCGTCGACTGGTACCGCATCCGCCACGAGGAGGCCCTCACCCCCGAGGCGATCGTCCGCCAGGCCGAGGCCACGTACGATCTGTACGGGTTCCGGGACTTCAAGCTCAAGGGCGGGGTGCTGGCGGGCGAGGAGGAGGTCAAGGCGGTCCGCGCGCTCAAGGAGCGCTTCCCGCAGGCCCGCGTCACCCTTGACCCCAACGGCGCCTGGTCGCTCGCCGAGGCCGTCGAACTCTGCGCGCCGCTGACCGGGACCCTCGCCTACGCGGAGGACCCGTGCGGGGCCGAGGGCGGCTACTCCGGGCGCGAGGTGCTCGCCGAGTTCCGCCGCGCCACCGGCCTGCCCACGGCGACCAACATGATCGCCACCGACTGGCGCCAGCTCACCCACGCCCTCGCGCTCCAGTCTGTCTCCATCCCCCTCGCCGACCCGCACTTCTGGACCATGCGGGGTTCGGTGCGGGTGGCCCAGCTGTGCAACGCGATGGGGCTGACCTGGGGCTGCCACTCCAACAACCACTTCGACATCTCCCTGGCCATGGTCACCCACTGCGGAGCCGCGGCCCCCGGCGACTACAACGCCCTGGACACGCACTGGATCTGGCAGGAGGGCCTGGAACAGCTCACGGTGGCCCCGCCGCGCATCGTCGACGGCGAGATCGCCGTCCCCGACGCCCCCGGCCTCGGCATCCAGCTCGACATGGACCGCCTCCTCGCCGCCCACGACCTCTACCGCACCAAGGCCCTGGACGCCCGCGACGACGCGGCGGGCATGCGGTACCTGGTGCCGGGGTGGGAGTTCGACGCGAAGCGGCCTTGTCTGGTGCGGTAGAGCTGGAACGCGTGCCACGGGCCCGCTCCCGGAAATCAGACCGCACTTCCAGGAGCGGGCGCACCCCCGTCGGGCCGGTGGTCGGGAAGGGTGAACGGCCTGTCGGTCAGGAGGCCACGAAGCGGGCGATCTGACCGAGGACGACGGCGTCCGTCAGGTACCCGATGTGGGTCTGGCAGGCCACGTTGTTGTTGGTCGCCCCGGTGAGCCGGGTGCTCGTGTAGGGGATGATGATGCCGTCGCACGCCGAGTACCAGGTGGCGTACTTGGTGGAGCCGGGCGTCTCGTCGCCGGCGGAGATCTGGGCGATGAACGACGAGCCCGGGTACATCTGCTGGCAGGTCGTGTAGACCAGGCACGCGCCGGCGTACGTGGTGCCGTGGTTGGCGCCGGCGATCGAGGCGAGGTGGCTGACGCTGCTGTTGCCGCCCAGCACCTTCAGGTAGTACTGGCTGACCAGCCCGCCCATCGAGTGGTTGACGATTGCGACCTTGCTCGCGCCGGTCCGCGCCTTCACGGTGTTGACGTAACTGGCGAGTCCCTGCGCGTTGGTGACGTTGTTGCCGTACGAGTTGTACTCGTAGGCGAAGAGGTTGGAGCTGGACCAGCCGTTGGCCCGGAACACGCTCATGGCGGTGACCCAGTTCGAGGCGTTGCCGGTGTAGCCGTGGACGAAGACGACCGGGGTGCTGGTGGACAGCGGCTGCGCGGCGGTCGCCTCCGCGGCCGTGGTCCGCGCGGCGGCGACCGGGGCGTCGGCGGCACCGGCCGTCGTGGCCGAGGAGAAGAGCGTGAGCGCGACGGCACCGGCGGCGAGCACGCCGAACAACCGGCGCGGGGAGCGACGCGGGGTGAATCCCATGGGGGCCTCCTGGCGGGGGGTGCGGGTACGTGGTCCGACCAGGGTGATGCGGTGCGGCTCTGCGGCCATCGGCGAAATCACCAGTGCGGGAGGGGAGTTGCGGTAGGAAGACGCGCCCACCGCACTCCCGACACCAAACACGGTCGCTGCACCGACATCGTGGTCCCGTCCGAGTCTCGGGGCGTCGACTGTCACCACCAGCTGTCGGTGCGTTCGTCAAAGCAGTACTTCCCGGCGGTTCATGTGCGGCAGGATGATCGGTGTGGATGTGGGAGGGCTGGGCGCCTTGCTGGGAAGCGTCGCCACTTATGCATCGTTTCCAGTGCTGGTGTACATCGCGATTCGCGGCGAGCGGGCTGCGCGCGAGGCGCTGCGGGCCCAGACCGCAATGGATCGCGGCGCGCGGGGAGTGATCGCCTGCCACGAGCTGGCGACGTCCGCCCACGCCTTCGCCGAGGTGGTCAGAAAGCTGCCGTCCCTCGAAGCCGGAGCGCGCGCGTCCGCGCTGGATGAAGCCTTCGGCGCGGTACGGACAGCCTCCGACTCGGTGCGATTCTGGTGCTCGCCCGGCACAGCGGCAGCCGGTGAGGAGCTGTTCCGGTGCGCTGTGCGGACGGAACGCCAGGCGCTGCGCAGAGCTGTCATGCGCTCAGCACTGTCCGCGCTGGAGGAGCACTGGTGTCCAGGTCTCGACGGTGACTGCGATGGCAACGCAGAGACCTGCACCGTCTCACGCCACTGGTGCGCTTTCCGATCATGCGAGTTGTTGGAGAGTTGGGGTGAGATGGACGACTGGGCCAGGTTCGACGTGCGGGCGGAGTTGGAAGAGATCCTTTCCGAGGTCCGCGCGTTGTCCGACGACCACCTCGCCGAATTGCGCAACGTGCTCAATTGGGGGACCGACTGGCGCAACCTCATCGCGCGCGAAGCTCATGGGGAGCGACAGCTGAGAGACGCGACCGCCGCTTTCCTCGAAGCGAGCCGCCCGATCCCGACATCTGAGAGGGACCGGGTGCGTTCGGCGCCGTAGAGCGGCCTGGCCTGTCCACCCAGGCGGGACTGCGGCCACCCCGCCCACCGCTGCCGATCCACGTCACACCGCCACAGTCAGTCCTCGATGAGCGGCCGGGTCGGTGACAGAAATGGGTCAAGTCGCATCGTCACCTCGCCGCGAGCCAGTACCCGCACCCTGAACGCGCTGGGCCCCGGCGGCACAGGAAGGTCGTCCGAGCGCTCGTACAAAAGACCCCATGCACCGGGAAAGCGCTCCGCGATGAAGATGACCAGAGTGTCGAGTTCCTCGGCCTCGTCGCGCCTGCGGTTGGCCAGTCCGTCCACACGCACGAACCACTCCCCGTTGTGGGCACGCAGAGCTGCCTCTCCTGTGGACCAGTCGATCGCCTCGATCCTCGCTCGCAGTGCGGCGAGGCCCTCGTCCAGAGTTCCGGTATCGGCTTCCTCCGGTGACTCCGCGATGCCGAACCAGCCGTGAAACTCGTACATGATCCTCTTTCGCTTCCTTCCGGCCCGTCACAAGGGGCTGATGTCGATGACGGGCTCGATGCCATAGCGCCGACCGTAGTCCTTGAGCTTGTTGAGAACCTCCGGAGTCGGTTCGCCCTCGAAGTGGAAATACGGGGTGCGACCGGACTCTATCGCCCGTTCGAACGTCGCCTTGGCCTGGTTGCGGAAGGCGCTGCCCATCTGCATTCCCTCGGGCTTCGTCTGGGCCACGTAGTCGTCGCTGATCGCGTCGAACTCCCGGCCCGTCGGGTCGTTCTCGAACTTCATCCGAGATTCTCCGCCCAGCTTTTCGGCGAGCTTGTCGGCTGCCGCGTCCGGTTTCTTGGATTTGTCCTCGGTCTGCCCGAGGTCCATCTCGTCGACTTCCGCGCCCATGCGGTTGGCCACCGAACGCGATTTCTCACGCACCCAGTCGGCGCCTGATTCTCAACCGATTTCGTCGAACCGGTCAGCCGGTCCACTTGCCAGCATCCTCCACACGGTTGCCGGCCCATTCGACGCCCTCCTCGACCGCGTGCTCGACCGAGTCCGGCGTGATGTCCCTGACCACATCGCCGATGCCCACGACTAGTTTGTCCGTCACCGTCGCCCTGCTGTGCCCGCCTCGCCCGTTCTTCGGGTGATGGCCCGAAGGTGTCGTCCACGGCCTCGTCGAACTGTTTCTGGTCTACGCCGAGCAGGTCGTTGAGCATGTCGGACTGCATGCCGCCCTTGCCCTCGGTCAGCAGCGACCGCCCGGTGTCCTTCCACGTCTGCAACGCCTCGTCCCCCGCGTTCTCAAAGGATTTCCCGCTGTAGTCGGGATCGAGCCAGTCAGGTGTGGCCACGTCTCCCCAGCTCTGTCTGGCGAGTTCTTCCTCCGTCGCGTCCGGGTTGCCGCCCGCAAGAGCGTTCAGGCCGTACTTGAAGGTGGTCTCGACGTACCTGTCCTCCTCCCACACCAGTCCGGCCGCGAGGCCTAACTTCGCCGCGATCGTGTTGGCGTCCTGGATCAGGGCGCGCACGCCCCACTCCCAGCGCTCGCAAGCGTCCTCGAAGTCCACGGACAGACCGTGATGACCGGCCTCCATGCCGGTCATCGCCAGTTGTGAGAACTCCTTGCCCATGACGGATCCGGTGGCATCACCCACCTCGCCCAGCACACCGATGGCCGCGCCCAGCCCGGTGGTGATGCGACGAACGCTGTCCGGGTCGACGTGCAGATCCGCGGCGTCACCGGCCATCAGCTCGCCCCGCCGCGTTGTCGGGCTCCATGTCCACCGCAGCGGACTCCGGCACGATCCCGAGGACAGGCGGGAAGAGCATGGCACCGTCCTCATCGGCTACGTCGACAGCGATTCCGGCTCCGCCATGGCGGGCACGACTTCATCGAGCAAGCGGGCCCCGAGCAACTCCGTGTACTCGCGGCTTGTCGCGTATCTCCTCGCGTACGCGCGAACCGGGCGAGCGCCTCCTCACAAGTGAACGCGAAGATCTATCGCACCCCACCCAGGTGCCCCGTCCGCAGTCCGCCGTCGTCGAGCGGGACCAGTAGCACCGCGCGTCGCAACTCCCCGACCATCTTGCGCGGGTCTCCTGCCCCGCTCCTGCACTCGGCGATGCGCTCGGCGAGTGCCGTCCCTGCTCTGTGGCCCACCACAACCTCCGCATGCACGTGCGTCAGCAGGCCACCATCCAGCACCGTAGGACAACACGCAGTCATGCCGCATCTAGTTGCACCGTCATGAAGCTTCAGGGGTGTACGCGTGGAACTTGGGTGCCCCGTCGGACCGCGGCCAAGGTGGCTCTTCAACCGCTGACAGCGGGGCCGCCCGACGGTCGCGCGAGGGTGGGCCGCTGAATGGCTTGAAAGCCGGTACGGATGGATTGAGACCGGCTTCGGTGTCCGCCGCCGTGCTTCGGCATCTCGAAGTCGACTGGTGCCGCAGGCTCCCCTCCCCGGGCCGATCAGGGTGCGTTCGGCGTTCGCCACCTTCCGTGCCTGCTCGTGCATGTGCACGGGGACACGGATGAGGGTTCCCTTGTCGGCGATCGATCGGGTGATCGCCTGACGAATCCACCACGTTGCGTACGTCGAGAACTTGCCCCCCTTGGAGGCGTCGAACTTCACGACGGCCCTCATCAGCCCCAGCATGCCGTGCTGGATCAGATCCTCGTAGTCGAGTCCCTGCCCCTGGTAGGGCTGGGCCACCTTGTGCACCAGCCGATGGTTGTGGAGGAGCAGACAATGCTGGGCACGGACCCTGGTGTGGTTGCGCTCCTGGCTCGCCACTTCCTTCGCGCCCGGCTCCTGCCCGATGAGATGGGGACCGCCGCGCACCAGCACGGCGAGGCCAACCTCTTCCTCGGCCTTCAGCAGGATGCCGCCGTAGCCTTTTTGAAACGGTCCTCGTCGATGACGGCGTACGCGGCCGATACCGCGGCACCGAGGGTGTCACCAGGCCGCACCGGCTCCACCGGGGCGGACGCGGCAGAGACCGGGACCGTCCCTGCGGGAACGGGGACGTCATCGGGCTTCGCCTTTCGCATGGCGGCGGTAACGGCAGGAGCGGCCACCGTGTTCGTGACGGGGGCGGCACTGGATTCGTTCGCCCGTGTGCCGACCATGTGCTCGGGCCGCGCACTCTGCGCCGCGACGCCCGTCGCTCCCCCGTCCCGTAGCCGCACCGCGCGCCGCAATTCCGCCGTCTCTCGCGGAGTGAGGCCGCACAGCCGGGGCCACCCCGTCCAGCGCACGCGCCGTCACATACCCCGCTGTGTCCTGATAGCGCGCGAGCGGATCCCCCACCACGGCGTCCCCCTAGGCCACCGTTTCCCCCGCGCACACATTTACTTCACTTCCCTGTACAACCTTGCGCCCGACCGGAGGGTCGTCTTCGATATGCACCACTCTCTGCCGGACTGGCAGCCCCATCTTCTTCAGCTCCGCACGGAGCCGGGCCTGCTCCCGTCCATCGAGCCCCAGCACACGCACCTGGGCTCGGAAAGCCGCTTCCGGCACCACCCCTCCGACCGCCGAGCGCCGCAGCTCGGCGGGGAGTTTCGCCATCGCCTGCAAGCCTTCCGGTGCACCACGCACTCACCCCTCTCCTCGCGTTGGTCCGAGCGCCGCAACTACCCCTTCGTCCGCAGTGTCACCTTCAGCACTGAGACTATGTTGACGTCGTCAACGGAAGTAAACGTCTAGCTTGGGCTAGATCGGTGTACACTCGCTGCGAGATACTCACCTTCGACCACAACGCACGCGAGACGGGGAGCAGCAGTGAGCCTTGAGCAGGTCGGTGGACGGTTCCGGATCACCGGCGACCTCGGCCGGGGCAACATGGGCGAGGTACACCGGGCCGTGGACGAACAGGCCACACCTGGTTCGGCGCACCGCGAGGTGGCGGTGAAGACGGTGCTGCGCAACCGCACCGGCCTGATGGTCGACACGGCGGAGAGCAACAAGGAGACGCAGCGCTTCCACCGCGAGGTGAAGATCATGCGCATGCTCTCGCAGGGGCACCCCAACCTCACCCACTTGATCGCCGGTGGCGTCGATGCCGGACCGGGCGCCAGCGGCCTCCCCTATCTGGCGATGGAGCTGCTCGACGGTCACACCCTGGGACTGCTGATGGACGAGGAGCCGCAGCTCCCGGTCTCCTGGGTCGCGGCGATCGGCGCGCAGATCGCGTCCGGTCTGGCCGCCGCGCACACAGCGGGCGTCGTCCACCGCGACCTGAAGCCGGCCAACGCGATGCTGCTGCGCGACGGCACCGTGAAGATCCTCGACTTCGGCATGGGTTCGATCGTCGACGACCCCGACCAGACGCGGCTGACCAGCACCGGAGTGAGCGTCGGCACGGCCCGCTACATGGCGCCGGAGCAGTTCCGCGCCGAACCGGTCTCCGCCGCGGCCGATCTCTACGCACTCGGCTGTGTCCTCTACGAAATGCTGATCGGCCGTCCCCCGTTCTCCGCACGAACCGCCTACGAGTTGTCGGTGCAGCACCAGTACGACCCGCCGCCGCGGCTGACCATCGTCCGGCCCGATCTGCCGCCGGCCCTTGTCCGGCTGGTCTCCCGGCTCCTGGAGAAGGAGGCGGAGAACCGGCCGGAGAACGCGACGCTGGTCCGCGAGGCGCTGATCCCGCACGCGCTCGCCACCGACCCGACGGTCGACCTGCTCGCCCCGGAGTGGACGGCGATGGACCCGGTGGCCCGGCTCCGTACCGAGATCGCCCGGCCCGCCCCCGTGCAGCCGACCCCGGTGCCACGCCGTGCGCCCCGCCTCCCGGAGACCATGGACGTCTTCGGCATCCATGCGCAACTGATCCACGAGTATGAGAACTTCACCCGCAGCGCCACCGTCATCCGCGACGCCCGGATCGAGAACTTCATCGACGACGATCTGGCCTCGAAGTCGCAGTGGCCCGATCCCTGGCTCTCACTGAACCCGTTCTTCGCCGACGGCGGCCAAGTAACCGATCTGGTCCGGGACGGAATACTGCATCCCCGCTGTGCCGAGATCTTCCAGGCCGGCAAGAAGGAGGACGCCCGTCGCCCTGACGGCCGGCCGCTCACCTTCCACCGCCATCAGCGCGAAGCGGTCGAGGCCGCGCAGGCGGGCGACTCGTACGTACTCACCACCGGCACGGGTTCGGGCAAGTCGCTCTCCTACATCGTGCCGATCGTGGACCGGGTGTTGAAGGAACGCGACGCGGCCGGGCCTGGGGCCCCTCGCCGGGTACGGGCGATCGTCGTCTACCCGATGAACGCGCTGGCAAATTCGCAGCTGAAGGAGCTGGAGAAGTACCTGCGGCACGGCTTCGGTGAGGGGCGTGAGCCGGTGACCTTCGCCCGGTACACGGGTCAGGAGGACGAGGAGCGGCGCAAGGAACTGCGCAAGAGCCCTCCGGACATCCTGCTCACCAACTACGTGATGCTGGAGCTGATGCTCACCCGGCCGGACGACCGCGACGGTCTGATCCGCAACGCCCAAGGTCTGCAGTTCCTCGTCTTCGACGAGCTGCACACCTACCGAGGTCGTCAGGGCGCCGATGTCGCGCTGCTGATCCGCCGGGTCCGCGAGGCTTGCCGCGCAGCGGAGACTCTGCAGTGCATCGGCACCTCGGCGACCATGTCCACCGAAGGCACGTGGGAGGACCAGCGGCGGGAGGTCGCCCGGGTCGCGGGCCGGCTCTTCGGCACCACGGTGCTCCCCACCCGGGTGATCGGCGAGACGCTGGTACGGGCCACCGGCCAGGCGCCGGAAGCGGTGCCCGCCGAGCGGCTGCGGATGCCCGCGGCGCCCCGCGCCTACGAGGCGCTCTCCCAGGACCCCCTCGCGCGCTGGGTGGAGTCCCGGTTCGGGCTTGAGGAGGAGCCGGTCACCGGGCGGCTGCGTCGCTGCGCACCGTGGACGATCGAGTCGGCCGCCGAGGAACTGGCCGCGGAGTCCGGCGTCCCCGCCGAGCAGGTCCGGGCGGCGATCCGCGCCACCCTGGAGGCCGGTTCGCAGGCGAAGCACCCGGTGACCGAGCGGCCCCTCTTCGCCTTCCGGCTGCACCAGTTCCTCTCCAAGGGCGACACCGTGTACACGACCCTGGAGAACCCGCTCACCCGCCCACTGACCCGCACCTTCCAGTTGGAGAAGCCGGGCAGCGGAGGCATGCCGCTGTACCCGCTGGCTTTCTGCCGTGAGTGCGGCCAGGAGTACCTCACCGTGTGGCGTGCCGAGGGCCGCGACGGTGTGTTCCGCTACGAACCACGGCGCGACACCTCGGCCTCCGGCGGGCGCAAGGGCGAGGGGTATCTGTACGTCGGCGTGCCGGGCGAGGACTACGTGTGGCCCGCCGATCCGCAGCGGGCCGTGGACGACCGGCGGCTGCCGGAATCCTGGCTGGAGCCGGACGCGAACGGTTCGACGGTGGTGAAGAAGACCTACCGGGAGCGGGTGCCCAAGCACGTCGTCGTGGACCCCCTCGGAGCGGAGAGCGGCGAGGGCCTGGAGGCGGCGTTCGTCCCGGCGCCCTTCCTGTTCTGTGTGCACTGCCAGGTGTCGTACGAGCAGACCCGCGGCCGCGACTTCGCCAAACTGGCGACGCTCGACCAGGAGGGCCGCTCCTCGGCCACGTCCCTGATCTCGGCCTCCATCCTCAAGTCGCTGCGCGCGGTGCCGGAGAAGAGCCTGGACAAGGAGGCCCGCAAGCTCCTCACCTTCGTCGACAACCGTCAGGACGCCTCGCTGCAGGCCGGCCACTTCAATGACTTCGCGCAGGTCACTCAGTTGCGCGGGGCGCTGTACGCGGCAGCGGTGCGCGCCGGTGAGGAGGGGTTGCGCCACGACGACCTGACGCTGGCGGTGACGGAGGTGATGGGGCTTTCGCCGCGCGAGTACACCGGTGTCGCCGACCAGCCGCCGTCCATGGAGCGCCGGGCGACGAAGACCTTCCGGGACGTCGTGGGCTACCGCCTGTACCGCGATCTGGAGCGCGGCTGGCGGATCACGATGCCCAACCTGGAGCAGACGGGTCTGTTGCGCATCGACTACGAGGACCTGGACTGGGTGGCCGCCCGCGCCGAGCGCTGGGAGCGGGCGCATCCGGTGCTCCGTGAAATCGACGCGGAGCTGCGTGACGAGATCGCCCGCACCCTACTGGACTATCTGCGCCGGGGCCTCGCCATCGATGTGCAGTACTTCCGGGACGACTTCGACGCGCTCAAGGGTGCCAGCGAGGAGCGGCTGACCGGGCCCTGGGTGCTCGGCGACAGTGACAAGCCGAATGTCGGTACGGCCTACCCGCACGGTTCCCGGCCCGGCATGGAGCGCACCGCTCTGTTCCTCTCACCGCGCGGGAAGTTCGGCAAGTACCTGCGTCGGAACGTGCCCGCGCTGCGCGACGCGCACCTGGATGACGTGCAGGGGGTGATCGAGGACCTGCTCACCGTGCTCCGCGACGCCGATCTGGTGCGTGAGGTGGAGGCGACACCGGAGCAGTCGGGGCCGGGATTCCGTCGTCGTGCGACGGAGAAGCGCAAGGGGTACCGGGTGTCGGCCGCCGCGGTGGTGTGGCGGGCGGGAACCGGTGAGACGGGCGCGATCGATCCCCTGACCCGCACCTACAGTCACGGCGAGGGGCCGCGCGTCAACCCCTTCTTCCGCGACCTGTACCGCGACGCGGCGGCCGAGCTGTCGGGGCTCTTCGCCCGCGAGCACACCGCGCAGGTCCCGCCGGAGGACCGGCTGCTGCGCGAGGAGGAGTTCCGCACGGCCGACCTGCCGCTGCTGTACTGCTCGCCGACGATGGAGCTGGGGGTCGACATCTCCTCGCTCAACGCGGTGATGATGCGCAACGTGCCACCGACTCCGGCGAATTACGCGCAGCGTTCCGGCCGTGCGGGCCGTTCGGGACAGCCCGCGCTGGTGACTACGTACTGTGCGACGGGCAACAGCCACGACCAGCACTACTTCCGCCACTCAAAAGCGATGGTCTCCGGCCAGGTCTCGCCGCCCCGCCTCGATCTGGCCAACGAGGACCTGGTCCGCTCTCACATTCAGGGCATCTGGCTGGCGGAGACCGGGATGAAGCTCGGTACGGCCGTTCCGGACGTCGTCGATGTGGCCTACGACCCGCAGAGCGAGGACCGGCCCGATCCACGGATGGCGCTGCCGCTGCACACGCACATCCGTGACAAGTCGCTCGACGAGGAGGCCCGGCGCCGCGCGGTCGCCGCCGCGCATGCCGTGCTGACCCCCCTGCTCTCCGACTTCCAGGACACCACCTGGTGGTACGACGAGTGGATCGAGGACTGTATCGAGCAGGCCCCGGCCAAGTTCGACGCGTCCTTCGACCGCTGGCGTGACCTGTTCCGGGCCGCCGTCCTCGACCAGTACGAGCAGAACAAGCGCGTGGTGGACCACACTCTCAGCCAGGGCGAGCAGGGCCGCGCCCGCACTCGCCGTCGGGAGGCCGAGACGCAGACCAATCTGCTGCTCAACCGCTCCACCGACAGCAAGTCGGTGATGAGCGACTTCAATCCGTACCGCTATCTGGCCTCCGAGGGCTTCCTGCCCGGCTACAGCTTCCCGCGCCTGCCGCTGGCCGCCTACATCCCGCGCTCGGGCAACCGGCGCAACGCCGACGGCGACTATCTGCAGCGACCGCGGTTCCTGGCGATCCGCGAGTTCGGTCCGGGTGAGCTGATCTACCACGAGGGCGCCCGCTACCAGGTGACCCGGATCCAGCTGCCGCCGGACGCCTCCGGCGACCTGGCGACGGCGGAGGCGCGCCGCTGCGACTCCTGCGGCTACCACCACCCGGTCCGCCCTGGCCTCGACCGCTGCGCGATGTGCGGGACGGAACTGACCGAGAAGCGCACCGGCCTGATCCATCTGCACACCGTGTACACCACGCCGCGCGAGCGGATCTCCTCCGACGAGGAGGAGAGGCGCCGGGCCGGTTTCCGCCTGGAGACCTCGTACGCCTTCCAGGACCACGGGGTCCGCAAGGGCCGCCTCACCTCGCAGGTGACGGACGCCGAGGGCGCCGCCGTCCTCGCTCTCGACTACGGTGACTCGGCGACGGTCCGGATCACCAACCTGGGCCGGGTCCGCGACAAGGAGGACGTGCAGGACGGCTACTGGCTGGACCTGGGAGACGGCCGCTGGCTCAACGACCGGGCTGCGGCGGACGCCGTGGAGGGCACCGGAATGCCGGTGGTCGACGAGGACGGCAACGAGAAGCGCCGCAAGAAGCGGGTCCTGCCGTACGTGGAGGACCGGCGGAACATTCTGGTGGCGACGCTGGACGAGCCGCTGCCGGAGCCGGTCGCGTTCTCCGTCCTGTATGCCCTGGAGCGGGGCATCGAGGCGGCCTTCGAGCTGGAGGACTCCGAGTTGACGGCCGAGCTCCTGCCGCCGCCCGAGGGTCCGCGCCGCCGGTTGCTCTTCACCGAGGCCGCGGAGGGCGGAGCCGGTGTGCTGCGCAGGCTGCGGCAGGAGCGCAAGGCGCTGGCGAAGGCGGCCCGCACCGCCCTGGAGATCTGCCACTTCGACCCGGACGCCGGCGACGACCTGGGCGGCCCCGAGGGCGGCGAGGAGTGCGCCCGCGGCTGCTACGCCTGCCTTCTGACGTACGGCAACCAGACCCACCACCGCCAGTTGAGCCGCCATGCGGCCCGCCCCGTGCTGCTGCGCCTCGCGGACTCGCTCACCGAACGCGAGGACCGGGGCGAGTCGCGAAGCGAGCAGTTCCGCCGACTGGCGCCGTTCGCCGGGACCGGGACCGAAGTCCCCGCCGTCCCCACTCCGCTGGAGGCCGACCTCGGTGCCCTGATCGCGTCGGGTGATCTCCTCGGGTGGCTGAAGGCCAAGGGCTACCGGCTGCCGGACGAGGTCGACGTCCTGGTGCCGAACGCCGCCGCCAAGCCGGATCTGGTGTTCCGTATGGACGGCGCCAATCTCGCGGTCTTCGTCGACCTTCCCGGCCAGACCGCCGACTCCACCCGGGACCGCGACGCCGGCGACCGACTGGAGGAGGTCGGCTGGGACGTCCTGCGCTTCGAGGCGGGCTCCGACTGGGACGCCGTCGCGGACGACAACGCGATGTATTTCCGGACGCGTTGACCCCGCGTACGTTCTCCATCACGACGATTCCGAAGGAACCGAGAGACCCATGAGCCCCACGTACACGGCCGGTTCGCTGGTGACCGCCCGCGGCCGGGAATGGGTGGTGCTCCCCGAGAGCGCCTCCGGCATGCTGGTACTGCGCCCGCTGGGCGGCGGCGAGGACGACATCGCGGCGGTGTTTCCCGCCTTCGAGGAGGTGCGGCCCGCGCAGTTCGCGGCGCCGAGCCCGGCCGACCTGGGTGACCAGCGGGCGGCGGGTCTGCTGCGGACCGCGCTGCGGATCGGTTTCCGTTCCGGGGCCGGGCCGTTCCGCGCCCTGGCGTCGATCGCCGTGGAGCCGCGCGCCTACCAACTGGTGCCGCTGCTCATGGCGCTGCGGCAGCGCACGGTGCGGCTGCTCATCTCGGACGACGTCGGCATCGGCAAGACCGTCGAGGCCGGTCTGATCGTCAAGGAGCTCCTCGCGCAAGGTGAGGCGAGCCGTCTCGCGGTGCTGTGTTCGCCCGCGCTCGCCGAGCAGTGGCAGGGGGAGCTGCGGGAGAAGTTCGGCATCGACGCCGAGCTGGTCCTCGCCTCCACCGTGACGCGTCTGGAGCGCGGCCTGGAGCTGGGGCAATCCCTCTTCGACCGGCACCCGTTCACCATCATCTCGACGGACTTCATCAAGTCGACGCGGCACCGCGAGGACTTCGTACGGCACTGTCCGGACCTTGTGGTGGTGGACGAGGCACACACCTGTGTCGCGGCCGACGACGCGCAGGGCCCGGCCACCTCGGCGACCAGTCAGCTGCGCTACGAGCTCCTTCGGCGTGTCGCCGCGGACGAGAACCGGCATCTGCTGCTGCTCACGGCCACCCCGCACTCCGGCAAGGAGTCCGCGTTCCGCAATCTGCTCGGTCTGGTCCGTCCCGACCTAACCACGGTCGATCTGGAGAGCCCGGCAGGCCGGGCCCGTCTCGCCGAGCACTTCGTCGCCCGCAAGCGCGCCGACGTGCGCCAGTACCTCACCAAGGAGGACGGGCTCGCCGACGACTCTCTCGCCGAGCGGACCGCGTTCCCCTCCGACCGGTGGACCAAGGACGAGCCGTACAAGCTGGCCCCCGCCTACCGGGCGCTGCTCGACGACGCCATCGCCTACGCCCGAGACCGAGTGGAAACCGCCGGGCTCCAGGGCAAGCGGGAGGCCCGGATCGCCTGGTGGTCGGTGATCGCGCTGCTCCGCTCGATGGTGTCCTCGCCCGCGGCCGCAGCCCGCACCCTGGAGACCCGCTCCGAATCCGCCGCCGCACGCACCGCCGTCGAGGCGGACGCCCTCGGCGCCCCGCTGACCCGTGACTCCTCCGACAGTGACCGCCTTGAGGGCATGGACGTCGTGCCGGGCGCGGCGGAAAGCGAACAGGGCGACCCACTACTGCGTGAACTCGCCGTGCGGGCAGCCGAGTTGTACGGACCGGCGTCCGACACCAAGCTCAAGGCCCTGACCAAACACCTGAAGTCGCTGATCGCGGACGGCTACAGCCCTATCGTCTTCTGCCGCTACATCCCCACAGCCGAGTACCTGGAGACGCAGCTGGACAAGAAGCTGGGGGCGAAGACGCGGATCGCGTCCGTCACCGGCACGCTCTCCCCGCAGCAACGCCTGGAGCGCATCGAGAAGCTGGCCGCCGAGGACGCCGACGACCCGGCCGTGCGCCGTGTCCTGATCGCCACGGACTGTCTCTCCGAGGGCGTCAACCTCCAGCATTCCTTCGACGCGGTGATCCACTACGACCTGGCGTGGAACCCGACCCGGCACGACCAGCGCGAGGGGCGCGTCGACCGGTACGGGCAGAAGCGCGACCAGGTCCGGGTGATCACCATGTTCGGTGAGGACAACGGCATCGACGGCAAGGTCCTCGAAGTCCTCTTCGCCAAGCACCGGCAGATCAAGAAGGACCTCGGCATCTCGGTCTCCGTCCCCGACGAGACGGCCTCCGGTGTCACCGACGCGGTGGTCGAATGGCTGCTCCTGCACGGCAGGCAGGGCACCCAGGAAAGCCTCTTCGAGTTCGACGGACACCAGGAGTCCTTCGACCGGATGGAACGGGAGTGGAACTCGGCCGCCGAGCGCGAGCGGACGTCCCGTTCAAAGTACGCGCAGCGCGCGATCCACCCGGAGGAGGTGGCCCGCGAGGTCCTGGCCGTACGGGCCGCGCTCGGCGGCTCCGAGGAGGTCCGCAGTTTCGTCCTGGAGGCGTTGCGCGACCTGGAGGCCCAGGTCCGAGATCCCCGCGACGGCTCCGGCGATTTCGCCGCTCAGGTCGGTGGCACCCCTGCCGGTGTGCGCGACGGGCTCGCGGCGGTGCTCGGCGGGCGGATCGTGGAGGAGGACCGGGAGATCCCGTTCCGCACCAGCCCGGCGATCGGGCGCGGCGAGGCTGCCCTGGTCCGCACCGATCCGGCGGTCGGCGCGCTCGCCTCGTACGTCCTCGACTCGGCCCTCGACGCGAACACGCCGGGCCCGCGCCCGGCCCGCCGCTGCGGTGTCGTGACGACGGACGCGGTCACCATCCGCACCACGCTGCTGCTTGTGCGCTACCGGTTCCATCTGACGCTGCCGTCGCGCAACGGGGAGCGGCAGATCGTCGCCGAGGACGCCCGGTTGCTCGCCTTCGAGGGCCTGCCCGCCCGGGCCCGCTGGCTCGACGACGATGCGGCGGCGGCGCTCCTCGGGGCGCGGGCCGCCACGAACACCCACGAGCAGCTGGCCCGCAACCAGATCACCCGCACCCTGGACGGACTGCCCGAACTGCGCGACCACATCACCGAGTACGGTGTCGAACTCGCCGCCGACCTCGACGCCTCGCACCGGCGGGTCCGCAAGGCCGGCGACGAGATCGTCCGGGGCTTGAAGGTCGTACCGCAGGAGCCCGCCGACGTCCTGGGCGTGTACGTGTATCTGCCGCAGCAGCCGGCCACTCCCTCTTCTTCTCCTTCTTCTCCTTCTTCCGTCTCTACCGTGACCGGAGCCGAAGCCTGATGTCCGCCGCCACCCGCACCGCACCGGTGTTCACCGCCGTCACCACCGTCGGCGGGCTGCTACCCGGCGACATGCTCGTCCGCATCGCCGAGGCACGGAACCTGCCGGGCACCAAGTCCGCCGACTACGGCCTTCCGGGCTCGGTCGCCGTCCGCGACGAGGCCGAGCGGGCCTGGGAGTACCTCAAGCCGCTCTGGCGCGAACTGCGCGCGGCGCTCCCCTCCGACCCGGTGACCGGTGCGCCCGCCGCAGACCCGACGGGCCGGGCCTCCTCCGACTGGCTCTCCCAGCTGTTCCGCAAGCTGGACTTCGGAGCGCTGACGGAGGTCGGCCCCGAGGGAATCCGCGCCGACTCCGACGCGGAGACCCGATTCCGCATCTCGCACCGGCACGGCCCCGCGTTGCTCCACCTGATCCCCTGGAATCAGGAGCCGGACAAGCGCCCGGCGCCGGGGCAGGTGCCGCCGCAGTCCCTGGTCCAGGACTGCCTCAACCGGACAGAGGCCCACCTGTGGGCGGTGCTCACGAACGGGCGGAGGCTGCGGCTGCTGCGCGACTCGTCGTCGTTCGCGACGGCCGCGTACGTCGAGTTCGACCTGGAGGCGATCTTCGACGGTGAGCTGTTCAGCGAGTTCGTGCTCTTGTACTGCGTGCTGCACGCGTCGCGATTCGAGGTGGCGGAGGGCGCGACGGCGGCCGGGTGCTGGCTGGAGAAGTGGCGCACCGAGGCGGTCACCTCCGGTGCGCGTGCGCTGGACCAGCTGCGGCTCGGTGTTCAGCAGGCGTTGACCGTGCTTGGTACGGGTTTCCTGCGGCACCCGGAGAATGGGCGGCTGCGCGAGGACACCGACCCCAAGGCGTTGCAGGCCGCGCTGCTCAGACTTGTGTACCGGCTGCTCTTCGTCTTCGTCGCGGAGGACCGGGACGCGCTTCTCGACCCGGCGGCGGACGAGGCCGCCAAGGACGCGTACGCGAAGTACTTCTCCTCGGACCGGCTGCGCAGGCGGGCCCGGCGTCGCCAGGGCACCGCGCACGGCGACCAGTACGAGGCACTGCGGCTTGTCTTGGATGCGCTGGGTACGGAGGGCGGGCGGCCTGAACTGGGGCTGCCCGGCCTCGGTGGGTTGTTCTCCCGTACGGAGGCGGATGCGCCGCTGGAAGGGCTGAAGCTGTCCAACGAGGCGCTGCTGAAGGCCGTCGGGTACCTGGCCCAGGTCCACGACCCGGGGGCGCGGCGCTGGCGGGCCGTCGACTACCGGCACCTCGACGCGGAGGAGCTGGGCTCGGTGTATGAGTCCCTCCTCGAACTGGAGCCGAAGCACTCGGCGACGGACCGGTCGTTCGAGCTGGTCGAGGTTGCGGGCAACAGCCGTAAGACGACGGGTAGTTACTACACCCCGTCGTCGCTCATCGAGTGCCTCCTCGACACGACTCTCGACCCGGTCATCGATGACGCGGTCAAGCGCGGGGAGCAGCGGGCGTCGGCGGGCGGGCGCCCGGATGCGGCGGACGACATCGTCGAGGAGCTGCTCGGGCTCACGGTCTGCGACCCGGCGTGCGGTTCCGGGCACTTCCTGGTCGCTTCGGCCCGGCGGATCGCCAAGCGGGTCGCGGCGGTGCGCGAGCGCAACCCGGAGCCGACGGTGGACGCGGTGCGGCATGCGCTGCGGGAGGTTGTGGCGCGGTGCATCTACGGCGTGGACCTCAACCCGATGGCCGTGGAGCTGGCGAAGGTTTCGCTGTGGCTTGAGGCGATGGAGCCGGGGAAGGCGCTGGGGTTCCTGGACGCGCATGTGCGGCACGGCAACGCGCTGCTTGGCACGACGCCATCGCTTCTTGCGGGCGGGGTACCCGACGAGGCTTTCGACGCGATCGAGGGCGACGACAAGAAGTACGCGGCTGCCCTCAAGAAGCGCAACAAGGCGCAGCGCAGTGGCCAGGGCGACTTGTTCGCCGAGTCCGAGGTCACGGTGCCGAGCAATGCGCGGCTCGCGGCACAGCTGAGCCGGATTACTAATGCTCCGGCCGACGATCTGGGTGAGGTTCATGCTCAGGAGGCGGCGTATCAGGCGTACGTGACCTCCGCCGCGTACACGCGGGACCGTGAGACGGCGGACGCGTGGTGCGCCGCCTTCGTCTGGCCGAAGCGGACGGGAGCGCCGGAGGCGCCGACGCACGATGTTGTACGGAACCTGCTTGCCGAGGACACGTCGGCGGTGAACGACGCGACGCTGGCGGAAGTGCTCGAACTGAGCGAGCAGTACCGGTTCTTCCACTGGCACCTGGAGTTCCCAGAGGTGTTCTCGGTCCCGGAGTCGGGGGCGGGTGTCGATCCGGCGACGGGGTGGGCCGGCGGGTTCGACGTGGTGGTGGGGAATCCGCCGTGGGACAGCGTCAACTTCCCTGAGACGGAGTTCTTTGCCGTACGAGCGCCGGACATTGCGGCGACCAACAACACGGCGGCCCGGAAGAAGAAGATTCAGGCGCTGGGGGGCGACCCCGACACCGTTGGGCTGTTCAACGATTACGAAGCTGGCAAACGCAGGGTGTATGGCGAGAGCCACTTCCTGCGTATCTCCGGGCGCTATCCTCTGACGGGGCAGGGAAATCTCAACCTGTACGCGCTGTTCGCCGAGGCCGATCGTATTCTGACGGGTGGCCTGGGGCGCACCGGTGTCATCGTACCGACGGGCATCGCGACAGATGCAAGGACGCAGTACTTCTTTAAGGACCTGGTGTGTGCGGGGGCACTTTCGGCCCTGTTCGACTTCGAGAATGCACAGCCGCTCTTTCCGAGCGTACATCGGTCGTTCAAGTTCTGCGTACTATCCCTCACCGGACGTTCGCTGCGCGAGCCAGCCGCCCGATTCGCTTTCTTCGCCCACGACCCGGCGGAGCTAGAAGCGCCTGACAAGGTCTTCGCCCTCACCCCCGAGGAGATCACCCTCCTCAACCCCAACACCGGTACCTGCCCGGTCTTCCGCTCGCGCCGCGACGCCGAGATCAACCTCGGCATCTACCGCCGAGTTCCGGTACTCCTCAAGGAATCCGATAAGGCGAACGGGAACCCGTGGGATGTGTCTTTTATGGCTATGTTCCACATGTCCCACGACTCTCACCTCTTCCGTCCCTCCGTCGCCAACGGTGAAACTGTCGGGTCGATGCATGCGGGCGGCTGGCACCTGCATGGGAACCTGTTGGTCCGCGGAGAGGAGCGGCTTCTGCCGCTGTACGAAGCGAAGATGCTCCACCACTACGACCATCGCTGGGCGACGTACACGGGCGAGGGCGATACCCGCGACCTGGCCCTCACCGAGAAGCAGAACCCCGAATTCGTGGCCCGCCCCCGCTACTGGGTGAGCGAAGTGGACATCAAGACCGGCGTCACCGACAAGCAGGGACACGAAATCGCGGTTGACGGCGTGGCATCACGTCTAAGTAACAAGGGCTGGGATCGTGAATGGCTTCTGGGCTGGCGTGACATCTGCCGGGCTACGGACGAGCGGACAATGATCAACTTCGTCTTCCCGCGCACCGCTGCCCCCGACGGAACTCTGCTCATGCTGCCCCAGGCCGAGCCGGTATCAGGACTGGTCGCGACTCTCTCCTCCTTTGTCCTGGACTTCACCGCCCGTCAGAAGGTCGGAGGCACCCATCTCAAGTACTTCACGGCCCGCCAGCTTCCAGTCGCATCGCCCACGCAGCTTGCACCCCATGCCTCCTTCATCACTTCGCGCCTCCTCGAACTCACCTACAACGCTCATGAAATGGCCCCGTTCGCCTCTGCCCTCGGCGACACAGGCGCCCCCTTCCACTGGGACCAAGACCGTCGCGCCATCATCCGCGCCGAACTCGACGCCCTCTTCTTCCACCTCTACGGCATCACCCGCGACGACGTGTCGTACATCCTCGACACCTTCCCCATCGTGAAGCGCAAGGACGAAGCGGCCCACGGCACCTACCGCACCAAGGAGCTGATCCTCGCCGAATACGACCGCATGGCCGCCGCCGGCCTCACCCTGGAGACCCCGCTCGACGAGGGCGACTCTGGCACCTACCAGTCGACGCTCACCCCGCCCCCGGGCCAGGGCCCGCGCCACCCAGCCCGACAAGACGCCTGACGCCCAGACAACACGAGGGGCGCCGCCCGCTACACAGCGGACGGCGCCCCTCGGCGTATCAGCGTTCCGACGCGAACCGCACGAACCGGCCCCACCCTTCGCGACCCACCGCGAAGGTGGGACGCACCAGGTCCTTGGAGTCTCGTACGTAGACGGCCTGTTCGGCGATCGCGACCTCCACGCAGCTGTCACCCTGAGTCCCGCTGTAGCTGGACTTGAACCAGGCAAGCCCTGTCATGTCGCTACTCATAGCTATAGATCTCCTCGGAGTCGCTCCAGCAGATCCCTGGATTCCTTGGGGTTCAGGGCCTGCGAGCGCAGTGTGTCATAGCGCAGACAGAGGAGCGCCACCTCTTTCGGGTCCGAGATCAACCTCCCATTCTGCTGCCCTTCCGAGTATCCAAGCCTCCGATTGTCCGGCGTCTCCAGGATCTGCACCGGCCCGTCCAGGCAACCGTGGAACTCCGCCGCCGTGGGAACCACTTGCAACGTCACATTGCGTGGCTCTGTGAGCTCCAGCACGTAGTCCAACATGCTCGCCTGCACCTCGGGCCCACCCAACTTCCGCCGCAACACCGACTCCTCCACGATGAACCCGAACGGCACGGTAGGCCGCTCTCGCAACATCGCCTGCCGCGCCATCCGCGCAGCGAGCTGCGCCTCCAGCTGCTCATCCGTCAGCAGCGGAATGCTGTTGTCGAACACCGCCCGCGCATACGCCTCCGACTGCAACAACCCCGGCACCAGCCTGCACTCGTACGTACACAGACTCACCGCCGTCCGCTCCAGCCTGGCCCACTCCCGGAACCAAGCCGCCAACCCCACCTCTCCCCGCGACAGATACCGCGCCGACCTCCGCAACGCCCCCGTGTTCCCCGTCGCCTCTTCCCCGAGCTCCACGAACGACTCGTCCGGCATCCGCCGCCCCAACTCCACCGACTCCACGGTGTGCTTCGAGAACCGCACTCGCTCACCGAACTCCGTCCGGCTGAGCCCGGCGTGCTCGCGCAGCGCCTGGACGACCGCCCCGAACGTCCTGAGACTGTCCGACGGATGCGGTTCCCGCTCGCCCTCCCCCTCAATAAGCGCTCCGGCACCTTCTCCGACGCTGGTCATCCGCCGCCCCTTTCGCCCGCACGATCACACGCACTCAGAGTGACGGCGTACGTCCCGTACTGTCCACCCCATGTGCCCGTACGGTGACCCACCGTACGGGCCACGCCTCTCCCCACCCCACGCCCGTGGGGGCCACGCTGACCCCATGAACCCCACCGCACCCCAACTCAACTGCTCCATCCTGACGTTCAGGCAAACGCTGTCATCCACTCGCCGCGGCGCCCGCCTCGCCCGGCTCCTCGCCGTCACCGAACTCCACACGTGGCGCCTCCCGCCGGACGTCACGGAACGTGCCGAACTCATCGTCGCCGAACTCGCCGCCAACGCCGTCCTGCACGGCCACGCCCCCGGCCGCGACTTCGAACTCGTCCTGCGCTACACCCCGCTGACGCGTCCCGGCCGCCTCCTCATCGAAGTCTCCGACGCCCAAGGCGACCGCCTCCCCCAAGTCCCCGGCGAGGGCCATGTGACCCACCACCACACCCTCCCCACCGGCGGCCGGGGCCTGACCCTCGTTTCACTGCTCGCCGACCGCTGGGAGACCGTGCCACGCCCGCCAGGCGGCAAGACCGTACGGGCGGAACTAGCCACAGCGTCCGATATCTAACGGTCCGTTGACCACGCCAACACACGCCCCATAAGGTCAACCACGCACCACGTGCACATGGGGGACCTTCTTGAACACCACCGACGCCACCCGCATGCTCAGACAGGCGGAACACGCTTACGGCGCGGGAAAGTATGCGTACACGCTCAACCTCCTCGACCGCATGTCCACGGCCCGCCCCGGCCTCCCCGACAGCGACCAAGACTCCTACGAAGCGCTGCGCGCCCTGCTCGCCGAGCGCGCGGGCAACTGGCCCGAGGCGGTCCACCGCTGGCTCGCGGTGTTCGGCGGCACACCGCCCGCGAGCGGCGAGGACCAACCCTGTGACGACGGCTGCGACTGCGACGTCCGCACCGTGCTCGACGCTCCGGGCGCCGCGTCCAGCGAGTCACCCTGCCTCTGCTGCCCGGCGCACGCGCTGTGGCGGCTGGTGTGGCAGGCGGCACGCCAGGGGGCGATGGGCGAGGTCCTGGACGCCATCCCGGACCCGTCCGGGAACCGCCGCACCGCCGTGGTGCACGCCCTCGCGATCGGCACTCTGCGATCGCTCGCGGACAGCGAGACGGCCGATCCGGCACACGCGGTCTTCGCCATCGCCGTCTGGCGCCTGCTGCTCGACGAAGAGGACACGCTCGGCTTCGAGAACCTGATCACCGCCCGGCGCGGCGCCCCTCTCCACATCGAGGACTGGCTGTCCGCATGCGACAGGCTGGCTGACCGAATCCGTACGGCACTCCGCTCGATCGACGAACGAGACGGCCACGACGCACTTGATGCCTGGGAGACCGTCTGGGACGTCGAGGAGTCTGAGAACAACGGCGAGCTCGTCCGAGGCTCGCGCGCCTACCTGCGCATGGAGGACTGCTTCGGCATGTGCAACGAGGACCAGTTCTGCTGGTGCTCCGTCGACACCTGGCCGCCTCCCACACCCGACACCACTCCCCCGTGCCTGGGTCTGCTGTTCGGCGGCCGGCCCGTGACCGGCCGCACCCCCGTCACCGTGGACATGGCCGCCAGGCAGCTGGAGGAGTTCGGCGAACACCGCTCCCTGCTCGCCGCGTACACCCGCCGTCATGGCGGACCCGCCACCTGGCAGGCGGACCCTGACACCCACAAGGCATGTGCGCCGTACCTCGCTCAGGCCTTGGCCACCAACGCCCAAGAGCAGTACGAAAAAGGCGAGTGGCAGGGCACCCTCGACGACCTCACCACGGCCGTCCGCCTCGGCTTCGAACTCGACCGCTGGCACCACGAGATGGTCCGCAAGGCCGGACTCAGCGCGGGCCGGAACGGCAACGGCTATCAGCGGGCCTCGCCCGTCGAGCGCATCCACTGGCTGACGACCGCGCACGCGCTCGCTCCCGAAGACAGAGCCCTCGCCACGGAGTTGGCTGCCGTCCTGGTCCGGCAGGGCACGGAGGCGCTGCGGCGAAAGAACAGAGATGAGGGCCGTGCACGTTTCCAGCGGGCCCTGTGCGTCCTTCCCGGCGACCGGGCGGCACGGGACGCACTGGACGCCCTTGAGCTCACCGAGATCGCCGCAGTCATCACCGGAACCGTGCCGGGCAGGCAGCCCGGCCTGCGGCGGGTCGGAGAACTTCTGCACCGCATGTTCCGCGCGAAGAAACCGGCCGACGAACTGCGCGACGTGTACCCGTGGTACCGCGACCGGATGACGGAACGGGTCGTGGAGAAGGCGCTCGCCGAAAACAAGGGTGAGGCCCGCCGGGCCATGCGGCAGCTGGAGGAGGTGCATCCCTCCTGGGAGGAGTGGGGAAGACGCGCCCACGACGGTGACGTCGCCCACGTCCTGTGCGACAGGGCCGTCCGGCTTCTCAAAGCCCGGCCCCGCGACTACGCCCGGCAGGTGCCCATGCTGCTCGCCGCCGCCGCGACCTTCGCCCGGCTCACCGGAGCGGAGGCCGAGCGGCAGGCACTGGACACCGTCCTGCCGTTCGCCGCCGAACTGGTCGACACCGGCCACCTGTCCGACCTCATCACCTTGCAGGCCGGGCTGCTGATCACCCCTGGCCGCTGCCCGGAGTACGACCAACTCGTCGCCGTCGCGCATCACCGGCGCGCCCGCGACCGCCGTGCCAAGGGCGATCCTGCCGGTGCCGTACGCGATGAACGCACCGCGGCCGCGCTGCGGATGGAGAGCGAGCAACAGATCGCCCTGCCCTTCGCAGCAGACCCGTTTCCCGGGCTCTTCGCCCGTTCCGTCCCGCCGCCGGACCAGGACGACGAGCCGTACACCCAGGAGACCTTGTGAGCGCACACTCCCGCACAGCAATGCCCTTCTTCGGCCCCACCGTGTTCGAGCTCCTCCCGGATGCCCGGCCGGGCATCAGCCAGGGCAACCTCGCGAGGGCGGCGAGCGGGGCGATCTCCCGAGCCCGCCGCGACCGGGACACCGACCGCGAACGCGCGCTCAAGGCCGCCCAGAACGCGGCACGCACCCCGGACGACGCGCTCCTCAGCGAACTGCTCACCCCGCCCCTCACCCCGTCGACCACCGCCTCGTCGAAAGGTCCCGCACCGAAGTGACCACTCCTCCGCCCGGCGCCGACGAGCTGAGCAAGCTGCGCGTCCGTGTAGCGGCCCTCGCCCGCAAACGCGACGACGCCGAAGCCCGGCTGACCGGCCTGCTCGGCGCGCTGCTGTCACTCGACGATCTTCTCGCCGACACGGTGCGCCGCTCCGCACCGCTCGGACGATCCGGGGCAGGCCGTACCGGAGCGCTCGCGGCCTCCGCCGTGCACGAGCAGACGGTCGCTGCCCACCAGATGCTCCGCGCCGAACTCGCCCGTCACGATGTCCATCCCATGGACCTGGTGGGAAAGATTCCGGACCCGGTGGAAACTCGGGCGATGAGCGCCGAACCGCACCCGTCCGCTCCCGAGGGCACGGTCCTAAGGGAAACCGTCACCGGCTTCCGCCGCGGAACCGACTGCCTGCGCCCCGCCGACGTCGTCCTCGCCGTGCACGGACCAGCGCCCGCCCCCGAACCGGCAGCACAGCCCTCGCCCGACGGACAACCGGACGACGGCGGAACCACACGCGCGAGCCGAAAGCAGCCGCGCCGCACGAACCGCGCCCGGCGCCGGAAGCCGCTGTCCCGTAAGTCCTCCAAGCGCCGCCGCTGAGCACGCGCCGCACACCCCTGACCGTCCACACAGCCCGAAGGGCACGCCATGCCGTACCGCACGCTCGGAATCGATCTCGGCACCACCAACTCCGTCACCGTCTGGATGGACGGCGGCATGCCGGTCCTCCTCCCGAACCGCCACGGCGAGCAGGCCACGCCCTCCGCCGTCGGCGTCGACGCCGACGGGTCCCTCCTGGTGGGCAGCGAGGCGCTCGGCGTGCGCGACGCGCTGCCCGGCTCCGTGATCACCGAGGTGAAGCGGTTGATCGGGCGCCGCCACGCGGACGACGACGTACAGCGGCTCCTCGACGAGCGGCCCGCCGACGCGCCGTCTGTACGGGAATCCGCGGACGGCGGAGTCGAGATCCGGCTCGGCGCACACTGGCTGTCGCCCGTGCAAATCTCGGCGATTTTGCTGCGCCGCCTGCGCACGGACGCCGAGAACACCGCCGGCGAACCTTTCCGGCGGGCCGTGATCACCGTCCCGGCGTATTTCGCCGAACCGCAGTACGCGGCGGTGCGGGAGGCCGGGGAACTGGCGGGCTTCACCGTCGTACGGATTCTGCCCGAGCCGACCGCGGCGGCCCACGCCTTCGGTGTGCAGCGCCTCGTCCAGGACGACGACGACATGTGCTCGGTACTCGTCTACGACCTCGGTGGCGGCACCTTCGACGTGTCCTTGCTGATCACCGGGCCCGGGTACTTCGAGGTGTTCCGCCTTGGCGGGGACAAGACGCTCGGCGGGGCGGACTTCGACTCCGCGCTCTACCGGATGCTCACCGAGGAGCGGCTCGGCGACCGCGACCTCTCCGGGACCGGCGACGCGGCACGCATCCGCGCCGCAGCCGAACGCACCAAGATAGAACTCTCGGACGTCCCCGTGTCGGAGGTCATCCTCGCTCCGCTGGGCAAGAACGGCGGCTCGTGGACGGGCAAAATCACGCGCGCCGACTTCGAGGAACTGATCAAGGCGGACATCGACCGCACCCTGGAGCTCACCCGTGGGGTGCTGCGCGAGACGTCAAGGACGCCGGAGGACATCGACAAGGTCCTGCTCGTCGGCGGCTCGACCCGTATCCCTCTGGTCCGCCGCCTCCTCTGCGAACTGTTCGGCGAGGAGAAGGTGAGCAGCGGAACCGACCCCATGGCCGCCGTCGCGCTGGGCGCGGGCATCGAGGCCGGGCTCGTCTCCCACCTCGCCTGCCCCTCCGAGTCGTGCCTGACCACCGAAATTCCGCTGCCCGAGAGCGCCTGCCCGGACTGCGGCACCTCACTGCTCGGCACAGCGACGATCGACTGCCCCGACTGCCATGTGCCCGCCGCCGAGGGGACAACGAGCTGCCCGGTCTGTGCCGGTGACCTCTCCGGGGTGCGGGCCTCCGCTCCCGTCGCGGCGCGCGCGGAATGCCCGCACTGCGGCTCCCGGGAGAACTCCACCTCGTCCACCGTGTGCCAGGACTGCGACCACCCGCTGGACGCGGGCGGCCTGAAGTGCCCGCAATGCGGGATGGTCAACGCCACCGGTCTTACGGCTTGTTCGGCCTGCGACGCGCTGTTCCACACCGACCAGCCGGAACAGGTCACCGCCCAGCACCTGGGCCTCGCTCTCGACGACGGCACCGTCGCGGTCGTCTTCCCCGCCGGAACGCCGTACCCGACCGACTGGCGGAACATCGAGGACCTCCAGGTCCGGCGGGACGGCGCGACCGCGCTCACCTTCCGGTTCGTCGAAGGGCCGCACGTCAAGTCCCACGCCCGCAACGAGTTCTGCGGACAGCACACGCAGCCCCTCGACAGCGGCTCCGGCGGCGCGGAGCGGCTCGTCCTCCGGGCACGGATGGACGAGAACCGCACAGTGCACCTCGCCTACCGCGTCGGCGAGGGCAAGGAAGAGGGAGCACGGCTGCGCCGCAGCGCCGTCGCCGACGGGATCGGCCGCGATGCGGCGCAGCTGCTCGACGAAGTCCGTACCCACGTCGCCCATTTCGGCGGCGAGCTCAAGGCCGCGGAGCGCGACACCTTCACGGAACTGACCGAGCAGCTCACCTCGGCCGTGCGCGGTGAACCCTTCGGCCGGTCCCTCGACGGGTTCCTGGACGAGGCCCGCGACACGGTGGAGACGTGCCGGAACGCCCGCAGCTTGACGGCGATGGCGGCCATCGGCGCGTCCCGCGGCCGGGAGCTGGGAATGGTTCCGCTGGCCGGAGACCTGGCCGACGCACGGCGTGCCCTGGACGCCGCACGGGAGCGGATGGATCTGCCCGCGATGCGGACCACGACGGAGAACGCCCGCGGCCTGTGGCGGCAGATCGACACCGCCACCTGGCGGTCCATGCTCGCGGCCCACGACGCCGAACACGGCCGGTTCCCGGAGTCCGTACGCCAATCCGTCCTGACCGCGTGGGACGAGCTGCGCGCCGCAGCCTCGCACGGGGACTACGCCGCCCAGGACGCCCTGCACGTGAAGCTGAACGACCTCGCCGGCCACTCACAGGCGCCCGCCCCGACGGCACGCAAGCACCGGGACAGCGCCCAGGTGTTCCCCGAACGCCGGTAGCCGTAGAAAGTGCGGTGAGCACGACGCTCACCGCACACACCGATTGACAGCGTCAACTCGTAGGCTGAACGCACTCCATGAACGCCTACCCGACCGCACACGCCCGGAAGGTCCCATGCCGCAGCTCCCTGACCGTCTCCCCGGCTTCCCGGACTTCCGGATCACCTTGCCCAAGGGCGCCGGGGAGGCCCGTGGCTTCCTGCTCGCCGAGCTCGGTGACAACGGATCGCACAAGTTCCTGGTGACCGCCGGGTCGGCGGTGTCGGCGGAGGACTGGCCTGGGCTGAGCGACTACGCACGCCGACGCCGCGCAGAACTGCGGGAGAACGGGACGCTGGCCGACGGGCCGCGCCCCGGCACCTGGACCGCGGCCCGTGACATCGAGTGCAACTCACCGTCCGCCGCGGCCACCCTGGTGCTCGGCTACGGAGCCACCGGCCCCGGCACCTGGCGCGGCACCGAGGACGGGCACCGCCTCGGCGACTACCTGCCGCAGAGCTGGCGCGCCCCGCAGAAGGCCTGGCTGGTGCGCGGGAACAACGTCTCCGGCCACAACCTGGTCCGTCAGCTCTGGCTGAAGGAGGGTGTCGTCTCGCTCGACGCCGCGCACCTGCCGCGGGTGGACGAGCCCGACCCGACCAAGAGCGTGCTGCGCCGCTTCGTCGAGGAGGGCTACGAGGGCTCGGCGACGTACCACCAAAAGCGCGGCCTCGTCGACGAACTGCACGCCTTCTTCACCCAGATGCGGGTCGGGGACATCGTCGCCACCCTCAGCGACGGCCTGCTCCACCTCGGGCGGGTCACCGGAGATCTGATGCAGTCGGACTCCCCCGGCGGGCTCTCCAATCTGCGGCGCGCGGTGGCTTGGCAGGAGACGGCACATCCGTACGAGGAACTGCCGGAGGAGGTGCAGCAGAAGCTGTCCGCCCAGCACGACGTGGTCGACCTGACCTCCGTCCTGGAACAGCTCACCGCGCTCACCGGCGACCCGGGGACCGCGCCGGAGGAGGCGGGGCAGGTCCTGGACTCCTTCGAGCAGCGCGTTCTGGCGTTCCCCGAGGTCACCGACGAGTTCGCCCGGAAGCTGCTCGTCCACGACCGGTCCTTCCTCGATGAACTGCGTGAGCTGCTGCTCGATGAGCGGCAGATGGTCCTCTACGGACCGCCCGGCACCGGAAAGACGTACCTGGCACTGCAACTGGCCGAGTACTTCGGCGGCGGCCCGGAGCAGGTCAAGATCGTCCAGTTCCATCCGTCGTACGCGTACGAGGACTTCTTCGAGGGCTTCCGGCCGGTCGAGGATCCCGAGACGCGGGAGGTCGCCTTCCGGCTGACGGCGGGACCGCTGCGGGAGCTGGCCGACACCGCCTCGCTCAAGGGCAATCGGCACGTACCGCACTTCCTCATCATCGACGAGATCAACCGGGCCAATCTGGCGAAGGTCTTCGGCGAGCTGTACTTCCTCCTGGAGTACCGCGAGCGCTCGGTGCGCCTGACGTACTCCGGGGACGACTTCGGGCTGCCGCCGAACCTGTACGTGATCGGCACCATGAACACCGCGGACCGGTCGATCGCGCTGGTCGACGCGGCGATGCGGCGTCGTTTCGCGTTCGTGGAGCTCTCCCCGCGGGTGGAGCCCACCGCCGGCCTGCTCGCCCGCTGGCTGCAGCGCGAGAGCAAGGACCCCGAGCCCGCCCGCCTGCTCGACGCCCTCAACGCCGCGATAGACGACCCCGACTTCGCCATCGGCCCGTCCTACCTGATGAAGCCCGGTGTCTTTCGTGAGGGCGGTCTCGACCGGACCTGGCGCACCAAGATTCTTCCCCTGCTGGAGGAACACCACTACGGCGAGGGCACCGACATCGCCGCCCGATACGGTCTGGAAGCGCTGCGCGAGCGGACCCGGCGGGCATGAGCGGCGAAGCCGCCCAAGGCACGGTCCCGGCGCACGGGGGCACCCCGGACGAGATTGCGCTGCGGGAGTACGGCGCCGCCTTGTCCGTACCGCTCGACACGGCCGTCGGGCGGTTCCTCGTCGCGTCGGGATTCCTCGACAGTGCCGCGCCGGATCCTGAGCAGCCCGGACATTGGAGGCTGCGTGCGGGCAGCCAGGTCGGTGCGGTACGGCTGCCGGGTGGGACGGTCCTGCGGATCGCGCCGAAAACGCCGGTGAGACGGCTGTTCTTCCTGCTGGGCTACAGCCTCGACCCGGACCGCGCCTGGCGCGACAGCCGCGAGGGCACGGTCAGCACCGGTGCACACGAGGACGTGGTGCCCGCTCTCGCGTACGCGGTGGAGAGGCAGATCGACGGCGCACTGCGGCAGGGGGTGCTCCAGGGCTACCGGGAGACGGCGGAGACCGCCCTCGTCGTACGGGGCCGGCTGCGGGAGGCCGAGCAGATCCGGCGGCACTTCGGCCGCACCCCGCCCGTCGAGATCGTCTATGACGCGTACACCGCCGACACCGCCGAGAACCGCATCCTGCGCGCCGCAGTGGAGCGGCTGCTGCGGCTGCCGTCCGTGCCGGGGCCGGTGCGGCGCCGTCTCGCCCATCAGAGGGTCCGGCTCGCGGACGCCGCTTTTCTCGTCCGCGGCCAGAAACTGCCACTCTGGCAGCCGTCCCGTCTCAACTCCCGTTACCAGCCCGCCCTGCGGCTCACCGAGGCCGTACTGCGTGGCACCTCACCGGAGCACCGGACCGGCCCGCTCGCCCTGGACGGTTTCCTCCTCGACATGAACCAGCTCTTCGAGGACTTCGTGACGGTCGCCCTGCGCGAGGCCCTGAGAGAACACGGCCTGACGGCGCGGCTACAGGATGTACACACTCTCGATCTTGGCGGCCAGGTCCGTATGAAACCGGACCTGGTGGTGTACGGCGCGGACGGCCGCACCCCCGTCGCCGTCGTCGACGCCAAGTACAAGACCGAGAAGTCCCACCGGTCCCACGGCTACCCGAATGCCGACCTGTACCAGGCGCTCGCCTACGCCACCGTGCTCGGCCTGCGCGAGGCGCACCTGGTGTACGCGGCGGGCCACCTGCCCGAACGGACGACCGAGGTGCGCGGTGCCGGTAGCTTGCGGCTGTTCCAGCACAGCCTCGACCTCACCTCGGAACCCGCGGTGCTCCTGCGGACGTTCCGGAGACTCGCCGCTCGTCTTGCCGGGCTCACCGACTGACACCGACCGAAAGGGGGCCCTCGGCCCATGCCCCGACTCGCCTTCGCCCAGAGCTTCTGGGACGGGTACGACACCCTGGAGAAGCCGGTCAGAGCCGGCGTGCGCAAGGCCATGGCCAAGTTCCAGACCCTCACCGTCGCCGAACTCAACGCCGACAAGGGCCTGCACCTGGAATCCGTGGAGAACGCCCGCGACCGGCGGATGCGCACCATCCGGATCACCGACTTCTGGCGCGGTGTGGTCCTCGCTCCGGACGACGGCAGTGATCTGTTCCTCCTCGTCCATGTGCTGCCGCACGACGACGCGTACACCTGGGCGGCGAAGCGCCTGTACAGCGCGAACACCGCCACCCGCGGCCTGGAGGTACGCGACGCCGTCGCACTCGACGAACTGACGCCGCTGTACGAAACGGCGTCCCGCAAGGCGCAGAAACTGCTCTTCTCAGGCGTCTCCGACGGAACCCTGCGCGAACTGGGCATCGACGCCCAGGTGCTGCGTGCCGCACGTTCGATGGCGGACAAGGCACAGCTGGAGGCCTTCGCGACACTGCTGCCCGAGGACCAGCTGGAGGTGCTGCAGTACCTTGCGGAGGGCTTCTCGCCGGAGGAGGTCTACCGGGATGTGGTGGCCGTGCGCCGCCCGGTGGACGCACCGTCCGAGCCGGTCGAGGACCTCGCCACGGTCATCAGCAACACCACGGCCCGGATCCGCCTCGTCACCGGTCCGCAGGAGCTGGAGGAGGTCCTGGCGAAGCCGTTCGCTGCCTGGCGAGTGTTCCTGCACCCGTCCCAGCGGCGGGTCGCCCTTCGCACGTCGTACGGCGGACCGGTACAGGTCACCGGCGGCCCCGGGACGGGGAAGACGGTGGCCGCGCTGCACCGTGTGAAGCACCTGCTCGGGCGGTCACCGGAGAGCCGCATCCTGCTGACGACGTACACCAACGCGCTGGCCGCCGGACTGCGCGACATGCTCGGGCTTCTTCTCGAAGAGGACGAGCGCCTTCACGCTCGGGTCGATGTCACGACCGTCGACGCCTACGCCAACGGCGTGGTGCGACAGCACACCGGCTCCACGCCGAAACCGGTGGGCGACCGTGACCAGCGGCAGCTGTGGGAAAAGGTGGTCAAACAGCTGGACCTGCCGTTCCAGGCGCGTTTCCTGGCTCAGGAGTACCGTCACGTGGTGCTCGGCCAGAACATCCGCGATCTGGACGGCTACCTCGCGGCCAGCCGGCGTGGACGCGGCACCGGCCTCGGAGCGGCACGGCGCGGGCTCGTATGGAGCGGTGTCGAGCGTTTCGAGAAGCTGCTGCGGGAACGCGGCGCCACCACGCACCTGCGGGTCTGTGCCCGCGCGGCCGACCTGCTCGCCGCAGGACCGGCGCCTTACGACCATGTGGTGGTGGACGAGGCGCAGGACCTGCACCCCGCACAGTGGCGGGTGCTCCGGGCCGCCGTCGCGCCCGGCCCCGACGATCTGTTCCTCACCGGCGACCCGCACCAGCGGATCTACGACTCCCGGGTGACGCTCGGATCGCTCGGCATCGCCACCGCAGGACGCAGCTTCCGCCTGCGCCTCAACTACCGCTCCACCGAGGAGATCCTGGTCTGGTCGGCGCGGTTGCTCGCCCCGGTCAGCGTGGACGCGCTTGAAGGCGAGGGGACCGACTCCCTGGCCGGCTACCGCTCGCTGCTGCGCGGCCGGCGCCCCGAGGTCGGCGGGTACGCCACACAGGCGGAGGAGTACGCGGCGCTCGTGGACCGGGTGCGGACATGGCTCGGTGAAGGGCTCGCACCGCACGAGATCGGGGTGTGCGCCCGGTTCAACTTGGCACTGGACGCGGCCGAGGCCAAGCTGAAGGACGCCGGGATCCCGGTGGTGCGGGTCAAGGGGCAGATCGCCGCGCAGACGCCGGGGGTCCGGCTGGCCACCATGCACGCCATGAAGGGGCTGGAGTTCAGGGCGGTCTCCGTGCTCGGGGTCACGACGGGAACGGTGCCCTTCGCCCGGGAGATCACCCCGCTGGAGGCGGACGCACCGCAGCACGAAGCCGATCTGCTGCGCGAGCGTTGCCTGCTGTTCGTCGCCTGTACGAGGGCTCGCGAGGGGCTGAGCGTGAGCTGGAGCGGGAAGGCGAGCGAGTTCCTGCCGGTTCAGGAGTGAACCGGCGGCTCCGGCGCTCCCGAGCCGCCGGTTGCTCTCACTCCTCCGGGGCCAGGGCGCCGGAGGAGAGCCCGTCGCGGGCCAGGTCGGCGAGCCGGCGGCTGAGCGCTGACACGGCCCGCATCGTCTCCTCGAATTCGGCGAGGCCGCGGAAGGCGGCACCGTAGCGGCGCTGTTCCTCAACGGCCATCTGCGGAATCCTGGCGCCCTTGGCCTCCATCCGGTAGGTGCCGGAGGCGCTGGTGGCACGGCGGGTGTTGACCGGGCTGCGCAGGAAGCCCCGCAGGTAATCGGTGTCGAGTTGGTCGCTGGCCGAGACGGGCTCCGGGCCTTCGTAGCTCACGAGGCCCGCACGGAGGAGTTCGGCGACGCTTGCCGTGGCGCCGTCGAGCGAGCCCGCCCCGGCACCGGGCCGGAGCTGTGGCAGCAGTGCGGTCAGCCGGCGCAGTTGTTGCTCCAGATCGCCGCGGAGAGCCGTGAACTCGCCGGGGTAGTCGCGGTGCCCGGCCTGGAGATGACTGCCAGGGGTGAGGTCGACCGCGTCGTCGAGGAGGCTGATCGAGGGGACGTCCACGGTCTGCTCGGCGCGCGGATCCAGGGCGGCGTCGGGATCGTTGGCGGTGAGGTCCACCAGGCGCACCGTCGTCCGGGGGCTGTCGGCCTGCCCAGGGCGTCGGAGAGTCCACAGGTGGATGGGGAGAGCATGTGAGGACGCCGTGCCCGGGGGCAGGGCGACGACCTGGGTGAGAATGCCTCTGCGGACCAGTTCGGCCCTGATCCTTCGCCCGGCCTTGCGGTAGGCGACGGAGGCGGGCAGCACGATCACTACGTGCCCGCCCGGCGCAGTGTGTGCGTAGGCGTGCTGCAGCCAGGCGAGTTCGCCCTCTGCCTTGGACGGTGTACCGAGTTCCCAGCGCGGATCGAGCAGGAGCTCCTCCCGGCCCCATCCGGTGACGCCCACCGGTGGATCGCAGACCACCAGTTCGGCCCGGAGGTCGGGCCACCGGTCGTCCCGGAGCGAGTCACCCGCCTCGATCCGGGCGTCAGGCAGCGAGGACAGGGCGGCGCGCAGTCTGGCAAGCCGCGCGCAGTCGGCATCGGCTTCTTGTCCACGGCAGAGCACGTCAGCCTGGTCCGCGACGGAGAAGAGCAGCAGTCCGATGCCGCAGGCAGGGTCGAAGACAGTGGCTCCGGACGTAAGCGGTGGGGCGAAGTGGCGTACGGCGCGGGCAAGGCGGGTCGATGTCAACTGATCCGATCCGGCACGCCGGGCGGCGTCGACAAAGCGCTCGGTCAGTGCGTTCACGACGTCAACAGGCCGATCGGTTTCAGCGAGCGTACGAACCCGTTCCGCCACCTCTCGCGGCAGGCGCAGTCCCGACGGCCGTCGCCCATGCCCCTTCGACAACAGTTCGGCCACATCCGCGAGGCCCGCGACCATGTCTTCTCCGTAGGCGGCCCGCAGCTCCTGCCACACCTGGACCTCGACCGAGACGTCCTGCCCCTTCCGCTGCTTCTCCAGCCAGGCCTGGACTTCGGCCAGTGCGAAGAGCGGGCTGCTCGCCGCGCCACCCGAGGGGGCAGGGAAGTCCTCGTAGCGACGACGCCAGTTGGACACGGCGGCGCGAGTGACCCCAGCGATCCTGGCGATCTCCGATCCAGTGACGAGGGGGCCGGTGGCAGGTACGGCATGGTCCGTCATGAGCCCACCGTACACGCAGAGCCGCAGCAAACAGAACACGTGTTTCGCGTTGACAACGTACACAGGGGATTGCCAAAGTAAACGTGTACGGACGAGCTGTCGTCCGGCCTAGTCGCGCCGTGTCCCTGCCAGCGCTCAACGCTCACCGCTCGGAGACATCCCCATGACCGCCCACACCGCAGTGCGCACCATCTACCGCCTCGGCACGGTCTCCCCCACCCCGGAGGCCATGTTCGAGGCCCTCGACCACGAACAGCTCGACCGACTGGGAGCAGAGCTGCATCAGCCGGAGGTCCTCGGTGTGCCGGCGGTCTACCTCACCTACGGCAAAGAGGAACCGGCCGACACCTGGTGCGCGCCGAACGCCCGCACCACCGGAATCCCGGTGTTCGAGCCGGTCCGCCGTACCGGCGCTCTGCTACTTCTCGCCGTCGACGGCCAGGTATACGCCGTGACCTGCGGCAACGGTTACCGCTTGGTTCCCGACGCTCTCAAGGACAAACGGTTCGGCCTCCGATTCGCCATCCGGATGATCGACCCCCGGCACATCAGCGGCGCCGTCACCAAAGCACTCGGCCGCCCTCGCACCGACATCTCCCTGGTACCCACCGGCGCCTCAGTTCCGGCACTCGGCATCCGTGACCAGGCGCGAGTGGTCCGCCACCTCGGCGGCCACCTCGACGACGTCCCGCTCACCCGCAGTCGCCACGCGAACGGCCGCGCCTGCACCGCCCAGGGCGGTGTCGGCCTGCGACTCCCCCTCGGCGTCGAGCCGGCGGACCTGGTCGAGGATCTCCGTACCATCACCCGGGTCTGCCAAGGAGACAGCCCGCATCCCGAACTGGAATTCGTCGACCACATCGTCCCGGTCACCGACGCCCTTACCCGGGCCGCGCTCGATACAGCCCTCGACCGTCTCCTCGGGGCTCCTCCTGACGGACGAATTTCGTTCTCCGTCCCCCTCGACCTGCACGGCGCGTACGCCGAAGCCACCGCGTACCGGACCCGCATCGGCAGCACCGACGCCTTCGTTTCCGACGCCTTCGACCTGAGCTACGTCCTCACCCGAGCCCGGATCCGCCGATCCGGCACGCGTCTCGCCGCCATGCGCGACGGCACGGTGACCCTTCACCGTGACCCGTCACCCAGATACTCCACCCCTCTGGCGACCACTTACGCCCTGGACTGGATCCAGGCCGACATCTCGCTCGGCTCACGAAAGTACTGCCTTCTGGACGGCGAGTGGTACGAGCTGGGCGTCGGCTACCTCGAGTCCGTGCGCGAGGGCCTGCGGCGCATCTTCATCGACGCCGCGGTGTACGGCCTGCCGCCCTGGCCCGGTGCCGCGAACGAGCGGACCTACAACCGGGCGGTCGTGAAGGCTCAGCCGGATTGGCTGTTCCTGGACGGCGAGTTCATCAACAACCCCCTCAAACGCACCGACCGCGTCGAGATCTGCGACCTGCTGACGCCGGACGGCACTCTGATTCTCGTCAAACAAGCGGAGTCCTCGGCCTCCTTCAGCCATCTCCTCGGGCAGGCCCAGGTAGCCGTCGACCTCCTGCTCAACTCGTTCGAGGCCAGAGCCCAGTTCATCCGCCGGGTTACCCAGGACAGCGGCGGGAGAATCAAGCTGCCGGACGACTTCACACCCCGCCGGCTGGTCCTCGCCGTCCGGCACAAGTCGGGGAGGACTGTCACCCCCGACTCCCTCTTCGCCTTCTCGCAGATCACGCTCCACCAGACGGTACGGGATCTCGCCGCACGCGGGGTGTACGTGGAGGTCGTTCCCGTGCCGACGGCAACAGACGCTACTACGTTCACCGCGGCGTAACGGCACCTGTTGCGAGTGCCGAAGATTCGGCTCCGGTAAAAGCGGTCAGGGCGCCGGTCGTGCCAATGCAACGCTCGATGTTCAGACCTGTGGTGGGGTGGTGCTCGCAATATCCCGACGGAGGTCGGGATGACCCCGGCCACGAATGAAATGATCTGCGTCGCAGGGAGCTTCAGTGCCGGGGCGGGGAGGCGTCAGTTGGCCGAGGAAACCAGTGGTTCCGCATCTCAGTCGGGGCAGTCGGCTGGGCCACCGGCAACGCCGCATGCACCGCCCCGGGGCCTTGACCCCGAATCCTGAACACGGGTTATGCGGCTGGTGACAGCGTAGTAGCTGTGGGGTGGAAGGTGTTCTCGAAGGCGTCGGGCGATTGCTGTCCGAGGCGGGAGTGTCGACGCCGGGTGTTGTAGCGGTGGAGCCATCTGAACGCCTCGAGTCGGGCCTCACGCTCGGTCGGCCGGCTCTTTCGGCCCTGCGGGGTCTCGCGTTTGAAGGTCGCGTTGAAGGACTCGGCGAGTGCGTTGTCCGCGCTGGACCCGACCGCGCTCATACTCTGTCGGCCCCCTGCTGACCTGCAGGCTGCAGCAAAATCCCTGCTCAAGTACTGGGCTCCGTGGTCGGTGTGCATGATCGATCCCGCGAACGCGATGTCCGTTCTCAGATCCTCTAGATCCAGTGTCTCGTGTGTCCAACATCAAGGGTCAAGGCCCCTCGGACAGCGGGGAAGCAACCGGGCCGGGGCAGGCCTCTGTTGAGTCAGGGCGTAGACGGACGCCGGAACCGCGGCACCCCCGATGAGCCACCAGGAACGGCGGCAGGAACCTCACGAGCCACCCGGCCCGGCGTCCTACGGAAACGCTATGAGCGGCCAACTCGACGCCGTTCCACTACCGCTATACAAGTCGGACCTCAGGGCCAGGGTACGGGCCGTCGCGTTGTGACGGCTTCACCGCGTTAGCGGCTAACCGCAGCAGGCGGAAGCCAAGTTCGCCCGCATCGGCGGGCGAACAGTCACAAGCCGACAGGCCTGACGGGCTTTCGTGCACGCGGTGGCACTGGGAGAACGCCCTCCTGCGTCAGTTCCGATACGGAGATAAGAGGGCCGGAACAGACCGCCTCCAGCAGTTCCCGCTGCGCCGGCTCTTGCTGCACCAGCAGACCAAGGATGTTCAGCAAGGTGAGCAACTCAGTTGTCCAGTCGGGAGACCACCGACGAGCCACCTCAAAATCGAGGTCCAGTCGGCGCTTTCCCGCTGGCTCTCTCCGGCGATAGCCGAACCACTTGTCGAGGACGTTCATCCCGGAGACTTGATATTCCCTGGTCGAAGGCGGTACCGGTTCGATACACCCAGAACCGATCCACAGGCGCTGATTTTCTGGCTCGTACCGGAGAGCCTGCGGCATGCCCGCCTCCGTGTCGGGTATCTCAACAACACAGCGAGGGCGGCCAGACGAAAGCCTCAGCCCCTCACGCGTACGACCCTCTGCCTGATCGGAAAAGCGATCCCCGTATGTGTGCAGCCACAGCACACGGCGGCCGAGGCGAACGGCACGTTCCCACAGGGCGGTATCTCCCGTCAGCGGCACCCTAACGCCTGGGTCTTCGAGGTTCTCCCGAAAGCGATCCGTGTAGGCCGGGTGGGAAACCACCCCGGCTATGTAAGCCAGAAAGTCTTCGGGTGTGACCGGGACGGCGAGCCGTCGGGAAACCGCGTCAAGCAGCTCGGGAGCAAGGTTGGGGCACTCTGCCCATCCATCTCGATAGAGCGGACGGACGCAGCCACTGCGTCCGTTGAAGTAATGCATGTCGGGGATCAGCGCGCTGAACACGAGAGCCGGCCCGTCCACGACGGGGTGCGCGTTCTGCTCCACGGTGAACACCTGGTGTTCTCCCTGGACCCGCCAGAGGTCTGGGCGCGCGACCACCATGAGCCGGTGATCCGGCAGGACCCATTGCCGGTCGAAGGAGCGATAACCGATCCGGGCAGCAGGGGGCTGAGGCCGCTGTTCCTGTCTTAATGGAGTGGTGTCGTAACCCGTTGTTCCGGCGAGCGGTGTGACTCGGCTGTCGATCGTACGGTCCCTGGCCTCTCCGAGAAGTCTCCTGCGCTCGGCAGGTTGAGCGCTGAGGAAGATCCGCCACCGCTTGCGGAGGGTCGCCTCATCCGGCGCATAGACCCACACCCGGCCCGGCGTTACTCCGCGCGAGGACCACGGCATGAGGTCCGTCAGCGGCGGCGCACTCATCCATAGGTCGTCGCCTTCCGGAAGGAAGGGGTCTGTGTCTCCCCGTGCGCAGTCGCGCCACTCAGGATCATCGAGGGTCAGGTTGAGTAGGCGCTCCGCCTTGTCGTCTCGGCGCCCCTGCACCTTTAGGTGGTGCACGCGAGCGCCGTCCTCCCGGTGTCCTTCACGCAGACGTACGAAAACCGCGATGCACAACTCCTGCGCCACTGAGGGAAAGAGACGGTTCGCCACGACTGATCGTTGGCCTTCGGGAGATAGATCGATGATCCATCCTTCATCGGCCGATCTCCTCAGGTAGCGGCGCATTCCCGCGAATGCGCGGCCCTTCAGCCAGGCCTTGGGCGTAATGTAGGCGACCACACCGAACGGCGCGTCATCATGCGCGTCGAAAACCTTCCAGGTCCCCCAGCGCCAAAAAAAGACATGGAGGTTGGTCAGCTTCGATTCGTATCTTCCGTTGCCCGCGAGCCGGAAGGCATCCAACGGTGGTTTTTCACCAACGTTCGGATCACCTGCCTCAATCCATTTGCCGGCACCGCGCGTCACGGCGTCGTGGGGCGGATTGCCGATGACCACCATGACGCGTTCGTCCCGCTTGACCTTGTTGGCCTGACGACGCGATTCTGCGAGCGGGCGATAGGTGTGGGGGATCCAGTTGAACTCGCCCCTGGGGTTGTCGAGGGTGTCGGCCACCAGGAGGCGCAGCCCTTGCCTCGGAGCCGCGGAACCGTGGTCCTTCAACAGCGCATGCATGCGCAGATCCGCCACGGCGTACGGGCCGATTTGCCTCTCGAAGCCGACGAGTCGCTGACCCACCAGTTGCCGAAGTCGAGGACCCAGCGCTCCAGGCCCTTCCTCCTCGGTGATGGTGGCGGCCGCCCGCCTGAGGATCGACAACAGAAACGTGCCCGTCCCCATCGCGGGGTCGACCACGACTACTTCCGGCGACGCAAACCCGCTCTCGATGCCGAAAGACCGCTGCAGGATCGCCTCGGTCAGGCGCACCATAGCTTCGACCACACCGTGCGGTGTGTAGTAGGAGCCCGTGCGGACGCGCAGCTCACGGTCATAGATCTGCAGGAAGTCTTCGTAGAGCAGCAGATAGGAGTCTCCGGAACCGTCATCAAGCCGGCTCCACTCGACTGCACCCACCACCCGCAGCAGCGTGTCCAGCGTCGTCGACAGCTCACTGGTCGCCGACTCCTCGGTGAGGACATCCAGGGCCTTCCCCATCAACGAGTGCCGCTTGCCCAACTTAGTGGCAATCGCATGCACCGACTCGCCCTCGAACGCGATGCCCTCGACCCTTGCCAACAGCAGGGCGAACACGACGGTCTGACCGAACTGCTCTACGAACTCAGCATCGGTTGTCTCAGGGAAGAGCAGGCGCCGCCATTCCTCGGCGATCTCAGTGAAGACCCGGCGGCGCCTGCCGGCCTTCTCCCGAACCATCGACTCGGCCACCTCGTCACAGAGCAGACGGCACAGGCCAGCGACAGAGCGAACCAGCTGCGCGGTGCTACGCGGCGGTTTGGGCTGCCAGAGGAGAAAGTCACGAAGCACCCTGGACAGAGCCGCTCCGTCCGGCGCCAGCCGAGCGCCGGACTTGAGGACGGAGCCTTTCATTCCGGCACGTTTGCCGAAGAGTTGACCGCCGCGGTACAACGCGAACTCGTCCCCGTCGCAATACAGGACGTTGGGAAGCAGCCGCAGCTTCTCCCACTGGGCGGCGCTGTCCCCGGTGAAGGCGGAGGGATCTGCCCCTCGTCCCGGCCCCTTCAACTCTATGTAACCGACGAGCGCTCCGTCGACCAGCACCGCGTAGTCGGGTCTGGCTCGCAGGTCCACGAGTGGGACTTCACCGACCAGCGTGACAGTGAACCCCAGCCGTCGCCCAACCCCCCTGATCAAAGTCTCCAGCGGGCCACGGAGCTGATCCTCCTTCCACCCCCCGCCTCTGAGCTTGGGCGTCACTTCGGCCCCGAAACCAGAGACCGCCACGCGCACCGCTTCTTCATACGTGCCGCGTCGAACTGCTCGGTCCGCCATGCCGCCCCCTTGGGACAAAAAAGCGGCCGACGGCACTCGAACGGACCCCCGGACCGCACCCCACTCTCGACTACGCCCGAGTCCCATCCCGGACATGTCATGTCACTTTCACTGAATGTAAAGAGGGAATCGCAGATTGTGAAGAGTGCGTCAGCCGACTCCGGCCTCTGACCGTCACGCCGCCTTAGCTCGCAAGGTCTTAACTGACGCCCCCGGACGCAACCGGGCGAGCACTCCTACCCCCGGCTCCAGTCGGCATTCCGCATCTGACAGCGCGAAGCTCCCAGCGGCAGCGCCCAGACGTCAACCCGCTCCCGCAACGGACCGCGTCCCTGAGGACCGTCGAGCCTCTCGCCTCTTGCGCTCAACATCTCCATGCATCCAGCAACCGCCATCACCAGAAACCGGCCTACCACCCAACCGGAATCGGACATGGGGTCAAGAATGCGCATGCCCCCATATCCCGGCTCGCGGATATGAGGCCGCCGCTCCCGACCCCACTCCCACTGGAGGCACGGGTGACCAGCGGCATGAGCGCAATCACATACCCCCAGAAGCCACCCGATCGACAAGGAGCCGCAGGTAACAAAACGGACACCGAAGTGAACGTGCGTGCAAGAAACCGAATATGTGCGCATCGGCCCGAGTGGGAGCAAACGGACAAGGGGACAGCGAGAGCCCGCTCCCCCTCTCCGTGCTCCCACTGGGAGCACGGGAGCACGGGAGCACGGGAGCACGGGAGCAACAGAAAAAGGGCCGTTCGAAAACGGCCCTTCACCTGCGACGTTCGATGTTCGAACTTGTCGGGACGACAGGATTTGAACCTGCGACCCCTTGACCCCCAGTCAAGTGCGCTACCAAGCTGCGCCACGTCCCGGTACCCGCTGACCTGGGCTTTCCCCTGGCCGAACGCGCACCGAAACCATACCGCATTCGGGGCGGTGGTCGCGCACCCCTTACGGGGTGGCGGGGGCGGCCGGGGCCGAGGGAGGTCGCGGGGCGCGCTTGACCTCAAGCTTGCTTGAGGTCGCACGCTGCCCCTATGACGACGACAGCGCAAGGACCCCGGCCCGGACTCACCCGCCGCTACGAAGACCTCCCCCGCCTGATGAGCCTCATGACCGGCGACGAGAAGCACGGGCCCGCCGCCACCTCCACCCTCGACGTGCTGTGGGTGCTCTACGACAGGGTGCTGCGGGTCGGCCCCGAGACGGTCGACGATCCGGGGCGGGACCGGTTCCTGCTGTCGAAGGGGCACGGGCCGATGGCGTACTACGCGGTGCTCGCCGCGAAGGGGTTCGTGCCGGTCGAGTGGCTGGACGGCTTCGGGACGTTCGCCTCGCGGCTCGGGCTCCATCCGGACCGGGTGCTCGTGCCGGGGGCGGAGATCGGCAGCGGGTCGTTGGGGCACGGGCTGCCGATCGCGGTGGGCACGGCACTGGGGCTGCGTGCCCAGGGCCGGCCTGAGCCCGCCGTCTGGGTGCTGGTCGGCGACGCCGAACTCGACGAGGGCAGCAACCACGAGGCCGTCGCGTTCGCCGGAGCCGTCGGCCTGGACCGGCTGCACACCGTCGTGGTCGACAACCTGTCCGCCACGTACGGCCGCGCGGGCGGCATCGCGGCCCGCTTCGACGCCGCCGGCTGGTCGACCCTGAGCGTGGACGGCCGGGACCACGACGCCCTGTACGAGGCCTTCACCGCGCCGCACCCGGGCCGACCGCACGTCGTCGTCGCCCGCGTCGAGCCGCGGCTCAGCTGAAGTTGTCCCCGCGCCGCGGCGACGGCGTAGGCCCCCCGTCGTACGTCGTCGCCGGTTCGTGCCCGTCATCTCGCCCCAAGAAAAGTAGGAGGATCCATGGACACCATGCGTGACCGTTTCGCCCCCGTCCTCTCCCAGCTGCTGGACGAGGACTCCCGCGTGGCGGTCGTTCTCGCCGAGATCGGGCGCGACGCCTTCACCGGCGCCGCGCGCCGCCATCCGCACCGCGTGATCAACGTCGGGATCCGGGAGCAACTGCTCATCGGGGCGGGTGCGGGGCTCGCGCTCGCCGGGATGCGCCCCGTCATGCACACCTTCGCCAGCTTCCTCGTGGAGCGGCCCTTCGAGCAGGTCAAGCTGGATCTCGGGCATCAGGACGTGGGCGGGGTCCTGGTGAGCGCCGGTGGGTCCTACGACGTGTCGGCGGGCGGGTTCACGCACATGGCGCCCGGCGACGTGGCCCTGCTCGACACGCTCGACGGCTGGACCGTGCACGTGCCCGGGCACCCCGACGAGGCCGAGACGCTGCTGCGGCACGCCGTGCGGGACGGTGACGAGCGCGTGTACGTGCGGCTGTCCACGCAGGCAAACCCGGAGCCGTTCGCCGTGGACGGTGAGCGGCTGCTGACCCTGCGCGAGGGGCGGCGGGGGGTGGTCGTCGCCGTCGGGCCGCTGCTCGGCGACGTGCTGGCCGCGACCGCCGGCCTCGACGTCACCGTGCTGTACGCCGCCACGGTGCGGCCCTTCGACTCCGTGGCCCTGCGCCGTGCCGTGGGCGCGGGTGACGCCGCCGATGTCGTGCTCGTGGAGCCGTATCTCGCGGGCACTTCCGCGGCGGCCGCGAACGACGCGCTCTGCGATCTCCCGCACCGCGTGCTCGGACTCGGCGTGGGCCGCCGCGAGCTGCGGCGCTATGGCGACCCCGAGGAGCACGTCGCCGCACACGGGCTCGACCCCGCGTCGCTACGCCGGCGGATCAGCGGCTTCCTGAACGTGGGCGCCGCTGGTTAAGGGCTCGCGGGGCCGTCTCCCTCCCCGCGCACCGCGGGCACACCCGGCTCCGGCAGCGCCAGGGACACGCCCCGTACCGGCGGCAGATCCGCCCGCACGAGGCCGCGGATCGCCGGGACGGCAAGCAGCGCCCCCGCGCACGCGACCGCCACGACTCCCCCGGCGAGCAGGACGTGGCGGGTGCCGAACGCGTCGGCCGCGGGACCCGCCAGCGCCTGGCCGACCGGGGCCATGGCGAGGGAGCCCGCGACGTCGTAGGCGTGGATGCGGTTGAGGACGTCGCGCGGGACCTGGGTCTGGACGCTCGTCGCCCACATCACGCCCCAGAACGACATGCCCGCCCCGGCGACCGCGCAGCCCGCCATCATGCCGGGCACGCCGAGCCCCGCACCGACCACGGCCGGGAACAGGGCGTAGGCGAACAGGGCCAGGGAGCCGGCCCGGAGCATGTGGCGCGGGCGCAGCCGCAGGGCGATCACGCCGCCGATGACGGTGCCCGCGCCGAGCGCCGAGTTGACCAGGCCGTAGGCGCGCGGGCCGTACTCCTGGGTGACCTGCGTCGCGATGAGGGGCAGGGCGGGGCCGGTCGCGCCGATCATCAGGACGCTCCAGACGGCGATCACGCCCCAGAGCCAGGTCCGGGAGCGGAACTCCCGCCAGCCCTGGACGAGGTCCGCGCGGAAGCGCTGGTGGGAGGGGCCGCTGCCCGGTGGCGTCGGCGGCAGCGGGGGCAGGCGCAGGAGGAGCAGGCACAGGGCGCTCAGCGCGTACGTCCCGGCGTGTGCGGCGAAGACGAGGCCCGGCGAGGCGAACGCGACGAGCAGGCCCGCCACGGCGGGGCCCGCGAGCTGGGAGCCGGACTCGGCGACGCGGATCGCGCCGTTGGCGGCCTGGACGTCCTCGGCGAGGCGGGGCACGGTGCTGGCGACGCCGGGCTGGAAGAGAGCGGAGGCCGCGCCGTTGACGGCGCCGATGACGCAGATCTGCCAGAGCACGACGTGCCCGGAGAAGAACATGACGGCGGCGAGGGACTGGGTCAGCAGGCGGGCGGCGTCGGCGCCGATCATCAGCCACCGGGTGTCGCAGCGGTCCGCGACGACGCCGCCGAAGATGACGAGCCCGGCGAAGCAGCCGACGGACGCGGCCATCGCGAGGCCGACGGCGCCCGCGCCGTACCCGTACTGGAGCAGGCCCGCGGCGAGCGCGACGGGCAGCATGGTGTCGCCGAGCTTGGCGACGGCCCGCGCCGTGAAGAACAGCCCGAACTCCCGCGACCAGACGCTCCCCCGGCGCGGCCCGGCACCGCCACCCCGCCCGGTCCGGCCTGGGCGCGATCCCGCACCACCGCCCCGCTCCGTCCGCCCTGGGCGTGACCCGGCATCACTGCCCCTGCCCCGCTCCGTCCGCCCTGGGCGCGGCCCGGCATCGCTGCCCCTGCCCCGCTCCGTCCGCCCTGGGCGTGACCCCGCATCGCTGCCCCTGCCCCGCTCCGTCCGGCCTCGGCGCGGCCCCGCGCCATCGCCCTGCTGCGATCCGCCCAGGCGTGCCCCCGCACCACCGCCCCGCTTCGCTCCGCCCAGGCGCGCCCCCGCACCATCGCCCCGCCTCATCCGCCCCGACTCCGTCCCGCCCCGCCCGCCCCGTCCGCCTCTACGGGCACGGATCATGCCACGCGCGCCGCGGCGGGCCCACGGAGTTTTCAGTCCGTGGGCCCCTGCGCCAGCTCCGGGTGGGCGTCGAGCAGCCGGGGCGGGGCGGCCTGGCGCCAGGAGTCGGTGAGGACCGCGCGCAGTTCGTCCGTGTCGTCGAGCGCGGCGAGCCGGGCGCGGACCCACGCGAAGGACGCCTCGTGGGCGGCGATCCAGAACTTCTGCGGCTCGGCGAGGACCAGTTCGTCGCGCTCCTCCTTGGGGCAGCGCACGGCGATCGAGGTCTCCTCCTCGGGCAGCGTGGCGAACATCTTCCCCGCGACCCGGAAGGTCGGCATGGACCAGGCGGTCTTCTCCGTCGTCTCCGGCAGGGACAGGGCGATGGCGCGTACTTCCTCGGCGTCCGGCATGGCAGAAACCGTAGCCAAGGGCACTGACAACCGCGCCCGGGGCCGGTTCACGGCACGCGCTTGTCCAGCCAGGCCAGGAGGTCGGCCTGGACCTCGTCGCGGTTGGTCTCGTTGAGGATCTCGTGGCGCGCGCCCTCGTAGCCGCGCCAGGTCAGGTCGGTGACACCGGCGTAGCGGAAGTCCTCCAGGAGTTCGTGGACCAGGGTCATGCGCTGGTTGCAGGGGTCCTCCGTGCCGGACGCCACGTGGATGGGGAGGTCGGCGGGGATGCGGGCGAGGTTCGCGGGATCGTTGATGCGGCGGACGGCCCGGACCCAGTCCAGGGCGAGGCCCGCGGAGAACGGGAAGCCGCAGCGTTCGTCGGCCACGTACGCGTCGACCTCGGCCTCGTCCCGGGAGAGCCATTCGAAGCCGGTGCGGTGCGGGTACGGGTCGTTGAAGGAGGCGAAGAGGTCGGGGACGTAGGAGGAGGGCGCGGCCCGGCCGGAGCGGGCGATCTCCGCCTCCAGGGCGGCGACGGACCCTTCGTTGTCGGCGCCCGGCAGGGAGCGGAAGGTGCCCGACAGGATGAGGCCGACCAGGTCGTCCGCGTGCCGCTGGGCGTAGTCGCGCGCGAGCAGTGAGCCGAGGCTGTGGCCGAACAGTACGAACGGGACGTCCGGGTACAGCGCCCGCGCCTGGTCGCCGATGGCCTTGAGGTCCTCGACGACGGCGAGCCAGGCGTCCACGGTGCCGGGTTCCGCGTCGTCGGTGACGCCGTAGCCGCCGGTGGTCACCGCGGTGGCGCCGTGGCCGCGGTGGTCGGAGGCGAGGACGCCGTAGCCGTGCGCGGTGAGGTGGCGGGCGAAGCGGTCGTAGCGCAGCGCGTGCTCGGCGGCGCCGTGGGCGATCTGGACGAAGGCGCGGGGCCTGCCGCCGTCGGGCAGCCAGGTGTACGTGGCCACGGCCGCGCCGTCGCCGGTGCTGAGGGCGCTGGTCGTGTAGGCGGGGTCGGTCATGGTGCGGCTCCTGATCGCGGGTGCGGTGTGCGGGTCCTGTGCACTTCCCCTGCCCCGTCCGCGCTCATACCTGCCGACCGGCCGGACGGGTCGGACGGGTCGGACCGAGCCGCTTGTAGAACAGCGTGGTGGGCCGTGGGGTCCCGGTCGGGTCGGCCGCGTAGTCGGGGATGATCCCGGCCCGGGTCCAGCCCGCGCCGGCGTAGAGGCGCTCGGCGGGGCTGCCGGTCTCGGTGTCGAGGACGAGCAGGGTGCGTCCCGCGGCGGCGGCGCCCGCTTCCGCGGCGGCGAGCAGAGCGCGACCGAGCCCCCGGCCGCGGGCGGAACCGTGCACCATCAGCTTGACCACCTCGGCCCGGTGCCGGCCGTTGTCCCGGTCGCCGAGGGCGAGGGAGACCGTGCCCGCGCAGCGGCCCGAGGCCTCGTCGAGGGCTGCCCAGACGGTGAGGGTGCCGCGGCGCACGTCGGGGGTGCGGGCGTGCCACCAGTCGGCGGCGGCGCGCGCGGTCAGCCCGTGCAGGAAGCCGAGCGAGTTGCCGCCGCGCACGGTGTCGGCGAGCAGTTCCCCCAACTTGTCGACGTGGTCCGGGAACTGGTCGGCCGTCAGGCGCCGGACCGGGAGCGGCGTCATGGGCGGACCGCCACCAGCGCGTAGCGCACGGCCTCGGGGCCCGGGCAGTGGAAGTGGGTCGGGCCCCAGACGCGGAAGCGCAGGCAGTCACCGGTGGTGAGGGTGTGCCGGACGCCCTGCACGGTGAGCGCGAGGCGGCCGTCGAGCACCCAGATGTGCTGTTCCAGGCCGGGGACGGGCGGCCGGTCGTAGGCGATGTCGGCGTACGGTTCGAGCCGCCCCTCGACCACTTCGGCGCGCAGGCCCGGCAGGGGTGGCGACACCGAGCGCCGGACGAAGCCGCTGGCGTCGTCGCGCCACACGGTCTGTTCCGGGGCGCGGACCACCTGGGCGGGGGCGGACTCGACCTCGCTCAGGAGCTGGGACATGGTGTGCCCGTAGACGGCGCAGAGCCGGTTGAGGAGGGCCGCGGTCGGGCTGATCTCGGCGCGTTCGGCGCGGGAGAGGGTGGACCGGCTCACCCCGCTGCGGTCCGCCAGGTCGCCCAGGGACCAGCCCTGTTCGGCGCGGAGTTCGGCGAGGCGGGCGCCGAGCCGGGTGTCGACCGGGTCGGGTCCGGTCTGGACGGTGGTGCTGGGCTCTCTTGGTGGCACATCACTCTCGCGTCTCATATCCGGCACGGTAACCCAGATATGAAACGTTTGGGTCAAGGAGCCGGATGTCCGCCCGCCCTCAGTCTCGGGCCGCGTCGCCGAGCGCGTCCAGGACCGGCCGGATCAGCGGATGGGCCTCGGCCCCGTGCCGGACGGCCGCGAAGACCTTGCGGGTGGGCGCGACGCCTTCGATCGGCCGCACGACGACCTCGGAGAGGTCCATGCCGACCAGGGCCGAACGCGGCACGAGCGCCACCCCCGCGCCCGCCGAGGCGAGGGCGACGACCGCGCGGAAGTCGTCCGACGAGTGCTCGAACTGCGGGGAGAATCCGGCGTGTTCGCAGGCCAGCACGACCACGTCGTGGCAGGGGTTGCCCGGGTAGGGGCCCATCCAGGTGTCCTTCGCCAGGTCGGCCACCGGCACCCGCTCGGCCGCGGCGAGCCGGTGGGCGACGGGCAGCACCGCGTCGAAGGGCTCCGCGTAGAGAGGCACCCGGGTGATCCGGTCGTCGTCGGCGCCGGGGGCGCCCCGGTACTCGACGGCGACCGCGACGTCGATGCGCCGGTCCAGGAGCATCGGCAGGCTGGCGTCGCCCTCCGCGTCCTGGACCCGGACCCGGATGCCGGGCGCGGTGCGGGCGAGGCGGGCCAGGGCCGGTCCGACGACGAGGCCGATGCCGGTGGCGAACGAGGCGAGCGTCACCGTGCCGGCCTCGCCCGTGCTGTACGCGGCCAGCTCCGCCTCGGCCTGCTCCAGACGGGCGAGGACGGCGTTCGTGTGGGTGAGCAGGATCTCGCCCGCGGGGGTGAGCCGGACGCCGCGGGCGCCGCGCTCGACCAGCTTGTGGCCGGTCTCCTGCTCCAGCGCGGTCAGCTGCTGCGAGACCGCGGACGGGGTGAGGTAGAGCGCGGCGGCAGCCGCCGTGACCGTGCGGTGGTCGGCCACCGCACGGAGGATGTGCAGCCGCCGCGCTTCGATCATGCCGCCGATTCTCCCGCACCGGCCGGATTGGCACCCACCCCGGGTGCGAATGCCGCCGAACCCGTCCTTACCGGCAGCCGGCGGTCGGGGACCGACCACCCGTCACCGGCCATGGCCCCGCGGTCGCGTCAGCCCAGCTCCGCGCGGGCCGCGACGAAGGCGTCGACGGCGCGGTCCACGTCCTCGGTGGAGTGCGCGGCGGAGAGCTGGACGCGGATGCGGGCCTGGCCCTGCGGCACGACCGGGTAGGAGAACCCGATCACGTAGACGCCGCGCTCCAGGAGCAGCTCGGCCATCCGGGCCGCCACCGACGCGTCGCCGATCATGACGGGCGCGATCGCGTGGTCGCCGGGCAGGACGTCGAAGCCCTCGTCCGTCATCCGCGTGCGGAACAGCTTCGTGTTGGCCGCCAGCCGCTCCCGCAGCTCACCGGCGGACTCCAGGAGGTCGAGGACCTTCAGGGAGGCGGCGGCGATGACCGGGGCGAGGCTGTTGGAGAACAGGTAGGGGCGCGAGCGCTGGCGCAGCAGCGCGACGATCTCGGCGCGCGCCGCGACGTAGCCGCCGGAGGCACCGCCGAGCGCCTTGCCGAGGGTGCCGGTGATGATGTCGACGCGGTCCATGACGCCGTGCAGCTCCGGGGTGCCGCGGCCGCCGGGGCCGACGAAACCGACCGCGTGCGAGTCGTCGACCATGACCATGGCGCCGTACCGCTCGGCCAGGTCGCAGATGTCGGCGAGCGGGGCCACGTAGCCGTCCATGGAGAAGACGCCGTCGGTGACGATCAGCTTGCGCCGGGCGTCGCCGGCCGCCTTGAGCTGGGCCTCGAGGTCGGCCATGTCGCGGTTGGCGTACCGCAGGCGCCTGGCCTTGCTCAGCCGGATGCCGTCGATGATCGAGGCGTGGTTGAGGGCGTCGGAGATCACCGCGTCCTCGGGGCCGAGGAGGGTCTCGAAGACACCGCCGTTGGCGTCGAAGCAGGAGGAGTAGAGGATCGTGTCCTCCTGGCCGAGGAACGCGGAGAGGCGCGCCTCCAGCTCCTTGTGCACCTCCTGCGTACCGCAGATGAAGCGGACGGAGGCCATGCCGTAGCCCCAGCGGTCGAGGGCGGCGTGGCCCGCCGCGACGACCTCGGGGTGGTCGGCGAGGCCGAGGTAGTTGTTGGCGCAGAAGTTCAGCACCTCGCCGGGGCGGCCTCCCGCCGTCACGTCCACGGTGGCGGACTGCGGGGTGCCGATGACCCGCTCGGGCTTGTGCAGGCCCGCGGCGACGATCTCGTCGAGGGTGGCCTGGAACTCGTCGCGTACGTTGTCGAACATGCCGGAAGTCCTTGGGGCTTGAGGGGTGGGAGAGGTCAGGCGGTCCAGTCGAGGATGACCTTGCCGCCGTGGCCGCTCGCCGCGTCGTCGAAGGCGGCGTCGAAGTCGGTGTACGCGTAGCGGCCGGTGATCACCGGGGCGAGGTCGAGCCCGCCTTCCAGGAGGACCGACATCGCGTACCAGGTCTCGAACATCTCGCGGCCGTAGATGCCCTTGACGGTGATCATCGAGGTGACGATGCGGGCCCAGTCGACGGCGAACTCCTGCGCCGGCAGGCCGAGCATGGCGATCTTCCCGCCGTGCGTCATGTTGGCGAGCATGTCGCGCATCGCGGCCGGGTTGCCGGACATCTCCAGGCCGACGTCGAAGCCCTCGCGCAGGCCGAGCACGCGCTGGCCCTCGGCGATGGGCGCGTCGGCGACGTTCAGGGCGAGGCTGACGCCGATCTTGCGGGCGAGGTCGAGCCGCTCCTCGCTGACGTCCGTGATCACCACGTTGCGGGCGCCCGCGTGCTTGGCGACGGCGGCCGCCATCAGGCCGATCGGGCCCGCGCCGGTGATCAGGACGTCCTCGCCGACGAGCGGGAAGGACAGCGCGGTGTGCACGGCGTTGCCGAACGGGTCGAAGATCGCCGCGACGTCGAGGTCCACGGGGACGCGGTGCACCCACACGTTCGCCGCCGGCAGGGCGACGTACTCGGCGAACGCGCCGTCGCGGCCCACGCCGAGGCCGACCGTCGCCCGGCACAGGTGGCGCCGCCCGGCGAGGCAGTTGCGGCACTTGCCGCAGACGAGGTGGCCCTCGCCGCTGACCGTGGCGCCGACGGGGATGTCGGTGACGTCCCGGCCGGTGCCGACGACCTCGCCGACGAACTCGTGGCCGACGACCAGCGGCGCGCTCACGGCGGACTGCGCCCAGCCGTCCCAGGCCCGGATGTGCAGGTCGGTGCCGCAGATCCCGGTCCGCAGCACCTTGATCAGTACGTCACCGGGGCCGACGGCCGGCTCCGGCACGTCCGTCAGCCACAGTCCCGGTTCGGTCTTCTCCTTGACCAGCGCCTTCAACGGCTCGGCTCCTGTCGTCGCGCACCCGGACAGGGCGAAGCCGCCCGGGCACGGGAAGGGTGGAAGGGTGAGGCGGCGGATCGGCCGCCACCCCGGACTCTTCCCTACGACCGCGCCCCGGGTCCATCGAGGATTTCTTAAGCGGCGTCGCAGCTTTCCTACAGGCGCGGCGCGCGTACGGTCCTGACGGCTCCCGGCGGACGGCCGCGCCCTCGGTCACACCGGGGGGTGCCCGCGGGCGCGCACCACGTCCATCAGCTCACCGGCCGACGCCTTGATCGTGGCGAGCCCGGCTCTGCCCCACGGGCGCGGTGCCGTGTCCACCACGCATACGGTGCCGAGAGCGAGGCCCGTGCGGTCGTCGAGCAGGGGCGCGCCCAGATAGGAGCGGATTCCTATGGCGTCGACGACAGGGTTGCCCGCGAACCGCGGGTAGTCGCACACGTCTTCCAGGACGAGTGCCTTGCGGCGCACCACGACATGGGGGCAGTACCCGTGGTCGCGCGCCAGGTAGCGCGCACCCGCACCCGTGGCGGCGCCCGCCGCCGCCGTGCCGAGGTCGCCGCCGCGATGGCGGCCGTCGGGCGTGTGCAGCCCGGCGAAGAACTGCCGGTTCTCGTCGATGAAGTTGACCATGGCGTACGGCGCTCCGGTGACGCCGGCCAGCCGGTCGGCGAACAGGTCGAAGACCCGCTCCGGCCGCAGTCCCAGACCGAGGGCGCGCAGCCGGCGGCCCCGCTCGGACGCCTCCCGGTCGACCGGGGTGAGCAGCAGCCGCCCTGACGCGTCGTAGGTCATCCGTCCGTTCCCCGGCGGGCGTCGCTCACGTGTGCGCCCCGAACCCGGAGGCCGCGGGGGCGGCGTGGGCCAGCAGGTGCCGGACGAGCGTCAGCAGGGTCTGGATGCCGGAGCTGGAGATGCGCGCGTCGCAGCGGACCACGGGCACCTGGGGGTCGAGGTCGATGGCGGCGCGCACCTCCTCGGGTTCGTAGCGGTAGCCGCCGTCGAACTCGTTGACGGCCACGATGAATCCCATGCCGCGCTCCTCGAAGAAGTCGACGGCGGCGAAGCAGTCCTCCAGGCGGCGGGTGTCGGCGAGGATCACCGCGCCGAGCGCGCCCTCGGACAGTTCGTCCCACATGAACCAGAACCGCTCCTGGCCCGGGGTGCCGAAGAGGTACAGCACGTGGTCGGGGTCGAGGGTGATGCGGCCGAAGTCCATGGCGACGGTCGTCTCGACCTTGTTCTCGATGCCGTCGAGGTTGTCGGTCGCGGCGCTGACGGTGGTGAGCAGCTCTTCGGTGCTGAGCGGGGCGATCTCGCTGACCGCGCCGACGAACGTCGTCTTGCCGACCCCGAACCCGCCCGCCACCAGGATCTTCAGTGCGGTGGGAAAGGCCTCAGAGCTGTCGTCGTAGTCCATCGAGCACTGCCTCCAGTAGGGACCGGTCAGTGGGGTTGTCGTGGAACGTGGGCGGCTTGGTGGTGAGGGCCCCGCAGTCGACGAGGTCGGAGAGGAGGACCTTGGTGACGGCCGCGGGGAGGCCGAGGTGGCCGGCGACCTCCGCGACCGACGTGGGGTGCGCGCACAGGTCGAGCGCCTGGTCGTGCTCGGGGCCCAGGTAGCCGAGGGGGGTCGCCCCCGTGGCCATCACCAGGGAGAGCAGGTCCAGCGACGTGCTGGGGCGGGTGCGCCCGTCGCTGATCGTGTACGGGCGCACGAGCCGGCCCGCCGCACCGTCGAGCCAGGGCCCGTCCTGCGGCGCCGACACCCTCAATTCCTCATCGCCGTGGGCTCGGCCGACGGCTGGCGGGGCGCGGTCATCAGGTAGGGACGCACGCTCTTGACGAGCATCGCCATCTCGTAGCCGAGCACGGCGGCGTCGGCCTCGCGTCCGGCGAGGACGGCGAGACAGGTGCCGGAACCCGCGGTGGAGACGAACAGCAGCGTGGAGTCCAGCTCCACCACCACCTGCCGTACGTCGCCGCCGTCGCCGAAGCGCACGCCGGCGCTGCGGCCGAGCGAGTAGAGGCCGGAGGCGAGGGCCGCCATGTGGTCGGCGCTGTCGGCGTCGAGTCCGTGCACGGACTTGACGAGACCGTCGCAGGAGAGCAGCACGGCGCTGTTCGTGTGGGGGACGCGCTGGACCAGGCCGCTCATCAGCCAGTCGAGATCGGACACGTGACCCGTCGGCACATCGCTCGCCATGGGGGATCGACTCCTTGTCAACTGCTCGGTCTGCTCGGTGTGGTGCTGGTCGGGGGGACGGGCGCGGGCGGGGCGGGGCCCGCCCGCTATCGCCGCGCGGTACGGGGCCGCCCGGGCAGCGGTCATCCTGCGCTGCCGCTCGCGCCGCCCCCGGGGTCCGGCGCCCCGGGCAGCTCGCGCGGTTCGGCCGCTTCGGCGAGTGTGATGCCGCGCTGGAACGCGGCCATGAGCCCGGGGTCGTGGCCGGCCGGCGGCTCGTCGTCCTGGCGCGGAGCGGGGCCGCCGCGCAGCTGCGGGGCGAGGTGTTCCTGGGCTCTGCGCCGGGGCAGCCGGGGGCGCTCCATCGTGCCGCGCACGGCGCCGTGCAGCGTGCCGTACGGGGCTGTGGGGTGCGCCGCGGCGGGTGGGGCCGCCAGGTGCTCGGCCGCGCTGTGCCGGTCCTCGGGGCGGATGCCGGGCACGGCGTCGGCGGGGGTGGCGCGCGGGCCGCCCGCATGGCGCTGCGGGAGCGGCGCGGGACCGGCCGGGTGCTGGAGACGCGGCTCGGCCGCGTCCGTCCCGGGTGCGGGCTGGGGTGGCTGCGGCGAGGCCGGTTCGGCGCGCGGGCGCGGGACCGCGGTGATGCCGCCGTTGAGCGGGGCGGAGGCGAGGGGTGGCGCCGGGGCCGTCGCGGGGGCGGCAGGGGCGGGCGCGGAGTCGGGGGCGGATGGGGCCGGCGCGGATGCGGAGGCGGCGAGGTGGGTCGCGGAGGCCGGGGCGGGCAGGACCGCGGAGGGCGCGCCGGCGCCCGCGTCGACCGGGTGCGGGAGGGCGCTGCGCCCGTTCGCGGCGGCCGCGCCCGGCGGGAGCAGGCTGTCGGCGGTGGCCGCGGCGGCGGCCCTGCGCACCCGCGGAACCCGCTGCGCCTGGTCGGCGCCGAGCAGCTCCTGCGGCAGTACGAGGACGGCCTGGACGCCCCCGTAGATGTTGGTCTGCAGCCGTACGGTGATGCCGTGCCGCCGGGCGAGCTGCGACACGACGAACAGGCCGATGCGGCCGTCCTGCAACAGGCTGTCCACGTTGACCTGGTCGGGGTCGGCGAGCAGCGCGTTCATCCGGTTCTGCTCGGCCACCGGCATGCCGAGGCCGCGGTCCTCGACCTCGATGGCGAGGCCGGAGGTCACCAGGCCGGCGCGGAGCAGGACCTGGGTGTGCGGGGCGGAGAACACGGTGGCGTTCTCGACGAGTTCGGCGAGCAGGTGGATGCAGTCGGCGACGGCGTGCCCGCGCAGGGTTCCGTCGATCGGCGGGACGAGCTTGACCCGCGCGTACTGCTCGACCTCGGCGATGGCGGAGCGCATCACCTCGGTCATGGAGACGGGGTGGCTCCACTGGCGCCGCGAGACGGCGCCGCCGAGCACCGCGAGGTTCTCGGCGTGCCGCCGGATGCGGGTGGCGAGGTGGTCGACGTGGAAGAGGCCCTTGAGGAGGTCGGGGTCCTCGACGTCGTTCTCCAGGTCGTCGAGGATGGAGATCTCGCGGTGGACCAGGGACTGCAGGCGGCGGGCGAGGTTCACGAAGACCTCGACCTTCTGCCGGCTGCCTGCCTGGCCGGAGAGCTGGGTGGCCTGGACGACGGCGGTGACGGCGACGTCCTGGGCCCGCGTCAGATCGGCGGCGAGCCGGTCGAGTTCGTCGGCGCCGGGCGCGGGCGGCTTCGGGGCGCGGCGCGGGGGCGGGCCCTCGCCCTTGCGCAACTGCTCGACGAGGCCGCGCAGTTCGGCCTGGCCGCGGGCGGTGGTGCGGCGCAGGCCGAGGACGCGGTCGCGGACCGTGGCGGCGGCGCGGTCGGCGGCGACGGCCGCGATGACGATGCCGGCGACGGTGACGAAGCAGGCCCCGGCGAGCACGCCCCACAGGGCGAGGCCGGGCCGGGCACCGGTGGAGCGCACGGCGAACAGGACGGCCGCGGACGCGCTGAGCGCCACCGCGGTGGGCGGCAGCACGGCCAGGCGCAGCAGCTGCGGCCGTATGTGGGTCTCGGCCGGACGCGGCGCGGCCCGCCCGGTCGGCCTGCCGTGCCGACCGCCTTCGCGACGGTCTGCGCGGGCGGCCGGCTGGCGGAGCTGAGACATACGGCGTCCTCGTCCTCGGTTCTCTCGGGGTGCGGAAAGGGGCCGGGCGACTCGAAGGGATCGACCGGGCGTCGCACAGCGAGCACTCACCGTAGTCGGCAACTTTGTAAGTGAGCCGGGCAGTTGCCGAACTCCGGCGGCCGAGGTCCCGCTCTGGTATGAGCCGTCGAACGGTTGACTGATTGCGCGGCGGCGGCGGGGCCAACGCCGTCGCGGCGACGGCGCGGGCAACGCCGAGTACGGAGCGAGCAGCGCAACCGCGGCGGAACCACGGACCCCGGTGGCGGTGACGAGGACGGCAACGGCCACGGCCACGGCCAGGCCCGTACGACGCGACGACGCCAGGCGGCCGGCGGCGCCGGGCAGGCCGCGGACACGCCGGAGGAGACGACCGTCCCGGCCTCGACCTCGGTCCGGGGCGCCGCGCGCCCAGTCAGTGGCGCGGCCCCGCCGCGGGTGTTGTCAGCGCCGGAGCCCCCGCCGCTGGTGTCGTCAGCGCGAGGACGCCCGCTGGTGTCTTCAGTGCGAGGACGCGGCCGGTGTCACCGCTCCCCGGCCAGGTCCAGCTCCCCCTTGCTCGTCCCCGCGCCGTCCTCGATGGTGCGCGGGCGGCGCCAGGGGTGGGTGAGGGGGTGGGAGACCGGGCGCCACCACGGCTCGTCCGGCAGGGGGGCCGTCGGCTCGAAGGGCTCGCCGGGGCGGGGGAAGGCGGCCGGCTGGTCCGCCGCGGCCGCCGCGTCCCGCATCCACTCCCCCGGCTCCGCCCACGCGTGCGGGGCCAGGTTGAACGTGCCCCAGTGGATCGGCATGAGGACCCCGTGCGGCTGCCCGCCCTGGAGGTCGAGGTGGGCGCGCAGACCCTCCTCGGGGGTCATGTGGATGTCGGGCCAGAACTCCGCGTACGCCCCGACCTGGATCATGGTCACGTCGAACGGGCCGTACTGCGTGCCGATGTCCTGGAAGCCCTGGAAGTAGCCGGTGTCCCCGCTGTGGTAGATCCGGTGCGCCGGGCCGGTGACGGCCCAGGACGCCCAGAGGGTGTGCTGCGGGTTGCGCAGGCCGCGGCCGCAGAAGTGGCGGGCGGGCGTCGCGGTGAGCGTCACCCCGCCGACCTCGGCCGACTCGTGCCAGTCCAGCTCGCGCAGCCGGTCGGCCGGCACCCCCCAGTGCTCCAGGTGCGCGCCGACGCCGAGCGGCACGGCGAAGACGGTGTCCGTCCGGGCGAGCGCCTTGATCGTGGGCAGGTCGAGGTGGTCGTAGTGGTCGTGCGAGATGACGACCACGTCGACCGGGCCGAGCGCCGCGACGGGCAGCGGCGCGGGGTGCAGCCGCTTGGGCCCCGCGAAGGCGAACGGCGAGCAGCGCTCCCCCCACACCGGGTCGAAGAGCACCCGGACCCCGTCGATCTCCGCGAGCACGCTGGAGTGCCCCATCCAGGTGATGCGCAGACCGCTCGCGGACGGCTTCGACAGGTCGGCGAGGGTGGTGGCGTGGACGGGGACGGTACCCGTGGGCGCGCGCCTGGCCCGCTCCTCCTTGCGGAAGTAGACCTTCGCGAAGTCGAGCATGGAACCCTCGGGCCGGGTGCGGGCCCCGACCGGGTTCTGGAACTGCCCGTCGGCGAAGTTCGGCGACCGTCGGATCCGCTCCAGCCGCGCGCCGGTGGCCGCGGCGCCGAACGCGGCAGGCTGCAACGCGCGCAGACCGGGACTGAAGGAACGTGGCACAGCGCCTCCCGTTGATCGATCAGGGCTCCATTATGTGCCGCCCCCTCGACCGCGCGCCGCACCGCCCCTGAGCCCGTGCGGGCCCGGCGCCGCGGCACCGGGCCCGGCCGGGGCCTCAGTTCAGCTCGTACACCGCCGTCACGCTGACCTCGTCCTCGATCTCCCCGGCCGCCACCGGCACCTTCTGCGCGGTCGCCGCGAAGGCCGCCGCGGGAACGGCCACCGGGCGCGGCCGTCCGCTCGGGGCCTCTTCGAGCGAGACGAGGCGGCCGAGCTTGTGCCCGCTCACCTTGGCGTACTGGACGGCCTTCGCGTGGGCGTCGGCGTGCGCGGCCGCCCGGGCCGCGGACCGCAGCCGGCTCGGGTCGGCGACGTCGAAGACGACGGAGTCGATGCGGATGTCGTCGCCCGCCGCGTCGGCCATCGCCTGGATGACGGCGCCCGTCCGCTCCAGGTCGCGGACCTTCACGGAGAACGACTGCGTGGCCCGGTACCCGGCGACCCGCGTGGCCGCGCCCGGCTCGGGACCGCTCTCGTAGACCGCGGAGGCCGACAGGTTCTCGGTGCGGACGTCCCGGTCGGCGACGCCCGCCTTGCGCACGGCGGCGAGCAGCGCGTCCGCGGTCCGGTTCTGGGTGGCGAGGGCGGCCTTCGCGGTGGGCCCGTTCGCCTCGACGCCCGCGGTCACGGTCGCCATGTCGGGGGCGGTACTGGCCCGGCCCTCGCCGGTCACGGTCAGGGTCGCGGGCCGGGGCGCGGTGGTGGCGGTGGCCACGTGCGGCGCCCCCTGGGCGGCGGCGGCCGGCACCGCCGGCAGGACGAGGGCGAACAGGGCGCCGACGAGTGCGGCGCGGCGGCGGGGACGTACAGACATGGGATCGAGGTCCTTCCCGGTCGGCTGCCCGCCGACGCGGCGGGCAGCCGACATCCCAGCACCCGCGCCCGGCCGACGGCGGCCGCCACTCCGCCCGGTCACCTCGATGAGCGCGTTAGCACCTGTGTGCACACCCGTCGGAGCAAAGGAGGGGAGGGAGGAGAGGGGCGAGAGAGGCGAGAAGAGGCAGAGAAGGAGGGGACGGGCGGATCAGGACGCCGACTCCAGGTGCATCTTGATGAGGTGCGGGTCCACGAACCCCTTGGCCGTCACCCGGTCCCCGGAGGACTCCCCGCGCAGCCGGCGCCCGATCCACGGCACCAGGAACTCCCGCGCCCAGTGGATGTCGTCGCGCCGCACCGCGAACGTGCCGCGCGGCGGCAGCAGCGGCCAGGCCTGCTCCGGGTCGGCGGGCACCTCGATGCCGAGCGCCTGCGCGGCGCGCAGCGCGACCCGGGTGTGCCCCTCGGCGGACAGGTGGAGCCGGTCCTCGTCCCAGGCGCGGCGGTCCTGCACGGAGCGCAGGGACCACAGGTCGAGCACGGGGCAGCCGTGGCGGTCGGCGATCGCGCGCACGTGCATGTTGTACGTGGCGATCTTGCCGCGCAGATGCTTGAGCACGGCGACGTCCCGGGTGTCGAAGCCGGTGGCGACCATGACGGTGCCGCACGCCCCGGCGAGCCGCGCGACGGCCTTCTCGAAGCGTTCGGCCACGTCGTCGGGGTCGGTGCCGGGCCGGATGATGTCGTTGCCGCCGGCGACCAGGGTCACCAGGTCGGGGGCGAGCTCGACGGCCCGCGGGACCTGGTCCGCGACGATCTGGTCGAGGAGCTTGCCGCGCACGGCGAGGTTCGCGTACTGGAAGGTGTCCTCGGCGACGCGGTCGTCCAGGAGGACGGCGAGCCGGTCCGCCCACCCCACGAAACTGCCGTCGGGTCCGGGGTCCCCGACGCCTTCGGTGAAGCTGTCCCCCACCGCCGCGTAGGACCGAATCGTGCCGCTGCCGAATGATCTCGATTCGTTTGCCACGACCACACATCTTTCACCTCGGCGTGTGACCTACGCCAACGTAACCAGGGGTTGACGTGGGGTGAGAAAACGCACTCGGCGCCCGGGGAATAACCCCGGGCGCCGAGTCGATCGCGCGTGCCGCACGCGGTGCGTGGACGGGCGCGGGTGATGCAGGTGGTGCGGGTGGTGCGGGTGGCTCACATGGTTCAGATGCTGACGCCGTGGTCGCGCAGGTACGTCACCGGGTCGATGTCGGAGCCGTAGTCGGGGGTCGTGCGGATCTCGAAGTGCAGGTGCGGTCCCGTGACGTTGCCGGTGGCGCCGGAGAGGCCGATCTGCTGGCCGGCGGTGACGGTCTGCCCGGCCGAGACGCCGAGCGAGGACAGGTGGGCGTACTGCGAGTAGTCGCCGTCGGCGTGCTTGATGACGACCTCATTGCCGTAGCTGCCGTCCCAGCCGGCGGAGACGACGGTGCCGGGGCCGACGGCCTTGACGGCGGTGCCGGTGGAGACCACGAAGTCGGTGCCGGTGTGGTAGCCGCTCGACCACGAGGAGCCGGAGGCGTGGTAGGCCGTGCCGATGGAGCCGTCCACGGGCTTCACGTAGCCCGTGGCGGACGTGGCGGACCCGGTGGCGGCGGTGGAGTCCGTCGTGGTGGCCGGAGCCGCGGCCGGGGCCGCGCCCTCCAGCGTGAGCTTCTGGCCGGGCTTGATGAGACCGGCGTCGGAGCCGACGACCTTCTTGTTGGTCTCGTACAGCTTCTGCCAGCCACCGTCGACGTCCTGCGCCTCGGCGATCTTCACGAGCGTGTCACCGGCCTTGACGGTGTACGTCGTGGGCTTGGCGGCGGCGTCGCCGGTGGCCGCGTGGGCGCCGGTGGCGCCCATGAGCGGCAGGGCGAGCGCGGCCCCGCCGGCCGAGACGACGGCGGCGGCGCGGGCGATGCGCTGGGTCTTCGAACGGCGGTGCTGTCCCTTGGCGGGCATGGCGCTTTTCCTCTCCGTCGCCTGCGAGGTGAGCTGTCGGGTTCGGGCTGGAGCTGCCCGGCCGGTTCCGCTGAGGGATCCGGCTTCACCCCGAGCCGCTTGGGGAATTCCGGCGGCGTACTGCCTGTGGGTCCCCCGCTCCTGCCGTCACGGGTCGTGGTCCGGAATCCGGGCGGCGGCAGGATTAGGCGTTCCGTCCGGATGGAAGGGCGACAGTAGGCAGAGGAATCGGACGGCGACAACCGTCGAATTCACCGGCAGGGGCGCTTTCTTGATCGTCTGGGAGTTCCCCGTGTCACGCTGTGTGGATAACCCTGCTTTGCCAGGCCCTTACCTTCTGGGAATTCCCGCCGCCGGAATTCAGGGCCGCCGCCACGGACGGTCACGGATATGAGTCTGCTCACGCGAACCGCTTAATCCCCTTTGATTTATGGATAGTTAGTAATAAAAGGGTTGAAACGGACAGAAGGTTGCCCCGGGAATCCATGTCGTATCGTCAGGAGCGCGTTCGCCGGCGAGGGACGCCGGTGACCCGACCGGGAGGAGCCCCCGTGACCCAGCACGCCCCGTCCACCGAGCCCGAGCTGTCCGGAGTGCGCAACTTCCGTGACGTGGGCGGTCTGCCGACCGTGGACGGCCGGCGCGTGCGCGCGGGTGTGCTCTTCCGCAGCGGTCACCTCGCCCACGCCACCGCCGAGGACGCCGCGTTCCTCGCCGGTCTCGGCCTACACACCGTCTTCGACTTCCGCAACGCCGCCGACCAGCGCCTGGAGGGCGCCGACGTCGAGCTGCCCGGGACGCGCAACGTGAACCTGCCGCTGTCCGACCCGGCGGACGGAGCCGAGTTCTGGCAGATGGTCCGCGACGGCGACATAGACCAGCTGCGTGCCCTGCTCGCCGAGGGCCGCGCGGCGAACCGCATGATCACGTCGTACCGCTCGATCATCGCGCAGCGCACCGCCGAGCACAGCCGCGTCCTGCACGCCCTCGCCGAGGACAGCACGCCCGCCCTGATGCACTGCGCGGCGGGCAAGGACCGCGCGGGCCTGTCGATCGCGGTGACGCTGCTCGCCGTCGGCGTGGAGCGCGACGCCATCGAGGCGGACTACCTGGAGTCCAACGCCACGCACCGGCGCTACAAGGTGCGCCGCAGCGCCACCGCGGGCGACGCCTACTCCCCCGAGATCATGGAGCTGCTCAGCCCCCTCTTCGACGCCCGCGCCGCCTATCTGCACGCGGCCTTCGAGACCATCGAGCAGACCTGGGGCAGCGTGGACCGCTACTTCGAGGACGGCCTGCGGTTCGGCGCGGCCGACCGGGACCGGCTGCGCGAGCGTCTCCTGGTCTGAGGGCGGGCTACTGCCCGCCGCCCAGCGCGAAGAGCATGTAGAGGAAGGCCGCGAGGGCGTGTCCCGCGAAGACGTACACCAGGACCCGCACCCAGATGCCGCGCGGCAGCTTGTCCTCGATGTCCCGCCGGGCGGGCCGCTCCCCCGCGGTGGGCTCGGTGGCGTCGCTCATGGTCATACCTCCCGGACCGGGCCGGCCGCCGGGCCGAGACACAGCGCGGCCGTCGGAGTCTGCAACAAGGTGTGGACGAAAAGCAGCTCGGCCCCGGCCCGGTCCGCGGCGGCGATCCGGTGCGGGGTGAGCGAGTCGAAGTGCGCGCTGTCCCCGGGGTCGAGCTGGTAGGACGTGTCCCCCAGGCGCAGGCGCAGCCGTCCTTCGAGGACGTAGAGCCACTCCTCGCCGGGGTGGACGCGGACGATGTCGCCCTGCGACCCGTACGGCACGTGGACGCGCAGCGCCTGCATGCCGCGGCCCGGGGAGCCCGCCTGGAAGTAGGTCCAGCCGCCGGCCTCGGTCGCCTCCATGGCGCGGGAGCGCACCACGGCGTCCCGGTCGGCGGGGGTCTCGCCCAGCAGTTCGGAGACGGTCGTACCGTAGATGCGGGCGAGCGCGAGCAGCATCGGCAGCGACGGCTGGCGCTGCCCGGTCTCCAGCCGGGACAGGTGGGCCGGTGACAGGCCCGCGGCGCGGGCCGCGGCCTCCAGGGTGAGGGCCGCGCGGCGGCGCAGGGCGCGCAGCTGCGGGGCGACGGTGGGCAGCTCCGGGGGGACCGGAGTCTCCTCCGGGAGGGCAGGGCTCATGGTCCCGATCAGACCAGAGCCCTGCCTGTCAGGCAATTTTCTTGCCTCAGAGGCAAAGCGGGCGTGCCCGGTCAGCGGTTGGCGACCGCCTGCTTGATCAGCGTCCTGCCGAAGTCCCACATCAGCCCGCCCCCGCTGTGCGCCTCGTCCATCACGGCCGTGAACGCCTCCACGAACCGCTCGACGTCGGCCTCGTCCACCACGAGCGGCGGGATCAGCTTGATCACTTCGAGGTGGTCGCCGGAGACCTGGGTGAGGATACGGTGCTTCTGGAGCAGCGGCACCACGACCATCTGCGCGAACAGGCCCTTGCGCGCGGCCTGCAGCATGGCCCAGCGGCTGCGCAGCTTCAGGGACTTGGGCCGGCCGAACTCGATGCCGATCATCAGGCCGCGCCCGCGGACGTCGCTCAGCAGCTCGTAGCGGTCGACGAGCGCGGTGAGGCGGCTCGCGAGGAGCTCGCCCATGACCCGGGCGTGCGCGACGGTCTCCTCGTCCTCCATCACCGTGAGGACCGCGAGGCCCGCCGCCATGGCCTGCGCGTTGGCCCCGAAGCTCGCCGAGTGGACGAGGACGCGGTCCATGGACGAGTAGACCTTCTTGAAGATCCAGTCCTTGCCGAGCGTCGCGCCGACCGGCACGTACCCGCCGGAGAGCGCCTTGGCCACGCAGACCAGGTCGGGTTCGACGCCGTCCTCGTGCTGGTAGGCGTAGAAGTCGCCGGTGCGGCCGAGGCCGGTCTGCACCTCGTCGGCGATCAGCAGCGCCTTGTGCCGGTGCAGGAGTTCCTGCGCGGCACGCAGATAGCCGGGCGGTGCCTCGTGCACGCCCTTGCCCTGGATCGGCTCGACGATGAGCCCCGCGACGTCGCCCTTCTTCACCTCCCGTGCCAGCGCGTCGAGATCGCCGAGGGGCACGGCCGTGTCGGGCAGCAGCGGCGCGAACCCGTCGCGGAAGCCGTCCTCGCCGTTGACCGACAGGGAGCCGGTGGTCAGGCCGTGGAAGGCGTGGTCGCAGTAGAGGACGCGGGGTCTGCCGGTGGCGTAGCGGGCGAACTTCAGCGCGGTCTCGACCGCCTCCGTCCCGCTGTTGCCGAAGAACACCCGGTCCAGGTGCGGGCTGTGCGTGAGCAGCTTCTCGGCGAGCAGGCCCGGCAGCGGCTGGCAGTCGAACCGGGTCAGGTCGGCGAGCGAGGCGTCCAGGACGTCGTGCAGCGCCTTGCGGACGACGGGGTGGTGGCGCCCCAGGCCCATGACGCCGAAGCCCGCGAGCATGTCCAGGTAGTCGTTGCCGTCCGCGTCCCAGAAGTGCGCGCCCTCGGCCCGCTCGTACACCCGGTCGAAGCCGATGGTGTGGAGCATCTTCGGCAGCTGGTGGTTGAGGTACTTGGTGTGCAGCTCGTACCGTTCGCCACCGCGCTCGGCCAGCAGCCTGCCGAGGTCGAACTCCTTGCTCATACGTCGTTCTCCTTGCCGGCCTTCTCGGATGTGCTGGCTTTCAGGTTGAGGCTCGTGCTGATGCGGCCCGCGATCTCCACCGGGGTCAGGCCGATGTCGGCGAGCACCTCGGCCCGTTTGGCGTGCCCCAGGAACTGCTCGGGGATCCCGAACCGCCGTACGGGGACGTCGACCTCGGCCTCGCCGAGGGCCAGCGCGACCGCGGAACCGACGCCCGCGGCACGGCTGTTGTCCTCGACGACGGCGACGAGTTCGTGCCGGGCGGCCAGCGGCGCGAGGTCCGGGTCGACCGGCTTCACCCACCGCGGGTCGACCACCGTGCAGGCGACGCCCCGCGCCTCCAGGAGTTCGGCGGTCCGGAGGCAGACGGGCGCCATCACGCCGACGGAGACGAGCAGGACCCGGGCCGCGTCCGCGCGGTGCAGGACGTCGATGCCGCCGATCCGGTCGAGGGCCGGCAGCGGCGCGCCGACGGACTCCTTGGGGAAGCGCAGCAGGGTCGGCGCGTCGTCCACCGCGACGGCCTCCCTGAGCTGTGCCCGGAGCTGGTCGGCGTCGCGCGGCGCGGCGATCCGCAGGCCGGGCACGACCTGGAGGACGGACATGTCCCACATGCCGTTGTGCGAGGCGCCGTCGACGCCGGTGACGCCGGCCCGGTCGAGCACAAACGTCACCCCGCAGCGGTGCAGTGCGACGTCCATCAGGAGCTGGTCGAAGGCGCGGTTGAGGAAGGTCGCGTAGACGGCGACGACGGGGTGCAGGCCGCCGGTCGCGAGGCCCGCCGCGCAGACGGCGGCGTGCTGCTCGGCGATGCCGACGTCCCAGACGCGGTCCGGGAACTCCTGGGCGAACTTCGTCAGGCCCACCGGGTGGAGCATGGCCGCGGTGATGGCGACGACGTCCTCGCGTTCCCGTGCGACGGCGACGATCTCGTCCCCGAAGACGGAGGTCCAGGAGGGGGCGCCGGCGGGGGCGAGCGGCTCGCAGGTCAGCGGGTCCATCACGCCCACGGTGTGGAAGCGGTCGGCCTCGTCCGCGAGGGCGGGTTCGTAGCCGCGTCCCTTCTCGGTGAGGCAGTGCACGAGGACGGGCCCGTGGAAGCGCTTGGCCCGGCGCAGCGCGGACTCCATCGCTCCTACGTCGTGGCCGTCGATCGGGCCGACGTACTTCAGGCCGAGGTCCTCGAACATGCCCTGCGGTGCGAACGCGTCCTTGAAGCCCTTCTTGGCGCCGTGCAGGGACTCGTAGACGGTGTGCCCGACGACAGGGGTGCGCAGCAGGACGTCCTTGCCCCAGGCGAGCACCTTCTCGTAGCCGTCGGTCGTGCGCAGGGTGGCGAGGTGGTTGGCGAGGCCGCCGATGGTCGGCGCGTAGGAGCGCTCGTTGTCGTTGACGACGATGATCAGCGGCTGGTCCCCGGCGGCCGCGATGTTGTTCAGCGCCTCCCAGGCCATGCCGCCGGTGAGCGCCCCGTCCCCGATGACGGCGACCACGTGCCCGCGCTCCCCCTGCACCTGCCGGGCCTTGGCGAGCCCGTCGGCCCAGCCGAGTGCCGTGGAGGCGTGGCTGTTCTCCACGATGTCGTGCTCGGACTCCTCGCGCGAGGGGTAGCCGGAGAGCCCGCCCTTGCCGCGCAGCTTGGAGAAGTCCTGACGTCCTGTCAGCAGCTTGTGCACGTAGCTCTGGTGGCCGGTGTCCCAGACCAGCCGGTCGACGGGTGACTCGAAGACCCGGTGCAGTGCGATGGTGAGTTCCACCACGCCCAGGTTGGGTCCGAGGTGTCCGCCGGTCCTGGCGACCGCGTGGATCAGGAACTCTCTGATCTCACCGGCCAGTTCGCCGAGCTCCTCCTCGCTCAGCGCCTTCAGGTCGCGCGGCCCCCGGATGGTCTCCAGAATCGTCACGCTCGAGCCCCCTTCCCGTCCGAACCTCAGAAACTCAGCTCACGGTGACGCCGGGCGCACCCGACGCGACGCCGTCCTTCTCCATCTGCTCGGCGATCTTCATCGCCTCGTCGATCAGCGTCTCCACGATCTTCGACTCGGGCACCGTCCTGACGACCTCGCCCTTGACGAAGATCTGCCCCTTGCCGTTGCCGGAGGCAACACCGAGGTCGGCCTCGCGGGCCTCCCCCGGACCGTTCACGACACAGCCCATGACGGCCACCCGCAGCGGCACCTCCATGCCGTCGAGTCCCGCGCTCACCTCGTCGGCGAGCTTGTAGACGTCGACCTGGGCGCGGCCGCAGGAGGGGCAGGAGACGATCTCCAGGCGCCGCTGCCGCAGGCCGAGCGACTCCAGGATCTGGATGCCGACCTTGACCTCCTCGGCGGGCGGCGCGGACAGGGAGACGCGGATCGTGTCGCCGATGCCCTCGGAGAGCAGCGCGCCGAAGGCCACCGCGGACTTGATGGTGCCCTGGAAGGCGGGGCCCGCCTCCGTCACGCCCAGGTGCAGCGGGTAGTCGCACGCGGCGGCGAGCTGCCGGTAGGCGTTGACCATCACGACCGGGTCGTTGTGCTTGACCGAGATCTTGATGTCGCGGAACCCGTGCTCCTCGAAGAGCGACGCCTCCCACAGGGCCGACTCGACGAGCGCCTCCGGGGTCGCCCTGCCGTACTTCTGGAGCAGGCGGGGGTCGAGCGAGCCGGCGTTGACCCCGATGCGGATCGGGGTGCCGCGGTCCCGGGCCGCCTCGGCGATCTCCTTGACCTTGTCGTCGAACTGCTTGATGTTGCCCGGATTGACGCGGACCGCCGCACAGCCGGCGTCGATCGCCGCGAACACGTACTTCGGCTGGAAGTGGATGTCCGCGATCACCGGGATCTGCGACTTCTCGGCGATGGTCGCCAGGGCGTCCGCGTCGTCCTGCGTGGGGCACGCCACCCGCACGATCTGGCAGCCGGAGGCGGTCAGTTCGGCGATCTGCTGCAGCGTGGCCCCGATGTCGGCGGTCCGTGTCGTCGTCATCGACTGCACGGACACCGGTGCTCCGCCCCCCACGGCCACCGGTCCGACCTGGATGCGACGGCTCTCGCGCCGTGCGGCCAGGGGCCGGACCGGTACCTCGGGGAGGCCCAGTGAGACGGGCTCTCCGGAACTCATGGCACCGTCACCCACGGTTCCCGGCGACGGTCTCGGTCATCGCGCGCAGGGACTCCTTGAGGGAGCCCATGGTCGCGAGGACCGCGGTCGGCTCGTAGCCGCAGTGCGCCATGCAGTTGGCGCACCGCGGGTCCTTGCCACGGCCGTACGCCTCCCAGTCGGTCTTCTCGATCAGCTCCCGGTACGTCGGCACGTAGCCGTCGCTCATCAGGTAGCAGGGCTTCTGCCAGCCGAAGAGGGAGTAGTTCGGGATGGCCCACGCGGTGCACGGGAAGTCGACCTTGCCCTCCAGGAAGTCGAGGAACAGGGGCGAGTGATTGAGCCGCCAGCGCCGCCGGTTGCCGCCCGCGAAGGCCTTCTTGAACAGCTCGCGGGTCTGGGTGACGCCGAGGAAGTGCTCCTGGTCGGGGGCCTTCTCGTAAGCGTACGCGGGCGAGATCATCATCTCGTCGACGGCGAGGTCGTCGTTGAGGTAGTTCATCACCTCGATGATGTTCTGCGGGGTGTCGTTGTTGAAGAAGGTCGAGTTCGTGGTGACCCGGAAGCCGCGCTTCTTGGCTTCCTTGATCGCCTCGACGGCCTCGTCGAAGACGCCTTCCTTGGCGACGGACTCGTCGTGCCGCTCGCGCATGCCGTCGATGTGGACGGTGAACGCGAAGAACGGCGACGGCGTGAACTTGTCCATCTTCTTGCGCAGCAGCATCGCGTTGGTGCACAGGAAGACGTACTTCTTCTTCGCGACCAACTGCCGCACGATCTCGTCGATCTGAGGGTGCATCAGCGGCTCACCGCCGGCGATCGACACCATCGGCGCCCCCGACTCCAGCACGGCGCCCACGGCCTGGGCGACGGGCATGCGCTGTTTGAGCACGCCGGCCGGGTGCTGGATCTTTCCGCAGCCCTCGCATTTCAGGTTGCAGGCGAAAAGCGGTTCCAGTTCGACAATGAGCGGGAACTTGTCCCGCCTGCGGATCTTCTGTTCAGCGAGATACGTCGCAACCTTGATGGACTGACGAAGCGGCATGACCATTTGGCTCACCTCCGAGGGAGCAGCAAAGAACGGTGCCATTCGAAAAATGCGGGCAGGACGGCGCGCAGGACGCGGAAAGCAGATACTCCACCGCGCAGCGTGCCGATCCGGACGAGTTCATGTTCTGGAGCGTCGACGACCACCCGGACAGCCGCAACCGGACGGCCGCCGGACCCGCCCGCCGCCGTGGCGGCGCGCAGGGTGGCCGCCGACTCCATGTCGACGGCGATCGCCCCGGTCGCGAGCAGGTCGCCGCGCTCGTGACCGCGGATCACATGGTCGGAGCCGATGAGCGGGCCGGTGTGCACGGTCCGCCCCGGCACCGTCCTGACCAGCTCTTTCACCAACAGCTCCGTGCCCGCGCAGGGGGTGTGGCCGTGCGCGTCGCGGGTCTCCTCGGCCACGACCAGGTCGCCGGGGTGCATGCCGGGCGCGAGCCCGGCACAGAAGCCGGTGGCGACCACGGCGGCGTCGCCGAGCGCTCCGCCTGCGAGGGCGCGGGCCATGGCCCGTTCGGCGGCTCTGGGGCCCATGCCCGTACGCACCACGGTCACCGGCGCGGTGGCTCCGGCGCGGCTCCCGGTGCGCAGGGCGAACTGCTCGATGCCCAGCGCGCAGGCGACGAGCAGCGGTGCGGTGGCCGGCGGCCCGGCCGCCGGGTCCCGGGTCATCAGCGTCCCTCGGCCGCGAGGGCGGCCCGGTCGGCGAACGGCTCGCCGTGGACGTACCGGCCGAGCGCCGTCAGCGGGAAGACGTGCCGGTACAGGTGGTAGTTGATCGAGAAGTCCCAGGGGAAGCCGGTCCCGGTGAAGTACGGCTCGTCCCAGGTGCCGTCCTCGGTCTGGGTGCCGACGAGGAACTCGATCCCCCGCTCGACGGCCTTGGTGTCCCGCTCGCCGGCCGCGAGCAGCGCCATCAGCGCCCAGGCGGTCTGGGAGGCGGTGGAGACGCCGTGGCCCTTCCAGTCCTCGTAGCGGTAGGAACGCAGGTCCTCGCCCCAGCCGCCGTCCTCGTTCTGGACGGAGGCGAGCCAGTCGGCCGCGCGCCGGATCGCCGGATGCGAGACGGGCAGCCCGGCCGCGGTCAGCGCGGGCACCACCGAGCCGGTGCCGTAGACGTAGTTGACGCCCCAGCGGCCGAACCAGGCGCCGCTCTCCTCCTGTTCGGCGAGGAGCCAGTCGATGCCGCGCCGGGTCCGCGGGTCGTGCGCCCGGCCCTCGACGGCGAGCATCTCCACGACGTGCCCGGTGACGTCGGCCGAGGGCGGGTCGATGACCTCGCCGAAGTCGCAGAACGGCAGCCGGTTGGGGAACGGGCTGGTGTTGTCGACGTCGAAGGCGGCCCACGCGCCGTCCTTCGACTGCATCCCGACGCTCCAGCTCACCCCGCGCTCGATGGCCCGCTCCAGCCGCGCCCGGTCCGGGTGGGCCACCCGGCGCAGCGCGAGCACGACCTCGGCGGTGTCGTCGATGTCGGGGTAGTTGTCGTTCTCGAACTCGAACGCCCAGCCGCCGGAGGCCAGTTGCGGTCGGCGCACGGACCAGTCGCCGGGCCGGTCGATCTGTTCGTCCATCATCCACGTGGCGGCCTTGAGCAGGCTCGGGTGGTCGGCGGGGACCCCGGCGTCGGCCAGCGCGATGGTCGCGAGGCAGGTGTCCCAGACCGGGGACTGGCAGGCCTCGATCATCCGGGCGCCGTCCTCGCGCCACACGGTGAACCGGTCCAGGGAGGCGAGCCCGGCCTTGAGCACCGGGTGCTGGAGGTCGTACCCGAGCAGGTGCAGGGCGATGACGGAGTAGACGGCGGGCGGCTGGATCCCGCCCCAGCAGCCGTCGTTCTCCTGGCGCTCGATGATCCAGCGGGCGGCCGTGTTGATCGCGGACTTCCGCAGCCGCTTGAGGGCGACCTTGCGGTAGCCGTGCATGATCTTGTCGAGCCGCTGGAAGGCGCCGTCCCAACTGGCCACCGGTGCCAGGGGTCTGGCCGGGTTGGGATCGCCCGGGTCGGTGTGCAGCTCGTCCAGCGGGAACGGTGCCGGGCGCACCGGGCGCTTCGCGGACACGATGGTGAGCGGCACGATGGTCTGCCGCGCCCAGCAGCCGAAGTCGTAGATGTTGAGCGGCATCCACTTCGGGAAGTAGATGAGTTCCGGAGGCAGTTCGGGGAGGTCGTCCCACTTCCACCAGCCGAACAGGGCCAGCCAGATCCGGGTGAAGACGCGGCTCGCGGCGATGCCGCCGCGCTCGCGGACCCATGCGGAGGCGCGGGCCATGTGCGGGGCGTCGGGGGCGTCCCCGGCGAGGCGCAGGGCGACGTAGGCCTCGATGGTGGCGGAGAGGTCGCCGGGGCCGCCGTAGAAGGTGGCCCAGGTGCCGTCCTCACGCTGCTCCCCGCGGATGAACAGGGCGGCGGCGTCGGTGGTGGCCCGGTCGCGGATGCCCAGGAACTGGCGGAGCAGCAGGTCCTCGGCGTCCATCGTCACGTTCGTGTCGAGATCGCCCTTCCACCAGCCCTGGGCGTCCTGCCGGGCGAGCAGGAAGTCCGTGGCGCGCTGTATGGCTCGGCCGGCGGCGCTGGGTGTTCCGGCCGCCTCGGGGGTCGTGTCGGTCAGGGGGGCAGTGGTGGCCGAGGTCGCCTCGGGAGTCACGGCTCCGGTGCTTCCGTCGGTCGTCGCTGTCATGGCTATCCCTTCGTGCAGTGGTTCTTCTCTGCTGGGTAACCGTCGGCCGATGCCCTGGCGGGACACCGGCCGGCGACGCGCGTCATATGCGGCCGATAGTGATCATCTCTTTCGTACGACGACAAAGTCGGCGAGCGCCGCGAACTGGGCGCGCACCTGGTCGGGCATCTGGACGGAGTCCAGGGCTTCGAGGGCGACGGTGTGCTGGCGCCGCGCCTCCTCGCTGGTCCACGCGCGCCCGCCGGCCTCCTCGATGAGGGCGGCGCGGGCGGCGAACTCCGCTTCGGAGAAGGTGTCGAAGTCGTTGTTCTTCGCGTCGGCGGCGAGCAGTTCGCCGAGTTGCTCGGAGGCCGGGCCGCCCGCGGCGAGCGCGGCGACGACCGGCAGGGACTTCTTGCGCTGGCGCAGGTCGCTCCAGGTCTGCTTGCCGGTGGACTCGGGGTCGCCCCAGATGCCCAGCAGGTCGTCGACGGCCTGGAAGGCGAGGCCGAGGTGGTAGCCGTACGTCTCCAGGGCGTCGGCGGTGGCGTCGTCGGCGCCGCCGAGGACCGCGCCGACGGAGGAGGCGACGGCGAGCAGCGCGCCGGTCTTGTTGCCCTCCATCTCCAGGCACTCCTCGACGCTGACGCGCTCGCGGTGCTCGTAGGAGATGTCCTGCGCCTGACCGTCGATCAGGGCGCGGCTGGCGGTGGTCAGGCGGCGCGTGGCGCGGCCCGCGTCGACCGAGGCGATCTCCAGGAGCACCTCGTTGGCCAGCGCGAACAGCGCGTCGCCGACCAGGATGGCCTGCGCGGGTCCGTGCACCTTCCACACGGTGTCGCGGTGGCGGCGCTGCTCGTCGCCGTCCATCAGGTCGTCGTGGAGCAGCGAGAAGTTGTGGACGAGCTCGACCGCGACGGCGCCGGGCACCCCGACCTCGGGGGCGGCGCCCGCGGCCTGCGCGGAGAGCACGGCGAGGGCCGGGCGCACGGCCTTGCCGCCGTCGCCGTCGGCGGGGTTGCCGTGCGCGTCGATCCAGCCGAAGTGGTAGGCGGCGACGGTGTCCATGGGAGCCGCGAGGCGGCCCACGGCCTCCTTGAGCACGGGCGTGGCCAGGGTTCGGCCGCGCTCCAGAAGCGCGGTCACGTCCACCGCGTCGGCGGCCGTTCCGGCCGAGGGCACAGGTGGCACAGTCTCTCCTTGTTTGACCGATGTCGGCGTTGCTGCCGGGGTGCGGGCGGTACTCACGTCGCCTCCCGGAAAAGGTGGCCGCGCGGGCGGCCGAGTGCGGTGAGCGCCGCGTCCGCGGCGCCGGTTCCGCTGCGGACGGCGCCTTCCATGGTCGCGGGCCACCCGGTGGCGGTCCACGCGCCGGCCAGGTAGAGGCCGGGGGCGCGGGTGCGGTTCGTGGGCCGCAGCGCGCCGACGCCCGGGGCGGGGGCGAAGGTCGCCGTCCGCTCCCGGGTGACGAAGAAGTCGTGCACGGTGGCGCCGCGCGCGGCGGGCAGCAGCCGCTCCAGTTCCGGGAGGTAGCGCGCGCGCAGGGCGGCGACGGGCTCGTCGATCTCGTCCTGCGCGGCCGACTGGGACACCGCCAGGTACTGGCCCTCGGTCAGCCCGGAGGCGTCGGTGCGGTCGAAGACCCACTGGACCGGGGAGCCGAGCGCGGCGAAGAAGGGGCGCTTGAGGACCTTGCGGTCGTAGACGACGTGCAGGTTCAGGATCGGCGCGGTGTCGATGGCCAGCAGCCGGTCCGGGTCGTCGAGCGCGCCCTCGGGCAGCAGGTCGTGCGCCTCGCGCTGCGGGACCGCGAGCACCACGGTGTCCGCGGCGAGGATCTGGCCCGAAGTGTCCGGTCCTTCGGGAACTTCGACGCCCCAACGGCCGTTCTCCATACGGGAGATGGAGGTGACGCGAGTACGGAGCCCGATGCGCACGCCCGCGCCGTCGAGCGCCTTGCGGGCGAGGGTGTCGTGGAGTTCACCGAGGGGCACCCGGGCCCAGCCGATGTCGGCGGCGCCGGGGTCGGAGAGGAGTCCGGTCTTGAACACCATGGCGGCGAGGGCCAGCGAGGAGTCTCCCGCCACCGCGTTCAGGGTCGCGACGCCGACCAGGTCCCACAGCGCCTCGACGGCCCGTGGCGACTGGCCGTGCGCCGCGAGCCAGGAGCCGAAGTCCTGCTCGTCGAGGGCGGGATCGTCGAGGTCGAGGCCTTTGAGGGCGAGGGCGGCCCGGCCGACGCTCGCGCGCTCGGCGAGGGAGAGGTGCGGGTAGGTGGCGAGGCTCCTGGCCAGATGCAGCGGCACGGGCAGCGCGCTGCGCCGCAACCGGCCGAGCCGGTCGCGGTCCGCGTCGAGCACCGGCACGTCGAGACGTTCCTGCACGGGTGCGAGCGCGGTGGCGTCGATGCGGTCGAGGAACCAGCGGTAGGCGGCGCAGCAGCGCAGGTACACGTGCTGGCCGTTGTCGACGGTGAGGTCGCCGCGCTTGAAGGAGAAGGCGAGGCCGCCCAGGCGGGGCCGCCCTTCGAGGAGCGTCACGTCCATGCCGCCGTCGGCGAGCGCGAGGGCCGCGGTCACGCCGGCCAGCCCGCCGCCGACCACCACCGCGGTGGGCGGTGCCGGCGCTTCGCCGTCGTCCGCGTCGCGCGTCCGCGGTGCCGTGGTGCCGGTGTTCATGCGCCCTCTCCCTCGGTGCCGCCCCCGGGGCGTTCGGCCGGCGTGCGGCGGGGTTCCGCAGCGGTGCCGGACGGGACGGACGCGCGGCAGGCCGTCGCATGCAGGGACGCCGTGCCACCCCGCAGGGTTGCGCGCCCCTGTGCGGCGGAGCCGACACCGAGCACCGGACTGTCCATCAGGCGCGCCTCCTGAGCGCGGCCCGGGAGACGGTCCGGGTGTCGAGCCCGGACAGGCCCCGCACGGCGACGTACGCCTTCTCGTGGCCGGGCAGCGAGACGCGGCCGCGGAGCACCGCCTGCGGTTCGCGCTCGATGCGGTCGAGCAGCCGCCGGTAGATTCCGGCCATCGCGGCGACGCAGGCGCCGGAGCGCCGGTCGAGCAGCGGCAGCAGCCGGTAGCCCTCGGCGAACAGGGCGCGGGCGCGACGCACTTCGTAGTGGACGAGCCCCTCGAAGTCGGAGCCGACCGGCAGCACGGAGCTGTTGAACCCGTCCGAGCAGCCGAACTTGGCCAGGTCGTCGGCGGGCAGGTAGGTGCGCCCGTCGGCGGCGTCCTCGCGGACGTCGCGCAGGATGTTGGTCAGCTGGAGCGCGAGCCCGAGCGTGTCGGCGTACTCGGGCGCGCGCTCGGCGCCGCGCGCCCCCGGTTCGGTGCCGAACACGCCCAGGGAGACCCGCCCGATGGCGCCGGCGACGCACCGGCAGTACACCTTCAGGTCGTCCCAGGTCTCGTAGGTCTCACCGCGCAGGTCCATCAGGACGCCATCGATCAGCTCGTCGAGCCCGCCGAGCGGGATCGGGAACCTGTTCGCGGCGTGCGCGAGCGCGACGGCCACCGGGTCGGTGTCGTCCTCGTCGACCTCGCCGTCGCGGACCCGGCCGAGCAGCGCCCGGGTCTCGTCGAGCCGCTGCGCCTTCACCTCCGGTGCCAGCGTGCCGTCGCCGATGTCGTCGACGCGGCGCGAGAACGCGTACACCGCCGACATGGCGCGCCGCTTCGCGGTCGGCAGCAGTCGGATGCCGTAGGCGAAGTTGCGGGCCTGGTGGCCGGTGACGGTCTCGCAGTAGCTGTATGCGGCGAGCACCGGTGCCGGTGTCTGCTGGTCAGACTCCACGGTTCTGCTCACCCCTCTCCTCGCAGAGTCGCTCCCACCTCGCGCAGCAGTTGGAGCTTGGTGGGTCTGGGCGGTCCAGGAAGGACGTCGTACGAAGCGGCGGTGATCGCGTGCACCGCCGCCTTCCCCCCGGCCACGAACCCGGCCAGCAACAGCTTCAGCCTGCCGTGGACGCTACCCACCAGGGGGGTGCCTTCATTCAGGAGCCGGAGGGCGCGTTCCGCTTCGAACGCGACCAGGGCGCGCACCGATGCGCCTGCGGACGGTGCGGCGAGATCCGACTCCTGGACGTGGAACTGTTTCATGTCTTCGGCGGGCAGGTACACGCGGTCCCGTCCGAGGTCCTCGGCGACGTCCTGCAGGTGCTCGACGATCTGGAGCCCCGTGCAGACCGCGTCCGAGCGCCGGATGCGCTCGGGGGTGGCGGTGCCGGTGAGGGCGAGGACGAGGCGGCCGACCGGGTTGGCGGACAGCTCGCAGTAGGCGAGCAGGTCGTCGAAGGTCTCGTAGCGCGTGACGAGCTGGTCCTGGCGGTTGGCCTCGATCAGGCCGAGGAACGGTTCGGGGGTGAGCGAGCGGCGCCGGACGGTGGGCTGCAGGGCGCGCAGCAGGGGGTGGTGGGGCGTCGCGTCGAAGACCCGGCGCAGGTCCGCCTCGAAGGCGTCGAGCAGCGCGAGGCGGTCGTCGGCCCGTTCGGGCGACACGCCCAGGAGCCGGGCGTCGGCGCCACCGGGGGCGAGGTCGCCGTCGCCGATGTCGTCGACCAGGCGGGCGAAGCCGTAGACGGCCATCAGGTCGTCGCGCCAGGCGCGCGGCAGGAAGAAGGGGGCGACCGGGAAGTTCTCGTCGGCTGCCTTGTCGAGGGTGGCGCTCGCCGGGCTCTGCGGGGAGTCCGGGCGCTCACGGGAAGCTGCGCTCACCGGGCGCGGTCCGCGTCCGGGACGACGGCGAGAGCCTCGTGGATCTGGAGAGTTTCCGTAGCCATTGCCGTCACATCTCCCGTTCTACACTGCGGACCCAATACATCCTATTTCGGACACGCCGCCCGGCCGTCCGCACCACCGGCCCTCCCCCATCGGGCCGGGACATCGCGCATTATCGCCCTACTTGCCGCGAATAAGCACCGGTACAGCTTACGTTGTACAACGATGGCCGCCGCGGCGGGGTGTTCTGCGCATCACAAGAACACACCGATCGCCGCCAAGATTCCTTAAGGGCACGGAAGTTGACCCGCCCTTGACCGTGATCGCCGAGGCCGGGGCCGCATAGTTGGCCGATACAGGCATATCGGAGGCCCCACCGGTGGATTCCGGTGGGGCCTCCTATGACGCGGCAGGGAAGGCGGGCGGTTACTTGCCCGTGAACTTCTCGTACTCCTTCAGTACCTCGGCCGTCGGACCGTCCATACGCAGTTCACCGCGCTCCAGCCACAGGACGCGGTCGCAGGTGTCCCGGATCGACTTGTTGTTGTGGCTGACCAGGAAGACCGTGCCGGCCTCCTTGCGCAGCTCGCGGATGCGGGCCTCGGAGCGCTTCTGGAACGACCGGTCACCCGTCGCCAGCGCCTCGTCGATCATCAGGACGTCGTGGTCCTTGGCGGCCGCGATGGAGAAGCGCAGGCGCGCCGCCATGCCGGACGAGTACGTGCGCATCGGCAGGGTGATGAAGTCACCCTTCTCGTTGATGCCCGAGAAGTCGACGATGTCCTGGTAGCGCTCCTTGATCTCCTCACGGGACATGCCCATGGCGAGACCGCCGAGGATGACGTTGCGCTCGCCCGTCAGGTCGTTCATCAGGGCCGCGTTCACGCCCAGCAGCGAGGGCTGGCCGTCGGTGTAGACCTTGCCCTTCTCCGCGGGCAGCAGGCCGGCGATCGCCCGCAGCAGCGTCGACTTGCCGGAGCCGTTCGAGCCGATCAGCCCGATCGCCTCGCCGCGGTAGGAGGTGAAGGAGACGCCGCGCACGGCGTGCACCTTGCGGACCCCGCGCTCGTCGCCGCGCTTGAGTATGCGGCTCAGCGCGGAGGTGGCGCTGCCCTTGCCGGTCTTGGCGCCGTTGACGCGGTACACGATGTGCAATTCGTCGGCGATGACCGTCGGGACGCGCGCGTCGGTCTTCTTGTCGAGATCAGCCACGGCCGTAGCGCTCCTCGGACTTCCAGAAGTAGATGAAGCCGCCGATCGCCACGAGGACGGCCCAGCCGAGGGCCACCGCCCAGACGTGCGGCGGCAGCCACCCGCTGGGGTAGCCGTCGATCAGCGCGAAGCGCATGAGGTCCATGTAGATGGCGGCGGGGTTCCACTGCAGGACGTCCGCGATCCACTGCGGCTTGTCCTTGAGCATGATCGGGATGGCGAACATGACGCCGGACGCGTACATCCACGTACGCATCACGAACGGCATGAGCTGGGCGAGGTCGGGGGTCTTCGAGCCGGCCCGCGCCATGATCAGCGCCAGGCCCACGTTGAAGAGGAACTGGAGCACGAGGGCCGGGACGATCAGCAGCCAGCGCATGCCGGGGTAGCTGCCGAAGGCGCACGCCACGATGAAGAGCACGATCATCGAGAACAGCAGCTGCTGGAGCTGCTGGAGCGCGAAGGAGACCGGCAGCGAGGCGCGCGGGAAGTGCAGGGCGCGCACCAGGCCGAGGTTGCCCGAGATGGCCCGGACGCCCGCCATCACGGAGGACTGCGTGAAGGTGAAGACGAAGACACCCGTCACCAGGAAGGGGACGTAGACCTCCCGGTCCATGCCCCGGTTGGCGCCGAGGATGAGGCCGAAGATCAAGTAGTAGACGAGCGCGTTCAGCAGCGGCGTCGCCACCTGCCAGACCTGGCCGAGCTTGGCCTGGCTGTACTGGGCGGTGAGCTTCGCCTGGGAGAAGGCGAGGATGAAGTGCCGCCGGCTCCACAGCTGCCGGACGTACTCGAACAGGCCGGGGCGGGCTCCGCTGACGGACAGGCCGTACTTGGCGGCCAGCTCGGCCCGCGAGAGCCCGTCGTCGGGCGACGGCGCCGCGGTCACCGCGACCGGCCCGTCATGCGTTGTCTCACTCACAAGAGGAACTTTCGTCTTCAAAAGTGCAGCCTGATCGGCGAAGGCGGGAGCCTGGGGCCGGGGGTTCGTCCGCATGCTCTCAGATGCGAGCTTGTCAGATGACGGGAGGTCGGCCCAGTCGGGTCAGGCGCCACACCGTACGCCACTTCATGGGGCGCCTGGGCCCGCAGGCCGAGGTCCAGCCCTCCTTGAAGCCGCCCAGCCAGGCCCGCAGCGCCGGGCCCGAAGGGCGGCGCGCCAGCGTGAGCAGCAGCCAGACGCCGAGGTAGACCGGGACCAGCGGCGCGGGCAGGTTGCGGCGGGCCAGCCAGACGCGGTTGCGCGCGACCATGCGGTGGTAGACCGCGTGCCGGGACGGGGCGGTCGTGGGGTGGTTCAGGACCATGTCGGCGCGGTAGTCGATCATCCAGCCCGCGTCGAGGGCCCGCCAGGCGAGGTCGGTCTCCTCGTGGGCGTAGAAGAACGCGTCGGGCAGCGGCCCGACCTCGGCGATGACGCGCGTGCGCACCGCGTTGGCGCCGCCCAGGAACGTCGTGACGCGCGAGGAGCGCATCGGGTCGGCGGCGCGCAGCCGCGGCACGTGGCGGCGCTGGGTCTCGCCGGTGTCCGGGTCCGCGATCCGGAAGCTGATGATGCCGAGCTCCGGGTCGGCGGCGAACGCCCGGCGGCACAGCTCCGCCGTGTCGGTCAGCGGCAGCAGGCCGTCGTCGTCGAGGAAGAGCAGGATGTCCACGTCGGAGCCCGAGGGCCCGAAGGCCTCGATGCCGACGTTGCGCCCGCCGGGGATGCCGAGGTTCTCGGGCAGCTCCACGGTCCGTACGCCCTCGGGGACGTCCGGGACCGGCGAGCCGTTGCCGACCACGACCACCTCGACCGGGTCGCCGTCCTGCTTGGCGACCGAGTCGAGGAGGGCGCGCAGCTCGGCGGGGCGGTTGCCCATGGTGATGATCACCGCGCCGACCCGGGCGGACCCTGCCGGGGTGCTCACTTCAGCCTGCTCGACGCGAGGATGGACACGAGGTGCAGCAGGGTCTGCAGCAGCGCGATGCCCGCGAGCACGGCCACGCCGAGGCGCGTGAAGAACAGGTCGCCGCGGAGCTGGTCGACGATGGCGAGGACCAGGATCAGCAGGCTCGCCTCGATGCCGAGGATGAGGCGGTGGAACTTGAGCGCGGACGCCGCCCTGCGGGCGAGGGCCATGCCGGACGCCTTGATCTCGGAGGCGGACTCCTTGACCTGCTCGCGGCCGCTCTGCGCGCGGGCGACGGCGACCAGGTCGGTCTCGGCCTTGATCAGGATGGCGCCGAGCGCGGCGAGCGTGCCGAGGAAGGCCCACAGCCAGTCGATCCGGCCGGTGCCGAACAGGTCGGCGGCGCGCAGGCCGAAGCCGACCAGGACGGCGGCGTCGGTGAGGTACGCGCCGACGCGGTCCATCCAGACGCCGGTCAGCGAGTACTGCTTGCGCCAGCGGGCGATCTCGCCGTCGACGCAGTCGAGCAGGAGGTACAGCTGGACCGCGACGACGCCGAGGACGGCACCCCAGATGCCCGGCACGAGCAGGGCGGGGGCGGCCAGGACGCCGCAGACGGTCATCAGATAGGTCAGCTGGTTGGGCGTGACCTTGGTGTTCACCAGGTGGCGGTCTATGCGCAGCGAGATCTCGCGCATGTACAGCCGTCCGCCCCAGTGTTCGCCGCTGCGCCGGTCCTTCACGCCCGCGGGGTGAACGACCGGGCGGAGCTCAGCTACCGATGGCTTGTGCATAGTCGGCGTATGCGTCCCTGATCTGGTCGGAGGTGAGGGCGAGGTGTTCGAGGATCGTGTAGCGGCCCGGCCGGGTCTGCGGAGCGAACTCCACGACCTTGACGAACTCCTCCACGCTGAAGCCGATCTCCTCGGGCGTCACGGGAAGGCCGTGGCGGCGCAGCACCGAGGCCATGTAGGCGGACTCCTCGCGGGCACCGCGCAGGTGCATCGCGAAGGCCGCGCCCAGGCCGCACTGCTCGCCGTGGCTGGCGGCGCGCTTGGGGTGCAGGAGGTCGAAGGCGTGGTTGATCTCGTGGCAGGCGCCGGAGGCGGGCCGCGAGTCGCCGGAGACGGACATGGCGATGCCGGTGAGGACCAGCCCCTCGGCGAGGACCTGGAGGAAGCCGTCGTCGCCGATGCCGCCGGGGTGGCGCAGGACCGCCTCGCCGGCCTGGCGGGCCATGGCGGCCGCGAGCCCGTCGATGTCCTCGCCGCGCTCGCGGGCGGCCAGCTCCCAGTCCGCGATCGCGGAGATGTTGGAGAGGGCGTCGCCGATGCCGGAGCGCACGAAGCGCACCGGTGCCTCGCGGATGATGTCGAGGTCGATGACGACCGCTATCGGGTTCGGCACGCCGTAGGAACCGCGGCCCGCGTCGTTGTCGAGGGTCGCGACGGGCGAGCAGAGGCCGTCGTGCGACAGGTTCGTCGCGACGGCGACCAGCGGCAGGCCGACCCGCGCCGCGGCGAACTTGCCGCAGTCGATGATCTTGCCGCCGCCGAGACCGACGATCGCGTCGTAGCGGCCGGCCTTCTTGACGTCGTCGGCGAGCTGGATCGCGTCGTCGAGGGTGCCGCCGCCGACCTCGAACCAGTCGGCACGGGGCAGCGAGGGCTCCAGGCGGGCCCGCAGCGCGGCGCCGGAGCCGCCGCTGATCGCGATGGCGAGCCGGCCGGTGGACGACGAGATCCTCTGGTCGGCGAGGACCCCGGCCAGGTCGTCGATCGCCCCCGGCCGGATGTCGACGACGACCGGCGAGGGGATGAGCCTCGTCAGTACTGGCACGCGATCTCCCGGGCCTTGGCGAGGTCGTCGTGGTTGTCGATCTCGACCCACTTCACGTCGCCGATCGGGGCGACGTCGACCTTGAAGCCGCGGTTGACGAGCTCCTGGTAGCCGTCCTCGTAGTACAGCTGCGGGTCGCGCTCGTACGTGGCCTTGAGGGCGTCGGCCAGCTCGTCGGCGGCCTCGCCCTCGATGAGGGTGAGGCCGATGTACTCGCCGGTGGCCTCGGCCGGGTCCATCAGCTTCGTGATCTTCTGGACGCCGCGCTCGGGGTCGACGACGACCTTCATCTCCTCCTCGCCGAGGTCCTTCACCGTGTCCAGGGCGAGAATGATCTTCTTGCCGTCGCCACGGGCGGCGAGCAGCGTCTTCTCGACGGAGACCGGGTGCACGGTGTCGCCGTTGGCGAGGATCACCGAGTGCTTGATGGCGTCACGGCCGCACCACAGGGAGTAGGCGTTGTTCCACTTCTCGGCGACGTCGTTCTCGATCAGCGTCAGCTTGAGGCCGTACTTCGCCTCCAGGGCCGCCTTGCGCTCGTACACGACCTCCTTGCGGTAGCCGACGATGATGCCGACCTCCGTGAGGCCGATCTCGGCGAAGTTCTTGAGGGTGATGTCCAGGACGGAGAGTTCGTTGTCGGTTCCCTCGCCCGCGACGGGCACGAGCGCCTTGGGAAGCGTCTCGGTGTAGGGGCGAAGCCGGCTGCCGGCGCCGGCGGCCAGGACGAGGCCGATCATGCGGGTTCTCCTTCATCGTGTACGGCGGGTGCCCCACGTCGGGCGGAGGCGACCCAGAAGCGGATGCTCTCGGCGAGCACCACGAGTGCCACGAGCACGGCGAGCACCGTGAGCGCGAGCGGGAAATCTGTCGGTGCGAGCAGCGCGGCCACCAGGGTGACCAGCAACGTCCTGCCGTCGTGGCCGCCGATGGTGTGCACCAGCCAGCGCGGGGGCGCGCCGGTGCCGCCGCGGATGCGGTACACCGTGTCGTAGTGATGGTAGGCGACCGCCGCCACCAGGCCGAAAGCCGCGGGCAACGCTCCGTTCACCTCCGCGCGGGCCGCGAGCAGCAGCACCGTGCCGTACTCGGCGGCCCGGAAGAGCGGCGGGACCAGCCAGTCCAGCGGGCCGGTGAGGGGCCCGGAGACGGCGAGCGAGGCGAGGATCACGTAGACGCAGGCCGCGCCGAAGACGCTCCAGGAGCCGTAGCCGCAGATCGCGGCGGTGGTCAGGAGGACCGCCGCGGCGAGGGCGGCGAGCAGCGGGGCGGTGTAGCCGCCGCCGCGCAGCTTGCGGACGGTCCCGCCGGTCAGCAGGCCGGTGTCGGCCAGCTCGACCAGGGCCTGGGCGGCCCGCGGGGTGCGCCGCCGCGCCCTGCCGGTCAGCGAGCGCAGGACGCGGCCCGCGGTGGTGTAGCAGGCGGCGAACGCGCAGCCGACCAGCAGGACGTAGAAGGTGACGCGGGGGGTGGTCACCGCGGTGAGGACGGCGATCAGTGCCCAGCGCTCGCCGATCGGCAGGACGATCATCCGGCGCACCCAGACCGTCCAGCCGACGCTGTCCAGCTTGTCGGAGAGCGCGGCGGCGGGGGAGTCGGCGGTCGCGACGGTGTCGTCGGCGGTCGCCTCGGTGAAGGAGAAGTCGACGACGTGCCGGCAGGTCTGGAGGACCATCGCGCCGAGGGCCAGGGCCCAGACGTCGTCGCCGGTGGCGTTGGCCGCGCCGAGCGCGAGGCCCGCGTAGTAGGCGTACTCCTTGGCGCGGTCGAAGGTCGCGTCGAGCCAGGCGCCCAGTGTCGAGTACTGCAGGGAGTAGCGGGCGAGCTGCCCGTCGGTGCAGTCCAGGACGAAGGAGAACAGGAGCAGCAGCCCGGCGGCGACGAAGCCCGGCCGGGTGCCGGTGGCCGCGCAGCCCGCCGCGATCAGGGCGGTGAGCAACGACGCGGTGGTGACCTGGTTCGGGGTCAGGCCGCGCCGTGCGCACCAGCGCGCGAGGTAGCGGGAGTAAGGGCTGATGCAGTACGTGGTGAAGAAGCCGTCCCGCGCCTTGACCGCGGTGCGCAGCCGGATCGCCTCGTCGTCGACGGCGGCGACGGCCTGGCGGGCCTCGTTGCGGGACTGCGGGTCGGCGGGGACCGCGGCGACGAGCTCGCCGAGGTCGGGGCGGTGCACGTCGGTGCCGGCCGCCTCCAGGCTCTTGGCGACGGCGTCGGGGGCGGCGCCGGACTCCTCGACGGCCCGGTCCAGGGCGGCGCGGCCCGCGGGCCGCGCGGTGACGGCGCCGGGGACGGCACAGACAGTGAAGCGCGGGTCGGTCAGGCCGAGGCGCAGGGCGTGGACGTGGCCCACGAAGCCCGCGTCGACGACCGCGACCCGCTGGTCGCCGGGGACGGCCGCGAGCGCCGCTTCGGCGTCCGCCTCGTCCGGGGCGAGCCGAACGTCGAAGCCGAGCGTCCGCAGGTCGCCCTCCAGGGACGACCCGGGAACCGGCTGACCGGTGACAATGGCGGTCGACAGGCGAACTCACTCCTTGGGTGCCGACGCGAGCGCGCCGGGCTCATGCAGGGGGAGGCGCCCGGAACACAGACCCGTCGGGGGGTGGCCGGGCGGCATGTCGGCAGAGGCTATCGGATGGTGAGCGGCAGACGTTCATCGCCCGTTCACGGCCCGATCGGCCGCTGTCCCACGCGGGCTGCGTGGTCCAGGCCGCCCGTGCATCATTGACGATCAAGGGCCCGGCCGACAAACCCGCGACTGCGTTGTCCCGCTTAGGGTGGTGCGTCATGACATGGCTGATCACCGGCGGAGCCGGATACATCGGAGCGCATGTGGCACGGGCGATGACCGGTGCCGGGGAGCGCGTCGTCGTCCTGGACAACGTGACGTCGGGGGTGCCGGACCGGCTGTCCCCGGACGTGCCGCTCGTGCGGGGCTCGGCGCTCGACGCCGATCTGGTGCGCCGCGTCTGCGCCGAGCACCGGGTGACCGGGGTCGTGCACCTCGCCGCCCACAAGCAGGTCGGCGAATCGGTCGCGAAGCCCGAGCCGTACTACCGGGACAACGTGGGCGGGCTCGCCACGCTGCTGGAGACGGTCGCCGCCGCGGGCGTGCGCCGGTTCGTCTTCTCGTCGTCCGCCGCGGTCTACGGGAACCCCGACATCCCGGTCACCGACCTCATCACCGAGTCCTCCCCCTGTGCTCCCGTGAACCCCTACGGCGAGACGAAGCTGGCCGGCGAGTGGCTGGTGCGGGCCGCCGGGCACGCGCACGGCATGGCGACGGTCTGCCTGCGCTACTTCAACGTGGCCGGCGCCGCCGAGCCGCACCTCGCGGACGTCGGCGTCTATAACGTGATCCCGATGGTCTTCGACCGGCTCACCCGCGGCGAGGCCCCGCGGATCTTCGGCGACGACTACCCGACGCCGGACGGCACGTGTGTGCGCGACTACATCCACGTCGCCGATCTTGCCGAGGCGCACCTGGCGGCGGCCCGCCGGCTGGCGCGGCCCGACGCGAGCGGCGACCTCACGCTGAACATCGGCACCGGCCGGGGTGTCTCGGTGCGGGAGCTGATCGATCTGATCGCGGAGGTCAGCGGGGTCCCGGTGCCCGCGACCGTCGAGCCGCGCCGCCCGGGTGACGCGCCCCGCGCGGTCGGCTCCTCGGCGCTCGCCGAGAAGGAGCTCGGATGGACGGCGACGCGCGGGGTGCGCGAGATGGTCGAGTCGGCCTGGGCGGGCTGGTGTCTGCGCCACCCCGGGGCCGCCGCCGGCTGAGCCCCCTGCCAGGGCCCTGACCTGCACGCACCCGGCGCCCGGCCGTCAGGGCGTTTGCGCAGGTCAGGGCAGATGACAACGGTGTTCACTGCCGTGTTTGCGCATACCCCTCCCCCGTAGTTCACTGTGATCGCCGCCCCGGCCGGGAGCGGTGCGGCGATCCGGAACGGAGGGCGGTTCCCATGGGGGCCGGACACGACCACGGGCACGGCCACGGGCCGACGACCGGCACGGCCGCCGCCGCCCACCGGGGGCGGCTGCGCATCGCGCTCTCGATCACCCTGACCGTGATGGTGGTGGAGATCGTCGGCGGCCTCCTGGCCGACTCGCTGGCCCTGATCGCCGACGCCGCGCACATGGCCACGGACGCGCTCGGCCTGGGGATGGCCCTGCTCGCGATCCACTTCGCCAACCGCCCGGCCAGCGAGCAGCGGACGTTCGGGTACGCGCGCGCCGAGATCCTGGCCGCCCTCGCCAACTGCCTGCTGCTGCTCGGCGTCGGGGGCTACGTCCTGTACGAGGCGGTCCAGCGGTTCATGGAGCCGGCCGAGACGGCGGGCGGCCCGACCATCGTCTACGGCCTGATCGGCCTGGTGGCAAACATGATCTCGCTCTCCCTGCTGGTCAAGGGCCAGCAGGAGAGCCTGAACGTGCGCGGTGCCTTCCTGGAGGTGGCGGCGGACGCCCTCGGCTCGCTGGCGGTGCTGGTCTCCGCCGCCGTCATCCTGACCACGGGGTGGCAGGCCGCGGACCCGATCGCGTCGCTGGTGATCGGCGTCATGATCGTCCCGCGGACGGTGAAGCTGCTGCGCGAGACGCTGAACGTGCTGCTGGAGTCGGCGCCCAGGGGCGTCGACATGGCCCAGGTACGCTCGCACATCCTGGCCCTGCCGGGGGTCGAGGACGTGCACGACCTGCACGCCTGGACGATCACCTCGGGCATGCCGGTGCTCTCCGCACACGTGGTGGTCAGCCAGGACGTGCTGACCACGATCGGCAACGAGAAGCTCCTGCACGAGCTCCAGGGCTGCCTCGGCGACCACTTCGACGTGGAGCACTGCACCTTCCAGCTGGAGCCGACCGGCCACGCCGAGCACGAGGCGAAGCTCTGCCACTGAACCTCCCCTCCGGGGCCGGCCCGTGCTAGCGTGACCGGCGATCTTCGAGGAGGTGGGTTGATGACTGTCACCGCGGTGACCGCTGCCGTGCGCAGCGACAGGTGCATCCCCATCTTCCGGGCCCTCGCCTGAGCGAGGCCCCCTCCCCAGGAGGTCTCTGCCTTGACCGACGACAGTGATGTCGTACGTTCTTCCTTCTTCGCCCTGCACCACGGGCTTCCCCGCCAGGGCCCCGGCTCCGACGCCACCACGCGGCGGCTGCTCTCCCTCGCGGGCCCGCTTCCGGCGCGGCCGCGCATCCTCGACCTGGGCTGCGGTCCGGGCCGCTCGGCGCTGCTGCTCGCCGCCGAGACCGGCGGCGAGGTGACCGCCGTCGACCTGCACGAGCCGTTCCTCGACGAAGTGCGGGCCGCGGCGCGGGCCCGCGGGCTCGCCGGCCGCGTCCGGGCCGTCGCGGCGGACATGGGCGAACCGCCCTGGCCCGCCGGCTCGTTCGACCTGATCTGGGCCGAGAGTTCGGCGTACAGCATCGGCTTTGACACCGCCCTCGTTCGGTGGCGGGCGCTGCTCGCGCCCGGCGGGGTGCTCGCGCTCACCGAGTGCGAGTGGACCACCGCCTCCCCCTCCCCCGAGGCCCGCGCCTTCTGGGAGCCGCACTACGCGCTGCGGACGACCGCGGAGAACCGGCGGGCGTGCGAGGCCGCCGGGTACGCCGTGCTCGGCGTCGTCGCCCAGCCCGAGTCCGACTGGGACGAGTACTACGGGCCGCTGGCCGAGCGGGCCGACGCCGCCGACCCGGAGCGCCCCGGCATGACCGAGGCGCTGGCCGCCACGCGCGCCGAGCTGGCGATGCGGCGCGAGCACGGCGCCGAGTACGGATACACGGGCTACGTGCTGCGGCCCGTGACCCTGCCGTAGCGGGCGCACGGTGTCCCGTATGTCCTGTCCGGCCGGGTGGCCGGGCGGGACATGCGGGCCGTGGTGAGGTCGGGGACTGTCCGTTCCGTACGGCAGACTGGGGTCCGAGGACCACAGCGAAGGATGGGTATGCCGACCACACCTGCCACCGCGGCGCACAGCTCGTCGAACGGCACCGGAGAAGCGATCTTGCTGGAACTCGTCGACGAGGACGGCAGGACGATCGGCACGGCGGAGAAGCTCGCCGCCCACCAGGCCCCGGGCCGCCTGCACAGAGCGTTCTCGGTTTTCCTCTTCGACGAACAGGGCAGGCTGCTGCTCCAACAGCGGGCGCTCGGCAAGTACCACTCCCCCGGCGTGTGGTCGAACACCTGTTGCGGCCACCCGTATCCCGGGGAGGCTCCTTTCGCGGCGGCCGCCCGGCGTACGTTCGAGGAGCTGGGTGTCTCGCCCTCGCTGATGGCGGAGGCCGGCACGGTGCGCTACAACCACCCGGACCCCGCGTCGGGTCTGGTGGAGCAGGAGTTCAATCACCTTTTCGTGGGAATGGTGCAGGCGCCGCTCGCCCCCGACCCGGAGGAGGTCGGGGCGACCGCCTTCGTGACCGCCGCGGAGCTGACCGAGCGGCACGGCCGGGACCCGTTCTCCGCGTGGTTCATGACCGTGCTCGACGCGGCCAGGCCGGCCGTCCGGGAGCTGACGGGCCCGGCCGCGGGCTGGTAGCGGGCAGCGGGCTCAGGGCGACGCGCTGAGGGGCAGGGCGGCCCAGATCACCTTGCCCCCGCTCGCGGTGTGCTCGACGTCGCAGGCGCCGCCCGCCTCCGCGGTGATCTCCCGGACGAGCAGCAGGCCGCGGCCACCGGTCTGACCGCTGGTCGCCTCCAGGGCGGTCGGCCGGTAGGGGTGGTCGTCCTCGACCGAGACCCGCACCCACTCCGCCCCGACGGCGACCTCGACGGCGAGCATCGGCGAGAGCAGGGCGGCGTGCTTCACCGCGTTGGTGACGAGCTCGGAGACGATCACCAGCAGGCCGTGGACCAGGTCGTCGTCGACGGGCACCTCCTGCCGCACGAGCAGTTCGCGCACCGCGCGGCGGGCCTGCGGCACCGAGGCGTCGACCGCCGGCGCCGTGAACCGCCAGACACCCTCGTACGGCCGCGGCCCGTCCGTGGCACACCCGGGGGGCGCTCCCCCGTCGCTCTGCGGAAGTGCGCGGGCCCCCAGCCCGTCGTCACCCATCGCCCGGTCGCCGCCTCTGCGCTCGATTGTCACCACCCTCCGAGTGTTGGCACCCCGCAGGTCCGTACCGGACTACTGACCAGAAGTCAGCGGGTATCGGCGGAATACGACCGTGGACGTCCACTCGCGTCGGACATTCGACCGGTCCTGTCGTGATCGTTCCGTTTCCCGCCCGCTTCGGCGTGCCGCCTGATCCGCCGGGCGCCCGTCCGGCCTGGCGGGCACTGCGGATACCATCCGGCGCATGGCCTCCTCGTCCTCCGCGCAGCTCACGCACACCGTCGCCGACGGGGTCGCCACCGTGGTCATCGACCACCCGGCCAAGCGCAACGCCATGACCGACCCGATGTGGGCCGCGCTGCCGCCGCTGCTGCGGGCGCTCGCCGCGGACCCGGGGGTCCGCGTCCTGGTGCTCACCGGGGCCGGCGACACCTTCTGCGCCGGGGCCGACATCTCCACGCTCGCCTCGGGGGCGGGCGCCGCGCAGCAGCTGGCCGTGGCCGCGGAGGAGGCGCTCGCCGCGTTCGCGAAGCCGACCCTCGCGGTGGTGCGCGGCTTCTGCGTGGGCGGCGGCTGCCAGCTCGCGGCCGCGTGCGACCTGCGGTTCGCCGCCGAGGACGCGCTCTTCGGGGTGACCCCGGCGAAGCTCGGGATCGTCTACCCCGCTTCCTCGACCCGCCGCCTCGCGGCGCTGGTCGGTCCGGCGAGCGCCAAGTACCTGCTCTTCTCCGGCGAGTTGATCGACGCCGGGCGGGCGCTGCGCACCGGGCTGCTCGACGAGGTGTGGCCCGAAGACGAACTGGACAAGCGCGTCGCGGAGTTCACCCGCACCCTCGCCGGGCGCTCGCAGCTGACGCAGGCGGCGGCGAAGGAGTTCGCGGCGGGCCGCACCGACCGGGACGCGTACTGGGCGCAGCAGGCCCGCGGCAGCGGCGACACCGCGGAGGGGGTCGCCGCCTTCCTGGAGCGCAGGGCGCCGCGCTTCGCCTGGTCGCCGCCGGGCGACTGAGCGCGGGCCGCCGCGGGTCGCCCGGGCGCGGGATCACTGGACGACGAACCTGCTTCCGGAGCGGAACTCCTCGACGAGGCGGGCGGGCGCCTTGTGCGGCGAGCCCGCGTCGTAGGGCGGCTGCGGGTCGTACTCGATGAGCAGCTGCACGGCCTGCGCGTGCTCGTCGCCCGCGATCCTGCCGAGCAGCGTGAGCCCCATGTCGATGCCGGACGAGACCCCGGCCGCGGTGACGTACTTGCCGGCGAGGACGACGCGCTCCTGCGCCGGGTGGGCGCCGAACTCCGTCAGGGCGTCGAGCGCCAGCCAGTGCGAGGTGGCGCGCCGCCCCCGCAGCAGGCCCGCGGCGGCCAGCAGCAGGGAACCCGAGCACACCGACGTGGTCCAGGTGCTGGTCGCGTCGGCCGCGCGCAGCCAGCCGAGCAGGGCCTCGTTCGTCATCTGCGCGCTCTGTCCCGGGCCGCCCGGGACGACCACGACGTCCGGGCGGGGGACCTCGTCCAGGGTCCGGTCCGCGGTGAGCGCGAGCGCGCCGGTGTCGCTGCGGACGGGGCCCCGCTCCTCGGCGACGAAGACGAGGTCGGCGCCGGGCAGGCGGCCGAGGGTCTCGTAGGGGCCGACGGCGTCGAGGGCGGTGAAGCGGTCGAACAGGACCACGGCGATCTGCACGGTGTTTCCTCTCGTCAGGACGGGTCGGCCCGTTCGGGGACCGGTCGGCGGGGTGGGACGGGCGCGTGGAACCGGCGGCGGTACTCGGCCGGTGACGTGCCCAGGGTCTTGAGGAAGGCGCGGCGCATCGCCTCCGGCGTGCCGTAACCGCCGGCCCGGGAGATCTCCTCGACGCCGTCGCGGGTGTCCTCCAGAAGGCGGCGGGCGTGCTCGACGCGGACGCGCTCCACGTACTTGCCGGGGGTCAGGCCGGTCTCCGCCTGGAAGGCGCGCGCGAAGTGGCGCGGCGACAGCCGCGCGCGGGCCGCCAGCGCCTGCACGGACAGGTCGGCCCCGGGGTGCTCGGTGATCCACTGCTGGACCTCGCGCAGCGGCTCCCTGCGGGCCGTCTGGGCGGCGAGCTGGGCGCTGAACTGGGCCTGATTCCCGGGCCGCCGCAGGAAGACGACCAGGTGACGGGCGACCGTCAGGGCGATCTCGCGGCCGTGGTCCTCCTCGACGAGGGCGAGGGCGAGGTCGATGCCGGCGGTGACGCCCGCGGACGTGGCCACGTTCCCGTCGCGGACGAAGACGGGGTCCGGGTCGACCTCGACCTCGGGGTGGTCGCGGGCGAGGAGCGCGCAGTACTTCCAGTGGGTCGTGGCGCGGCGGCCGTCCAGCAGACCGGCCCGGGCGAGGAGGAGCGCGCCCGTGCACACGGAGACGATCCGCCCGGCCGCCGGCGCGTTCGCCCGCAGCCAGTCGGTGAGCCGCGGATCGGGCCGGCGCGTCCCCTGCCCGCCGGGGACCAGGACCGTGTGCGGGGCCGGGGCGTCGGCGAGGGCGCGGTCGGGGACGAGGGTCAGACCGCTCGACGTCCGCACGGGGGCGCCGTCGAGGGAGGCGGTGCACAGGCGGTACCCGTGGGCGGCCGGGCCGGCGGCGAGGGAGGCGCCGGCGAAGACCTCGACGGGGCCGGTGACGTCCAGGCTCTGGACGCCGTCGAAGAGGACGACGAGCACGGTGCGGGGCGGCATGGCCCTCATTCTTCGCGGGCGGCGGGGAGGGCCGCAATGACGGATACCCCTCCTTTCCTGCCATGGTCGGCCGCCCCGCGCCCCCTGACGTACCAACCGGTCGGTAACGTACGGGGATGAGCCCTGACCCGCGCCTGCGCGCCGCCCGCCGCTGTCACAACGTCCTCAACCCCTTCCACTCCACGCACTACTTCTCGCCCGACCTGGCCGCCGAGATGACCGCCATCGGGATCGAGGACCGCAACGCCGCCTACTTCGCGGCGCGCGCCGCGGCGCTGGGGGCCGTCGGCGCCGGGACGGTCTCCTCGACCTTCTACAACTTCAAGCACGACCTCGTGGCCCGGCACGTGCCCGCCGTGTGGCGGACGGCCTCCCCGGAGACCGTGCTCGCGGCACGCGCGCGTGCCGTCGACGCCACCCTGCGGCGGCTGCTCGGCGCGGAGGCGCTCGCCTCCGCGGAGCTGGCCGAGGCCGCCGCACTGGCGCTGCGCGCCACGGAAGCCTGCACACGGCACGCCCGCCCCCTGTACGCGGCCCATGCGGACCTGCCCGTCCCGCAGGAACCGCACCTCGCGTACTGGCACGCGACCACGCTGCTGCGCGAGCACCGCGGCGACGGGCACCTCGCCGCGCTGCTCGCCGCGGAACTCGACCCGGTGGAGGCGCTCGTCAGCCATGTCGCCACCGGCAAGGGCATGGCCCCGAAGTGGCTGCTCGCCACGCGCGGCTGGACGCGCGCCGAGTTCGACGAGGCGGCCGGGCGGCTGCGCGCGCGGAACCTGCTCACCGGCGACGCGGAGCTGACGCTCACCGAGGAGGGCGCCGCGCTGCGGGCCGCCCTGGAGGAGCGCACGGACGCCCTGGACCGGGCGCCGTACGAGCACCTCGGCGAGGCGGGCGTGGCCCGGCTGACCGAACTGGCCACGGGCTTCGCCGGCGCGGCGCTGGGCAACGGCGCGTTCCCCGCGGACCTGATCGGCAAGGCCGCCTGAGCCCCGGGGCGGCCGCGGCCGGGCCGCGCGGCACGTGCGCGGCTCCGTGCCCTGCTCCCCCGGTGCCGGTGTCACCTGCCACAATTGCCGCGCAACCTCATTCGACATAGGCGGTACGGGATCGTGGCGACACCCACTGTTGGGTCCATCGAAAGCAGGATCGCCGAGGAACTCGGCGTACGGGAGCGGCAGGTGAAGGCCGCCGTCGAGCTGCTGGACGGCGGTTCGACGGTGCCTTTCATCGCCCGCTACCGCAAGGAGGCGACGGAGTCCCTCGACGACGCGCAGCTGCGCACCCTGGAGGAGCGGCTGCGGTACCTGCGGGAGCTGGAGGAGCGGCGGGCGTCGGTCCTGGACTCGGTGCGCGAGCAGGGCAAGCTCACCGAGGAGCTGGCGGCGCGGATCCGCGCCGCCGACACCAAGGCGCGCCTGGAGGACATCTACCTGCCGTTCAAGCCGAAGCGGCGGACGAAGGCGCAGATCGCGCGCGAGGCGGGCCTGGAGCCGCTGGCGGACGGCCTGTTCAAGGACCCGTCGGTGGAGCCGCTGGCCGCCGCCGCGGCGTTCGTCGACGCCGGCAAGGGCGTCGCCGATCCGCAGGCCGCGCTCGACGGGGCCCGCGCGATCCTCACCGAGCGGTTCTCCGAGGACGCCGACCTCATCGGTGAGCTGCGCGAGCGCATGTGGACGCGCGGCCGGCTCGTCGCGAAGGTGAAGTCCGGCAAGGAGGAGGCCGGCGCCAAGTTCGCCGACTACTTCGACTTCGCCCAGCCCTTCACGGAGCTGCCCTCGCACCGGGTCCTGGCGATGCTGCGCGGCGAGAAGGAGGACGCCCTCGAACTGGTCCTGGAGCCCGAGGAGCCCGCCGACGAGGGCGGCCCCGCCGCCTCTTCGTCGTACGAGCCGATCGTCGCCGGCCGGTTCGGGATCCGCGACGAAGGGCGGCCGGGCGACAAGTGGCTGGCGGACACCGTCCGCTGGGCCTGGCGCACCCGCATCCTGGTGCACCTCGGCATCGACCTGCGGCTGCGGCTGCGCACGGCCGCCGAGGACGAGGCCGTCAAGGTCTTCGCGGCGAACCTGCGGGACCTGCTGCTGGCCGCCCCCGCGGGCACGCGCGCGACGCTGGGGCTCGACCCCGGTTTCCGTACGGGGGTGAAGGTCGCGGTCGTCGACGCGACGGGCAAGGTCGTGGCGACCGACGTCATCCACCCGCACGTCCCCGCCAACCGCTGGGACGAGGCGATCGCCAAGCTGGCCCGGCTCTCGAAGGAGCACGCGGTCGACCTCGTCGCGATCGGCAACGGCACGGCGTCCCGCGAGACCGACAAGCTCGCCGGGGAACTCATCGACAAGCACCCGGAGCTGAAGCTCACCAAGGTGATGGTCTCCGAGGCGGGCGCCTCGGTGTACTCGGCGTCGGCGTTCGCCTCGCAGGAGCTGCCGGACATGGACGTGTCGCTGCGCGGCGCCGTCTCCATCGCGCGGCGGCTCCAGGACCCGCTGGCCGAGCTGGTCAAGATCGACCCCAAGTCGATCGGCGTCGGCCAGTACCAGCACGACCTCAGCGAGGTGAAGCTCTCGCGCTCCCTCGACGCCGTGGTCGAGGACTGTGTGAACGGTGTCGGGGTGGACGTGAACACCGCCTCCGCCCCGCTCCTCGCGCGCGTGTCCGGCATCGGCACGGGACTCGCGGAGAACATCGTGGCGCACCGCGACGCCCACGGCCCCTTCGGCAACCGCAAGGGCCTCAAGGACGTGGCACGGCTCGGCCCGAAGGCGTACGAGCAGTGCGCGGGCTTCCTGCGCATCCGCGGCGGCGACGACCCGCTGGACGCCTCGGCCGTGCACCCCGAGGCGTATCCGCTGGTGCGGCGGATGGCCAAGTCGACGGGTGGCGCGGTCGGTTCGCTGATCGGCGACACGGGGACGCTGCGCTCGCTGAAGCCGGCGCAGTACGTGGACGACACGTTCGGGCTGCCCACCGTGACGGACATCTTGAAGGAGCTGGAGAAGCCGGGGCGCGACCCGCGGCCCGCCTTCAGGACGGCCACCTTCAAGGAGGGCGTCGAGAAGATCGGCGACCTGGAGCCGGGGATGATCCTGGAGGGCGTCGTGACGAACGTGGCGGCGTTCGGGGCGTTCATCGACGTCGGCGTGCACCAGGACGGGCTCGCGCATGTGTCGGCGCTGTCCCGCACGTTCGTGAAGGACCCGCGTGACGTCGTGAAGCCCGGCGACATCGTGAAGGTCAAGGTCCTTGAAGTCGATGTGGCGCGCAAGCGGATCTCGCTGACGCTGCGGCTCGACGACGAGAAGCCATCCGGCGCGGACCGGGGCGGGCGGGGCGGCGACCGCAAGCCGCCGCGGCAGTCCCGGCAGGGGCAGCCGGGCGGCCGCGGCGGGTCTTCCGGCGGCGGCAAGGGGCGGCCCGCTGCCGCGCCGGCCAACTCCGCCATGGCCGATGCTCTGCGCAAGGCCGGCCTCACGTAAGGCCGGCCTCAGCGCCGTCGGGGCGGATGACCGTGGGGAGCCGCGCGCCGGCTCGTGGCTGAGCGCGCAGTTCCCCGCGCCCCTAGGGCCTGTCTGACAATTCCCGTCGTCGCCCGGAGGGCGGCCCCGCGGCGTCTGGTGCGTGCTCTCGGCGTGCCGGGCGCAAGGCCTCGTACTGGACGTACTTGGCCTTGTGCCCGGTGCGGCGAGAGTGCGTGCCAGGCGTCGTGGGGCAGACGGGAATTGTCAGACAGGCCCTAGGCGGCTGTCACTTTCCCCGCGTTCACTTCGAAGCGCCTTGTCGTGTGGACCGCGTCCAGCATGCGGCGGTCGTGTGTGACCAGCAGCAGCGTGCCGTTGTACGAGTCGAGGGCCGACTCCAGCTGCTCGATGGCGGGCAGGTCGAGGTGGTTGGTCGGTTCGTCCAGGACCAGCAGGTTGACGCCCTTGCCCTGGAGCAGGGCGAGGGCGGCGCGGGTGCGCTCGCCGGGTGAGAGGGTCGCGGCCGGGCGCAGGACGTGGCCGGCCTTGAGGCCGAACTTGGCGAGCAGCGTGCGGACCTCCGCCGGTTCCGTCTCGGGCACGGCCGCGCAGAACGCGTCGAGCAGCGCCTCCGTGCCGTGGAACAGGGCGCGGGCCTGGTCGACCTCGCCGACCACGACGCCGGAGCCGAGCGTCGCGTGCCCCGCGTCCAGCGGAAGGCGGCCGAGCAGGGCCCCCAGCAGCGTGGACTTCCCGGAGCCGTTGGCGCCGGTGATGGCGATCCGGTCCGCCCAGTCGACCTGGAGCGTCACCGGGCCGAAGGTGAAGTCGCCGCGCCGCAGCTCGGCACCGTTCAGCGAGGCGACGACCGCGCCGGAGCGGGGCGCCGCCGCGATCTCCATGCGCAGCTCCCACTCCTTGCGGGGCTCCTCGACGACGTCGAGCCGCTCGATCATGCGCTGCGTCTGGCGGGCCTTCGCGGCCTGCTTCTCGCTGGCCTCGCTGCGGAACTTGCGGCCGATCTTGTCGTTGTCGGTCGCCTTGCGCCGGGCGTTCTTGACGCCCTTGTCCATCCAGCCGCGCTGCATCTGCGCGCGGCCTTCGAGCGCCGACTTCTTGTCCGCGTACTCCTCGAACTCCTCGCGCGCGTGGCGCCGGGCCACGTCGCGCTCCTCCAGGTAGGCCTCGTAGCCGCCGCCGTAGAGGTTGATCTGCTGCTGGGCGAGGTCGAGCTCCAGCACCTTGGTGACCGTGCGGGTGAGGAACTCGCGGTCGTGGCTGACGACGACGGTGCCCGCGCGCAGGCCCCGGACGAAGCTCTCCAGGCGCTCCAGGCCGGCCAGGTCGAGGTCGTTGGTCGGCTCGTCCAGCAGGAAGACGTCGTAGCGGGAGAGCAGGAGGGAGGCCAGGCCCGCGCGGGCGGCCTGGCCGCCGGAGAGCGACGTCATCAGCTGGTCGAGGCCGACGCCCAGGCCGAGCTGTCCGGCGACCTCCTCGGCGCGCTCGTCGAGGTCGGCGCCGCCGAGATCGAGCCAGCGCTCCAGGCTGATCGCGTACGCGTCGTCGGCGCCCGGGGCCCCGTCGACGAGGGCCTGGGTGGCCTCGTCCATCCGGCGCTGCGCCTCGTCGACGCCGGTGCGCCGGGCGAGGAAGTGCCGGATGCTCTCGCCGGGCCTGCGGTCCGGTTCCTGCGGGAGGTGGCCGACGGTCGCGGTCGGCGGGGAGAGGCGCAGTTCGCCCTCCTCCGGGGTGGCGAGGCCGGCGAGGAGGCGCAGGAGAGTGGACTTGCCGGCTCCGTTGGCGCCGACGAGTCCGATCACGTCGCCGGGTGCGACGACGAGGTCGAGCCCGGCGAACAGGGCCCGGTCCCCGTGTCCGGCGGCGAGGTTCTTGGCTACGAGGGTGGCAGTCATCAGGGGTGTGATCCTAATCGGGGCGCCGGACCGCGGCGCCCCGGGCCGGATCAGTCGGTGTTCTCCCTGCGCTCCTCGGACCTCGTCCCTTCGCTCTTCGCCGGCTCCGTGCCCGCTTCGGGCTCGGCGGGCCAGTGCGCGCCGATGGGGTCGCCCTCGGTCTCCAGGCTCTCGCCCGGGCCGATCGTGATCTCGAACTCGCCGCCGTACTTCTCGTGTCCGGCGACCACGGCCGCCGCGACGACCTCGGTGCCCATGTCGCCGCGGACGATGAGCGGGTCCTGGCGCAGGTCGCGCATGAGGGCGACGCACATGCCGATCATCACCAGCGTGAAGGGCGCCGCCACCAGGATGGTGAGGTTCTGCAGGCCGGTGAGCGCGTTGCCGGAGCCGTCGCCGATGAGCAGCATGACGGCGGCCACCGCGCCCGTCACCACGCCCCAGAAGATCACGACGAAACGGCCGGGTTCGAGCGCGCCCTTCTGCGACAGGGTGCCCATGACGATCGAAGCGGCGTCCGCGCCGGAGACGAAGAAGATGCCGACGAGGATCATGACGAGCAGGCTCGTCGCGGTGGCGATGGGGAACTCCTGGAGGACGCCGAAGAGCTGGGCCTCCTGGGTGGTGGCCCCGGCGAGCTGTCCGTGCTCCTTCATCTTCATCGCCGTACCGCCGAAGATCGCGAACCAGATCAGGCTGACCGTGGACGGGACGAGGATGACGCCGCCGACGAACTGGCGGATGGTGCGGCCGCGGCTGATGCGCGCGATGAACATCCCGACGAAGGGCGTCCAGGAGATCCACCACGCCCAGTAGAAGACCGTCCAGCTGCCGAGCCACTCGGCGACGCCCTTGCCGCTGGAGGCCTCGGTGCGGCCGATGAGCTGCGGCAGCTCGCCGAGGTAGGAGCCGATGGAGGTGGGCAGCAGGTCCAGCACGATGATGGTGGGACCGGCCACGAAGACGAAGACCGCCAGGATGAGCGCGAGCACCATGTTGATGTTCGACAGCCACTGGATGCCCTTCTCCACGCCGGAGACCGCCGAGGCGACGAACGCCACGGTCAGGACGGCGATGATGGAGACGAGCAGCCCGGTGCCGGCCTTGTCCATCCAGTCCAGCTCCTCGAACCCGGAGCCGATCTGCAGGGCGCCGAGGCCCAGCGAGGCCGCCGAGCCGAAGAGCGTGGCGAAGATCGCGATGATGTCGATGACCCGGCCCCACGCTCCGTGGGCGTGCCGCTCGCCGATGAGCGGCACGAAGACGGAGGAGATCGTCTGGCGCCTGCGCCGGCGGAAGGTGCTGTAGGCGATGGCGAGGCCGACGACCGCGTAGATCGCCCAGGGGTGCAGCGTCCAGTGGAAGAGCGTGGTCGCCATCGCCGTCTGCATGGCGTCGGCCGCGTCCGCCGGGTCGGTGCCGGGCGGGGGTGTCGTGAAGTGCGCGAGGGGTTCGCTCACGCCGTAGAACATGAGACCGATGCCCATGCCGGCGCTGAACATCATGGCGACCCAGGAGACGGTGCGGAACTCCGGCTCCTCGCCCTCCTTGCCCAGGGTGATCTTCCCGTAGCGGCTGACGGCCAGCCACAGCGCGAAGACGACGAAGCCGGTGGCGGCGAGCATGAAGGCCCAACCGCCGTTGTGGATCAGGCCTTTCAGCGCACTGCTGGAGACGCTCTCCAGGTTGTCGGTCGCGACGGAGCCCCAGACCACGAAGGCCAGGGTGAGCACGGCGGTGACGCCGAACACGATCCGGTCGGTGGCGGGGCTCCGGCCGCCTGCGGCGTCCGCTGCGGACAGGGACGCGTCGGGGGGTGGTTTCTGAGGGGTTGACACCCTTTAGGGCCTACCACATCCGACGCGTCCCATACCTGTTCAACAGCGGGTGTCGGGCGCCGCTTCCGTCAGGTGGTACGGCGCACGGGAGTCGAGCAGCAGCGGCACGAGCGCCCGTGCGGACTGCCGCAGCGGTACGTACGCTCCCTTGCCCGTAGCGTGGACGGTGATGCCGTGGAGGGTCAACTCGTCCTTGTACTCCTTGAATTGTGCGGCGGTGAGCCGGTAGCCGCAGGGCGGGTCCTGAAGGATCTCGGCAGGTTCGGCCGGGTCGTTGTCGGCGCCGCCGAGATAGACAGGGCCGGTGTCGCGGAAGCCGGCGGCGCGGGCCGCGTCCGTCGCCGCTTCGATCCGCCCGGCCCGCTCGCCGGTGAAGCGGAACAGTCCGCCGAGCGCCGCGAGTTGGGAGTCGCGGCGGCGCCGGTTGTTGAGCGCCTCGTCCGCCGCCTCGGCCGGGGTGCCGGGGTCGACGCGGCTCTCGATGAGCAGGCCGAGGGCGTGCTTGACCCCGGACATGTTGCGCAGGATGCGCTCCTGCCCGTCGCCCGCGGTCTGCTTGACCGGCTCGCCGGTGACCGGGTCGGTCCAGATGCCGTACGTGCCCGTGGAGTACCCGGCGGCGTTCGCGGCGGGCCGGACGTAGTCGAGGGAGAGGCTCCTCGCCGCGTCGTGGACCCCGGCGTCGGTGTTCAGGTTGCGCGGCCACAGGTCGAAGAGGGCCTTGTCGTAGTACCGCGGTGTGGCCCCGTACTCGTGCAGGTCGTAGATGACGTCGGGGTGGCGGTCGCGGATGACGGCCGCCATGGCGCGCGCCTCCGCGGTCGTCAGCGCGAGGTGGTCGCGGTTGATGTCGGTCCCGTCGGAGTTGCCGCGGGTGTCGGCGGCGCGGCCGTCGGGGTTGGCGGTCGGCACGACGAGCAGGGTCGTGCGGGCCAGGAAGGCACGGGTGGCCTTGGACTGCGCGTAGGCGAGGTCCCGGATGCGCGTGAGGCACGCCTCGCGGCCGGAGGGTTCGTCGCCGTGCTGGCTGCAGATCAGCAGCACGGTGCGGGCGGAGCGGGGCGCGCCGACGCGCACCAGCTGGAGGGGGCGGCCCTGCTTCGTCGTGCCGATGCGGGAGACGGAGACCCGCGCCGACGCCTTGTCGACGGCGGCGAGCAGCTGCTGCTCCTCGGGCTGACTGGTCCAGCGGGCGCCGTTCGTCCGCTCGAAACCGGTCCGGGGCACGGTGGAGGTGGCCTGCGCGGGGGCGCTCACCACGAGGGGTGCGGCGAGCGCCGCGACGGCGGCGGTGGTCAGGGCGAGGGTGCGCTTACGGGGTTTCATCCGTTGCTGCCTCCGGGGACGGGGCGGTCCTGACGGTAGGGGCTGACGCCGTCGGCCCCGGTCGCGTGCGGGGTGGCGCGGTGGGAGCCCGCGGTGGCCGCCGCGAAGGCCCCGGCGCCGCCGACGACGGGGACGCGGGCCACGGTGCGGGACAGGTCGAGCGTCAGGGTCGGCCTCGTCGACGGCGGGTCGATGAGGTCCTTGTCCGTCCCGGCGACGATCAGGGCGAGCCGGTGGCCCTTGGGCACGACGTGGTCGCTCGCGGCGAGCCGGAGCGTGAGCGTGTACGCCCTGCCGGGGGTCAGCGCGCGGCCCTTGCCCGGGTTCGCGTACGTGCCGAGGTCGGCCCAGCCCCGGCTGAAGACCGTGGCGTCGACGTCGGTGGTGGCGGCCCGGGTGGTGAGGAAGCAGGAGCTGTCGCCGGTGGTGCTCGCCCCGTGGCAGCTGCGGTCGGTGCGGGTCGTGATGCCTTCGCCGGCGCCCGCGTAGTCGCGGACGGTGGCGGGGCCGAGGTCGACGAGGACGGCGCTCAGGTGGGCGCTCGCCGTGGTCGGGGTGGCCCTGACGGTCACCGTCGAGGAGCCGGACAGGCGCAGGTCCTTGCCGAGCGGGCGGCTGACGAACCCGGCCTTGCCCGGAGTCGACGTGTCGATCTGCGCGGCCCAGTCGGTCTCGTTCAGGGCCGGGTCGTCGGTGAACGTCTCGGTGCCGCGGCCGGACTTCAGGCCGAGGGTGCCGACGCCGGGTGCGGCGCCCGTGCCGGGGTGCAGCGCGGTCGGTGCCGCCGTGCGCGCGGGCCAGACCTTGTCGGTGCTCCAGTGGTCGGGGGTGCGCTCGATGTCGGCCATGGGCTCGCGGTCGATGCCGTTGTCGTAGCCGAGGAGCTCGTGGTCGAACCAGCGGTGCAGGGTGGTGACCCAGGCGTCGCGGCGGTAGTCGAACGGGTCGACGTGGCCGGTCTGCGAGAGCCAGATCTTGCGGGTGACGCCGTTCTTCGCGAGCGCGTCCCACCACTGGCCGAAGTGCTTGGCGCGGACGTTGAGGTCCTGCATGCCGTGCGCGACGAAGACGCTGGCCTTCACCTTGTGCGCGTCCTTGACGTAATCACGCTCCTGCCACAGGGAGGTCCAGTCCCCGCTGCGGGGCGCTTCGTCGACGAGTCGCTGCTGGACGGCGGCGCAGCGGGCGCGGGCCGCCGGGCTCTCCACGTAGTCGGAGAGCCACTCGGGGCCGGAGTCGTAGAGCGGGGCGCCCTGCTGGAAGTAGTAGTCGTACCAGGAGGAGATCGCGCTGATCGGGACGATCGTCTCCAGGCCCTCGACGCCGGTGGCGGCGACGCCGTTGGCGATCGTGCCGTCGTAGCTCTTGCCGATCATGCCGGTCCTGCCGTTGCTCCAGACGGCCTCGGCGCGCGCGGCGCCGGTGCGGGTGGTGTAGCCGCGGGCCCGGCCGTTCAGCCAGTCGACGACGGCCTTGGCGGACTGCACGTCGGAGCGGCCGCCGACGTCGACGCAGCCGTCGGAGCGGTTGGTGCCGGCGAGGTCGACGGCGACGAAGGCGTAGCCGCGCGGCACGAAGTAGTTGTCGTAGTAGAGCGGCATCTGGACGACGTGGCCGGCGGCGTCGTACGTCTTGAGCTGGGACTCGTTGCCGCGCCCGCAGCAGGAGTAGTACGGGCTCGCGTCCATGATCACGGGTATCTTGCGGCCCTGTGCGGCGGGTTCGCGCGGGCGCACGACGTCGACGGCGACCCGGTCGGTCCTTCCGTCGTCGTCGCCGTCGACGCGGGTGTCGACCCACACCGACTCGCGGATCGCGTTCCCGTACGAGTAGACGGGCTGCGACGCGCGGGGGGCGGAGGCCGCCTGGGCGGCGCCGGGCGCGACGAGGACGGCGAGCAGGACGGCGGTGGCCGCGGCTGCGAACGTTCTCCACAGGCGAAGGGGGCGTCTGACAGGAATCGGCATGGCGCGGAAGCTACACGGGTCAACTCCCCGGCAACAGAGGGCCGTACGCACCGATGACAGGCGCATGGGGCGCCGAGGCACATGTCGGCCGAATGGCGATCGTGTGACAGCCGGGGCCATGGACATGACCGGGGCGGGAGGTGCTGAATAGGCTCGCGGGACGAGATCAATCCTCGGCCTGTCCCTACGACTTGGAGCTTTCGTGTACCGCAGACTCATCGCCCCCGGCGCGCTGGCGGTCTCCCTTCTGCTGGCGATCCCGGCGTCGGCCGCCGACTTCCACCCGGGTGCCGCGGGCATCGGCGACCCCTACTACCCGACGTACGGGAACGGCGGCTACGACGTCTCCCACTACGACCTGCGTCTGAAGTACCAGCCGAAGACGGACCTGCTGGAGGGCACGGCGACCATCCTCGCCACCTCCACGCAGGACCTGTCGCGGTTGGACCTCGACTTCGGGCTCACCGCGAGCGAGGTCCGGGTGAACGGCAAGAAGGCGGCGTTCGCCAAGTCCGGCGTACAGGAACTGGAGGTGACGCCCGCGGCCGGGCTGCCCAAGGGCGTCCCGTTCACGGTCGTCGTGAAGTACGCGGGCAAGCCGTCCGAGGTGAAGCTGTGGGGCTTCACGTCCTGGCAGCGCACCCCGGACGGCGGCGTCGCCGCCAATGAGCCGGAGGCGGCCGCCTGGTGGTTCCCCTCCAACGACCACCCGCGCGACAAGGCCACGTACGACGTGTCGGTCTCCGTGCCGGACGGGACCCAGGCGATCTCCAACGGCACGCTCCAGTCGCAGAGTTCGAAGCTGGGCTGGACCCGCTTCAACTGGCGCTCCAGCAAGCCGCAGGCCACCTACCTGGCGACGCTCGCCGTCGGCAAGTTCGACATCACGACGGACACGACCGCGGACGGGCTGCCCGTCGTCAACGCGTACAGCAAGGACCTCGGCGCGAACGAGGGCGCGGCCAAGGCGAGCGTGGAGCGCACGACCGAGGTCGCCGAGTGGCTGGAGACGGTCTTCGGGAAGTACCCGTTCGAGGCGCTCGGCGGGTACGTGCCGAACGTGCCGTCGTCGTTCGCCCTGGAGACGCAGACGCGGCCGTTCTACTCGCCGAAGCAGTTCGCGGGCGGCTCGAACGTGTCCGTCGTCGTCCATGAGCTGGCGCACCAGTGGTACGGCGACAGCGTCTCCGTCGACAACTGGAAGGACATCTGGATCAACGAGGGCTTCGCCCGCTACAGCCAGTGGCTGTGGTCCGAGAAGGAGGGCGAGGGCACGGCCCAGGAGCTCGCGGACTACGTGTACGCGCAGCATCCGGCGGACGACGCGTTCTGGCAGGTCGCGCCGGGTGACCCGGGGGCGGAGAACCAGTTCGACGCGGCCGTCTACGACCGGGGGGCCGTCGCGATCCAGGCGCTGCGCAACGCGGTCGGCGAGAAGAAGTTCTTCAAGATCCTCAAGGGGTGGCCTTCGGTGCACGCGTATGGCAACGCACGCGTCTCCGACTTCGTGCAGTACGCGGAGAAGGTGTCCGGGAAGCCGCTGGCCGGGCTGTTCGACACGTGGCTGTACCAGCCGGTGAAGCCGTCCGCGTCCGCGCTGGGGGCCGTGTCGGCGCCCAAGCGGCCCAAGTCGTGGACGAAGATCGCCGCCACGAACGGGGTGCACGCGGAGCGCTGAGCGGCTGCGGCCCGGTGGGGGCTGGTCGCGCAGTTCCCCGCGCCCCTCATCGGCCGTCGTTCGGCTGACCGCCCGGTGGGGGTCGGTCGCGCCGTTCCCCGCGCCCCTGAAAGGCGCACTGCGTGCGCCATCTCAGGGGCTCTGGGGCTGCGGCGGAGCCGCATGCTCCAGGGGCGCGGGGAACTGCGCGACCAGCCACGACGCGAGCCGCACCCGGCGGACGGGCCGGTCACGGCAGGCGCGCCACCGCCCTCGCCCGGCGCGCGAGCGGCAGGAACCGCAGGCGCTCCGGCAGGCGCGGCACGGTCCAGCGGACCAGTACCGCGAACCGCCGCAGCCGCCGCTCCTGGCGCGGGGTCCACGGGAGGCCGACCGCCTCCCGTGCCTCCGGCGGCAGCAGCCCGGTCGCCAGGAAGGCCATCGCCCGCGTGAGCGCGGGGCGCAGCGCGGGCCACAGCAGGCGCAGGACGGGGTGGCCCGGGGGCGGCGGGAGCGCGCGGTCGCGGGCGGTCAGTTCGTCGACCACCGCGTTCCGTGCGACCTCCTGGTCGAGCACCTTGCGGTAGTACGGCCAGAACTCCGCGGTCGTGCGCGGCATGTCCCGGTCGTGGATGCCGAGGATGCGGCCGACCATCAGCCACTCCGCGTAGAACCGCTCGTCCTCCTCGGGCGTGAAGGGGCGGGCGAAGTAGCGGCGGGCGTGGCGGGCGACGGGGTAGCCGGTCGCGTGGACCCAGGCGTAGTACGCCGGGGTCAGCGCGTGGTAGCGGCGACCGTGCGGGTCCGTGCCCTGGATCGTGCGGTGCAGGCGGCGCAGCCTGCGGCCCTCCTCGGCCGCCCCCTCGCCGCCGTAGACCCAGCGCAGGACCGAGGTGAGCGAGCGCTGCCCGCGGCCCCACGGGTCGGTGCGGAACACGGAGTGGTCGTCGACGCCGGCGCCGACGGCGGGGTGTGCGACCTGGAGCACGAACGCGGCGGGCAGCGCGAGCAGCGAGCGGACGTCGCCCGCGGTCTCCCAGAGGACGCCGCCGACCGGGGGCGGGGGCGGGTCCTGCGCGGGGGGCGTCATACGGGTTCCTGGGGGCGTGGAGGGCTGCTGCGGTCCGTCTCCCAGTATGCGCCGCCGCTCGCCGCGGCCGGACGCGGGCGGGCTCGGGGACGGGCGTCCCCAGAGAACCGGGCTGGGGGCGGGCCCCCCTCAGAGGCCGACCGTGGCGGCCCCGCCGCCGGAGAGCGGCCTCGGGGACGGCGTCGCCAGGAACCCGGCCCGCGGTGGAGCCTAGAGCTCGCCCCCGTACCGCTTGGCCAGGTCCGAGGCGAGTTCGGAGACGCAGGTGCACAGGTCCGTGACGGCCGCGGTGTGCGCGGAGCCGGCCGGGACGGGGTGGATCGGCACGACGAGGGCCCGCAGCTGCGGGCGGGCCGGCGGGGCGGGAGCCGCCCGCGCCGCCCGGCGGGGGCGCCGCCGGGCGGAGCTGAGCAGCACTGTCGTCAACGCGACCGCCGCCACGGCCAGTTGACCCGCCTTGAGGTGGACGTCCCACGGAACCAGGCCCATGCCCGGTTCTTACCCGGCCGGCCCCCGGGCGCAACGCGCGGGGGCCGCCCGGGACGGGGGTCGTTACTCGCCCTGGGAGCTGTCCGTGAGCTCCTGGCCCCCCTGCCGGGCGATGCGGCGGCGGGCGGCGAACCAGCCCACCACGAGCGCGACCGCGACGAGCGGGATCAGGGAGAGCGTCTTGCGGCCGGTCTCCGCGTCGTTCCACATGAGGCCGAGGACGGCGATCAGGAAGACGATCGTGACGATCTCGGTGACCGGGGACCACGGCAGGCGGAAGGAGGGGCGCCGGAGCTCGCCCTGCTTGGCGCGGCGGACGAACGCCAGGTGGGCCACCATGATCATGACCCAGGTGCCGATGATGCCGATCGAGGAGATCTCGATGACGATCTCGAAGGCGTCGTGCGGGAGCAGGTAGTTCAGGCCCACGCCGAGGACGCCGACGCCCGCGGTGAGCAGGATGCCGCCGTAGGGGACCTGGCTGCGGTTCATCCGGGCGGTGAACTTCGGGGCGGAGCCCGACATCGCCATGGAGCGCAGGATGCGGCCCGTGGAGTACAGGCCGGAGTTGAGCGAGGACATCGCCGCGGTCAGCACGACCAGGTTCATGATGTCGCCGATGCCGCCGATGCCCAGCTTGCTGAAGACGGTGACGAACGGGCTCTCGTCCGAGGAGTACACGGTGGACGGCAGCAGCAGGGCGAGCAGCAGCACCGAGCCGCAGTAGAACAGGGCCACCCGCCACATGATCGAGTTCACGGCGCGCGGGACGACCTTCTGCGGCTCGGCGGTCTCGCCGGCCGCGACGCCGACCAGCTCCAGGGCCGCGTAGGCGAAGACGACGCCCTGCATGACGAGGACCACGGACATCACGCCGCTCGGCATGAACCCGCCATGGTCCGTGATCACGCTCAGGCCCGGTGTCTGGCCGTCGATGGGGTGCTGCGTGGCGATCAGGAAGATGCCCACGAACAGGAAGGCCACCAGCGTGGCCACCTTGATGATCGCGAACCAGAACTCCATCTCGCCGAAGTACTTCACCGAGACGAGGTTGACGCCGAGCACGACGGCGAGGGCGATCAGCGCGAGGACCCACTGCGGGATGCTGGTGAAGGCGCTCCAGTACTGGGTGTAGAGCGCGATGGCCGTGATGTCGGCGATGCCGGTCATCGACCAGTTCAGGAAGTACATCCACCCCGCGACGTAGGCGCCCTTCTCACCGAGGAACTCGCGCGCGTACGACACGAAGGAACCGGAGGAGGGCCGGTAGACGACCATCTCACCGAGGGCGCGCACGACGAGGTACGCGAAGACCCCGCAGACGAGATAGGCGACCGCCAGGGCGGGCCCCGCCGAGTGGAGGCGGCCGCCCGCCCCCAGGAAGAGTCCGGTGCCGATCGCGCCGCCGATCGCGATCATGTTGACGTGGCGGGCCTTGAGGTCCTTGCTGTAACCGGCGTCGCCCGCGTCGGCGGGCGCCTGGGGCGCATCAGTGGGGGATGCGTCCAGGGCCGTGTTGACGGCGTCCTTGCTCACGTGGGGGTGTCCACTCTGTGGTGCCCGGCGACGCTCGGGTCGGCCGGGGTCCGGATGTCCTGCGGCCCGCGTCACCCCTGACAGTGCGCGGACCGACTGTGCACCTTCCCCCAGAGATCACCGGACACGCGGTGGCGGAGATCACATAGCGGCTTTTCTCACAAGGCGCTAAGGCGTCGCCACCGGCACTTTCACAACATCGGTGTGTCAGCAATACTGTTGAACCCGATCGACCCCGAGGCGGACATGACGACGGACATCACGACGGACACCCAGGACGTCAAGGACGCTGCGGACGCCGAGGCGGCGTCCGCCCTCACGCTGACCGTCGACGAGCTGGCCGCGCGCGCGGGCGTCACCGTCCGCACGATCCGCTTCTACAGCACGCGCGGACTGCTCCCGCCGCCGGTGATCGGCCCGCGCCGGGTCGGCCACTACGGGCAGGACCACCTCTCCCGGCTCGCCCTCATCGAGGAGTTGCAGCACCAGGGGATGACGCTCGCCGCGATCGAGCGCTACGTGGAGCAGCTGCCGGCCGACCTGAGCGCGCACGATCTGGCCATCCACCGCGCGGTGGTGGCGAGCTGGGCCCCGGACGCCGCCGAGGACATGGAACGCGCCGAGCTGGAGCGGCGGGCGGGCCGCGCCCTGTCCGGCACGGACCTGGACCGGCTCGGCGCCATGGGCGTCGTCGCGTACCAGGAGGACACCGACGCGTACCGCGTGGACGTGGGGCTGCTGCGCCTGGGGGTGCAGCTGCTCGGCGTGCCGATCGCGCACGAGACGATCCTCGCCTCCCGCACCGTCCTGCTGGCGCACGCCCGGCAGGCGGCGCACGAGCTGTCACGGCTGTTCCGCGACGAGGTGTGGGGGCCCTACCGGGAGCGCGAGGCGGACCCGGAGCACGTCGCGGCGATGAAGTCGCTCTCCGCCCACATGCAGCCGATGGTCGTCCAGGCGCTGGTGACGGCCTTCCAGCGGTCGCTGAAGGAGGAGCTGCGGGAGGCGTTCGACGCCGAGGGCTGACCGCCTCCCGCGGCCGTCAGTCGGAGAAGGTCTCGCCCTTCTCCGCCTTCTCCACCAGGAGCGCGGGCGGCAGGAACCGGTCGCCGTACCGCTCGGCCAGCTCGCGCGCGCGGGCGACGAACCCGGTGGGGCCGCCCTCGTAGCCGTTGATGTACTGGAGCACACCGCCGGTCCACCCCGGGAAGCCGATGCCGAAGATGGAGCCGATGTTGGCGTCGGCGACGGAGGTCAGGACGCCCTCCTCCAGGAGCCGCACGGTGTCGAGCGCCTCCGAGAAGAGCATGCGCTCCTGCATGTCACGGAACGGGATCTCCGCGCCCGGCTTCGTGAAGTGCTCGCGCAGGCCGGGCCAGAGCCCGGCGCGCCTGCCGTCCTCGCCGTACTCGTAGAAGCCCGCGCCGCCACTGCGGCCGGTGCGGCCGAACTCGTCGACCATGCGGTCGATGACGCCCTCGGCCGGGTGCGCGGTCCACTCGCCGCCCGCCTCGGCGATCGCCGCCTTCGTCTCGTTGCGGATCTTGCGGGGCAGGGTGAGGGTCAGCTCGTCCATCAGGGAGAGCACCTTGGCCGGGTAGCCGGCCTGGCCCGCGGCCTGCTCGACGGAGGCGGGCTCGATGCCCTCGCCGACCATGGCGACGCCCTCGTTGATGAAGTGGCCGATCACCCGCGACGTGAAGAAGCCGCGCGAGTCGTTGACGACGATCGGCGTCTTGTTGATCTGCCGGACGAGGTCGAAGGCGCGGGCCAGCGCCTCGGCGCCGGTCTGCTCGCCCTTGATGATCTCGACCAGCGGCATCTTGTCGACGGGCGAGAAGAAGTGCAGGCCGATGAAGTCGGCGCGGCGCTCGACGCCCTCGGCGAGGACGCTGATCGGCAGCGTAGAGGTGTTGGAGCAGAGCAGCGCGTCGGGGGCGACGACGTGCTGGATCTCCTGGAACACCTTGTGCTTGAGGGCAGGGTCCTCGAAGACGGCCTCGATGACGGCGTCGCAGCCGGCCAGCGCCTGCGGGTCGGCGGTGGGCGTGATGCGGGCGAGCAGCGCGTCGGCCTTCTCCTGGGTGGTGCGGCCGCGCTTCACCGCCTTCTCGCACAGCTTCTCGGAGTAGCCCTTGCCCTTGGCGGCGGCCTCGGCCGACACGTCCTTGAGGACGACGTCGATGCCCGCGCGGGCGCAGGAGTAGGCGATGCCCGCGCCCATCATCCCCGCGCCGAGCACGGCGACCCTGGTGACCTTGCGCGGCTCGACGCCCTGGGGGCGGTTGGCGCCCGAGTTGACGGCCTGGAGGTCGAAGAAGAACGCCTGGATCATGTTCTTCGCGGTCTGCCCGGTGACCAGCTCGGTGAAGTAGCGGGCCTCGATGGTCAGGGCGGTCTCGAAGTCGACCTGGGAGCCCTCGACCGCGGCGGCGAGGATGTTCCGCGGGGCCGGGTAGGGGGCGCCGTTCAGCTGCTTCTTGAGGTTGGCCGGGAAGGCCGGGAGGTTCGCGGCGAACTTGGGGTGGGCCGGGGTGCCGCCGGGGATGCGGTAGCCGGGCTTGTCCCAGGGCTGCTGGGACTCGGGGTGGGCGTCGATGAAGGCGCGGGCCTTCTCGATCATCTCCTCCCGGGTGGCGGCCACTTCGTGGACCAGGCCGTTCTCCAGGGCGCGCCGCGGGGTGTACTGGGTGCCCTGGAGCAGGACCTTGAGGAGGGCGTCGGCGATGCCCATGAGGCGGACGGTGCGGGTGACGCCGCCGCCGGCCGGGAGCAGGCCGAGGGTGACCTCGGGGAGGCCGATCTTGGAGCCGGGGGCGTCGAGGGCGACGCGGTGGTGGCTGGCGAGGGCGATCTCGTAGCCGCCGCCGAGCGCCGCGCCGTTGATCGCGGCGACGACCGGCTTGCCGAGGGTTTCGATGCGGCGCAGCGAGTTCTTGATACCGGTGCCGGTCTCGAAGACGGCCTGGGCGTCCTCGGGGCCGGCCTTCATCATGTCCTTCAGGTCACCGCCCGCGAAGAAGGTCTTCTTGGCGGAGGTGTAGATGATGCCCCGGATCGTGTCGCGCTCGGTCTCGGCGCGGTCGGCGATCGCGGCGATGGAGTCCTTGAACGCCTGGTTCATGGTGTTCGCGGACTGGTTCGGGTCGTCCAGGACGAGGGTGACGATGCCGGTGTCGTCCTGTTCCCAGTGGATGGTGGTGCTCTGCGTCATGTCTGCGTCTCCGTGAAGTCTTGTGCGGGGAAGTTTTTGGCGGGATCTGGGGCGGGCGGCGGTGTTTCGTGGCCGGGTGCGGTCCGGTGGGGCTTCTCGCGCAGTTCCCCGCGCCCCTGAAGGCGAGCGGCTACGCCGCTCGGCCTTCATCGGGGAAATGCGGCGCGAAGCGCCTGCATTTCAGGGGCGCGGGGAACTGCGCGACCAGCCACGACGCGACCCGCACCCGGCGATGAACAGCCGCCCCTAGGGCGCTACACCCGCTCCACGATCGTGGCGATCCCCATCCCCCCGCCGACGCACAACGTGGCCAGCCCGTACCGGAGGTCCCTGCGCTCCAGCTCGTCCACGAGCGTGCCCAGGATCATCGCCCCGGTGGCCCCCAGCGGGTGCCCGAGCGCGATCGCCCCGCCGTTGACGTTGACCTTGTCCAGCGACAACCCCATGTCTCGCACGAAGCGGAGCACCACCGCCGCGAACGCCTCGTTGATCTCGACGAGGTCGATGTCGTCGATGGTCAGGCCGGCCTTGGCGAGCGCCTTGCGGGTCGCGGGCGCCGGGCCGGTGAGCATGATGGTCGGCTCGGAGCCGGAGACGGCCGCGGAGACGATCCGGGCGCGCGGCACGATTCCGTACCGCTCCCCCACCTCGCGCGAGCCGATCGCGACCAGCGACGCCCCGTCGACGATGCCGGAGGAGTTCCCCGCGTGGTGCACGTGGTCGATCTTCTCGACCCAGTGGTACTTCTGGAGCGCGACCGCGTCGAAGCCGCCCAGGTCGCCGATGTCCTTGAAGGACGGCTTGAGCTTGGCCAGCGAGTCCGCGGTGGTGCCCGGGCGCAGGAACTCGTCGTGGTCCAGGACGGTCAGGCCGCTGCGGTCCCGGACGGGGACGAGCGACCGGTCGAAGCGTCCGTCCTTCACCGCGGCGGCGGCCCGCTCCTGGGAGAGCGCCGCGTACTCGTCCACGTCGCGCCGCGAGAAGCCCTCGATAGTGGCGATGAGGTCGGCGCCGATGCCCTGCGGCACGAACCCGGTCTCGAAGTTGGTCATCGGGTCGGCGAACCAGGCGCCCCCGTCGGAGGCCATCGGCACGCGGGACATCGACTCGACGCCGCCCGCCAGGACGAGCTCCTCCCAGCCGGAGCGGACCTTCATCGCCGCGAGGTTGACGGCTTCCAGGCCGGAGGCGCAGAAGCGGTTCTCCTGGACCCCGGCGACGGTGTCGGGCAGCCCCGCGGCGATGGCCGCGATCCGGGCGATGTCGGAGCCCTGGTCGCCGACCGGGCCCACCACGCCGAGGACGATGTCGTCGATGGCGGCGGGGTCCAGGTCCGGGAAGCGGGAGCGCAGTTCGTGGATGAGGCCGACGACGAGGTCGATCGGCTTGGTGCCGTGCAGCGAGCCGGCGGCCTTGCCCCGGCCGCGCGGGGTGCGGATCGCGTCGTAGACGTACGCGTCTGTCGTCACGGAAGTGCCTTTCAACGAGGGTGGTCAGGACAGCAGCGAACGGCCGATGATCTCCTTCATGATCTCGGTCGTGCCGCCGTAGATGGTCTGGATGCGGCCGTCGGTGAAGGCCTTCGCGACGCGGTACTCGCTCATGTACCCGTAGCCGCCGTGCAGTTGCAGGCAGCGGTCGGCGACGCGCTTCTGCAGTTCGGTCGCCCACCACTTGGCCATGGAGGCGTGGACGGCGTCGAGGGTGCCGGCCGCGTGGTCCTCGATGCAGCGGTCGAGGAACGCGCGGGTGACGGCGCACTCGGTGGCCATCTCGGCTATCTCGAACCGGATGTGCTGGAGTTTGGCGAGCGGCCGGCCGAACGCCTCGCGCTCCTTGACGTACGTCGTGGTGATCTCCAGGAGGTGCTCGGCGGCGGCGATGGCGGCGACGGCGATGCCCATGCGCTCCTGCGCCAGATTGGTCATCAGGTGCAGGAAGGCCCCGTCGCGTTCTCCGAGCAGATTCTCCTTCGGGACCCGCACGTCGGAGAAGAACAGCTCGGCCGTGTCCTGCGCCTTCTGGCCGATCTTGTCGAGGTTGCGGCCGCGCTCGAAGCCCGCCGTGCCACGCTCGACGACCAGCAGGGACAGGCCGTGGGCGCCGCCCTCCGGTGTGGTCCTCGCGACCACGATCACCAGGTCGGCGAGGATGCCGTTGGAGATGAAGGTCTTGGAGCCGTTGAGCAGCCAGTGGTCGCCCCGGTCCTCTGCGGTGGTGCGGATGCCCTGGAGGTCGGAGCCGGCGCCGGGCTCGGTCATCGCGATGGCGGTGATGGTGGAGCCGTCACAGAACCCGGGCAGCCAGCGCCGCTTCTGCTCGTCGGTGGCGAGGGAGGTCAGGTACGGGCCGATGATGTCGTTGTGCAGGCCGACGGCGAGGCCCGCGGCGCCCGCGCGCGTGAACTCCTCGGCCAGGACGGCGCCGTAGCGGAAGTCGGTGGTCCCGCCGCCCCCGTACTCCTCGGGCACGGCGAGGCCGAGCAGCCCCTGGCGCCCGGCGGCGAGCCAGGCCTCGCGCGCGACGACGCCGTCCTTCTCCCACTGCTCGTAGTACGGGGTGACCTCCTTGTCGAGGAAGGTGCGGACGGTCGCGCGGAACGCCTCGTGCTCGGCGCTGAACAGGCGTCGCTCCATGCTGTCGATCAACTGCCTTTCTTGATGGGTCCGTCGAGCTCGGGTACGCCCCAGTCGCGGGCCACGTCCGCGGTGTCGGCGCCCGGCCGGGCGGGGCCCGAGCGGACGGCGGTGGGGGTGGCGGAGAAGCGCGGCGCAGGGGCGGGCTGGGTGAGGCCGCCGTGGTCGACGAAGGTGCCACGGGCGGCGAGGTGCGGATGGCCGGGCGCCTCGAGCAGGGTCAGGACGGGGGCCACGCAGGCGTCGCTCCCGTCGAAGACGGCCGTCCACTCGTCCCGGGTCCGCTGCCTGAAGCGGGCGGCGACGAGGGTGCGCAGCTCGTCCCAGCGGGTCAGGTCCCCGCGGTCGGGCGCGCCGCCGGCCAGCCCCAGCAGGCCGATGAACTCGTCGTAGAACTGCTGCTCCAGGGCGCCGACGGCCATGTACCCGCCGTCGGCGGTCTCGTACGTGCCGTAGAACGGGCAGCCGCCGTCGAGGAGGTTGGCGCCGCGCCGGTCCTGCCAGCTGCCGGCGGCGAGCATGCCGTGGATCATCGCGGTGAGGTGGGAGGTGCCGTCGACGATCGCGGCGTCGACGACCTGTCCGGCGCCGGTGGCGCGGGCGTGGTGGAGCGCGGCGAGGACGCCGACGACCAGGTAGAGGGAGCCGCCGGCGTAGTCCCCGACGAGGTTGGCGGGGACGGCCGGCGGCTCGCCGGGGCCGCCGATCATGCCGAGGGTGCCGGTGACCGCGATGTAGCCGATGTCGTGGCCGGCGCGCTGGGCGAGCGGGCCGTCCTGGCCCCAGCCGGTCATCCGGCCGTAGACCAGCCGCGGGTTGCGGGCGTGGCACGCCTCGGGGCCCACGCCGAGCCGCTCGGCGACGCCCGGCCGGTACCCCTCGATCAGCACGTCGGCGCGGTCGGTGAGGCGCAGCACCCGCTCGGCGCCGTCCGCCGCCTTGAGGTCGACGACCACGGACCGCTTGTTGCGGTTGGTGAGGTCGCACGCGGGGTCGATCCCGAGGCGCGCGCCGCCGGGCCGGTCGACCCGCACGACATCGGCGCCGAGGTCGGCGAGGAGCATCGCGGCGAACGGTCCCGGGCCGATCCCGGCGAGTTCGACCACGCGCACTCCGGCGAGCGGACCGCCGCTCTCCTCTGTGCCTGCCACTGCCATCCCGCCACGCCCCCAGTCTGTGACACAACTGATGTAACACCAGTGATGCTATGAACCCGTCCCGGTCAGCACAACCCCCCGGCGAGCAAGCGCTTAGCCAATTCGCGGCCCGCCAGGACCCGCGGGCGCCGCGCACGCTAGCCTCGGCCACCGACGACGGCGGGCGAGCACGGCGAGGAGTGTCATGAACAGGCCTGGAACCCCCGGTGACCCCGGGTCCGCGGACCGGACGTACGACGTGGTGCTGTTCGGGGCCACGGGTTTCGTGGGGGTGCTCACCGCCGAGTACCTCGCGGCGCACGCTCCCGAAGGCCTGCGCTGGGCGGTCGCGGGGCGCGACACGGCCAAGCTGGAGCGGCTGCGCGAGCGGCTGACGGGGATCGACCCGGCGTGCGCGGTGCTGCCGCTGGAGCGCGCGGACGTGGCCGACGCGGCTTCGCTGCGCGAACTGGCCGCCCGTACGCGCGTGCTGGCCACGACCGTGGGCCCGTACCTGGAGTACGGGGAGGCGCTGGTGGCCGCGTGCGCGGAGGCGGGCACCGACTATCTGGACCTCACGGGCGAGCCCGAGTTCGTGGACCTCATGTATGTGCGGCACGACGCCCGCGCGCGCGAGACGGGCGCCCGGCTCGTGCACGCCTGCGGCTTCGACTCGGTCCCGCACGACCTGGGCGCGTACTTCACCGTGCAGCAGCTGCCGGAGGAGGTGCCGCTGCGGGTGGACGGGTTCGTCCGGACGAACGCCACGTTCTCGGGCGGTACCTTCGCCTCCGCCCTGAACCAGTTCGGGCGCGCGCGGCAGATGCTCGCCGCGCGGCAGGACCGGCGGCGCCACGAGCCGCGCCTCGTGGGGCGCACGGCGTACGCGCCGACGGGAGCGCCGCGGTTCGCCAAGGAGGTCGGGGCGTGGGCCCTGCCGCTGCCGACGATCGACCCGCAGGTGGTGCAGCGCTCGGCGCGGGCCGTCGCCCGCTACGGCCCCGACTTCCGCTACCGGCACTACGCGGCCGTGAAGACGCTGCCGTTCGCGGTGGGCGGGGCCGCGGCCGCCGGGGCCCTCTTCGCGGCGGCCCAGGTGCCGGCCGTGCGGCGCCGGATCGGCGGCCGGCTGCTGCCCGGTGACGGGCCCGACGAGGCGCGCCGGGCCGCGAGCTGGTTCTCGGTGCGGTTCGTGGGCGAGGGCGGCGGGCACCGCGTCTGCACCGAGGTGTCCGGCGGGGACCCCGGTTACACGGAGACGGCGAAGATGCTGGCGGAGGCCGCGCTCAGTCTGGCGCTGGACGAACTCCCCGAGACGTGCGGGCAGGTGACGCCCGTCGTGGCGATGGGCGACGCGCTGATCGCGCGGCTGCGGGCGGCGGGGATCGGCTTCCGGGTCGCCGCGCGCCGGGAGACGGTCACGGACCCGCGGTGAGGTCGAGCAGCGCGTCGCGGCAGAGCCGGTCGGCCCTGCGGGTGGTCTCCGGCAGCCGGTAGGCGGGGGTCAGGGCCAGGGTGTGCGCGCACGCGCCCGCCAGGGAGATCCGGTGGCCCACCGACACGTAGACCGGCTTCACGCCCGTGCGGGTGCGCAGGGCGCGGCCGACCTCCTCGTCCCCGTCCAGGAGGGCGGCGGCGCTCCCCCGCCCGGCGCCCAGCGCGCCGTGCTCGAAGGCGAACGGGTTCTTGGCGACGCCCATGGTGGGCAGCCCGGTGAGCACGCCGAGGTGGCTCGCGAGGCCGAAGCGGCGCGGGTGGGCGAGGCCGTAGCCGTCGCAGACCACGAGGCCCGGGTCGGTGCGCAGCGCCTCCAGGGCGCCGAGGACCGCGGGGATCTCCCGGAACGCCAACAGGCCCGGTACGTAGGGGAAGGCGACGCGCCCGACGGCCGTGGCCTCCTCGACCACGTCGAGCGTCGCGGCGTCCAGCACGACGGCGGCCGCCGCGACGAGATCGCGCGCGTCGTCGTACGCGACGTCGATCCCGGTGACCGTGCCGCTCCCCGGCGCGGGCCCGCTCTCGTCCCGTACGACGCGCCCGCGCAGCGCGTCCTGCACCGCCCGCGCCGCCTCCTCGTCCACCGGCCAGCCGGCGGGGACCCCCGTGATCGTCCGCATGGGGCAAGCCTAGGAGGCCGCCCGCCGGGGGCGCTGTCCGCCCTGCCATGACTCCGGCTTCCACAGGCCCGCGCGGTGCAGTGACTGCGGGCAGTGGAGGTAGACGTCTTCGATGTCCAGGAGCAGCGCGAGGGCGGGGCGTTGCCCCTTGACGGTCATGGCGTCGAAGAAGGGGGCGTCGGTGAGGATGCGGGCCCGGCCGTTGACGCGGAGCACGTCGGTGGTGCCGGGTATCAGGAAGAGCAGGCCCGCGTGCGGGTTCTCCAGGATGTTGTGGAAGCTGTCGCCGCGGCGGTTGCCGGGCCGGTCCGGGAGGGCGAGCGTGGCGTCGTCGACGACGTGCGCGAACCCGGGGCCGTCCCCGCGCGGCGACACGTCGCAGGCGCCCCGGGCGTCGGCCGTGGCGAGCAGGCAGAACGGCGAGCGGCCGATCAGCTCGCGGTCCCGGTCGTCGAGCCGGGAGTGGACCTTGTCGATCACGATCGGGTGCGGCTCGCCGAGGATCTCGCGCAGTTGTGTCGCGGACCGCAGTTCCGCGTAGCCGGCCTCCGGGTCGCCGGGCGTCGTGGGCGCGAGGGTGTCCGGGGTGTGCAGCAAGCCGACTCCTGGTGTCGTACGGGCCATTGGTGACGCCCGAGAGGGGCGCGCGGGTAGTTGCCCGATGAACCTTATCTGATGTTAGGTTAGCCTCACCTTATGACTGGAACCGGTGGTTCCAGTGGTTCCAGTACCTGCCGCTGCGCGGCCGACGCCGGACGGCGGACAAGGAACACATCCAGTGCAACTCACCGTGGCGGGACCGAAGGCGCCCGCGCGCCGCCCGGCTCCCGCGGCCTCCCCGCGCGGCGGACGGCTGCTCCTCGGCCTGGGCTGCGTCGCCCTCGCCCTCGCCGCCGCCGTGGCCCTCAGCCTCGGCGTCGGCTCGGGCCATGTCCCGCTCGGCGACGTCGTCGCCGGCCTCTTCCACCCCGACCGGGGCGAGCGCGCCCAGCTCATCGTGCGGGAGGTCCGCGTCCCGCGGACGGCGGCCGGGCTGCTCGCGGGCGCGGCGCTCGGGCTCGCGGGCGCCGTCATGCAGGGCGTGGCCCGCAACCCGCTCGCCGACCCCGGCCTGTTGGGGGTCAACGCCGGCGCCTCCGTCTTCGTGGTCCTCGCCATCAGCGTGCTCTCCCTGACCGACCCCCAGCAGTACATCTGGTTCGGCTTCCTCGGCGCCTGCCTGGCCGCCGTCCTCGTCCACGGGGTGGGCAGCATGGGCCGGGAGGGCGCCACCCCGGTGAAGCTCGCCCTGGCCGGGGCGGCCGTGGCCGCCGCCCTCTCCGCCGTCACCAGCGCGATGCTGCTGACGGACAGCGCCACCTTCGACCAGTTCCGCTTCTGGCAGGTCGGCTCGCTCACCGGCCGCGAACCGGCGGTGCTGTGGCAGGCCCTGCCGTTCATCGCCACGGGCGGCGTCGCGGCCCTCGCCCTCGGCCCGCAGCTCAACACCCTCGCTCTGGGCGACGACACGGCCCGCGGGCTCGGCCAGCGGATCGCCCTGGCCCGGCTCGGCGCCGCGGTCTGCGTGGTCCTGCTCTGCGGAGCCGCGACGGTCGTCGCGGGCCCGATCGCCTTCGTGGGCCTGGCCGTTCCGCACGCGGCGCGCCTGCTCACCGGCCCCGACTACCGGTGGATCCTGCCCTACAGCACCCTGCTCGCGCCGACCTCGCTGCTGCTCGCCGACGTCACCGGCCGGCTGATCGCCCGGCCCGGCGAGGTGCAGGTCGGCGTGATGACGGCGGCGCTGGGTGCCGTCCCGTTCGTCCTGCTCGTGCGCCGCAGGAAGACGGTGGAGTTGTGAGCGGCACCCTCCGTCCCGCGGCGGCCGCACACCCTGGGGCGCGGGCGGCGACGGCCCGGGTCTCCTCGGCACGGCGGCGGGGCCGCGCCCGGTACACCGCGGTCAGCGGCGTCCTGCTGCTGGCCGCGTTCGCCGGGTTCTGCGTCGCGCTCAGCTTCGGCGACTACACCGTGCCCCTGCCCGACGTGCTCGCCACCCTGCTGGGCGGCGGTGACTCCGGCACGCGGTTCGTCGTCCTCGAACTGCGGCTGCCGCGCGCCCTGTTGGCCGTGCTGGTCGGCGGTTGCTTCGGCCTCTCGGGTGCCGTGTTCCAGACCCTGCTGCGCAATCCGCTGGCGAGCCCCGACGTGATCGGGGTCAGCTCCGGGGCGGGGGCGGCCGTCGTGCTCGCGGGCGGCCTGTTCGGGCTGAGCGGCACCCCGCTGTCCTTCGTGGCGCTGGCCGGCGCCCTCGCCGCGGGCGCCGCGGTCTACCTGCTCGCCTGGCGCAAGGGCGTGAGCGGGTACCGGCTCGTCCTGGTCGGCCTGGGCATCGGCACGGGCCTGTCGAGCGTGATCTCGTACCAGATGACGCGGTCGGACGTCACCGAGGCGCAGACCGCGTTCCTGTGGCTGGCCGGCAGCCTCAACGGCCGGTCCTGGCCGCAGTTCTGGCCGCTGCTCACCGGCGCCGCGGTCCTCGTGCCGCTGACCGCCCTCGCGGCCCGCGCCCTGTCCGCGCTGCAACTGGGCGACGACGCGGCCGGCGGGCTCGGCGCCCGCGTCGAGCGGGACCGGCTCGCCCTGCTGGCCTGCGCCACCGCTCTCGCCGGGGTGGCGACCGCCGCCGCGGGACCCGTCGGCTTCGTCGCCTTCGTGTCGCCGCCGATCGCCCGGCGCCTGCTGCCGGGCCAGGGGGCCGCGCTGCTGCCGTCCGCCCTGACCGGAGCGGTGCTCGTGATCGTCGCCGACCTCGCCGCCCAGCACCTGGTGCCCGGCACCCAGTTGCCCGTCGGCATCGTCACGAGCGTGATCGGCGCCCCGTACCTGCTGTGGCTGCTGGCCCGCGCCAACCGCGCCGGACAGGGCGGCTGACATGGCCCCGCACTCCCCCGTACCCACCCTCCGCCCCGCCGACGAGGAGACTCTTGTGGCGTCCCCGCACACCTTGCAGGCCCGCGGCCTCACTCTCGGCTACGGCGAACGCCGCATCGTCTCCGGGCTCGACGTCGACATCCCGCCCGGCCGGATCACGGTCGTGGTCGGCCCGAACGCCTGCGGCAAATCGACGCTGCTGCGGTCGATGGCCCGGCTGCTCGCCCCCACGGCCGGCACGGTCCTGCTCGACGGGCGCAGCGTGCACACCATGTCCACCAAGGAGGTGGCCGCCGTGCTCGGCGTGCTGCCGCAGACGCCGGTGGCCCCCGAGTCGATCACCGTGGCCGATCTGGTCGGCCGAGGCCGCTACCCGCACCAGGGCTGGTTCCGGCGGTGGACGCCGGCCGACGACGAGGCCGTCGCCGCCGCCCTGCACGCGACGGACGTCCTCGACCTCGCCGAGCGCTCCCTCGACGAGCTCTCCGGCGGTCAGCGCCAGCGCGTGTGGATCGCCATGGCGCTGGCCCAGCAGACGGACGTACTGCTCCTCGACGAACCGACGACCTACCTCGACATCAGCCATCAGCTCGACGTCCTCGACCTGCTGACCGACCTCAACCGCGAGCGCGGCGTCACGCTCGTCGTGGTCCTGCACGACCTCAACCTGGCCTGCCGCTACGCCGACCACCTCGTCGCCATGAAGGACGGGCGCATCGTCGCCGAGGGCGCGCCGGGCGACATCGTCGACGAGACCCTCGTCGAGGAGGTCTTCGGACTGCGCAGCGCCGTCGTCCCCGACCCCGCGTCCGGCACCCCGCTCATCGTCCCGATGGGCCGCCACCACGTCGGCGTCCCGCCCGCACCCGCCCCGTGACTCCCGCGCCTCGGGAAATCCCCTGACTTCCGCGCCTGCCCGGAGAACCCCGTGAATCCCCTGCCCCAGGAAAAGAGCAGACCCATGCCCACCCCCTCCCCCCGCTCCGGCCGCCGCCGGTCCCGGTTCCTCGTCGGCGCGCTCGCCCTCGCGCTCGCCGGCTCGCTCGCGGCCTGCGGCTCCGGCACGGACGACGCCGCCGGCGGCGCGGGCCAGAAGTCCTCCGGCGCCTTCCCCGCGAAGGTCGCCACCAAGTTCGGCTCCGTCACGGTCCCCGCGCGGCCCGAGCGGGTCGTCGCCCTCGGCTGGGGCGACGCGGAGACGGCGCTCGCGCTCGGCGTGCAGCCGGTCGCGGCGAGCGACTGGCTGGCGTTCGGCGGCGACGGCGTCGGCCCCTGGGCCAGGGGGAAGTACGCCGCGTCGCCGCGGAAGATCGGCACGCTGGAGCCCGAGTACGAGAAGATCGCCGCGCTCAAGCCGGACCTGATCCTCGACACCAAGTCCAGCGGTGACCAGACCCGGTACGACACCCTCAGCAAGATCGCGCCGACGGTCGGGGTGCCGAAGGGCGGCGACCAGTACAAGATCTCCTGGGAGAAGCAGACGACGATGGTCGCCCAGGCGCTCGGCGTGCCCGGCAAGGGCGAGAAGCTGATCGCGGACACCGGGAAGCAGTTCGCGAAGGCGGCGGCCGCGCACCCGGAGTTCCGGGACAGGACGATCACCGTCGGCTCGCGCACGGCCTCGTCCTGGGGCGCGTACGTGCACGGCACCGGCCGGCTGGACTTCGTCGAACGGCTCGGGTTCACCGCCAACCCGGCGGTGGAGAAGAAAGCGGGCAGCGCGTTCTCCGTGCCGGTCTCGGAGGAGAAGCTGCAGCTGCTCGACGCCGATCTCGTGGTCATGGCGCCGATCGGCACCACGGCGAAGAAGATCAGCGCCGACCCGCTGTTCGCGTCGCTGCCCGCGGTCGAGAAGGGGCACGCGGTGGTCTTCGACGACAAGAACATCAGCTCGGCCTTCGCCACCGACTCGGTGCTGTCCGTGCGGTACGCGCTCACGCACGTGGTGCCGCTGTTCGCGGGGGCCATGAAGGGATAGGGCGGTAGTGCCCCGCTGTTCGCCCAGGCACCGAAGGCGCAGCGGGGCAGGTGCCCCGGGTCAGGAACCCAGGCGCGCCACGCGTCCCTTCTCGCCCGCCGCCCAGCAGGCGCCGTCACGCGTGCAGTCGACCGTGTCGTACGACCCCTGGTCCACGGTCCGCCAGGTGCGGCCGCCGTTCGTGGTGAGGTCGGTGCCGGTCGGGCCGACGGCGAGGGCGGCGGAGCGGCTGCGCGGGAGCCAGGCGACGCCGGAGCGGTAGGCGGGCGGGGGCTGCGCCGACGGGGTCCAAGTGCGTCCGGCGTCGGCGGTCACCGCGGCGGCGCGTGGGGAGGGCAGGCCCGCGGTGTAGTCGCCGCCGACGGCGATGCCGTGCGTACGGTCGCGGAAGGCGAGGCCGAAGACGCCCCGGGCCGGATCGCCCGCCGGGACCGGCGTCCGGGTCGCGGTCCAGGTCAGGCCCCGGTCCGCGGAGTGCAGCACCCGGGAGACGGCGCCGCCGCCGGTGGCCAGCCAGACGTCCCGCGGCCCGGACGCCACCAGGCACTGCCCCGACGCCGCGAACCCCGCCTCGCCGGGCTGCGCGTCCGGCATCCCGGCGTCCGGCAGGACCCGCCACGAACGCCCGCCGTCGCGCGTCGACAGGATGCGGTACTTGCCGTCGACCGGATCGCTCATCGCGAGGCCGTGGCGGGTGTCGAAGAACGTGACGCAGTCGTAGAAGGCCTGGGGGTCGGTGTTGCGGAACGACTCCGTCCAGGTGGCGCCGCCGTCGTCGGTGCGCAGGATCCGGGACGCCTCCCCCTCGCCGATGGCCAGGACCACCGCCCGCCGCGCGTCGAACGCCTCGATGTCGCGAAACTCCAGCTCCTGCGCGCCGGGCGGCGACACCGCACGCCACCGCGCGCCGCCGTCCGTGGTGCGCAGCACCGTGCCCCCGCTCCCGGCGAGCCACGCCGTGCGCCGGTCGACGGCGGCGAGGCCCCGGAACCGGGCGTCGCTGCCCGAGTCCTGCGCGTGCCAGAGCTGCCGCGCCTCCCCCGCCGGCGTCCGGGCCGCGGCCGGTGCCGGCGCCGTCCCGAGGGCGAAGGCCGCGAGCACGGCCGCTCCCAGCGCCGTCAGCGCCGTGCTCTTCCGGCGCACGGCAGCCCCCGTCCCCGCGCGCCCGGGGTCTCGCCGCTTGCGCGGGCTGACCGGCGTGCTCGGCGTTCCCAGGGCTCTCGGCGTCCTCAGTCGCGTCATGGCGCGCGAAGGTAGTCCACCATCCGGGTGGCGTCCAGCGGACCTGGATTGAAACCGGTGACAGAGGTCACTCGTGTTTCGTCCGGCTGCAGGTGCACGGATTCCCCGTTTCCGCCGTCTATGCACATGAGCCCGTCCGACCTTGTCGTCCGTGCAGTTGTCCCAAGGAGCTGGCGTTGTCCCTCGTCATCGAGCAAGCCGTTGAGGCCCGTCTGGTCGCCGCCGCGCCCCGTATGGCGAGCATCCCCGCGACGCTGGGCTACGACGTGCGCGATCCGTTCGCCGTGTGCATGTCGTTCCCGGCCCCGGCCACCCTGGAGGGCGTCGAGGTCCGCTGGACGTTCGCCCGCGAACTGCTCACCTCGGGACTGACGGAGGCCGCGGGCGCCGGGGACGTCCGCGTCCGCCCGTACGGGTACGACCGCACGGTCCTGGAGTTCCACGCCGTGGAGGGCACCGCGATCGTGCACATCCGCACCGGCGAGCTGGAGCGCTTCCTGTCGGACACGACCGCGGTGGTGCCGGTCGGCGAGGAGTCGCTCCACGTGGACCTGGACGGGGACCTGGCGGAGCTGCTGCGGGACGCGTACTGAGCCTCCCGGACGGGTGACCGCGGCGAGGGGACGGCGCCGCGGACACGTCGCGGACGTCCGGCGGAACGGCGGGTGAACCCCGTGCATCGTGCAGCGGATCGGGTGACAGCCGCGCCGGCGGGTGCCAGGATGCGGTGAACAGACGTCCGGGGGGACGTGCTCGGCGGGGGGTGCGCAGTGCGCGGGGGGCAGGAAGGGCCCGGGGCGATACCCGGCCGCGCCGGGGTGGTGGCCGCCGCCGCGATCGTCGTCGGGCTCGCCGCGGCGGCGTGGGTGCTGCGCCCCGCCACCGACCTGTTCCACGCGGGGCGGGGGCCGTTGGGCGGTCGCGGCCTCGTGACGGTTGGGCTCGTCGCCGCCTGGACGGCCGGGCTCACCTTCGCCGCCCGGCGGTTGCGCCCCCGCGTCGAGGCGGACCGCACCACCCCGCCGGCCGAGGAGAGGTTGCGGCTGGCCGCGCTCCGGCTGCTGTGGGCCGGGCCCCCGCTGCTCGGCGTCCTCGCCCTGGTCCTGCACCGCTTCGGTGGGGACGGCCCGTCGCCGATGAAGGCACCTGGTGAGGTGCCGCCGCCCAGCTTCGCGCCGCTGCCGAGCACCGACCCGGGCGGGTCACCGGCCGACGGCGGGGACGACGTCCCCTGGCAGCTGTACCTCCTGCTCGGCGTGGTCGGCGCCGGTGTCGCGGCCGTACTCGTGGTGTTCCTCGTGCGCCGGCTGCGCCTGCGGTGGCGCCGGGGGCTCCTGACGCCGCCGCTCGCCGGACCGGCCGCGGCCGACGACGACGAGGACCGTGCGCTGCTGCTCTCCGCGCTGGGCCCGGCGCGCAGGGCGCTGGCCGACGGCGGGGACGTACGAGCCGCGGTGATCGCCTGCTATGCCGCGATGGAGGAGGCCCTGGCCGCTTCCGGTGTGGACCGGCACGCCGCCGACAGCCCCGCGGAGTTCCTGGCCCGCGCCGCCCGCGGGGGGCTCGTCGCGGGCCCGGCCGCACCGCGGCTCACCGCTCTGTTCCGGGAGGCGCGGTACTCCTCGCACCCCATGGCCGAGGCGCAGCGCCTGGCCGCCGCCGACGCCCTGACGGAGATCGCGGCGCAGCTCGACGCCCGGGAGGCCGCGACGTGAGCCCGCTCGCGGAGGAACCGGGCACCGACGGCGCCCCGGGGCCCGGAACCCTGTCGGCCCGTCAGATTCTGTCGCTGCTCGGCGCTTCGGGCGGCTCCGCCGTCGTGCTGGTGCTGCTGGTCGACGGTGCCCGGGCGGCCGGTGCGGTGGCCGCCGTGCTCGCCGTCACCGCGCTCGGCGTCGCGCGGTACGTCGTCGGAGCCGGCGCGTTCGACTCCGGGCGGCGCGCCGACGTACGGCTGCTGCGGGCGCGGGCGCCCGGCATGGGCGAGTGGCGAAGCAACGTGCGCACGGCGCTCGGCCCGGACGGCGCCCTCTACTACCGGGCCGTCCTCCGGCCCGAGCTGCGGCGGCTGTTCGCGGCCGCGCTCGCCGAGCACCACCATGTCTCGCTCGACCACCAGCCGCGGCGGGCCGCCGAGTTGGTCGGGCCGGAGCTGTGGCCGTGGCTCGGCCCGGAGCCGCCCCGCACCGGGCCCGACGGAGAGGTCCCCGCCGAGGTGCTGCGGCGCCTCGTCGACCGGCTCGACGCGCTGGGTACGCCGCGCGCCGGCATGCGGGCCGAGGACACCGCCCGCGCCGGGCCCCGTGCCGCGGACCCCGCCCGCGCCCCTCTCCGTACCGAAGACCCGGACCCGACCCGTACCGACCGCCCCGCAGGATGAGGACGAACGACGTGACGCAGCCTTCCGTGCCCCGGCCCATGACCCCCGCGCAGGCGAGCGAGCAGGCCGCCGCCGTGCTGCGTGAGGTCGGCCGCGCCGTCGTCGGCAAAGAGGAGGCCCTCGAACTCGTCCTGCTGGGTGTCCTGGCCGGCGGTCACGTGCTCGTCGAGGATCTGCCGGGGCTCGGCAAGACGCTGCTGGCCCGCTCGTTCGCCACCACGCTCGGCCTCGACTTCCGCCGCATCCAGTTCACCCCCGACCTGCTGCCCTCGGACGTCACGGGCGCCTCCCTGTACGACCGGCGCAGCGGCGCGATGGTGTTCCACCCGGGGCCCGTCTTCACGCACCTGCTGCTCGCCGACGAGATCAACCGGACGCCGCCCAAGACGCAGGCCGCGCTCCTGGAGGCGATGGCCGAGTCGCAGGTGACGGTGGACGGCGCGACGCGGCCCCTCGCCGACCCCTTCATGGTCATCGCGACCGCCAACCCCGTGGAGTACGAGGGGACTTACTCGCTGCCAGAGGCGCAGCTCGACCGGTTCCAGCTCCGGGTCCGGATGGGGTACCTCGCGGCCGGCGAGGAGCGGGCCATGCTCCGGGCCCGGGTCGACCGGGCCGCGCCGGAAGCGGTGCTCGACCGGCTGGCGGGCCCCGACGACGTGGTGGCGTGGCGGGCCGTGGTGGAGCGCGTCGAGATCGACGACGACCTCCTCGCGTACGCCGTCGCCCTGGTCGGCGCCACCCGCGACCACCCGCAGATCAGCATCGGCGCCTCTCCGCGAGGCGGGCTCGCCCTGGTCCAGCTCGCCCGTGCCCGCGCGGTCCTCGACGGCCGCGACTTCGTGATCCCCGAGGACCTGAAGGCCCTGGCGGTGCCGGCGCTGGCTCACCGGGTGTCGCTGCGGCCGGAGTTGTGGGTGCGCGAGGTCTCCACGGACGAGGTGCTGCGGGAGATCGTCGCCGGCGTCGCGACTCCGTCGACGCGGCGCACCGCGGCCGTGCCCTCATGACACCGGGCACACGGCAGGCCTCGCGGCCGCGTGGGTGGCGGCCCGGTGCCGCCGTGGTGCGCGCCTTGGAAGGGCGGACCGAGGCGGCGCGGGCGCCCGCGCCGCCGCCCGGTGGGCCGCGGCCGGGCGAACGGGCCCTGCGGCTGCTCTCCGTCGCCGTCGTCGCGCTCGGCGCGGCGCTGCTCACGGGCAAGCCGTGGCTGTTCGCACTCGCCGCCGCGCCCCTGATCCTCCTCGCGCTGTCGCTGCCGCGCGCCTACGTCCGCCGGATCGAGACGGCGGTGACGGTGGAGCCGCGGCGCTGCTTCGAGGGGGACACGGTCACGCTGCGCGTCTCGGTGGCGCACGACGGGGGCACCGTCCGCCTCGACCCCGGGGTCACGCTCGGCCCCGGCCTGCGGCTCGACGAGGTGGTGACCGGCGCGGCCACGGTGACGCTGCGGCACACCGCGGTGCGCTGGGGCCGCTGGACGGTGGGGCCGGTGGACCTCGACGTGTACGACGAGGGGGGCACCGTACGTCGGACCGTGCGGGTCGAGGCGCCCGAGGTGTCGGTGTTCCCGCACGCCGCGCACGCCCGGTTCACGCCGATCCCGGCGCGGCTGCCGCAGCGGCTCGGTGAGCACGCCTCGGCGCAGGCCGGGGAGGGCGTCGAGGTGATCGGGGTCCGCGCCTGGGCGCCGGGCGAGCGGCAGCGGCGCATCCACTGGCCGTCGACGACGCGGCGGGGCACGGTGCAGCTGCACCGGTTCGCGGCCGAGCGGGCCGCCGACACCGTGATGCTGCTGGACGCGTTCGGCGACGTCGTCGATCCCGTCACCGGCGTCTCGTCGCTGGACGAGACGGTGCGGGCGGCCGCGGGACTCGCCCGGGCGTACCTGCGCACGCACGACCGCGTCGGCGTGGTCTCGACCGGCGGCACGACGCGCTGGCTGCGGCCCGCGACCGGTGACACCGCGTTCTACCGGATCGTCGAGAGCGTCCTCGACGTCCGCAAGGACCGCCGGTTCGACGCGCCCGGTCTCGAACGCGTACCGCCGCCCGCGCTCCCGGAGGGTGCCCTCGTGTACGTGTTCACGCCGTTGAGCGACGCCCGCATCCTCAAGGTGTTGCGGGACCTCCAGGGGCGGGCCCGACGGCCGGTCGTGGTGGAGATCCCGAGCGGCGACCCCCGGGTCCCGGCCGGGGACGACGCGGGTGAGCTGGGGCTGCGGCTGTGGCACGCCGACCGGGCCGCGATGCGGTTCGCGCTGCGGGACAGCGGGGTTCCCGTGCTGCGGCACACGGTGGGCGAGCCGCTCGACCTGGCGCTGGCCCCGCTGCTGTCCGGGCGGGTCGGAGGGCGGCCGCGATGACACTCCGTGATGTACGGGTGCCTTGGCGGGAGTACGCCGCCCACTGGGCCCGGACGGCGGCCGTCCGCGTCCTCGGCGTCGCCCTCGTGGTGGCCGCGGGGCGGCCGTGGGAGACCCTGCACGGGGTGGTCCGGCCGACGGTCTTCGGTGGGGTGGTCGTCTTCGCCGCGTGGGCGGCGCCCGGGGTGGACCGGCGGCCCTTCCTGGTCTCGGAGCGCTGGTCGCACCGGCTGGCACGGCACCGGGGCTCGGTGCTCGCGTGCGGGACGGTGTGCCTGGCGGCGGTGGGTGAGACGCGGGGGTGGCAGCGGGGGTGCGTGGTGGTGCTGTTGGTGGGGTATCTCGTGGCCGGTGATCCGTGGGGGTGGGGGGCGACGGTGCGGCGGGGGGTTGGCCGGGTGTGGGTGGAGGGGGTCGGGGCGGCTGTGGGGGCCGGGGTTGTGCTTTTGGCTGCGGTGGGGGGTGGGGCCGGGTCTTGGGTGGGGGTGGCTGTACTGGTGGGCGGGGTCGGGGTAGGGGTCGGGGTGGGGGGGTTGGTTGCGTGGCGTGTGTGGGTGCGCGTGGGTGGGGGCTGAGCGCGCAGTTCCCCGCGCCCCTGAGCGGGGCGGGGGCCGGGCGCCGTGCATTCCTGCGGGTGCGTTGGGGCTGGGCGCGCAGTTCCCCGCGCCCCTGAGCGGGGTTGGCGTGCAGGTGTTGTCCCTGCCGGTGCGTGGGGGTTGCGCGCGCAGTTCCCCGCGCCCCTTAGCGGGGTCGGCGTGCGGGCCGTTGTCAGTTGGCTGCTCCGGAGGATCTTGCTGCTTCTGCTGATTTCACCGCCTTTTCCAGGGCCTGGGTGATGAGGGGCGCGTGGGGGCTCGCGTGGAGGGTGAGGGCGGTCAGGCGGGCCCGGTGGTGGCGGCGGTCGCGGGAGGAGAGCAGGGCGCGGAAGTGGCCCGCGGCGGCCAGGACCGCCAGGGTCGCGTCCTCGCGCGGGACCTGGTCGGGCGCGGCCGGGCCGGTCACCGCGCCGAGGACCTGCGCGCGCAGGATCTCGACGTACCCGGCCCGCTCCAGCGCGTAATGCGTCGTGGCGAGGAGGCCGAGGACGCGGCGCCGCCCGGGGCGCAGCTGACCGTCGGCGACGAGCCCCTGCCGGACGTCCGCGTAGGTGGAACGGGCCCGGTGCGTGATCCAGCCACGCCATTTGCGCGGCCGCGACTCCTCGATGAGTTCCAGCAGCCGGTCCGGGACGGGGTCGCCGGTGCGGGCGCCGAGCACCGGGGTCACGATGCCGTCCACGTCGTGGACCAGGTCGCGCTCGGCCAGGTCGAGGAGGACCGCGGCGCGGATCGCGAGGGGCAGGTCGGGGGCGCCGGAGACCCGGTCCTTGCCGGTGTCGTACGCCAGGAGGAAGAGGCGGGCGGGGACGGAGAGGGAGCCAGGGGGCATCCGCGCCACGGTAATCGGTTGACGGTGCCGCGCACAGGTTCTTACCGTGGACGACGGTTCTGTTGCCGTCGATCGGAGTAGGACGTTGCTCGTCTGAGGTCCTGAGACACCGCGCATGTCACGCGCCGCACGGGTTCTTCCCGTGCCCCGTTCGCGTCCGTGCCGTCGTGTGGGACCTCGGCGTCCTCAGCCGTGCCCTCCCCGCCGGAGCAGGCCTTTTCTGTCTGCCCGTGCTCCCGCGGTGTCTCGAACGCGTCGTATCCCGTCACCGTTCGCACCGAGCAACCGTGAGGCACGTATGTCTACCCACTCCCCCCGCCAGGGCTCCGGACCCGCGTCCGTCACCGTCACCGGCCTCGCCTACGCCTGGCCGGACGGCACCGGCGTCTTCGACGGTCTCCAGGCCGCGTTCGGCCCGGGCCGCACCGGTCTGATCGGCGTCAACGGGTCGGGGAAATCGACCCTGTTGCAGCTGATCGCCGGTGACCTGGCCCCGGCCGAGGGCACCGTACGCGTCACGGGCGAGGTCGGTCACCTGCCGCAGAACGTCACGCTCGGCACCGCCCTGCGCGTCGACGAGGCCCTCGGCATCGCCGCCACCCGCGCCGCGCTGCACGCCATCGAGGCGGGCGACGTACGCGAGGAGAACTTCACCGTGGTGGGCGACGACTGGGACGTCGAGGAGCGGGCGCTCGCCCTGCTCGGCGAACTCGGCCTGGGCGACGTCGGCCTGGACCGCACCATCGGCGAGGTGTCCGGCGGCGAATCGGTGCTGCTGCGGCTCGCCGCGCTGCTGCTGCGCCGGCCCGACGTCCTGCTCCTCGACGAGCCGACGAACAACCTCGACCTGTACGCGCGGCGGCGCCTGTACGCGGCCGTGGAGGCCTGGCCCGGGGTGCTCGTCGTGGTCAGCCACGACCGGGAGCTCCTGGACCGCGTCGACCGGATCGCGGACCTGCGCGACGGAGGGATCACCTGGTACGGCGGGGCGTTCTCCGCGTACGAGGAGGCCCTCGCCGCCGAGCAGGACGCGGCCGAGCGGATGGTGCGCGTCGCCGAGACCGACCTGAAGAAACAGAAGCGCGAACTGGCGGACGCACAGGTGAAATTGGCGCGGCGCAGGCGCTACGGGCAGAAGATGTACGACACCAAGCGCGAGCCGAAGGTCGTCATGGGTGCGCGCAAGCGGGCCGCCCAGGTCTCCGCGGGCAAGCACCGCATCCTGCACGAGGGGCGGCTGGCCGAGGCCAGGGACCGCCTCGACGAGGCGGTGGAGGCGGTACGGGACGACGACGAGATCCGCGTCGACCTGCCCCGCACGTCCGTGCCGCCGGGCCGGACCGTGCTGACGCTGCGCGAGCTGCGCCTGGCCCACGGCGCCCGCGTGGAGGGCGAGTTCGAGCTGCGCGGACCCGAGCGCGTCGCGCTGGTCGGGCGCAACGGCGCGGGCAAGACGACGCTGCTGCGCACGATCGCCGGGTCGCTCGCGGCGGCCGGGGGCGAGGCGACGGCGCATGTGCCGCTCCGCTTCCTGCCGCAGCGGCTCGACGTCCTGGACGAGGAGGTGAGCGTGGTGGAGAACGTGGCCCGCTTCGCACCGCGGGCCACCGACAATCAGGTGCGGGCCGGGCTGGCCCGCTTCCTGTTCAAGGGGGCGCGGGCCGACCAGCCGGCGGGCACGCTGTCCGGCGGCGAACGTTTCCGGGCCACTCTCGCCGCCCTGCTGCTCGCCGACCCCGCGCCCCAGCTGCTCCTGCTCGACGAGCCGACGAACAGCCTGGACATGGCGAGCGTCCGACAGCTGACCTCGGCACTTGAGTCGTACGAGGGCGCGCTGATCGTGGCCGGGCACGATCTGCCGTTCCTGAGATCGCTCGGGATCACCCGCTGGCTGCTGCTGGACGGCACGCTCCGGGACACGCCGGCCCCCTGACCGCGACGGCCTCATGAAGGGGGCGGTGACGGCCGCCGCGCGGCGGGGGATTCCGCCGCGGCCCGCGGGGCGTGCATGATGAGCGCCGTCCGGGCTACAAGCACCTCGTGGCGGACATTTCGGGATGCGAGCGGACTGAGAGGCGGTGTGACGTGCCTCTCAGTCCGGCTCCGGGGGCCCCAAGCGTGGCTCCGCTCTTTATCGAGCGCTTAACCTACGGCAACGTAACCTACGACACCGTAGGTAATACCGCTCGCTGTACCTCCGTCCCCCAGGAGCCCTCGTGACCGTCATCTCCCCCCGCCTCGGCTCGTCGACCACCTGGACCGACGCCCGCCTCCTGCACGCGCTGGAAGAAGTGGTCGAGCAGGAACTCAACCGCCATCTGAAGGTGGCCAAGGACTGGATGCCGCACGAGTACGTGCCCTGGTCCGCGGCGCGCAACTTCCCCGGCTTCTTCGAGGACGGCGAGGCGTGGGAGAAGGAGCAGTCGCAGGTGACGGAGATCGGCCGCACGGCGCTGATCGTGAACCTGCTGACCGAGGACAACCTCCCCAGCTACCACCACGAGATCGCGTCGCTGTTCGGCCGGGACGGCGCCTGGGGCACGTGGGTGCACCGCTGGACGGCGGAGGAGGGCCGGCACGGCATCGTCATGCGCGACTACCTGCTGGCTTCGCGCGCGGTCGACCCCGACAAGCTCGAGAACTTCCGCATGGCACACATGAGCGAGGGCTTCGAGTCGGACAACCGGCACTCGATGCTGCACTCGGTCGCCTACGTCGCCTTCCAGGAGCTGGCCACCCGCATCTCGCACCGCAACACCGGCCACCAGTCGGGCGACCCGGTCTGCGACCGGATGCTGGCGCGTATCGCCACCGACGAGAACCTGCACATGGTCTTCTACCGGAACCTGCTGAAGGCCGCGTTCGAGATCGCCCCCGATCTGACGATGCGCGCCGTGCGCGACGTCGTCGTCGACTTCCGCATGCCCGGTCACGGCATCCCCGGCTTCGAGCGGGCCGCCGCGCAGATGGCGATCGGCGAGGTCTACAACATCCGCATCCACCACGACGACGTGCTCCAGCCGGTGCTGCGGTTCCTCAAGATCATGGAGATCGACGGGCTCGGCCCGGAGGGGCTCCAGGCGCAGGAGGAGCTGGGCCTGTTCCTGAACGGGCTCGACAGCGAGGCCGCCAAGTTCGACGAGAAGCTCGCCGCCCGCAAGGCGCGGCTGGCCGCCCGCGCGGCGTCCGCCTGACACCTGCCGCGCCCCCCGGGAGGGGGCGCGGTCAGCCGGTCAGCCGGTCAGCCGGTCAGCCGGGGCAGGGAAGCATCGGCGCCGAGAGCGCTCGTCACCATCGTGATAGCTTCTCACCGATCTGCGGCGCCGCGGCCCCGGCGGCCGTGCGGAAAGGTGGTAGGCGATGGCGGACACGACGACCCCCCGCGAGCGGTACCGCGCCCAGGTGCGCGCGGAGATCAAGGACCACGCGTGGGAGCAGGTCCGCACGGCCGGGGCCTCCGCGCTCTCCCTGAACGCCATCGCCAAGCTGATGGGCCTGAGCGGGCCCGCGCTCTACCGCTACTTCGCCGGCCGCGACGAGCTGATCACCGAGCTCGTCGGGGACGCGTACCGCGGCCTCGCCGACCTCTTCCGCTCCACCGCCGCCACCGTCACCGCCGATGAGGGGCCCGGCGCCCGGCTCTCCGCGCTGGCGCACGCCCTGCGCGGCTGGGCCCTGGCCGACCCCCACCGCTATCTGCTCGTCTATGGCACGCCCGTGCCCGGCTACCAGGCGCCCGACGACATCACGGCCGTCGCCCGCGAGATCATGGCGCCCCTGCTCGACGCGTGCGCGGAGCTGCCCCAGGACGGCCCCCCGGCGCCGTTCGACACTCACCTCGCGGCCCACCGGGACTGGGCGGGCGCCCACCCGGCGCCGCCCGCGGCCCTCCACCGCGCCCTGTCGGTCTGGACCCGGCTGCACGGTGTCCTGTCGCTGGAGGCCGCCGGGCACTTCACCGGGATGGGCTTCGACCCCGCGCTGCTCTACGAGGCCGAGCTGTCCGCCCTGACCGGCCGCTGACCGGGGGCTGCCCCCGTCAGGCGAGACCCGCCGCGATGGCGCGGCGCACGGCGTCCGCCCGGTCCCGGATCCCCGCCTTGGCGAACAGGTTGTTGATGTGGGTCTTGACCGTGGCCTCGCTGATGAAGAGCTGCTCGGCGATGGCCCGGTTGGGCAGGCCGCGGCCGATGAGGGTGAGCACCTCGCGCTCGCGGGGCGTCATGTCCGCCGGCAGCTCCCCGCCCGGCGCCGGGGCCTTGGTCCGCACCGTGGCGAGCAGCCGGTCCTGCACCTCGCGGTCGAGCACCGACTGTCCGGCGGCGGCCGCCCGGATGGCCCGGACGATGTCCTGGCGCCCCGCGTTCTTCGTCAGGTAGCCGCGGGCCCCCGCGCTCAGCGCGGCCAGGATGGAGTCGTCGTCGGCGAACGTGGTCAGCACCACCACGGCCACCTCGGGGTGCTCCTCGCTGAGCCGGCGGGTCGCCTCGGTGCCGTCCATGACCGGCATGCGCAGGTCCATCAGGACCACGTCCACCTGCGCCGCGCCGGCCACCGCGGCCAGCACCTGCGCCCCGTCCGCGGCGGCGGCGACCACCTCGATGTCGCCACTGAGCCCGAGCACCGCGGCGAGCGGTTCCCGGACGGCGGCCTGGTCGTCGGCGACGACCACCCGCACCTTCTGCTGCTTCTCGGCCTGTTCGTTCATCGCGGGATCACTGCCTCCACCTGCCAGCCGCCTCGGTCCGGCCCTTCGACGACCGGACCCGTGGTGAGGGTGCCGCCCACCAGGGCGACCCGTTCGCGCATGCCGATCAGTCCCATGCCGCTGCCGGCCGCGGCGGCCGCCGGGCGGGCGGCGGGGCCGTTGCGCACGCGCAGCGTGATCGACTCCGCGGCGAAGGCGAGCCGCACCGCGACGGGGCCGCCGGGTGCGTGCCGGGCCGCGTTGGTCAGCGCCTCCTGGGCGATCCGCAGCAGGTTCTGGGTGACCTGGGCCGGTGCCTCGCGGACGGTCCCGGTGACGGTGAGGGCGTCGCGGTGGCCGGACGACTCGATCATCGCGGTCAGGCTCTCCAGGAGCGGCAGGGCGTCCTCGCGCAGCGCGTGCACTGTCCACTGGGCCTGTTTCAGGCTCTCCTTGACCATGCTGTGCGCCTTGTCGTTGGCCTCGCGGACCTTGTCCAGGTCGCCGGTGTCGAGGAGGGCGTCGGCCAGTTCCAGCTGCATGTTGATGCCGGCCAGGGAGTGGGCCAGGACGTCGTGCACGTCCCGGGCGATCCGGCCGCGTTCGGTCAGGACGGCGGTGCGGGCCTCGGCCCGGGCGGCCCGCTCGGCGGACTCGGCCGCGGAGATCGCCGCCCGGATGGCGCGGTGCCGGCTGCGGTTGACGACTCCGATCACGACGGGGACGCCCGTGACGAGACCGAGCGCCCAGGGCAGTTGATCCTCGTGCGGGCCGGGGCCGAAGTACAGGGCGGCGGCGCACAGCAGGCTGCAGCAGAGGGCGAGGACGAGGGCCGGCCGGGTCTCCAGGCGGTAGCCGATGTGCCCGGCGATGAAGAAGGCGAAGAGGTAGGCCGTGCCGGTGCGGCTGACGCACAGGAGCGCGGCCGCCGCGACGACGCCGAGCGTCAGCCAGACCAGGGCCACCCGCGGCGGCACCTTCGCCTCGGGGAGCCGGCGGGCCAGCAGCGCCGCGCAGTTGACCACGTAGAGGACGGCGACCGCCAGGCCCTGCCCGCTGAGCCCCATGGGCCGGATCGTCAGGGCTCCGGCGACGATGAGGCCCAGGCTCGCGATCCACTGCGTGCGCAGGTCGTGGCCCGGGATCGGCCGCGGGGCGGCCCCCTCGTCGGGGGCCGCTCCGGGCGGCTGACCGGTCTCGGATGGGGGCACGGCCAGACGATAACGCACGGTCACCGGGTGTGGTCGAGAACGGGCGCGGCGGGTGCGCCGGTCCCGGCGTGCTGGGCCGGGCGCACCGTGCGGCTGCGCAGGTAGATCGTGGCCAGGCGGGTGACCACCTCGGTCAGCGCCATCAGGACGAACGCCGCCACCCAGGCCTGCTCGCTGGTGATGGCGTGGGCGGCGCTGAACCGGCCCACGGTGTCGGCGCCGCCGTGCTCGGTCCACAGCTGGAAGCCCATCCGGGCGCCCATGCCGAGGACCCACAGGGTCGCCGAGACCGCCCCGGCCTTGATCAGCAGGTGCTCGCCCGAGGCCCGGATACGGGTCCAGAGGCCGCCGGCGATGCCGAGGACCGCGCCCACCGCCGTGAGGACGGCGATCAGCACCAGGTCGTTGCCCGCGGTGGGGACGGTGTCGAGGTACGAGTACGCCACGAAGGCCACGATCCCCAGCGGGATGAGGAAGGTCCGCAGGTCGAGCCGGCCTTCCCGCAGCTGCCGGAAGACGACGAGAAGGAGGGCGATGTCGGTGATCCACTCGGTCGTTGTCATGCCCTCAAGCCTGCTGCGCCAAGGCCTCCGGCACCTGGACCCAAGGGTGGAACCCCGGGTGGAGATACCCCCCCGACGGCGCGGGCCCCCGGGTCACCTCCGCCTGAGCTGGTGGCGTTCCTTCTCGGAGAGGCCGCCCCAGACGCCGAACCGCTCGTCGTGGGTGAGGGCGTACTCCAGGCAGGCCGGGCGGATCTCACACATCTGGCAGATCAGCTTGGCCTCGCGGACGGAGCTGCCCGGCTCGGGGAAGAAGAAGTCCCCGCCGGTCTGGGCGCACAGGGCCTGCTCGTGCCAGGTGGGTCCGGCAGGCGGGAGTGTGGTGTTCGCGTGCATGAGGACGAGGGTGCCGCCCGGTGAAAAACGCCGGATCAACGAACGATCAACGCGGCGCGCCGGGCGGCACCGCCCGTCCCTGCTACGTCTGCTCGGGGTCGCCCTTGATGACCGCGAAGCCCGCGCCGGAGGGGTCGGCGAGCTTCGCGAGGCGGCCCACCCCGGCCATGCTCACCGGCCCGGAGCGCACCGTGCCGCCGAGCCGCTGGGCGGCCTCGGCCGCGGCGTCCACGTCCGGCACGTGGATGTACGGCGTCCAGTGCGGGCCCGCCTGCGCCTCGGCCGGGTCGGCGTCCAGCGGGACGATACCGCCGAACATCGCGTTCTCGTCCTGGCCCGCGGGGTTGACCGTCGTGTACGAGCCACCCGGGAACTCGACGTCGAAGGTGCCCCAGCCGAGGGCCGAGCCGTAGAACTCCCTCGCGGCGGCGACATCCGGGGTGTACAGCTCCACCCAGTTCAGCCCGCCGTCCTGGGTCACGTGGCCGAAACCCCGGTGCTGTCCGGGCTGCCAGAGGCCGAAGGAGGCGCCCGTCGGGTCGGCCAGGATCGCCATCCGGCCCTGGTCGAGCACGTCCATCGGCTGGAGGAGGGCGGTGCCGCCCGCCTGCTCGGCGGCCTTGGCCGTGGCGTCGGCGTCCGCACTGCCGAAGTAGACGGTCCAGGCCGGTGCGCCCTGGTCCGCGGTGACGGTCATGCCGCCCGCGACCGTCCGGCCGTCGAGCAGGAACATTCCGTACCCACCGGTCTCGGCTCCGCCGGGCCGGAACTGCCAGCCGAAGACCCCGCCGTAGAACGCGACGGCCCCGTCCAGATCGGGGGTGCCGAGGTCCAGCCAGGTCGGTGCGCCGTGCACGAAATCCGTGGTGATCATGGTCGTGCCCTCCTCGTCGAGGGTTTTCTTCCTGGACTGCCGAGTCTGGCACCGCCCACTGACAATCGCCGTCGCGCCGCTCTGACCAGGGCAGGTACGGACCAATGCGCCCGCGCCGCCTCCGCTTCACCTTTTGAACGTAAACAATTGGTGGGAGCGCTCCCCGTCATAAGTCTTGACGCTCCTGATGCCGCTCGCCACAGTGGGGCTCCCCACACGTCCCCCCACACTTCTGGAGAGCGATCGTGATATCGCGCAGGATGTTCCTCGCCGGCGCCGGGGCGACCGTCGCCACCGCCGCCGCCTCCCTGTCCGTCCCCGCCTGGACCGCGGGCGCCGCGCCCGCCACCTGTGAACTGGCCCTGCAGAACAAGTCGTTGCCCGGCACCGTACGCGCGTACGTCACCGGCCACGAGCCCTCCGGCAACTGGGCGCTGCTGCGCGCCGACGGCAGCGTCTACCGCCCCGCCTCACCGAGCGCCCCCCAGACCCCGCTCCCGGTGGACTGCGCGATCCCGCTGAACGGCGCGGGGGGCGCGCCCAAGGTGGTGACGCTGCCTCAGATGTACGGCGCCCGCGTCTACTTCGTCCGCGACGACACGCTGGACTTCTTCCTGAACCCGGGCCCGGGCCTGGTGGAGCCCGCCTTCGCCACACCGGCGGACGCGAACTACGGCAAGACCTGGTCGTTCTGCGAGTTCACCTTCAACTCCTCCCAGCTGTACGCCAACATCAGCTACGTCGACCTCGTGACCGCCCTGCCGATCGGGCTGACCCTGGAGGGCGACTCCACCCACACCGTCGCGCCGCTGCCGGACGGCGCCGTCGAGCGGATCGCCGCGGACCTCACGGCGCAGGCCGCCAAGGACGGACAGCCCTGGGACAAGCTCGTCATCAAGGGGGGCGACGGGAAGGTACTGCGCGTCATCTCGCCGCAGAACCTGATGGCGCCGTACTTCGACCGGCCCGACCAGATGCCGTTCCGCTCCGTGTGGAACAGCTACATCGACCAGGTGTGGGAGAAGTACCGCTCGACCGACCTGCGCATCGACCTGCAGGGCGGGCGCGGGGTGTTCACCGGCCGGGTCAGCGGCGACACGCTCACCTTCAACGGCGGCCACACCTTCACCAAGCCGACGTCCAAGGACATCTTCACCTGCAACCACGGGCCGTTCACCAACAACCCGGCCGACTCCGACGACAAGAAGGGGCTGCTGGCCCGGCTCGCCGCCGGATTCAACCGCAGCATCATGCTCACCCACCCCCAGCAGCCGAACGGGGCGGGCTCCGGCGACTACTACCGGGACGCCACGACCAACCACTGGTCGCGGATCGTGCACGCCAACTCGCCCATCGGCTACGCCTTCCCGTACGACGACGTGCGTCCCGACGGCCAGGCGGACGTGTCGGGAGCGGCCAACGACGGCAACCCGCGCCGGTTCACGGTGAGCGTCGGCTCCTGACCGCTCCCGTCCGGCCGCCCCGCACCGCGCGTCAGGAGCGGGCGTCCTCGCGGATCAGCTCGACGGCCTTCTCCGCGAGGGCGACCGTCGGGGCGTGCGTGTGGCCGCGGGTGATGCGCGGCATGACGGAGGCGTCGACGACGCGCAGCGCCTCGGCGCCGCGCACCCGCAGCCGCTCGTCGGTGACGGAGCCCGCGTCGGCGCCCATCCGGCAGGTGCCGACGGGGTGGTAGAGGGTCTCGGCGTGGGCCCGGATCGAGCGGGCCAGGGTCGCGTCGTCCACCACACCCGGATATCCGGCCAGCGGGCCCGCGTGCAGCGGGGCCAGCGCGGCGTCGGCGAGGAGTTCCTCGGCCCGGCGCACCCCGGCGACGAGCGTGCGCAGGTCGTCCTCGTCACTCAGGTAGCCGGGGTCGATGCGCGGCCTGGTGTCGGCGCCCGCCCCCGTCGGCGTGATCCGGCCCGTGCTGCGCGGCTGGAGCAGGACCACGCCGAGGGTGAGCCCGTGCTCGGCCGGTGGGGTCAGCCCGTGGTTGACGAACGGCACCGGCGCGTAGACCAGCTCGATGTCGGGGGCGTCCCGTTCGGGCCGGGTGGTGAGGAAGGCGACGGCCTCGCCGATGTTCGAGGTCAGCGGTCCCCGGCCGCCGAGCAGGAAGCGGGCGAGGTTGGCGGGGGTGTCGGCGCCGGTGAGGGTGACGGGGCGCCGGGAGCGGACGGTGACGGCGTAGGACAGGTGGTCCTGGAGGTGCCGGCCGACGTCGGGCGAGGCGACGCGGGTGTCGATGCCGGCGGCGGCGAGCGTCTCCGGGTCGCCGATGCCGGCCTGGTGCAGCAGGTGCGGCGAGCCGACGGCGCCCGCGGCGAGGATCACCTCGCGGGTGGCGCGCAGCGTCCCGGCGGCCGCGCCCGCGGCGACGACGCCGGCGGCGCGGGTGCCGTCGAAGTCCAGGCGGGTGACGCGGGCGCCGGGGTAGATGTCGAGGTTGGGGCGGCGGGCGGCGGGCCGCAGGTAGCCGTCGGCGGCGCTCCAGCGCCGTCCCTTCCGCTGGTTGACCGGGGTGAGGGCGAAGCCGCCGTTGTCGGCCTGGTTCAGCTCTCCCAGGTCGCGCAGGCCGCGGGCCCGGCAGGCGGCGAGGAAGGCGTGCGTGGTGGGGTTCGCGTGCCGCGGCGGGGCGATGTGCAGCGGCCCGAGCGTGCCGTACACCGACTTCCCGGAATGCGGCCCGCTCCACCGCTCGGCGCGCTGAAAGTAGCGGACGAACCGGTCGTACGCCCACTGCGGCCCGGCGGCCGCGCCCCAGGCGTCGTAGTCGTCGCGGTGTCCGCGCACCCACATCATGGCGTTGAGGGACGACGAGCCGCCGAGCATGTGGCCGCGTGGCCAGTACAACTCCCGGCCGTCCAGGGCGTCTTGGCCCACCGTGGCGTAGTCCCAGTCGTACGCCGTCCTGAACAGCTTCGGGAACGCGGCCGGTATCCGGATCTCCGGCTTGCGGTCGCGCGGACCGGACTCGACGAGCGCGACCCGTACGGACGGGTCCTCGCTGAGCCGCCCCGCGAGCACGCAGCCGGCGGACCCGGCCCCGACGATGACGTAGTCGTACGTACGGTCCTTGCTCAACTCGGCTCCCTCGGTGGCGGGTCGGCGCGTACCTGCGCCCCAGGTGTCACCGCTGGTCTACACCCGGGCCCGGCGCACGCGCACCCCCGCGCGGGAGGATCCGGTCAGGCGCGGCGCGCGGTGGCGGCGTAGCAGGCGCAGGCCACGGCCATGCCCACCGGCAGGGTGAGGTCGAGGCCGCCGAAGGCGGTGGCGAGCGGTCCGGTGTACAGGGTGTCGACGCACAGGGCGGAGGCGGTCGTGCCCGCGGCGAGCGCGGTGGCGCCGGAGAGGTTGACGCCGCCGCGGAACCAGAAGGCGCTGCCGGGGGTCTCGTCGCCGAGGGCCCGGCCGTCGTAGCGGTTGCGGCGCAGGACGATGTCGGTCGCGTAGATCGCCATGCTGGGTCCGAGCAGGACCACGGTCAGTTGCAGGACGTTGTTGACGGTGTCGAGGAAGTTCGAGATCAGCAGGCCGTACAGGGTGAGCGCCACCGCCGCGGTGCCGTCGAACAGGACGCTCACCGAGCGGCGGATGCGCAGGCCGACCGCCTGGAGGGCGAGCCCCGCGCTGTAGGCGGTCAGCGCGTTGATGGCGATGGTGCCGAGGACGAGGGCGAGGAGGAAGACGGGGGTGAACCAGGCGGGCAGCATCGATTCCAGGGCGGACTGCGGGTCGGTCATGTCGACGGTGGTGGCCGCGAGCACGCCCAGGGCGCCGACGGCCACGCTGGGCAGGAAGCCGCCGAGCGCGGTCCAGCCGAGCACCGCCCGCTTCGGCGCGGTGGGCGGCAGGTAGCGCGAGAAGTCGGCGCTGGTGGTGTAGGAGAGCGGGCCCGCGGCGATGAGCGTGACCCCCGCGAGGACCGTCGCCCAGAGGTCGACGCCGCTCACGTGGTGGGCGGGGGTGTACCCGAAGTCGGCGTGGCGGACCACGGCGACCGCGACGACCGTGAATGCTCCGACGAGGGCGAGGGTGATCGCCGGGTAGAGCTTCACGATGACGGCGTGGCCGTAGACGCTGATGGTGAGCGTCAGGGCCGCGATGACCACGATGACGACGACCTTCACCCCGGTGTTCGCGGTGATGCCCGCCTTCTCGACCAGGGAGAACGCGGCCACGGCGGCGGCCGACAGGTTCAGCGCGAAGTAGCAGACGGAGATCGTCCAGCCGGTGACGGCGTTGTTCACGCGGTTGCCGAGCACGCCGTACAGCGCCCGGGTGATGACCTCGCTCGGGGCGCCCGCGGCCGGACCGGACACGGCGAGCAGGCCGGTGAGCGCCCAGAAGGCGTTGCCGACGGTCAGCACGGCGAGGGCCTGCCACAGGGTGAGGCCCATCAGGACGAGCGCGCCGCCGACCACCAGGTTCAGGTAGTTGACGTTGGCGGCCGCCCAGACGGCGAACAGGTCGCGGGGCTTGCCGTGCCGTTCGCCCTCGGGGATGTGGTCGATGCCGTGTGCCTCGATGCGGCTGCCCGTCCGGCCCGAGGGCGGCGCGGCGGCACCCTCGGTGTCCGGGTACGGGTCGGGAAGCGTGGATGCCATCGGGCCCTCCGAGGTGCGCCGGCCGGTCGCGTGCCCGACCCGTCTGCTTGCTTATTGGTCGCACACTCAATAACGTGACCGGCATGTCGTCAAGGGTTCCAGGCAAGCGAATTCGAAAGTCACCGGCGGCCAGACGTGCGGAAATCGTTGCCAAAGCAGCGGAGATTGCGCTTTCCGAAGGTCTGGAGTGCATCACGCTACGGCGGATCGGCGAGGAGCTGGACGTGCGTCCCGGACTCGTCAGCCACTACTTCCCCTCGGCCGAGGAACTGGTCGCCGAGGCGTTCGGCACCGCGGCCACCGGGGAGCTCGACGCGCTGATCCCCGCGGCCGCCCCACCGGGACCGGCCACGGAGCGGCTCGCCGCGTTCCTCGGCCGCACCTCGGGCCCGGCGTGGAACGACATCAGCCGGCTCTGGGTCAACGCCCGGCACCTGCGGCGCCACCGCCCGGCCCTGCGCGCCCGGCTCGTCCAGCAGGAGACGGCGTGGCGGGCGCGGCTCGCCGGGCTCATCGCCGACGGCGTCGCGCGGGACGAGTTCCGCACCCAGGAGGAGCCGTCGGTCGTGGCGTCCCAGATCCTCGTCGTCCTGGACGGACTCGGCGCGGACGGCGGGGCCGGCACGGACGAGCTGCCGCGCGCGGTCTCCCGGATGGCCGTCACCTGGGCGGAGCGCGAACTCGGCCTGCCACAGGGAGCGTTGGGACCCTGATCCCGCTCCGTCACGCGCGGAGCCCTCGTCGAACCAGCCCGTACGCCCGCCGCACACACCACCGCCCGCCCTCGCCGTGCTCGCCCCGCCGTGCTCGCCGCGCGGGCGGACGGCCGGCCCTCCCCGCTCAAGGAACTCCATGCACCCTCAGCTGATCCTCCTCGGCGCCCGGCTCCTCGACCCGGCCGACGGCGCCTACCTCCCGCACACCGCGCTCGCCGTGACCGACGGGGTGATCAGTGCCCTCGGCGACGACCGGGGGGTGGGCGCGCTCGCCGGACCCGGCACGCTCCGCGTCGACCTGCGGGGCGCCGTCGTGACCCCGGGGCTCGTCGACGGGCACCTGCACCCGGTGCACGGCGCCGAACTGACCCACGGGACCGACCTGTCCGGCTGCGCCGACCTGGACGCCGTGCGCGGCGCGCTGGCCGCGGGCGTACGGCAGTTGACGCACGGGGAGTGGCTGCACGCGTGGGGGCTCGACCCGAACGTCTTCGGCGACCGGCCCATCGAGGCCGCCGCGCTCGCCCCCGTCCTCGACGGCGTCCCCGCGTTCATCCAGCTCTTCGACGCGCACTCGGCGCTGGCGAGCCCGCGTGCGCTGGAGCTCGCCGGGGTCGTCGGACCACGCACCTTCGCCCAGTCGGCCGAGATCGTCTGCGACGCACAGGGGCGGCCCACGGGCCTGCTCCTGGAAGAGGCCGCGTGCGAACTCGTGGAGGCCGCCGCCCCGCGGCCCACCCGCGAGGCGCGCCGGGAACGGCTCGCGCGGGCGCTGCGCGGGATGGCCGCCGCGGGCCTCACCGGCGGGCACGCCATGGACGCGAACGGCGACAGTCTCGCGCTCTACGGCGAGCTCGACGCGGCCGGCGAACTGCCGCTGCGGCTGCGCGTCGCCCCGTGGTGCCAGCCGGGCGCCGACACCGACGCGGTACGCGCGCTCATCGCCATGCAGGGCACCGGCGGCCGGCTGTGGCAGGTGGCCGGGGTGAAGCTGTTCATGGACGGCACCGTCGACAACGGCACGGCGTGGCTGGAGAAGCCCGACTGCCACGGTGAGTCGACGCACGCGTTCTGGCCGGAGCCCGCCGCGTACACCCGGGTGGTCGGCGCGCTGCACCGGGCCGGGGTGGGGACCGCGACCCACGCCATCGGCGACGCGGCCGTGCGGCACGTCCTGGACGCGGTCGAGCAGGCGCAGGACGGCGGCCCGGCGAGCGTCCGCCACCGCGTCGAGCACATCGAGACGGTGCCCGACGACACGGTCGGGCGGTTCGCCGCGCTCGGGGTCGTCGCCTCGATGCAGCCCACGCACTGCACCGACTTCACCCGCGCCGACCACAGCGACAACTGGTCGCGGCGGCTCGGCGAGGAGCGGGCCGGGCGGGCGTGGCGCTGCCGCGACCTCTGGGACGCGGGGGCGCACGTCGTGCTGGGCTCCGACTGGCCGATCGCCCCGTACGCGCCGCTCGGTGTGCTGGCCGGGGCCCGGCACCGGCGCCCCAGCCGCGATCTGTCGCTGCCGCCGCACGGCCCGGAGCAGGCGCTCGGCGGCCTGGAGGCGCTGCGGGCGATGACGGTCAACGCGGCGTACGCCGCCGGTGAGGAGCGGGTCGCGGGGCGGCTGGCCGCCGGGTTCCGGGCGGACCTGTCGGTCTTCGCCGAGAACCCGGCCGCCGTGGCGGCGACCGAACTCTCCGGCCTGCCGGTGCGGTTGACGGTGGCCGGCGGGCAGGTGACGCACCGGGCCGCCGACCTGTAGGGCCGGGCCGCCGCGGCCCGGCGGCCCGCGCGTCAGTGGTGGGGATCGTCGTACGGCGGGATGGACCCGTCCGCCTTCTTCACGAGGAACAGCCCCGCCATCCCCATGTCGGAGTGGCTCTGGACGTGGCAGTGGTACATCCAGGCCCCGGCCCCGACCCCCTCCCCCGCGATGATCTGGAACCCGAAGGAGTCGGCGGGCCCGCAGATCTTGTTGTCGAGGACCTGGGTCGGGTCGTCGGGGCCCGCGAGCATGCCCGTGCGGTTGTCCGCCCAGCGGTGACCGTGCATGTGGAACGTGTGGTAGTACTCGCCGTGCGTGATCATCACGATCTCCACGCGGTCGCCGACCGTCGCCTCGAACGTCGGGGCCTCGTGCATGCCCTTGTTGTTGATCGTCATGTCGTTGAAGACGATCGTGAACGTCTTGCCGGGGTCGGGCAGGATGTCTCCCTTGCGGCGCACGATCACCGGGCCGTAGAGGCCCTTCCTGATGCCGCCCGTGCCGTGGTCCGTGCCGACGACGTGGTCGTGGTAGTGCCAGTAACCGGCGGTGCCGGGGCGCCAGGTGCCGTCCTTGCGGCGGCCCGGGGCGTGGGTGCGCCAGGTGTAGGTGCGGGTGCCGCCGGGCTCGACGTGGCTCCGGTTCATCCGCGTGCCGTCGCTGGAGATCTCGTAGTCCATGCCGTGCACGTGCAGGCTGGCGTCGACGTCGGTGAGGTTGTGGAACTCGATGTGCGCCGTGTCGCCCTCGTTGAGCTCGATCAGGGGGCCGGGGACCGACGCCTTGCCCTTCTCGAAGCCGTAGCCGAGCTGACCGTCCGCGAGCTTCTCCGCGTACAGCGTGAGATGCCGGACCTCGCCGCCCGCCGGGGCCGTGCGGGGCGGAGTGTCGGCGCCGACGGCCTCGGGGGCCGAGGCGGCGATCGACAACGATGTCACACCGGCGGTCGCCGCCACCGCGCCGCCGATCAGCATGCGCCGGCTCAGCGCGCGCCGCTCCCCCTCGCTCGTCCGGCTCGGTTCGTCGCGCAGTTCGCGTGGTTCGTGGTCGTTCACCGTCACCCTCAACTCCCCAACTCCGTACGGTCCTTCACGTCGCGGTGAGCACGGTAGCCAGGTGATCTTCGTTTATCCACACTCAGGACAAAGTTTGTGGAATCGCGGTCATACCTATTGGCGAACCATGCAAAGAGGTCTAGTTTTCACCGCGCTGTGCTGCGTCCGATGAGGGATGGGTGAATTCATGCGGCGAACACCGCATCAGAAGCCGTTGCCCGTACGAGAGTTCAGAGCGAGCAGAAGCAGACGCGGTCGCCTGACGGCGGCCGGGGTCGCCGTCGGCGCCTTGGCCGCCGGGCTGCTGAGCGGCCCCGCCGCCAGCGCGTACCCGGATCCGGGTCCGTCTGTGACAACGATGTCCATCAAGTCGCCGCCCGGCGGCGCCGCACCGCGCGTGCTGGTGTTCTACGGTTCGGCGGCCGGCGGCGACGAAGCGCCCACGGTGAACGCGGGCATCGAGGCGATCGAGAAGATCGGCGGCTCGGGCCCCGCGGACCAGCGGTTCACGATCACGGCCACCGACGACGCCTCGGTCTTCACCAACGCCAAGAAGCTGGGCCGCTTCAACTCGGTCGTCTTCCTGACCGGCGGGGGCGACGTCCTCGACGCCGACCAGGAAGCGGGCCTGGAGACGTACATGGAGGCGGGCGGCGGCTTCGTCGGCATCCATGACGCGGCGCGCGCCGAACCGTACTCCGACTGGTTCACCGGTCTGATCGGCGCCCGGCCCGCGGGCTCGTCTCCCGCCGCCGTGCAGCGCGCGACCGTCGAGGTCGGCGACCGGCAGAACCCGGCGACGAAGGACCTGCCGGTCCAGTGGAAGCGGCCCGACCAGTGGCTGAACTGGGCGAAGAACCCGTCCGGCGACGTGCACACGGTCGCCCGGGTCAACGAGTCCACCTACAAGCCGGGCGAGGGCGCCAACGGCGCGGACCACCCGGTCTCGTGGTGCCGTGACTACGACGGCGGCCGGTCCTTCTACACGGGCATGGGCGGCACCGTCGCCTCGTTCGACGAGATGGACTTCCGCGACCACCTGCGCGGGGCCCTGCTGTGGACGTCGCGGATCGTGCGCGCCGACTGCAAGGCCGCGATCAACGCCAACTACAAGGCGGAGCGCCTCACCCAGCCCAACCAGGCCGGGCAGAACGACCAGATCGGCGAGCCGCACGGGCTCGTCACCGCCCCCGACGGCCGCATCCTCTACATCGGCCGGGGCGGCGCCGACTCCTCGCAACCGGTGGTCACCGACTGGAACGACCCGAACGTCGGCAAGGGCACCGGCCAGATCCACGTCTACGACCCGAAGACGAAGAAGGTGACGCTCGCCGGGGCGCTGACCGTCTTCGGCAACAAGGGCGGCGGCGACGAGCTGGTCAAGGTCGAGGAGGGGCTGCTCGGGATCGAGCTGGACCCGCGGTTCGAGCAGAACGGGTGGGTGTACCTGCACTACACGCCGCACTCGGGGCTCGACCGCGACAAGCAGATGGCCACGCGGCAGGTCTCGCGCTTCACGCTCGACCTGGCCACGAACAAGCTGGACCTGGGCAGCGAGAAGGTGCTGCTCAAGTGGCCGGTGCAGGTGCACAGTTGCTGCCACGCGGGCGGCGGGATGGCCTGGGACTCCAAGGGCAACCTGTACATCGCGACCGGTGACAACAACTCCTCGCAGTTCAGCGACGGGTACTCGGGCAACAACCCGCAGCCGAACTACAAGGGCGTCTCCTTCGCCGACGCCCGCCGCACCGCGGGCAACACCAACAACCTCAACGGCAAGATCCTGCGCATCCACCCCGAGGACGACGGGACGTACTCCCTGCCGGAGGGCAACCTCTTCACCGGCAAGGAGACCGCGGAGGGCGGCGGCAAGACCCGCGGCGAGATCTACGTGATGGGCGTGCGCAACCCGGCGCGCATCTCGATCGACAAGAAGACCGACACGCTGTACGCGGGCTGGGTCGGCCCGGACGCCGGCGAGCCGTCGACGACGTGGGGCCCGGCCAAGTACGACCAGTTCGCCGTCATCACCAAGCCGAGCAACCGGGGCTGGCCGTACTGCATGGGCAACAAGCAGCCCTACCGCGACCGCAACCTCCCCGACCCGACGAAGCCGCTGGGCTGGTACGACTGCGACCACCCGAAGAACGAGTCGCCGAACAACGACGGTCTCGTCAACCTGCCGCCGGTCACCGGCAACAACATCTGGTACTCGCCGCAGGGCGGCGCGCCGGACTACCCGCGCGACGCCAACGGGGTCCCCTCGTACAAGCAGTCCGAGGCGAAGTACCTCCTGCCGTGGCTCAAGGGCGGCGGCCAGGCGGCCATGGACGGGCCCGTCTACCGCTACGACGCGTCGATCCCGGACGCCGGCAAGTGGCCGAGCTACTGGGACGGCAAGTGGTTCGTCGGTGACTTCTACGACGACGGCCAGCCGCGCAACGCGGTCCTCACCGACCCCAAGACGCACGGCGACGGATCGATCCCGGTCCACTCCGAGTCCCTGAAGAAGATCATTCCGATCGGCAACGACGGCATCAAGAACCTGATGGACTGGAAGTTCGGTCCCGACGGTGCGCTGTACGTCCTCGACTACGGGCGCGGCTTCTTCACCTCCGACTCCAAGTCGGCGCTGTGGAAGGTCACGTACACCGGCGGCGAGGCGACCCCGGCCGCCGGCCAGCTGGTCGGGAAGGGTTGATGAGCATGCGATTCCATCCGCAACCACCGCGCAGACACCGGCTGTTGACGGCCCTGATCGCCGCCGCGCTGATGTGCCTCGGGCTCGGCGCGCTGCCCGCCGCGACGGCGGCGCCCGCGCCCGGCGCGGCGGCCGACCAGGTGCTGACCTGGACGGCCGGCGACGACATCACGAAGTACGGTTCGGCGCCGGCGACGGCGGTGGCCGGCAAGGCGACCATCGTCTTCGAGAACAGCGCGGCGACCGGCAACACCACGGGCATGCCGCACACGCTGACGTTCGACGTGTCGGACCCCGAGTACAACAACGACGTACCGCTGAACATCCTGGCCAACCCCAACGACGACCAGGGCGGCAAGCACACCGCCGAGGTCACCCTCTCCCCCGGCCGCTACCACTACCACTGCACGATCCCCGGGCACCTGTCCATGAGCGGCGTCCTGGTGGTGACGGACGGCGGCGGCGGTGACGACACCGCGGCGCCGGAGACCTCGGCGAAGGCCGAGGGGCAGACCGACGCCGACGGCGCGTTCATCGGGTCGGCCTCGGTCTCGGTCACGGCGACCGACGCGGGCTCGGGCGTCGACAAGATCGAGTACGCCCTGGACGGCGGCGCCTACACGCCGTACACCGCCCCGGTCGTCGTCGACCAGGTCGGCGCGCACACCCTGACGTACAAGGCGACCGACAAGGCCGGCAACGCGGCAGCCGAGAAGTCGCTCGACTTCACGGTGGTCGCCCCGGACACGGACGACACGACGGCGCCGGAGACCTCGGCGACGGTCACCGGTGACAAGGACGCCTCCGGCGCCTACGTCGGCATGGCCACGGTGACGGTCTCCGCCTCGGACACCGGCTCGGGGGTCAACACGGTGGAGTACGCGCTCGGCGCCGACGGCGCCTGGCAGCCGTACACCGCCCCGGTCATGGTCCACGACCCGGGCGCGTACACGGTGCGCTACCGGGCCGCGGACAAGGCGGGCAACGCGGCGGCCGAGAAGTCGCTGGACTTCACGGTCGTGGCGCCGCCCGCCCAGGACACGACGGCGCCGACGGTCTCGCTCTCCGTCGCCGGGAGCAAGAACTCCGACGGCGCGTACATCAACAGCGCCAAGCTGACCGTGACCGCGGCGGACGACGACTCCGGCGTGGCGAAGATCGAGTACTCGCTCGACGGCGGTCCCTACCTCGCGTACACCGCCCCCGTGGTGGTGGACCGGCCGGGCGCGCACGCGGTGTCCTACCGGGCGAGCGACAAGGCGGGCAACACCTCGCAGGCGACGCAGTTCGTCTTCGCGGTCGCCTCGGGCGGCGGCGTCCCGGCGCCCGACTGCGCGGAGTTCGACGAGCGTGCCACGGTCTTCGTGGGCACGACGGACACCGGCATCCCGAACCGCCTCACCGAGAACCGGTGCCGCATCGGCGAGTTGATCGAGGACGAGAAGGAGTGGACGTCCCACGCGCTGTTCGTCAAGCACGTGAAGACGGTCACCGACAGGCTCCTGAAGGACGGCGTCGTCGACCAGCGCGAGTACAACAAGATCAACAAGGCGGCGAAGCAGTCCCCGATCGGTACGCCGGGCCAGACCGACGGCTACACCAAGATCCTGGACGGCACGCAGGAGCAGTTCGCGAAGTGGGAGCAGGTCGGCGGCGGCAAGTTCGAGCGGAACGCCGACGGGTCGATCACCAGCAGCACCACGGTGGACGGCATGGGCATGCTCTGGTTCCCGCAGCGCAAGTACGCGAACTACTCGCTCAAGCTCCAGTGGCGTGACGACGCCCCGGGCACCGGCAACGCCAACGGCGGTGTCTTCGTCCGCTTCCCGTGGGTGCACGACAACCCCGAGGAGCCGAACCCGGAGTGGGTCGCCATCAAGTACGGGCACGAGATCCAGGTGCTCGACCGCCCCGACGGCGACATGTACAAGACCGGTTCGGTCTACGGCTTCGACCGGGTCGGCCTCGCGGGCGCGGGCGTCACCCAGAAGGGCACGTGGAACGATTACGAGGTGAAGGTGGTGGACCAGCACTTCTCCATCTACCGCAACGGCGTGCTGATCAACGAGTTCGACAACACCGGTGGCCAGGTCTTCGAACCCCCGCGGGGCGACGACCCGGGCACCGACGGCCGGCGCTACTCCTCCGGCTACATCGGGCTCCAGGTGCACAGCACCTCGGACGTCGTCTCGTACCGGGACGTGCGGGTGAAGGAACTGCCGTAGTGCGTCGTTGAGTTCACGTCCGTGAGCCGAGCCGGGTCAGGCCTCGTGTCTGGCCCGGCTCGGCTGTACGCGCTTGGGCTCGCCGGGCATCTTCGGATACTCGGGCGGATAGGGCAGATCGCCGTGGCCGCGGTCCCGCTCGTCCTGGTCGGCGAGGGCGAGGAGCGCCTCCAGGCTGTGGTGCTCGTCGTCCATGCCCGCGTGCAGGTCACCGACCTCGGCGAACCTCGCGGGCATCGTCGAGATGTCGAAGTCGCGGGGCTCGGCGTCACCCAGCTCGTCCCAGGTGAGCGGGGCGGAGACGGGCGCGTGCGGCCGGGCGCGGACCGAGTAGGCGGAGGCGATGGTGCGGTCCCGTGCCGTCTGGTTGTAGTCGACGAATATGCGCTCGCCGCGCTGCTCCTTCCACCAGGCCGTGGTGACCTCGCCGGGCATCCGGCGCTCCAGCTCCCGGCCGACGGCGATGGCGGCGCGCCGCACCTGGGTGAAGGTCCAGCGCGGTTCGATGGGCACGAAGACGTGCAGGCCCCGGCCGCCGGAGGTCTTGGGCCAGCCGCGCAGGCCGCCGAACTCGTCGAGCACGGACCGCAGTTCACGCGCGGCACGCACGGCGTCGGCGTAGTCGGTGCCGGGCTGCGGGTCGAGGTCGATGCGCAGCTCGTCCGGGTGGTCGAGGTCGCCGCGCCGCACCGGCCACGGGTGGAAGGTGAGGGTGCCGTACTGGGCCGCCCACAGCACGGCACCGACCTCGGTGGGGCACATCTCGGCGGCGGTGCGCCCGGAGGGGAAGCCGATGGTGGCGGTCGGCGTCCAGTCGGGCAGGTTCTTGGGGGCCCGCTTCTGGTAGAAGGACTCGCCGGTGAGGCCCTCGGGGTAGCGCTCCAGCGTGGTGGGGCGCTCGCGCAGCGCGCGCAGGATGCCGTCCCCCACGGACAGGAAGTACCGCGCCACGTCCAGCTTCGTGTACCCCGACGCCCCGCCCTCGGGGAAGTACACCTTGTCCGGGCTGGACAGCCGCACCGTCCGCCCGCCCGCTTCCAGCTCCACTGCCGCGCCCTTGCTGCCCATGGACCCACGCTAGGCCGAAGGCACGTACGGCGCATACCGGGCGATCAGCGGGCACAGGGGACAGAATCGGTGCATGGATCTTCCCGTGATGCCGCCGGTCCGTCCGATGCTCGCCAAATCCGCCGCCGCGCTCCCCGCCGGGATGCACTATGAGGCGAAGTGGGACGGCTTCCGGGCGATCGTCTTCCGGGACGGCGCGCAGATCGAGCTGGCCAGCCGCTCCACCAAGTCGCTGACCAGGTACTTTCCCGAGCTGGTCGCGGCGCTCGCGGAGCGGCTGCCCGAGCGCTGCGTCCTGGACGGCGAGATCGTCGTGGCCCGGGACGGGCGGCTCGACTTCGACGCGCTCAGCGAGCGCATCCACCCGGCCGCCTCCCGCGTACGGACGCTCGCGGAGCGCACGCCGGCGTCCTTCGTGGCGTTCGACGTGCTGGCGCTCGGGGACGAGGCATTGGTCGACGCGCCGATGACCGAGCGCAGGCGGCGCCTGGAGGAGGCGCTCGCGGACGTCACGGCGCCGGTCCACGTCGCGCCGGCCACGACCGACGAGGAGCTGGCGGAGCGCTGGTTCGCGCAGTACGAGGGCGCGGGCCTGGACGGGGTCGTGGCCAAACCACTCGACCTGCGCTACCGGCAGGACGAACGGCTGATGATCAAGGTCAAGCACGAGCGGACCGCGGACTGCGTCGTCGCCGGGTACCGGCTCCACAAGAGCGGTCCCGTCGTCGGCTCGCTCCTGCTCGGCCTGTACGACGACGCGGGCACCCTGCAGCACGTCGGGGTCTGCGCCGCGTTCACGATGAAGCGGCGCACCGAGCTGATCGCCGAGCTGGAGCCGCTGCGGATGGAGACGGCCGCGGATCACCCCTGGGCGGCGTGGACGGACGGCGCGGCGCACGAGGCGTCCCGGATGCCGGGCGCGCCGAGCCGCTGGACCGGCAAGAAGGACCTGTCGTGGGTGGCGCTGCGGCCCGAGCGGGTGGCCGAGGTGGCCTACGACCACATGGAGAACGGGACACGGTTCCGGCACACCGCCCGGTTCCGCCGCTGGCGCCCGGACCGGACGGCGGAGAGCTGTACGTACGCGCAGCTGGAGGAGCCGATGCGGTTCGACCTGGCGGACGTGCTGCGCTGATCCGCCGTCTTTCGGGCGGGCTCCGGGCGGGTATGCAGGGGCCGTGGACACGAACGGGATGCGCAGGCGTGCTCTGGTCACCGGTGTGCTCGGCGCGGCGGTCGCCGCCTGCAAGCCGGTGGCGTCCCCGGACGCGAACGGCTCCGCCGCGCCGGCCGGTGCCCGGGTGCTCGCCGTGAAGATCGACAATGTCGGGGCCGCCCGGCCGCAGACCGGCCTGGAGGACGCCGACATCGTCTACGTGGAGCAGGTCGAGGGCGGGCTGAGCCGGTTGATGGCGGTCTTCGGGTCCCGGCTTCCCGCCGTGGTCGGGCCGGTCCGCAGCGCGCGGGAGACCGATCTGGAGCTGCTGCGCCAGTTCGACCGGCCCACGCTCGCGTACTCGGGCGCCCAGAGCCGCCTGCGGCCGCTGATCGACGCGGCGCCGCTGCGCGCGGTGGCGCCGCCCGGCGCGAGCGGCGGACCGTACTTCCGCAGCGGCGCGAAGCCCGCCCCGCACAACCTCTACCTGCGGCCCGCGAAGCTCAGCCGGCCGGCCTCGGGCACCGGCGCGGGGGCGGCGGCCGGTTTCCGCTTCGCCGCGGCACCGCCCGCGGGCGGCAGGGCCGAGACGGCGCACACGGTGCGCTTTCCCGCGGCCCGCTTCACCTTCGACTGGTCCGCGGCGCGGCGGCGCTGGCTGGTGGGCATGGACGGCCGCGCGGCCGTGACGGCGGACGGCGCCCGGCTCGCCGCCGCCACCGTCGTCGTGCAGTACGTGGACGTCCGGGCGTCCCGCTTCCACGACAAGCTGGGCAGCGCCTCCCCGCTGTCGCGCACCGTCGGCTCGGGGCGGGCCGTCGTGCTGCGCGACGGCCGGGCGCACGACGCGACGTGGTCCAGGCCCGGGGCGGCTGGCGGCACCACGTTCACCGCGGACGGGCGGCCGCTGCCGTTCGCGCCGGGGCAGGTGTGGGTGGTGTTCGCCAAGAAGTAGCCCGGCGTCAGGGCCAGGGCCTGTCTGACAATTCCCGTCGTCGCCCGAAGGGCGGCCCCGCGGCGTCTGGTGCGTGCTCTCGGCGTGCCGGGCGCACGGCCTCGTACTGGACGTACTTGGCCTTGCGCCCGGTGCGGCGAGAGTGCGTGCCAGGCGTCGTGGGGCAGACGGGAATTGTCAGACAGGCCCTAAGGGCGCCGCCGGGGGCCCCGGCGGGTGGCGCAGCCCCTCCGCCGCGTCGGCGACCCGCTGGATCAGGCCGAAGAACTGTGTCTGCTCCTCGGCGCTCAGCGGGGCCAGGAAGATCTGGTTCATCCGCGCGGTGCGCACGGCGAGCCGGGTGTGGGTGCGCAGCCCTTCGGGGGTCGCCCGCAGCAGCCAGCGGCGCCCGTCGTCCGGGTCCCGCGCCTTGTCGACCAGCGCGCGCCGGGTGAGGCGGCTGATCACCTCGGCGATCGTGGACCGGTCGAGGCCGACGCGCTCGCCGACCGTCCGCTGGTCGAGGCCCGGCTCGGCCACCAGCGTGTTCAGGACCGCGAACTGCGGTGAGGTGATCTCCTCCGAGACCATCGTGGTCCACAGCAGGTAGTGCGCCTGCTGGAGTCGCCGGGCGAGGTGCCCGGGGTGGGTGGTCAGGTCCACCGCGGCCATGCGGCCTCCGGTCTGCGGGTCGGATCGCCGGTTCGTGCGGGTGCACTGAGCGACAGGGACCCGGCGATAGTAGCCCCTTGACGCCCTACTTTCCCGGTGGCAACGTGTGGGCCGCTCGACAAATGCTCAGTGCGCTGAGCATTTGCGGCACGCGATTTCCGGCACGTGATGGAGCTGCGCAATTCCTAGAGACGGGGTCCTCGCCATGGCTCTCACCCAGCACGACATCGACGCGGAGACGGCGGCCGCGCACGCCGCGTACCGGGAGCGGGTCGCCGGCGGAGCGCCCGTCGAGCACCACCCGCGCCGCGACTACGCCCCGTACCGCTCCTCCGTCCTGCGCCACCCCAAGCAGCCGCTCGTCGCCATCGACGTGGAGCGGGACCCGGAGCTGGTCGAGCTGGGCTCCCCCGCGTTCGGCGAGCGGGACGTCACCGCCCTCGACGCGGACCTCACCCGGCAGCACGTGGGCGAACCGATCGGCGAGCGGATCACGGTCTCGGGCCGCCTCCTGGACCGCGCGGGCCGCCCGGTACGCGGCCAGCTCATCGAGATCTGGCAGGCCAACGCGGCCGGGCGCTACGCCCACCGGCGCGAGCAGCACGACGCCCCGCTCGACCCCCACTTCACCGGCGTGGGCCGGACCCTGACCGACGACGGGGGCCGCTACCGCTTCACCACGATCCAGCCCGGCCCCTACCCGTGGGGCCAGCACGTCAACGCCTGGCGGCCGGCGCACATCCACTTCTCGATGTTCGGCACGGCGTTCACCCAGCGGCTCGTGACCCAGATGTACTTCCCCGCCGACCCGCTGTTCCCCTACGACCCGATCATCCAGTCGGTCACCGACGACGACGCCCGCGGGCGCCTGGTCGCGACGTACGACCACAACCTGTCCGTACCGGAGTTCTCGATGGGCTACCACTGGGACATCGTGCTCGACGGGCCGTCCGCCACCTGGCTCGAAGAAGGGCGCTGAGCAGCCATGACGAAGATCGACACGAGCCGGCCCGAGACCGTGCTGCCGACCCCCTCGCACACGGTCGGGCCGTTCTACGGGTACGCGCTGCCCTTCCCCGGCGGCGGAGACATCGCACCCGTCGGGCACCCGGACACCGTCGCGGTGCGGGGGTACGTGTACGACGGCGCGGGCGCACCGGTCCCCGACGCGTTCGTCGAGATATGGGGCGCCGACCCGCGGGGCGAGCTGCCGCGGGTCGACGGCTCGATGCGGCGCGATCCGGCGAGCGGCGGCCATCTCGGGCGCAACGGCGTGGAGTTCACCGGGTGGGGCCGCGTCCAGACCGACGCGGACGGCCACTGGTACGTGCGCACGCTGCGGCCCGGCGCGCGCGGCGCGGACGCCCGCTACCTGAGCGTCTGCGTCTTCGCGCGCGGCCTGCTGGTCCACCTCTTCACCCGGATCTACCTGCCGGGCGACGACGCGGCGCTCGCCGCCGACCCGCTCCTCGCGCGCCTGCCGGACGCGCGGCGCGACACACTGGTCGCACGTAAGGAGCCGGGGGGCACGTACCGTTTCGACATCCGCCTTCAGGGCGAGGGCGAGACGGTCTTCCTGGAGTTCACGTGAGCCTGTTCGACCCCGGCAGCGAGGACGCGCCCGCCACGCGCACCACCTCCGAAGCGGCCTTCCTGCAAGCGCTGTTGGACGCGGAGGCGGGGCTGACCCGGGCGCAGGCGGCCCTCGGCCTCGCCCCCGCCCGCGCGGGCGAGGCGGTGACGGCGGCCGCGGTGGCGGGCTCCTTCGATCCGCGCGACCTCGCACGGCGGGCCCGTGCCGGGGGCAACCCGGTGATCCCGCTGGTCGCCGACCTCACGGCGGCCGTCCCGGCCGAGCACGGCCCGTACGTCCACCGGGGCGCGACCAGTCAGGACATCCTCGACACGGCACTGATGCTGATGGCCGCGCGCACCCTGGACGTGATCCTCGCCGAACTCGACTCCTCGGAGCGGACCTTGGCGCGGATCGCCGCCGAGCACCGGGACACGGTGCTGCCCGGCCGCACGCTCACCCAGCACGCCGTGCCGACGACCTTCGGCCTCAAGGCCGCCGGGTGGCGCTCCCTCGTGCTCGACGCCCGGGACCGGCTGCGGGCGGTGCGGGCCCGGCTGCCCGTACAACTGGGCGGCGCGGCAGGCACCTTGGCGGCCTTCGAAACGTACGGTGCCGGAGACCCGCTGCTCCTGGTGACGGCTTACGCCCGCGAACTCGGCCTGGCGGAGCCCGCGTTGCCCTGGCACGTGCTGCGCACGCCGGTGGCGGACCTGGCGGGCGCGCTGGCCTTCACGGCCGGGGCGCTCGGCAAGATCGCCGCCGATGTGGCCACGCTGTCGCGGACCGAGATCGGCGAGGTGGCCGAGGGCACGGGCGGCGGTTCGTCCGCCATGCCGCACAAGGCCAATCCGGTGCGGGCCACGCTGATCGCCGCGGCCGCCCGCCGCGCCCCCGGGCTCGCGGCGACGCTGTACGGCGCCATGGCCGCGGAGGACGAACGGCCCGCCGGGGCCTGGCACGCCGAATGGGCGCCGCTGCGGGAGCTGTTGCGGCTCGTCGGCGGGGCGGCCCGGGACGCCGCCGAGCTGACCGGCGGGCTCGTGGTGCGGGCGGACGCGATGCGCGCGCACCTGGGGCTGACCGGCGGGGCGATCGTCTCGGAGCGGCTGTCGGCGGAACTCGCCGCGGTCCTCGGGCGGGCCCGCGCCACGGAACTGCTCGGCGCGGCGACGCGCCGGGCCGCCGCACAGGGCCGTCCCCTGGCCGACGTACTCGCCGCCGAGCCCGGGCTGTCCGCCCTGGACCTGGCGGGGCTCACCGACCCCGAGCGGTACACCGGGGCGGCGGCCGCCCTGGTGGACCGGGCGCTGTCCCGGCGCTGAGCGGCCCCGCGCCCGTCCCCGAACCCCGGCCGCTCGTCCGGCCGCCTCACCTGGAGCTGTGCCATGCCCCCCTCCCCCGTACTCCAGCACCACGCCGAGGGGCCGACCTCCGCGCCGCCGCTGCTGCTCGGCCCCTCGCTCGGGACGTCCGCGGCGCTCTGGGACCAGGTCGCGCCCGAACTCTCGGCCGGGCACCGCGTCGTGCGGTGGGACCTGCCCGGGCACGGGGGCTCCGACGCGGGGACGATCGGGGCGGGCGCCACCGTGGCGGACCTCGCCGGTCTCGTGCTCGCCCTCGCCGACGAGCTGGGCCTGGACCGCTTCGCGTACGCGGGGGTGTCGCTGGGCGGCGCGGTCGGCCTGCACCTCGCGGTGCACCACCCGCAGCGGCTCGACAGCCTCGCCGTCCTGTGCTCCTCCGCCCACTTCGGCGGCGCGCGGCCCTGGCGCGAGCGGGCCGCGCTCGTCCGCGCCGAGGGGACCGGACGCGTCGCCGAGTCGGCGCCGGAGCGGTGGTTCACGCCCGGCTTCACGGTGCCGCGGCTGGTGCGGGACACCCGCGAGGCGGACCCGGGGGCGTACGCCGCGTGCTGTGACGCGCTCGCCGCCTTCGACCTGCGCGAGCGGCTCGGCGAGATCCGTGTGCCCACGCTGCTGGTCGCCGGGCGCGAGGACCCCGCGACGCCCCCCGCCCACCTGAGGGAGATCGCCGACGCGGTGCCGGGCGCCGAACTGGTCGAGCTGGCGCGCGCCTCGCACCTGGCCGTCGCCGAGCGGCCCGGGGCGGTGCTCGGGGCGCTCCGCGGCCACCTGGGGCAGCATGCCCGCCGCGGGATGCGGGTCCGGCGCGAGGTGCTCGGCGACGCGCACGTGGACCGGGCGCAGAGCCGGCAGACGCCGTTCACGGCCCGGTTCCAGGACTTCATCTCGCGCTACGCGTGGGGCGAGATCTGGACCGACCCGACGCTGTCCCGGCGCGAGCGCAGCATGGTCACCCTCACCGCGCTCGTCGCCCACGGCCACCTCGACGAACTGGCCATGCACGTCCGGGCGGCCCGCCGCAACGGCCTGACCCCCGACGAGATCGGCGCGGTGCTCCAGCAGTGCGCCGTGTACGTGGGCGTACCCGCCGCCAACGCCGCGTTCGGCGTGGCCCAGCGCGTCCTCGCCGAGCTGGGCGACGACGGCGCGTGAGCACGTGCTAGGCGTCGTGGGGCAGACGGGAATTGTCGGACAGACCCTAGCTCCCCCCGCCGGCCCCGGCCAGTGCGTGGGCGAGCGCGTCGGCGGTCACGCCGACGACGGACCGCAGCTGTGCCGGGCTCGCTCCGGCCCTGCTCATGACGGCGAGCGACTGGTTCACGGCCGCCGCGTGTTCGGCGAAGGCCTCGGCGGTGGCGCCGGTCAGACCCCCGGCCTTCAGCGCGGCACGCAGCCGCGCACGCTGGAAGCCGAGCGCCTCCTGGGCGTACGCGGCGGCGGCCGGGCCGAGCACCGGGATCGCCATGACCGACTGGGCGATCAGACAGCCGTCGGGCAGGTCCGGGTCGGCGATCCGCGCGAGAGTGACGTCGAAGAAGGCGCGGACGGCCGCGAGGGGGTGTGCCGCCGCGTCCGCGAGGGCGGTGTCGTACCGCTCGCCGTAGCGCGCGGCGTACCGCTCCAGGCAGCGCAGGAAGAGCCGGTCCTTGTCGCCGAGCGAGGAGTAGATGGAGCTGCGGTTCAGGCCGGTCACCCGGGACAGGTCGTCCAGCGAGGTGTCGGCGTACCCGGCGCGCCAGAACTGGACCATCGCGGCATCGAGCGCCACGTCCATGTCGAACTGCTTCTTGCCTGCCACGTGGCGCCCGTCCTTGCCGGTGTCGGTGGTCCTGACCGGGCCGCTTCCCGGACCCTGTCACCGGGCCATCCTATCTTGAAACGATCGGTCCAAGATGTGTTACGTTGCCGGCCCGGCCCCCACCGCTGGAGGATTCCCGTGACCGACACCCCTGCGACCGCCCCGCGGTCCACCACCGGAGCCAACCCCGTCCCCGGCCTGCCGCTGCACGATCTGGCCGGGTTCACCCACCGCTGGGCCGACGCCGGCGGCGTCCGGCTCCACGCCGTCGAAGGGGGCAGGCCGGACGGTCCTGCCGTCGTCCTGCTCGCCGGGTTCCCGCAGACCTGGCAAGCCTGGCGGGGCGTCATGCCCGCCCTCGCCGACCGGTTCCGCGTCCTCGCGGTCGACCTGCCGGGCCAGGGCCACTCCGAGCGCCCGGACGGCGGCTACGACACCCACACCGTCGCCGCTCGCGTCCACGCCGCCGTCACGGCCCTCGGGGTGCCGTCGTACTGGCTGGCCGCCCATGACGTCGGCGCCTGGGTCGCCTTCTCCCTGGCCCTCACCCACGAGCGCCACCTGCGGGGTCTCGCCCTGCTCGACGCGGGCATCCCCGGCGTCTCGCTTCCGGAGACGATCCCCACGGACCCGGCCCGGGCGTGGAAGACCTGGCACTTCGCGTTCCACCTCGTGCCGGAGCTGCCCGAGACCCTGCTCACCGGGCGCGAGCGCGAGTACGTCCGCTGGTTCCTGGAGACGAAGGCCCTCGCCCCGGGCACGTTCGACGACGCGGACGTGGAGCACTACGCGGCGGCCCTCGCCGCCGACGGCGGGCTGCGCGCCGCCCTCGCCTACTACCGGGACGCCGCCGAGTCGGCGCGCAGGAACCACGCGGCGCTCGCCGAGCGGCGCCTGAGGGTGCCCGTCCTCGGGATCTCCAGCAGCGACGGCTCCGTCCCGGACATGGCGGGCTCGCTCGGCCCGTGGGCCGAGCGCACCACCGCAGTCGTCGTGCCCGACGCCGGGCACTTCATCCCCGACGAGCAGCCCGCGGCCGTCGCCGCCGCCCTGACCGCCTTCTTCACCGGCGACCACTGACGCCCGGCCGGGCCGACCGCCGGAGCCCCCGCCCCTACCGGCGCCGCTACCGCAGCCCGCGTCCCGTCTCCAGGACCTCCCTCGCCCGCGCCACGAGACCGTCCGCGCCGCAGGAACGGGCCAGGGTCAGACCGCGGTTGAGCTCCGCGAGCGAACGGGCCGCCGTGCCGTACTCGACGCGCGCGAGGGCGTGCTCGTACGCGCAGGGCGAGGCTTCGAGGTAGGTGACCGCCTTGGCGTACAGGGTGAGCTGCTTCTGGCCCGTCTCCAGGGCCGCCGCGCACCGCAGTGCCTCGCCGATGGCGGTGTCCGTGCCGAAGCGCTCCGCCTGGGTGCGGGCCTCGGTGACGAGTTCGGCGGCACGGTGCGGGTCGGTGGGGGCGAGGGCGCGAGCCAGGTCGCAGGCCCACGGCGCCATGATCGTGTTGTGTCCGCCGCGGGCCGTGGCGGCCTTGGCTGCGGCCTCCAGCTCGTTGACCCCCTCCTCGACCCGGCCGGTCGCGAGGAGCAGCCGGCCGCGCACCGAGTGGGCGTCGGGCAGCACGATCGTGGAGGGGTAGGGCGGCCCGAACGCGTACCGCTCGGCGATCACCTGGGCCTCGTCGGCCTTGCCGCGGGCCAGCAGGGTCTCGATGAGCATGCACGCCGCGTCCCAGTGCATCGGCAGCCCGCGCCCGACCCGGTCGGCCAGGCGCAGCGACTCGCGCAGGAACGCCTCGGCGTCGGTGAGCCGGCCGCGCCTGCGGTGCACGTAGCCGACGAAGGCGTGCGCGATCGAGAGGTGGCCGCCGCTCCAGCCGGCCGTCTCGTACTCGCGGACGGCCCCGGTGAACAGGGACTCGGCGCGGTCGAGCCGGTCGGCGAAGAGGTAGGCGCTGCCGAGCATGGTGAGGACCTCGAAGCCCCACTCGGAGTCGCGCCAGCCGAGTCCCGGCGCGAGGCGGCCGTTGACCAGGGCGCGGTCGCAGCGCTCGACGACCTCCTCCGCGTTCTCCCCGCGGGTCATCGCGTCGAAGGCGCGCAGGATCAGCAGGGCGCGCTCCGGATTGTCCCGACCACCGAGGTTGTCCGCGATCAACGCCAGGCGCCGGGAGCGGCCCGGGGAGTCCTCCTCGCCCGCGTGGATGCCCTCCCACATGAAGTGGACGGCTTGCAGGCGCAGTCGGGCGGGCCCGGGTTCCAGGAGGTCGGCCTCGGCGTCGATGAGGCGCAGTGCCTCTTCCAGCTGGTCGTTGTGGACGAGGGCCTGGGAGAGTCGGCAGACCGCGTCGACCCGCAGGTCGCCGACCAGGCCCGGCGTGGTGTCGAGCGCGGCGTCCAGGTGCCTGATGGTGGCGGCCGGCGAGGTCAGCAGGGTGGCGCAGCCCAGCTCGTAGTGGAGGTGCGGGCGGACCTCCGGCAGCGGTGGCTCCTGCAGGGCGCGCTCCAGGCAGCGCCGGGCGGCGTCCGGCGCGCCGACGGCGAGGTGTTCGCGGGCGGCGGCCCGCATCTGCTCGACGAGCTCCGGGTCGTCGTCGGGGTGGACTTCGAGCAGGTGCCGGGAGGCCGCCGCGGGCCCGTGCCCGGAGGCGGTGACGGCCCAGGCGGCCTGGCCGTGCATGGCGGTGCGGGTGGCCGGCGGGATCGCGTCGTAGACGGCGGAGGCGATGAGCGGGTGGACGAACTCCAGGTCGCTGCCGGCGCCGTACCCGCCGTCGGTCAGGATGCGGGCGGCGCGCAGCCGCTCGGCGCACCGGCCGGCCTGCTCCGGGTTGAGGCCGGCGAGCAGCGCGGCGAGGCCGGGGTCGATGCGGGTGCCGAGGATGGCGGCGGCCCAGGCGAACTTGGTCGCCTCGATGCCGAGGCCTTCGAGGCGGGCGACGAGGCCGCGGCCGCGCGCCGACTTGTTCAGGGCGCGCAGTTCGGCGGCGGCCTCCTCGTCGGGTCGCAGCTCGCTGTCCTGCACCTTGGCGAGCAACTCGACGGTCTCGTACGGGTTTCCGCCGGTGACCGCCCAGACCTCGCGGCAGAACGGGTCGTCGGCGTGGTCGCCGAGCGTGGCGCGGGTGAGTCCCGCGGTGGCGTCGGGGGTGAGGGCGCGCAGCCGGGCGGTGCCGGGCCGGGCGGCGGCGGCGACCGCCTCCAGGCAGACGGCGGCGGCCTCGCGCTCCGGGTCGCGCTGGGCGACCACGACGAGCACCGGCAGGTCGTCGAGGCGCTCGGCGAAGGCGGCCAGCCACTCCAGGGTCTCCAGGTCGGCCCAGTGCGCGTCGTCGATGAGGATCACCAGCGGCCAGTGCAGGCGGGCGAGGCGGGAGACGGCGGCGACGAGGCCGTCGCGCACGCCCTGCGGGTCGGCCTGGCGTCCGGTGGGCTCGGCTATGCCGAGGGCGGGGCCCGCGATGTCGTACCAGTCGCCGAAGTACTCCCGGATCTCCTCCTCGGAGAGCGCGAGCAGGGCGGGCTGCAGGAGTTGGCGCACGACGTTGAAGGGGACGGAGGTGACCGTCTCGCCGCCGCGGGCCGACCAGACGGTGGCGCGGCCCGCGGCGGTCTCGCGGACCTGGCCGAGCAGCGCGGTCTTGCCGATGCCCGCCTCGCCCTTGTAGACGACGAGGCTCCCGGAGGAGGCGGCATCCGCGCACAGGTCGTCCAAGGCGCTTGCGGCGACGTCCAGTTCGGCGTCGCGCTCCCACAACGGCGGGGCTACGGAGGCGGCGTCGTGGTGCCGGCCCTGACTCATCCCGCGTCCTCCCGGTGACGTCCGCCCCGACCGAGAAGATCGACCGGCGTGCGGTGCTGGTCACGAGAGTAATGGGCCGCGCCGCGCCGTGGTGGGGGGTCTTCACAGCCGAACGGATTTCTCCGCGCCGGGGCGAATCCGGGGCGCGACCCGGCCGGTCTGCCGCCTGCCCCGACCGAGCGGCGGCGGCCCCGCGTAACGATTGCGTGCGGTGGGCGGACCCTCTCATCCCCTTTTCAGGCGCGCCTCATACTGTTCCGTGCATGACGTCGCAGACTCCCGCAGGCTGGTACCCCGACCCCGGCCAGGTCCCCGACGGCCCGCGCACCGAACGCTGGTGGGACGGCGCCCGCTGGACCGACCAGACCCGGCCGGCCACGACCCCGCCGCCGCTTCCCGCCCAGCCGGCCGCGCCGCCGGTCGCCGCGCCGCCGGTCACCGCTCCCGTACCGCAGCCGCCCGCACCGGGGATGTATCCGGCATATGGCAACTACCCGGGCTATCCGGGCCAATTGCCGCCGAAGCCCCGCAACCGCGGGAAGATCGCCCTCGCTGCCGGTGTCGCGCTGGTCGTGCTCGCCGGGATCGTGGGCGGTGTCTACGCGCTGACCGCGGACGACGGCGGCGGAAGCAGCCGGGCCGGTTCCGAGTCGCAGCGGCCCGGGGAGCCGGGACGGCCCGACGGACCGGGCGGCTCCACCGGGGGCGGCGGCGGTGGCGGCGAGTCCCCGGAGTCGCCGCAGTCGCCCAAGGCGCCGCGGGCGCCGCTCGACGAGGGGTACGCCACCGACATCCTGAACGGGGTGGCGCTGCCGGTCCTCGAAGGCTGGACGGGTTCCGACGGCGCGGGCGGCGCCGGGGTGCAGACGGGGACGTACAAGTGCCCCGACGACGTGGAGCAGAGCTGCGTCAAGGGCGGCGCCTCCATCGCGTCCGCGAAGAGCCTGAAGATCGACGGGACGACGGCGGAGGCGGCGGCGGAGCAGGACATCGTCGCCAACGCGAAGGCGTCCTACGGCGGCGAGGTGTACGGCGGCATCGTCCAGCACGACGAGCTGCTCTCCGAGAAGGTCACGGTCGCCGGGCAGCAGGGCTACCGGATCCGCTGGAACGTGGACACCAAGTCGCGGATCGACGCCTGGGTCGAGTCGGTCGTCTTCCCCTCGCCGTCGGACGCCAAGTCGCTCCTCGTCGTCCGGATCGGCGTGGACATACCCCGCACCGCCAAGGAGAAGAAGGCGGGCCCGGACGACACGTCGATCGACAAGCTCGTCAAGGGCATCAAGAAGGCCTCGGTCACCGGCGGCGCCACGGGCGGCGACGGCCAGGACGTCTGAGGGCCCGGCACCGGTCCCGGACACACCTGGGGCCGGGCGGTTCCTCTCCGCTCAAGAGGTACCCGCCCGGCCCGGGGGTGCGCGCCGCCCCCGTCCCCACGGTGCGGCGCGGGCAGACCACCGGCCGGTCATCCCTGCGACCGGTGGCCTCCCGTTCAGGTGGCCCGATCCGTGGCGGTCAGGCCGAGTCCCGGCAGCAGCGCGGCCTCGACGAAGCCGACCAGGTAGTCGGCGTCGGCGTCGCGCCCCTCCAGGACAGGGCGGCTGCGCATCACTCCGAAGAGCTGCGCGGCCAGGTACGGCAGCGCGGGGTGGTCGGCGGCGATCTCGCCGCGGGCCACCGCCCGCTCGATCATCGCGTCGATCGAGGTGAGCTCCGGCTCGATCAACGCCTCCCGTAGCGCGCCCCGCAGCTCGCCGTCCTCGCGCACCGCGTGCCCGAGGGCCTGCATCAGCGCGGTGTCCGGCAGGGACTGCGCCGCCGCGTTCCGCGCGGCCGCCACGAGGTCTCCCGCGAGGCTGCCGGTGTCGGCCGCGGAGAACTTCGTACAGCGTCCGGCCCGCAGCGCGGCGGCCACGAGCTGCGGTTTCGTCCGCCACTGACGGTACAGCGTCGATTTGCTGCAGCACGCCTGGGCCGCCACGCCCTCCATGGTCAGGGCGTCGTACCCGTTCCTGCGCAGCTGGTCGAGGACCGCGTCGTAGAACTCCTGCGCACGCTCGGGAGTGATCTTGGATCGGCGCGAGGCGGTCGGCGCTGTCGCGGTGGCCTGTTCGCGCGTCGTCATGGAATCCACTCCTCGCTATGCGGCTCGTGTCGATGAGATCACATGCGCTATCGATACGCCAGTGTACCGGTACGCCACCGTATCGGTACACTGGCGTATCGATGGATGCGGCACCCAGCGCGTCTCACCGTCGACACCGACGCGTCACCAGCGCACCCAGCACCGCACGCACCACCCAGTCGTCAAGAAAAAGGGGCCGGGGGATGGATTCCCTTACCGAGCCTGCCGAACCGGAGCCGGACAGCCGATCTGCCCGACCGCCCCTGGTCCGCGAGCTCCTCCTCGTCGTAGGACTCTTCCTCGTCTACAAGTTCGGCCGGCAGCTCGCCAACGGCCACACCGCGGAGGCGTTCCGCAACGCCGGTGACGTGTGGCGCGCCGAGCGGGCCGCGCACCTGCCCGGCGAGGGCGCGGTCCAGGGCGTCCTGCTGCACAGCGACACCCTGGTGCACGTCGCGAACACGTACTACGCGACCGTGCACTTCCCGGCCACCCTCGCCCTGCTCCTCTTCCTGTACCTGCGCCGCCCGCGCCACTACGTGTGGACGCGGCGGGTGCTCGCCGTGCTGACCGCCGCCGCGCTGGTGCTGCACCTCGGCTTCCCGCTGGCGCCGCCCCGGATGCTGGCCGCCGCCCACCTCGTCGACACCGCGCAGGTCTTCGGCCCCTCGGTCTACGCGGCGAAGCCCGCGACCGACACGATGGCCAACCAGTTCGCGGCCATGCCCTCGCTCCACTTCGGCTGGGCCCTGATGGTGGCGATCGCCCTGATCGTCGCCACGACCTCGCGCCTGCGCTGGCTCTGGCTGCTGCACCCGCTGTGCACGCTGCTGGTGATCGTCGGCACCGCGAACCACTACTGGCTCGACACCCTCGTCGCCGCGGCGCTGCTCGGACTCGCCCTCGCGGTGATCCGGATGCCGCGGACCGTCGGCGGTCCCGCCGCGCTCCGCCGCCACCTGCTGCCCGCCCCGGCGGCCACCGGCGCACCGGCCGCCGTGCGGGCGCACGGCACGCTGGAGCCCGCGCCCTGGCGGCCCGCCGCCGCCTTCCGTACGCCGCCGGACTCGCTCTCCGCCTCGGACGTCCTGGCCCGGATGCCGATCCGGATCCCGCTGCACGTCTCCCCGACACCGGGCTCGACGTCGGCGGCGACCGCTCCACACCTCGTCTCCGCCGGGGCCCCGCGATGAGCGCCACGCTGTTCGCCGTCGCGCTCTCGCTCGTCTCCGCGGTCGCCTACGCCGCGGCGGCGGTGGCCCAGGAACGGCTCGCGGCCCGCACCGCGGACGCCGGCCCGGGCTTGTTCCGGCTGCTCGGCACCGGCTCCTGGTGGTGGTCGGTCGTCCTGAACGCCGGGGCCGCGCTGCTGCACGTCGCCGCGCTCAAGTACGGGCCGCTCACCCTGGTGCAGCCGCTCGGCGCGCTCACGCTCGTCGCCGCCGTGCCGCTCGGCGCCAGGATCGCCGGACGGCACGTCACGGCCGTCGAGTGGCGCGGCACCGCCCTGACCCTCGCGGGTCTGGGCGCGCTGCTCGTCACGGCGTCGGGGCCCGCCCCCGACGACACGCTCTCGCTGCCCGAGGCGCTCGCGGTGGCGGGCGCCACGGCGGCGCTCATCGGCGCGCTGTCCCGGCGCGGCGCGAAGCCGGGGCTGCGGCACGCGACCGCCTCCGGGCTCGCCTCGGGCGTCGCCTCCGCGCTCACCCAGACGGTCACCGTCGCGGCGACGGACCGCTCGGGTCCGCTGCTCGCCCCGCAGGTCATCGTGGTGGCGCTGCTGGTCGCGGCGTTCGCCGCGGGCGGCCTCCTGCTGGCCCAGACCGCCTACCGCGGCGGGCTCGGCGCACCGCTGGCGATGGTGACCCTGGCGAACCCGGTGGCCGCGGCCGTCATCGGCCTGTCCCTGCTCGGCGAGCGGCTCCAGGGCGGCGCGGCCGGGTGGGCCCTCGCCGCCGCCGGAGCGGTGCTGGCCGCGCGCGGGGTCGTCCTGCTGACCCGTACCCCGGCACCGGCCGGTGATCCCGGGGCCACCGTGGTGACGCTGCCGGCGATCCCGGCGCAGCCGGAGCCCGAACCGCTACGGCTGCGCGCGTCCTGACGCGGCCGGCGGCGTGGGCGCGTCTCGTCCGTGCACCGCGCCGCGCCCGTGAGCCACGGGCCGGCCGTGACGGCGGACCGGCTCAGCCGAAGCCGCGGGAGTCCTGCTTCAGGGCGGTGTCCACCGTCAGGGCCGTCGCCACGACGAGGCTGAGCAGCGGCTCGGGCAGCTGGAAGTGGATCTGCAGGACGTAGTTGTCCGCGGTCGTGAACATCGTCTTGGCGAGGCCCTCCCACGTCTTCGTGACGCGGGCGACCTCCTGGTCCGCGTGGTCGACGATCGCGAAGTTCCAGGCCCGCCAGTTCTCCGCCTTGATCGCGCCGACCTGTTGGCCGTTGACGTTCATCGCGAAGTTGATCTTGCCGATCATGTTCTGCTGGACGATCTCACCGACCGGGGAGCCGTCGGGGCGCTCGACGACGACCCGCGACTTCATGATCTTCGCAGGGCGGGTGAGGACCAGCTGCGGCTGCCCGTACGCGTCGCGGATCTCCAGCTTGTGCGTCATGAACTGGTCGACGCTGGAGACGAACCGCAGCGCCTTCTTCAGGCTGCTCTGGCCGATCTCGGTGACCGAGCCCAGCAGGGTGCCGTTCTGGTCCATGACGCTGTACTCATTGGTCAGCTCGATCAGCTTGGCCTTCTGGTTCACGACCAGGACCGGCTCGGTGAAGAGCGTGCCGCCGCCCTGTCCGGCCCCCGCGACCCCGGCCTGCTGCTGCACCTGGCGCTGGACGCGGCCCGCGTCGGCGTGCTGCTGCGCCTGCGCGCCGTACGGCTGCTGTGCCTGCTGCGGCTGCCCGCCGAAAGGCTGCTGCGCCTGCGCGCCGTACGGCTGCTGCTGGGGCTGCGGGGCCTGCTGGGGCACCTGCGCGGCGGGCGCCTGGGCCTGCGGCGCCGGGGCCGCTCCCTGCGCGTGCGTGTGGTCGGTCCACTGGGCACCGTCCCACCACCGCAGCGTCTGGGCAGCGCCCTGGGGGTCCGGGTACCAACCAGCAGGGGTGTTCGATTGCGTCGTCACCGGGGCACACTATCGCGCCGTTCCGGGAACCGGTCCGGGCCGACGGGTGTGACGTACGCCCCTCCCGCCCCCGGGGTGGCGGGGGCGGGAGGGACGCCCGGGTCAGGCGGTGGCGAGGGCCGGGTCGCTCACCCCGGCCTGCCCGTTCTCGACGTGTCCGGCCAGGCGCCGCAGATAGCCGGCGTTGCCCTCGACGACGATCTTCAGGTCGTACCAGCGCTTCGTGGCGCGCAGGTCGACGGTCTGCTGGGAGGTGGCTCCGGCGCGGACCGTGTACGTCTGCCCCTGGCCGCCGTAGGCGTTGGTGACGGTGAGGTGCACGTCGGCCGTGGTCGGGTTCTTCAGGGTCAGCTTCAGGTTCCCGGTGGTCCCGTCGTGGCGGGCGGTCACCTCCGGCTCCGCGACCTTGTTGTTGCCCTTGAAGGCGCGCAGGAAGCCGTTCGGGCCGTGGACTGTCAGGTCGTACTTGCCGCCGGAGTACACCGAGTTCCAGCTGTCGGAGAGCGACGCGGCGGGCCCGGCCGTGTAGGTCCACGGGCCGTCGGAGCGGCTCTGGGAGCGCACCTGGAAGGCCGCGCCCTTCTTGTCGCCGCCGCTGAACGTCAGCTTGTACTTGCCGGTCGCGAGGTCCTGCGCCCCGTCGACGTAGGGCGCGTACGCGAGCGGGCGGCTGGGCCGGGAGCCCCTCTCCTGCTTGGGCAGCGCGCCCTGTGCGGGCGGCTTGGGCACGTAGCTGCTGTGCCGGTCGCGGTCCGGCGGCTCGTACCCGGCGGTGTCCGGCAGCCGTGCCGGGTCGGTGACCGTGAGGGAGAAGTCGAAGGCGGAGGTCAGGTCGCCGCAGATGGCCCGGCGCCACGGGGAGATGTTGGTCTCCCGCACGCCGAACCGGTTCTCCATGAAGCGGATGATCGAGGTGTGGTCGAAGGTCTCCGAGCACACGTATCCGCCGGTCGACCAGGGCGAGACCACGAGCATGGGTACCCGCTGGCCGAGCCCGTAGGGGCCTGCGGCGCGGCTGCCGCCCGGGTAGTAGTCGAGCTTGGTGTCGACCGTCGACAGGCCCTGGTTGGCGGAGGCGGGCGGGTAGGGCGGCACGACGTGGTCGAAGTAGCCGTCGTTCTCGTCGTACGTGATGAACAGGGCCGTCCTGCTCCACACTTCCGGGTTCGAGGTGAGGGCGTCGAGCACCTGCGCGATGTACCAGGCACCGTAGTTCGCGGGCCAGTTCGGGTGCTCGGAGAACGCCTCGGGCGCCGCGATCCAGGAGACCTTCGGCAGCTTCCCGGCCTTCACGTCGGCCTTGAGGAGGTCGAAGTACCCGTCGCCCGCCTTGGCGTTCGTGCCGGTGCGGGCCTTCTCGTAGAGGGCGTCGCCGGGCTTGGCGTTGCGGTAGTTGTTGAAGTAGAGCAGCGAGTTGTCGCCGTAGTTGCCGCGGTAGGCGTCGTCGATCCAGCCCCAGCCGCCGGCCGCGTCGAGCCCGTCGCCGATGTCCTGGTACACCTTCCAGGAGACACCCGCCTTCTCCAGGCGTTCGGCGTACGTGGTCCAGCCGTACCCCGCCTCCTCGTTGCCGAGGACGGGGCCGCCGCCGGTGCCGTCGTTCCCGACGTGCCCGGTGAGCATGTAGTACCGGTTCGGATCGGTCGCGCCGATGAACGAGCAGTGGTAGTCGTCGCAGACCGTGAACTTGTCGGCGAGCGCGTAGTGGAAGGGGATGTCCTGCCGGGTGAGGTGGGCCATGGTGCCGGTGCCCTTGGCGGCGATCCAGTTGTCGTACTTACCGCCGTTGAAGGCGCTGTGGCCGCCCGCCCAGTCGTGGTCGAGCCCGGCAATGAACTGCATGCCGAGGTCGTCGGCGTCCGGGTGGTACGGCAGCGTCTCCTTGCCCAGGCTCGACTGGTGCCAGACCGGCTTGCCGCTGGGCAGCGTCACCGGGCGGGGGTCGCCGAAGCCGCGGACGCCCTTCATCGACCCGAAGTAGTGGTCGAAGGAACGGTTCTCCTGCATGAGCACGACGATGTGCTCGATGTCCTTGACGGTGCCGCTGCGGCGGGCCGCGGGGATCGCCGCGGCGCGGTCGATGGAGCCGGACAGCGCCGTGAAGGCGGCGGTGCCGCCGGCGATCTGGAGGAAGCGGCGCCGATTGAATTCGGTCATGGGTGGGGGGATCTCCTGTTGCCTCGGGGATGGTCCGTCCGCGATGAGGGGCAACGGGGAGTTTTCACAACGACAGGGGGTGAGGGAAAGGGGAGGGAAGTGACAGGTGCGCAAAATGTGCGCGGCGGGGGTGCGACGTGGGGGCAGGGGGTGGGGGTGCCGGGGCGTGTGGTGCGGGGGGGTGCGGCTATGCCGGGGGTGTCCCGGCGGGCCTGCGGCTCGGGCATGTCATGCGGGGAGCCGCCGGGCCGGGGGTGCGGCCCAGTAACCCCGCGGCTCGGGCATGTCATGCGGGGAGCCGCCGGGCCGGGGGTGCGGCCCAGTAGCCCCGCGGCTCGGGCATGTCATGCGGGGAGCCGCCGGGCCGGGGGTGCGGCCCAGTGGCCCCGCGGCTCGGGCGTGTCATGCGGGGAGCCGCCGGGCCGGGGGTGCGGCCCAGTGGCCCCGCGGCTCGGGCGTGTCATGCGGGAGGCCGCACCCCCGCGCCCCGGGCGTGGCACGGGAGGCCGCGCCCAGTGGTCCTGGGACCCGGCTCCCCGTGCGCTCGGTCAGCGCACGCCCTCCCAGAGTTTGCGTTCCGTCGCGCGCGGGTCGGGCTCCGGGCGGCAGGCGTCCGCGTCGAACACCATCGTCGTGCGGTCGCCCGCCGGGTCGTACGCGGGCCAGCCCGGGTCGCCGGTCTCCGCGAACGCCACCCACGCGGCGTGCACGGTCCGCGCCAGGTCGCGCGGCGCCCGCTCGCCCGCCATCGGGACGTAGTCGGGGTCGTCGAGCAGGTCGAAGACGAAGCCGAGTTCCAGGGCGTGGCAGGCCCCGAGGCCGCCGTCGAACTGCGGGGAGCGCCAGGCGAACTCGTAGAGGTACGTGCCCGGCACCGACTCGGCCAGCCGGACGGCCGGAATGCGCCAGAACCAGTCGGTGACGAGCGCGTCCAGCAGCTCCCCGGGGCTCGCGCCGGGGCGGGCCGCCCGGTAACCGTCGAGGTCGGCGCCGAAGGCCTCGGCGCCGCGCTGGAGCCGCCGCTCCGAGATGGTGTCGAAGCGCCCGGCCGGCACCATGTAGAGCCGGTTCTCCTCCTGGTTGGAGCCGGCCAGCAGGTCGACGCCGAGTTCCGGGCCGGGCAGCCGCAGCTCCTCGGCGACCGGTTCGAAGACCATGCCGTTGAGCGCCGCCTCGCCCCACTCCGCCGGGTCGGGCCTGCGCGCGAAATCGGCCCGCAACTGCGCTTGCCCCTCGATGAGTTCGGGCAGCGGGACGGCCGCGAAGGCCTCGGCCGTGTGCGCCACGCCCAGCTGCCGCGCGAACCGTTCGCCGATGCGGCGCGCCGTGTCCGGCCGGACGAAGTGATGGCACGCGCCGCTCTGCAGCACCGCCCGCCGGAACAGGCCCCGGGCGCCCGGCTCCGCCAGCAGCTGCCCGATCGCCACGCCACCCGCCGACTCGCCGAACACGGTGACCCGGTCCGGGTCGCCGCCGAACGCCTCGATGTTGTCGCGCACCCAGGTCAGAGCGGCGATCTGGTCGAGCAGGCCGCGGTTGTCCGGAGCGCCCGGCAGATGCAGGAACCCGTCCGTGCCCAGGCGGTAGTTGACACCGACGAAGACCACGCCGTCACGGGCGAAGGTGTGGCCGCGGTAGCCGGAGGAGTTCGCGGAGCCGTTCGAGAAGGCGCCGCCGTGCAGCCACACCATCACCGGCAGGCCCGCGCCCGGGCCCGGCTCCGGGGTCCAGATGTTGAGGTTCAGGCACTCCTCGCCCGGCATGGAGGTGTCCGGGATGAGAGCGTCGAAGGGCGGCGCGTACGGGGCCTTGGGCGCGGTCGGCCCGTACCCGGTGGCATCCCGCACACCGGTCCAGGGTTCGGCGGGGGCGGGCGCGGCGAACCGGCGCGGCCCGAACGGCGCGGCGGCGTACGGCACTCCGAGGAACGCGGCGACGCCGTGCTCCGTGCTGCCGCGCACGGCGCCCTGGCGGGTGGTGCACTCGGGGGCTGCGTCGGTCATGCGGGCTCCTTCGGCCGGGATCGAGCGGGGCGGGGCGAGGCGCGGTGCCGCGCCCGTCCGCCGCGGTGCGCCGGGTGCCCGTACTCCACTCCGGGCACCCCACCCGCGTACTGTCTCACCGGCCCCCGCCCGAAGATCAAGGGCACATCGGCTCGCCCTCTCCCGTACCTCCGTCGGCGGCCTCAACATCGGTCACGGGCGACGGGCCCGCGGCCGTGTCGGCGCCGCTCGTGAGCGACGAGCCCGCGGCCATCTCGGCGCCGGCCGTCCTAGAGGGACCGGCGGCCGTCTCGACATCGGCCGTGGGCGACGGCCCCACGGCCGTCTCGGCATCGCTCGTAAGCGACGGGCCCGCGGCCGTCTCGGTGCCGGCCGCCCTGGAGGGACCGGCAGCCGTCTCGGCGTCGGCCGCGTGCGGCGGGCCGGCCGGGTCCGGTAACTCCCCCGCGGATTCCGTCGCCCCGGCCGCCCCAGCCGGACCCGCTCCTGGCGCGCCTACGAGGCCGGTCACGTGCGGCGCGGCCGTCGCGCCGAGGGGCTCTCCCGCGAGCCACTCCGCCACGGCGCGGCCGATGGGCTGCCCGGTCTCGATCTCCACGAAGCCGAACTGACCGGACTGGTTGCACTCCAGGAACCACCAGATCCCGTCGCTGTCCTCGGCGAAGTCGAAGGCGCCGTACGCCAGGCCGGACCTGGACAGGTAGGCAAGGACGGCGTCGGCGACGCGGCGTGGCACGCCGACCGGACGCCAGGGGCCCGCGTCGGGATCGAAACGGACGTCGACCACACCGCCCACACCGCCCACGCCACCCGGGCCGCCCGCACCGGCCGCGTCGACCGCGTCCGGGGCGCCGCCCGTGCCGGGCGCGCCGCTCGCCGCGCGGGCCGCGAAGAGCCGCTCGCCGACGCAGGTCAGGCGGATGTCGGCGACCTTGCGCACCCGGCGCTGGAGCAGCGTGGGGCCGTGCGCGACGTCGCGGTAGTCCTCGTCGGGCCGCACCCGGGTCGTCGGCACGGCGAGCGTCCCGTCGCCGGGGTGCGCGCCGGACACCGGCTTGACGACGAGGTCGGGATAGCGCTCGGCGAAGGCGCGCGCGACCCGGGGGAAGGTGGTGATGAGCGTGGCCGGCACGGGCAGGCCGCACTCCCGGGCCAGCCACAGCTGCCAGGGCTTGTGGCGGGCCTGACGGGCCGCGTCGGGATGGTTCATCCACCGCGCACCGGTGCAGCGCAGCATGCCGTACAGGGCCTGCGAGGCCTCCTCGGTGAGCCAGGCCGACGCGGCGTCGGCGTGCGCGGCCGGCACGCCGGGTCTGCGCACCCAGATGGAGCGCAGCCCGCCCATGCTGACCATCCGCCCGCCCACGGAGAGGTGGCCCTCGAAGACACCGTGCGCGTACTCCCCCGACACGTCGACCCCGCCGGGCAGTCCGGCCGGGTCGAGCCGCAGGACGGGGATTCCCCGGGCGTTCAATTCGACGACCGCCATGTCGGCCGTCACATCCTGATCACTCGTCAGGATCAGCACCGTCATTTCGCGCGGCCGCTCAGTCGTCGAAATGGGTTTTGGAGCCCGCGGTCGACGTGGTGGCCGCGCATTCTCGCAACACTGCGTAGTCGCGCGCGGCCACTCCGCCGTCGGGCAGCACGTTCAATTGCAGTGCGGAGTCGTATGTGTACACCGCGCTGACCTCAGCCTCTCGCGTGGGGCGAGCGTAGTTCAGTGCGAACGGTCGCATGAGTACTCCTAGTTGGGGGGCCCACCAAGTCAAGCGCATGGTGACTCTCCGGCGTCACCGTCCTGAGGAATTTCTCAGATTCTCTCTGTAGAACGCATCACACTGGCGGAGGAGTTGCTTCCGCCACGGGGAGTGAGGACACGACGTCACGAACGCGAAAGGGCGGCCTTCGGGCCGCCCTTTCCCACTACCGTCTTTACAAGCCTTTACACGTCCTTACGCCAGCCTCCACGGAAGAGGTCGGCGAGCCCGGGGTGCGCGCTGGTGTAGCCCTCGACCAGACGGCCGGCGACCGCCACGGAGTCCACGAGCGGGTGCAGCGCGAACGCCTTCACGGCGGTGGCCCGCGAGCCCGACTCGGCCGCGGCGAGCACCTCGCGCTCCACGGCCTTGACCGCGGTGACCAGCCCGGTGGCGTGCAGGGGCAGCGGGTCGACGGCGACGGGATGCGCGCCGTTCGCGTCCACCAGGCAGGGCACCTCGATGACGGCGTCCTCGTCCAGGGCGGCGAGGGTGCGGCGGTTGCGGACGTTGAGGATGAGCGTGGCGCGTTCGTCGCGGGCGATGGCCCGCATCAGGGCGAGCGCCACCTTCTCGTAGCCGCCGGACTCCTCCAGATCGGCGGCGTCCCGGTCACCGGCGCCGGAGGCCTCGCGGTTGTCGGCCATGTACGTGGCCTCGCGCTCGGCGCGGGTGCGGTCCCAGGCCCCGTAGGAGGGATCCGCGTAGAAGGCGGACTGCTGCGCGGCGAGGAAGGCGCCGCGGGTGCGCTCGGCCTCGCGGTAGGCGCGGACGGTCTCGCGGTTGAAGTAGTAGTAGTGCAGGTACTCGTTGGGGATCGCGCCGAGCGAGCGCAGCCAGTCCGTGCCGAAGAGACGGCCCTCCTCGAAGGAGCCGAGCAGTTCCTCGTCGCCGAGCAGCCGGGGCAGTTCGTCCCGGCCGCCGACCCGCAGGCCGCGCAGCCAGCCGAGGTGGTTGAGGCCGACGTAGTCGATCCACGCGTCGGCCGGGTCCGCGCCGAGCACCCGGGCGACGCGGCGGCCGAGGCCGACGGGCGAGTCGCAGATGCCGATGACGCGGTCGCCCAGGTGCCGGGACATGGCCTCGGTGACCAGGCCCGCCGGGTTGGTGAAGTTGATGACCCAGGCGTCGGGCGCCACCGCCTTGACGCGGTGCGCGATGTGCACGGCGACGGGCACGGTCCGCAGCCCGTACGCGATGCCGCCCGCGCCGACCGTCTCCTGGCCCAGCACGCCCTCGGCCAGGGCGACCCGTTCGTCCGCGGCGCGGCCCGCGAGACCGCCGACGCGGATCGCGGAGAAGACGAAGTCGGCGCCGCGCAGCGCCTCGTCGAGGTCGGCCGTCGCGCGCACGGCGGGCGCGTCGGGCACGCCGGTGGCTTGTTCCGCCAGTACTCCGGTGATCGCTTTGAGCCGGTCCGTGTCGACATCGTGCAGCGTGACCTCGGTGACCCGGCCTGGCGCGTGGTCGGCGAGGAGCGCTCCGTACACCAGGGGCACCCGGAATCCGCCACCGCCGAGAATCGTCAGCCTCATGGCGCGATCGTAGGGCAGCCTGGTCCCCGACCCGATCTTCGACCGGCGGAGGCCCCATGAACCGGCGCACGAGACGCCAGCTGCTCACCACGACCGCACTGACGGGTGCGCTCGTCCTCGGCGCGGGCACCGCGTCGGCGACGGCGGCGCCCGCCTGGATCGAGACCGGCACGACGACGGTGAACTCGCTGACCGGCGGCCAGGGTCTGGCGAGCCGCGCCGACGGCTCCCTGGTGACCCGGGGGCTCGCGTCGGTGCCGCTGGCCCTGCGCATAGCCGGCTGGTCGCACGTCGGGGACCCGGACGTGGCGGGCGGCTACACCTTCGACGCGTACCAGGGCGGGGACACCACCACGAAGAAGATGTTCGCGGCGACGGGCCCGGACGGGAAGCGCACGACGTACGAACACACCCTCGATCAGGGCGAGTTGCTGAACAACTCGTTCGCCTCGGTGTCGCCTGACGGGCAGTGGCTGGTCTCCGGCGAGTGGGGCGCGATGAACCGCTTGCAGGTGTTCCCCACCCCGGTGCTGAACGCCGCCGCGCCCGCCCCGGGCGCCAACCTCCCGCAGGCCGGGCAGATCACGCTGGACCGGGGCGTCGAGTCCATCCAGGGCTGCGACTTCACCGACGCCACGCATCTGCTGTGCTCGTCCGACGACGCCGCCAAGGAGGTCCTGGAGGTCGCCCTCGACCGCCCGTTGGACGGGAAGCCGGTCACGGGCCACGTCACGACCGCGTTCGCCATCCCGCAGCGCAGCATCTGCTCGGGCTCCTTCGAGGCGGAGGGCATCGACTACGACGCCGCGCGCGGCACCCTGCGCGTCGCGGTGGTGCCGCCGTCGCCGTGCCTGGTGGCGACGACGGTGATCGCGTTCCGGGGGGCCTGAAACCCGAGGTTCGGGGGCGGCGGGGCGTAGGGGTGCGGGTGCGGGGGCGGGGTTCGGGGGACGGCGCGTCTCCCGGGGCCCGCGCCCGGCATGCTGGCTGCTCGCTGCTGGTTGCTCGCCGCGAGAGAGGCCTGCCCCGGCGGCACGCCTCCCTCGGGCCCAGCCCTGTGGAGGCGTGGCCGGCGGGAACCACGCGCCCTGAATCCTCACGACACCTGAGGACACCTCACGCCACGCCGAGGTGCGGCCCTTCCTCGACCTGAAGCACGAGGACGTCACCCGCGTGCTCGACGTCGACCTCGTCGGCCCGTTCCTGTGCGGCCGGCGCCGACGCCTCGTACGTCACCGGCGCCTCGTACGTCACCGGCGCCTCGTTCGTGGCCGGCGGCGAAATGCCGCGCATGGGCCCCCAAGCCGGCTCCCACCTCACGACCGGCACCTGGCGCCGCCCCTGAGATCCGCCCACCCGACCACTGCCGTGCCTCCTCGGCCCACAAGGCGGCCGGGCTCCCCCGTCACCGACACTCGCCTGCAACGTGTCCACTCGCCGCACTCAGAACGGTCTGCACCCCAAGTACCGGGTCGAGAGGCTCCACGAGTTCTCTGGTGGCGACGGCCACAAGGCAGCCGGGGACGACGCGTCAATGCAGCCGGCATTCCCATGGCTCGAAGTCCGGTTCTCCCGGGGGCATCGCTCCAGTGCAGTACCGGTAGAGCCAGGCAGCGGCCCGACGCTCGGCGTACTTCTCGTTGACCGGCTCTCCCCGCTCACCGAGTTCGAGAACGTTCGCGAAGATCGCGACGCAGATCTCCATCTGGGAGGGAGACTCGCGCAACTCCGCCCAGTAGTCGATCCCTTCCAGCATCGGGTGCCCCACCGATCCCCGGGCGAGCCATCCAGCGAAGCGCCGCAGGGCTCCGGAAGCGCCGTGACTGAGATGCGTAGCCATTCGGAGAATCTATCGCCGGCCCTCACTCGCGAGCCGACCGTCACCCCATGGTCAAGGCCTGGTTGCGGGACGAGGATGCAGGCATGTCATCTGAACTGCTGACTGGAGCCGTGGGCCTCCTTGGAGCGGTCCTCGGGGCCGCCGGTGCGGTGTGGGCCGGATCGGTGACCGCAAAGTCGCAACGCCAACAGACACAGGACCAACTTGAGGCAACCCAGATGCGGTGGGTGCTGGATACCAAGCGCGACGCTTACATGCGGCTCCTGACACGAGCATCGATGTGGCAGTCCGCCTCTTGGGAGCTCTTCAACAGCCTCCGCAACGATGTCGACGAGGAGGAGAGAACCGAGATCCACCGCCGGAAGAATGGATGCTGGCAGGAGTTCGCCGCAACCTCGACGGCAGCCATGGTGTTCACGACAGACACAGATGTCCAGGCGGCAACGCGTCGGATGCAGGCGGCTCTCCTCGCCCTCGACCGGCTGTCTGAGGATCGGTACCGCAGGACGGGGCACGACGGGAGGGCCGGCAGCGCGGAAGTCTTCCGTGCGAGAAGCCGCGAGTGCGAGGTCGTGGCCGCCTCTCTGGCGGGGAGAATCGAGGCGGCCCTGAACCTGTCAGTGGCCCCGCCGGGAACCGGGGCGCCGAACACCCGATGAGCTGGGAAGCCGGCCACTCAACAAGTGCCTGTGGGTGACTCTGTCCGGGCAGACCGCGGCGTGCTCCGGCGGAACACTCCGCTCTGCTCCGGTCGGCTTTGCTCCGATCGGCGGCGGCGGGCCAGCAGTGCGGGGCGAAGGTCAGGAGACAGCTCAGCGGGTCGGACGGATGACGTCTCGTTTCACAGGCGCCAACGGTAGCTTCATTCCTGTGCGCCGAGGCCACGTGTGGCAGCCCTTGGCGGGCACACGGGGGACCGTTCACGTCATCGGTAGCTGCTGGACAGGGACGCGTACACCACGACGTTGTCGGCGTAGTGGTGATCCTTCTTCGAGTAGGTACCCCCGCAGGTGATCAGCCGCAGGCCCGCGCCGTCGATGTTGCGGTACACCTCGACAGTGGGGAAGTCATCCTTGGCGTACACCGCCACCCGCTCCACCGTGAACACGGCGGTACGTCCGTCGCGGCGTGCCACCTTTACCTGGTCGCCGACGTCGAGTTCGGAAAGCTTGAAGAAGACCGCGGGTGTTCCGTTCCAGGTCACATGGCCCGCGATGACGGACGGCCCCTTTGCTCCGGGTGTCGGGCCGGGTGCGTACCAGCCGGCTTTCGCCGGGTCCCGGGGTGTGGTCATGGCGTGCTGGCGGTTCAGGCCGAGCTTCTCCAGAGGAGAGGAGACCCGCAACGCTGGGATGGTGACGCGCACGGGCGGGGACGACGGCAGGGCTGACGGTGACGGACTCTCATCCCGTGGGGTGGAGGCTCGGCCTGTCGCCGCGGCGCCAGGTGTCTGCTGTGCGCCGACCGCTGGGCCGGGTTTGGTGACCGCCGCGGGCGGCGCGGGCTGTTGCCGGGCGATACCGGCCCCCAGCAACAGCCCGCCTATCACGACCAGGACGGACAGCCCGACGATGAACGCGGTTCGCCTGTGCTGGGTGTTGCCGTTCATCTGCTTCCCTCCTGGCGGCCGGTTCCGGTTGTGACAGCGGGTGTCAGTCGTCCTCACTGGTTTCGGTCGGGCGCAGCTTGCGCCGACCCGCGTAGAGGAGTCCCGCGGCCAGCAGCGCTGCTCCGCCGGAGGCGAGCATCACCGGTGATTCGACTCCGTTCGTGCTGCCGGAGCCGGTCTCGACTCCACCGGACGGCATCGAGCCGACGGCGGCTCCCTTGACCATGCCGCAGTCGGTGGGCGCGGTGGCCTCCTGCGGGAGCTTGGGGTCGAGTTCGCTCTTGCCCTTGCCGAAGTCGTAGGAGCCGTTGTGGTTGGGGTCGATGCCGTGCTGGACGATGTGCAGGTCCTTGACGTGGTCGGCGGTGGCCTGTGGAACGGTGATCGTGCGGGTGTAGGAGAGGTTTCCGTCCTTGTCCGCGACGGGCATCCGGTCCACGGCCAGGCCGCTCTTCATCGACGTGTCGCCCTTGGTGGTCAGGGAGATGTGGATGTTGCCGTAGGACGGGATTCCCTCCGCGGTGGTGATGATGCCGTCACCGTTCTTGTCGGCGCTGGCATCCGGGCAGTGGAAGTCCTTGCCCGTGGTGTCTCCGTGGATGTGCTGTGCGTGGGGCTGGCCGGGTACGAGGCCGTGGGCCTCGATCTTGACCGTCAGCTGAGTGCCGTCGACGCTGAGCATCGCGGTGCCGTGGGCGCCGGAGTTGTTCAGCTCGGTGAGGTCGATCTGGTAGGCCGAGCCTGCCTTCTCGTTGCCTGCCTGACTCCCGCTGTGGGCGAGGGAGGGCGTGGCCGCGCCGAGCGTGATGGCGGCGGGCAGGGCGAGAAGTGCGGTGAGCCGGGCCGTGCGCTGTGCAGTCACTGCGAACATCCCCTTCGAAGTGGCACATCGGCCGTGATGCCGACGCGCCGCGATTGGGCTCTGATGCAGGTAATCCGTAGCGGCCGCACATCCGGTTTGGTCGATCTCGGATTCCGGATCAGGGGCGGGCCGATTTGCCGGATCCGGAACGGGGTCTGGCAGTCTCGTCGACACCTCCGCCGCGACGCTCAAGGGGCCGCACCGTCCGGCACCCGGCCCCTATGACGGTGGACCGTCCTGACGACTGAACCGCCTCCTTGCCGTTGGAGTGCGCCGAAACTGGTATACAGCCAGTTCCGGCCTACTGTGGCAAACAGATGGACTAAGGGAGCCTGCGGCAGGGATGCAGCAGCGGAACAACGGCGCCACGAGCAAGCCTGGACACCAGAACCGCCCCTTGGTGCTGCACATGAGCAGCGAGGAACTCGTCATCCGCCTCAGCCGCCATCTCCACCTGCAGAAAGTACGCGCGCGCACCCCCGCACCAACCACCGCGGGCCCGGACACCGCCCTCCCCGCAACGGACCCCGGCTCGTCCGACGACTACTGAGAGCCGGCTCAGGCAGGTCAGTGCTGTGACCGGAAACGATCACCGGTTCGGGGCCACCGGTTTCAGCAGGGACTGCTGTGGACGATTGGCGTGGCGGGGGGGCGGACTACGGCGTGCGCCATGATGGGAGAGTCTGATCGTTCCGCCTTGACCGCCGGGGTGTGCATCGCGCTGAAGAAGTGCTGCCCGGGCTCACGTACGGAGCTGGTCGGCTCGCCGGCATCGGGTACGGCGGATGCTTTCAGTGACATCGACATCGCGCGGGTGGTGCCGGACACGCAGTTCCCGGATTGTCTGGCTCGCGTGGCAAAGGCGCTGGCAGAGGTCCGACTGGTCGACAGCGTCCGCCGTGACCCGGACTTCTGCCACTCCGACCGCCGCCGCGTGCTGTTCGTCCCACACGATGGCCAGCGCTTCCCTGTCGGTGAGGGGCGCGGGTATGGAGTGCGGCACGCCGCCGAGCCGCGCCGCCAGCTCCGGTGCGGTGATGCCTCGTGCCCACACCACAGCGTCCCACCAGCCGCCTTCTTCCTCCAGCAGCCACTGAATTCCGGTCATGAGTTCCCTCCTTGGAGCACGAGTTCATCTCATGCTTCTGTCTGTACTCCGTGGCTCCACAGTGACTTCCGTGTGTGCGTAGACGGGCGTGGCCAGCAACTTCGCGGCGCACAGTCTGTCGGCCCGCACTGACAGCACGAATCGCCAAGCGGGTTTCCCCCCGTCTCGCCTTCCGGCCTATCGGGGCACCACCCGGCAGACCAGCCGGTCGGCGGCGTGATCGGCGGTGCAGGGCGGTGGCCGGAGCGAGTAAAGCCAACGGTTCCTCTGCAGGGCTGCGGCCATGGCGGGATAGGCGATTCACTGCTCGGAGAAGTACGCAGGCGGACGCACGCGCATGCGGGAGGCGATGCTGCGCAGCAGTGCGCTGCTGACCGGTGGGGTGCGCGCCTCGACCACGGCGACCGCATCACCGACCCGGGTGAAGTACCAGAGGAAGTCATACCTCGACCACCGCCACACCCCGGGGGCGACGGGGGTGCAGGCCGGTGCGGGCACCGGAGAGACGCTGGTGAGCGCCGCGCGGTGCGAGGGCGGCATGAAGTTCGGCAGGCGAGGACCGACCACGACCTGGATGACCCGGTGGAGCTCCTCCATGGAGTCGGCGTGCTGGCCTGCGTCGTCCGGGGCGATCCGGTAGTAGAAGGTGGGCCGGCTGCAGGGCACCGTTCCGCTGGTGCCGACGCCCTCCAGGTGGTAGCCGTCGGGCACATTGGGTGCCAGCAACGGCACGCCCGCACGCGCGAGTTCGGTGCTCTGCCTGTGGTGGGCCAGCTGCGTGGAGGCGAGGGAGTCGAGCGGCATCAGCAGGACCAGGGCCAGGGCGGCGGCCGCTCGCGGCCACAGGGGCCGGCGGGTCTGGGTGCACCATGCCGCGAGGGCGAACGCTCCCATGCACAGGGCCGCCTGAAGGGGAATGGCGCCGTTCGGCAGCCACCGCACCGAGTCCAGGCACCAGAGCAGATAGCAGCCAATGCCGGTGCCCAGCAGGCAAGGACGCCGTCCAGGACGACGAAGTCCGGATCGTGTGCGCGCAGCGTCTTGAGCAGGCCCGGCGCCTGGTCGGCGAGCAGGCCGGCGACTGGGGTGACGCAGGCGTGGGCGGTGCCCACGGATTCCGAAGGCAGCGGCGCTCTGGGCGAGGGGGTCGTGGCGGCGCAGGTACACGAGTGCGACACGGGACCCCTGTCCGTTGCGCACCTCTCCCGCACACCGCCCCGTCACCCAATCAGTGGCCACTCCGAAAACGCTCAGTGACACTTGTCCGTCAGTTCACCACGGGCCGATGGCGGCTCGCACGACGAGGCCGAGGCCCACGGTCGATACGAGAGCGGCAGTGCCGACAGGGCCGTAGCGAGCCAAGCGCCGCAGACGCTTCCACCGGACGACGTTTGTTGCGCGCAGACCGGCTTCGATGCGGACTCGTAGGCGTACCAGGAGGAGTCCGGCGAGTGTGAGCGTTCCGGCCATGCCGATGCCGTAGCCGACGACGAGGGTGATGCCGAAGGCGGTTCGGCCCAGTGCGATGGCGCCGAGCAGCACGACGAGAGCTGAGGGACTCGGGACGAGGCCGCCTGCGATGCCCATACCGATGAGACCGCTGCGCTTCGCCCGCGGCGCGTGGCGCGCATGGTGGTGAAGGTGGCGGTCCTCCTTGGTGAGCAGCGCGATGTGACTGGACGCGAATTCGGTCGGTCGAGCGTGGTCGCGGTGAGGAGCAGGCAGACGCAAGGTGTGGTGCTCGTGCGCCGAACCACCGGCGTCGCCGTGATGGTGGTCATCGTGATGATGGTGGTGGCCGTGGTGAGGGCGCGCATCGCGGCTGAGGAGTGCGGAGCGCAGGAGCCACAGGCCAATGCCTGTGATCAGGAGGCCGCTGATGACACCGAGCCAGGTGAGCACTGCTTCGCCGGCGAGGTTCGTGGCGAGAGGGAGGGCCAGTCCCAGCGCGAGGACGCCCGCGGTGTGGGTGAAGGTCACGGTGGCACCGACGGTCAGGGCGTCCCGCGGAGTGCCGCGCTTGCCGGCCAGGTAAGCCGCCATCAGAGTCTTGCCATGTCCGGGCATGGCGGCGTGGGAGGCGCCCAGGACGAGCGAGAGCAACAGCGCCAGCAGTCCGACGGGAACGGTCAGTTCGCGGGCCCCCAGCAGGGAGTCGAAGGTGTTCTGCACGGTGGACAGCGCCGTCGCGATCGGGCCTGCGGAGGGCAGGACGTCGCGTACCGAGGCCAGGGCTTTCGTGCTGCCTGGCTCGGTGCGCAGGTCGGCGCTGCGTCGGTTCACGGGCGACGCCAGGGGATCCCCGGGGTAGTGCCGTAGCTCGTCGGTCGACGACCGGGCCGGCACATCGGAGGAGGCCAGGGCCAGCCCGTCGGCGCGTGCCGTGATCTCCTGCCATCCGACGCGCCGGGTGTCGTACGTCGTACGCAGGCCGATGGAGGCCGGGGAGCGCAGGTCCACGGGTGCGGTCATATCGCACTCGAGTCGGCTGGTCGGAAGCCCTGCCTCGCCCGGAGGGCGGCTGAAATGACTGGATGAGACATGCCATTGGAGACGAGCTTTGTCGACAGTGGTGATGAGTTGTCGCTCCAGGACGCTGCACGCCGCGCGCGCGTAGTGCGTACTCTCGCGGCCGCTGATGCGTCCGTCGCGGTCGGTGTCGATGTCCTGGAGTTCTTGTGCGGTGGAGATCTCCGCACGGTCCACGACGATGCGGGCGTCGACGCGTTCTGGGTGCAGGACGAGTCCGGTGTGGTGATTGACGGTGAAGTTTCCCAGGGGGTGTGCCGTCGCGGGAGTCGCGGTGACGGCGGCACTGAGGCATGTGACAGCTGCCAGCACGGCGGCAACGGTGCGTGGGGCGGTCGAGTTCATCGGGCTCCGTCGATTCTGTTGAGCACGGCGCGGGCCTCAGGGGCGTGCAGGGGATGGAAGTGCACGTCGATCGCGAGAGCTCGTCGGAGCTCGCCGCGTGCCTCTGTCGTTCGGCCGAGCGACTGATGGATCATCGCGCGGTGGAAAAGGAAGAGCGCGCTTCGTGTGCCCAACGCCAGTGCGCGGTCGGCCTCGCCGAGGGCTTCCTGGTCTCGGCCCGCTCGGTGCAGCGCCCAGGCATAGGCGTCATGCACCGCGATGAACGGTCGTGCGGCGATGGTCTGGCGGCCCATGGCGACGGCGGCCCGGGGATCGCCGTGGTCGGCCTCGAAGAGGATCGCATCCGTGTCGGCCTGTCCCCCGGTCTCTTTGCGTACCGCATCCTGGGCACGCAGGACGCGGTACTGGTTCTGCGCTGCATCCGGGTGGCCCAGGGCCTGTTGGAGTTCGCCGAGTGCCAGCAGATAGTGGGGCAACGGTGCGATGGCGATGGCCTCGGTGTAATCCCTTACGGCCCGCGTGTTATCGCCGAGCATGGTGTAGGCGCGGGCGCGTGCTTCCAACAGGCCACTGTCGTGCGGGGCCCGCTTGAGCCCTGCCTGCGCCTCGTGCAGCGCGGCCCGGGCGTCGCCGGCGTCCGAGGCGAGGAGGGAGAGGTGCGTGAAGGCGAACGAGCGCTCGGCCGGGGAAGCAGCCGCCTTGAGAGAGCGACTCATCAGCGTGCGAGCCCGTCCAGTGTCGCCGCGCAGTTCCCACGTGTAGGAGGCTCGGGCCAGGGACGTGCTGTCAGGCCGGAGGTCGGTCATGCGTTGGACCGCGTCGAATGCCTCCTCGTACCGGCCGAGTTGGGTGTAGGCGTCGGCCAGGACGCCGTATGCCGACGCGCTGAAGGGATTCGTCGTAGTGGCTTGGAGCGACCAGGTCAGTGCCCGGGCGAAATCGTGCCGGCCTGCGGCGAGGGCCGCCGTGGCTGTCTCCGCGTGGTCGTTGCCGGCCGGTTGCTCCTTCAGCGACCGTCGTAGTGCCGCCTCGGCTCTGGCATAGGTCGCCGGGTCGGCGTTCTGCCGGGCCTGCTGCACGTACGCCATCCCCAGAGCCGACCAGGCATCGGGATCTGTGGGGAGTTGACGCACGCGCTGCTGGAGCGCAGCCAGTGATCCGCCGTGCACGGTACTGGAGGAAGTCGCGATCTCGGGGGTGGCGGAGCCCAGCGGTGAGAAGCCCAGAGCCCCGGCGGTGAACAGGGCGGCGCCCAGGCCAATGCAGACGGCCGCGCTCCGCACACGTCTGCGCCGCAGAGGCAGTCGACGGGGACGGTCGCTGGTCACGAAGACCTCCGGAACAAGGATTTGGGCCCCGGCGGGCCAGGCATCATCGTCTGGCCCGCCGAGGGCGGTGCGCGGTGGGAGGGATCAGGCAGTGGTGCGCTTGCGGCGCATCCGGTAGCTGCCGACGCCGAGCAGGAGTGCTCCCGCCGCGGTGACGGTCGACGTCTGTGTCGTCTTCAGCGACGACTGCGGGGCGCCGGGACTCCCCGCGGCCGGCTTGTGGACACTCTTGGTGCTGGGCAGCGCCAGGTAGGGGAACGACGAGCCGAAGGCGGTGTCGTTGGCGTTCACCTGGTCGCCGTCGGCGAGTGCGGGCACGAGCTTGCCGCTCTGCGCCGCGCCCTCGACGGCTTGGAGCGAGATGTCGATGACGTCGTCGCTCAGGCGGCGGCCGTTGGGGAAGCCGCCCAGGTCGCCGGCGAGCACTCCGAGCCGGCTGGGCTTGGCGGTGGGGGCGACGGCCATGTTCAGGCGTAGTTCCTCGGCGGGGACGATCCTTCGCTGGTCTGCGTCCTTGTTGAGGCGGTGGGCGTTGAGGTCGGCCTTGATTGGGCCGCACGCCTTGCAGATTCCGGTCAGGAAGATCTCGGCGAGGTCGTTGCGCGGAGTGGCGGGGGCCGGTACCCCGTAGACCTTCTGGATCAGCTTGGGCAGGACCGGGTCGAGGACCTTGTCGACGACGGGCTTGACCGTGCGGTCCTGGTCGGGGGAGAGGGTGTTGAAGGCGTCCTTGTACTTGAGCGGCACGACGACCTCGTTGACCAGCGGGTTGCCCAGGCGGGAGACCTGGCGCCACCCGTCGTGGCGGCCGGATCGGCTGTCGGACACCTGGGCACCGCGGCGCTCGGTGGTCGACCACACGCCCACGACCGGGTTGCGGGAACTGTTCCCGCGCAGCGCGAGGGCCTTCTTGGGGATCTGCAGCGCGACGGTGTTCACGTTGTACCCGGCCAGCGTGTCCTGGCCGCGCTCGCTCAGATTTCCTCCGTACAGGAGGTCGAAGACGCGCAGGTCGGCGAAGAACGGGTCGTCGGCCTGCCCGGCGAACGCTTTTGCCTGGCCGCCGACCGGGCGCAGGGCCTGCGCGCGCAGGGCACCGTAGTGGGGCATGGAGGCGCTGCCGGTGCGGGAAGGGGCCACCGGCGCGTCGTGCAGCAGGGTGCGGGTGTGGTGACGGCTGTCAGAGACGGTGAGGTCGTAGGTCTGCCGGAAGTTCAGGTCGGGGTCGGTCAGTGAGGTGACCTGCCCGGTGTTGTACAGGAACTGTCCGCCCGCGTCGCGCACCCGGTTGCGGAACTTCCAGGTGTAGGTCAGGTCCGGGCGCCCGTCACCGGTGTTGTCGATCTTGATGTGGTAGCGGGCGTCGTCGGCGAAGGCGTAGAAGTTGGGTCCGCCGTTGGGCTCTTCGAAGGGAATCCAGTTCGCGACCAGGGTGACCGTGTCAGTGCGGTCGGGGCTGGTGAAGGCGTAGACGTCGGTGTTGTCGGCACGCGGGTCGCCCGCGATCAGGGGCGCCTCACGGTGACTGGAGGCGGCGCTGGGGGTCGGCGCGAGCGCCAACCCGGCCAGGCCCGCCGCCAGTGCGCCGGCGCCCAGAACAACCAGTGCCTGGTCGACCACACGCCTGGACGGCCTCTTGGTACGGGACATGAGCGGAGGTTCCTTCCGTGACAGGACGCCCGCCCGAAGAAGCGATGCGGCCTGGGAGGTGTGGACGCAGTGCGGGCCCGCCCGTCACCAACGGCGCGCTGGGAGCCTGACGGCCAAGCAAAATCCGGCGCTACTGCGCGACATGAGAAATGCCTTGATGGAGAGAACCACGGGATTCGCCTCGCAAGCGACCATCCCGCGCACCGCAATTCGCGAGCCCCTCTCCGCGAACTGCGGGAACCGCAGGTAGGAGACTTGTGTGCGCGAAAAATTGACCTCTAGAAGTTATGCAAAATGCGTATGCGCGTTGCGCCGAAAGAGGGATGAGGGCCGGCGTCCGGCCGCTCAACTGGTCCTGTGGTGCGCAGAGATGCCGCATCGAACATGTGCAATTCGTTCACTCGCCCAACGGTGAAACGTTCCTCTGGAAGTGAGGGAAGAAGACCACTGAGCCATTCGAGGGGAGTTGGCGCAATAGACCAATCCGGAACAGTATCCGTTCCGGATGAAATCGCTGCACCTTTCTATTCCCGCCGGCAATTCGCCGCCCAGCTGCCCATCCGCCACTTGTACGACCACCGACTCGAACCCCGCGATTCCGGCTGTCCGATGATCCCGGAGGCCGGCCTGCGTGCGCCGCTCTGCATCCTCGCGCGTAGCGTCGAGAGGTCGCCGGCGGGTGCAACAGGCCGACACCGCTGGAAGAAGGTGGCAGTTCGCGGTGATGCCGGCCGCATCGGTCCCTGCGACACCGCGGCGAGACACCGGTGTATCGCGATCAGGACCCGGGTTCGGTCCGCGGCTCGTCGAGGACCGAGGCCCCGGTGGGTGACCGACTTGAACGGGCGTCAGCGGGTAGCGCATGGTCCGGACGGGTGAACTCCAGCCGTGCGGCCAATCCCTGCTCCCAGGACGCTCCGGATTGCCGGTGAGAAGCCAACCACTTCTCGTCCCCGCCCCAACGGGAGGGGACCGTTCGGAAGTATGGAGCGTTTCATGTCTCGTGTGCTGAAGAGTGCGGCGATCGCGGTGGCCATCGCCGGTTCGGTCCTGGCCGGTGCGGGCGCGGCGTCCGCGGATGCCGGAGCCGAGGGGGCTGCTGTGGGTTCGCCGGGCGTGCTGTCAGGCAACGTCCTCCAGGTGCCGGTCCACGTCCCGGTCAACGCCTGCGGCAACACCGTCGACGTCATCGGCCTGCTCAATCCGGCCTTCGGCAACGGCTGCGCCAACGGTTCGGGCGACTGGGGCCGCCACGGCTGGGACGAGAGCCGGGAGGGCCGACACGGCTCGATGAACCACGACGGCCACATGGGCATGTGGAAGTAGCCACGGCTCATTGGTAGCGGCGGCGGGCCCGTCACAGGCCCGCCGCCGTATCACGCAACCCTGGTGGCGCAGGTTCAACCGGCGCCAGGGATGTGGTGCCCAGGTGAGGCGGCCGGCGACTGCGCTTCCGAATCGCCGGCCCTCCCGCCCCCGGTCACAACCGCCGGGAGTCTGCCCGGCTCACGTTCCGTCAGCTCTTGGGCATGAGGACGGAGTCGATGATGTACACGTTGGCGTTGGCGGTCTTCACGTTGCCGCAGACCACGTTCGCGCTGTCGTTGACCTTGTAGGACTCGCCCGAGCCAGAGGTCATCACCTTTGACTTCTCCAGCGTGTCGAAGGAGCCGTTCTCCAGGTCCTTGGGCGCCAGCTTCTGCCCGACGACGTGGTAGGTCAGGATCTTGGTCAGCTGGGCCTTGTCGTTGAGGACCTTGTCCAGGTCCGCCTTCGGGATCTTCGCGAAGGCGTCGTTGGTCGGCGCGAACACCGTGATGTTCTTGGCGTTGTTCAGCGTGTCGACGAGGCCGGCCTTCTTCACCGCGGTGACGAGCGTGGACAGGGCGGGGTTGTTGGAGGCGGCGGTCGCGACCGGGTCCTTGGCCATCCCGTCGAACGAACCGGCACCGTCCTTCGGCACCGACGCGCAAGCCGGACCGAAGGGCTGGTCGGAGTCCGTCATGTCGTCCGAGGGGCTGGCCATGTCGGAGCCCTTCGAGGCGGCCGCCGACGAGCTGTCGGAGGCCTTGTCCTTGGAGTCGTTGTCGGAGCACGCCGTCAGGGCCAGCGGCAACATGGCGGCGGCGGCAACGACAACAGCAACACGGCGGACTCGAGTCTGCATGACAATCCCTCAGTGATCAGATCCGTGAAGGCCATCCGCCTCCATCGAACGGAATCCGGAGCACGAGGCACGACGGATTGGTGGATTCTCGAAAGAGTGAGCAGCAGGCGCCGTCACCCGGCGGAGGGAGCTGCCTCGACCACGTTGGCGTGTGCCCGGGCCGTACGCTCAGGCGGGCAGGGCCATCGTCGCCAGCGGCGGACTGGTCGGCTGCTGTGAGCCCCCGGCCGGCTCCAGCGTGATGCCGACTCCCGTGGCTCTGCCCAGGCTGCCGTCCATCAGCACGCTCTGATTCGTGCGCGAGGCGTCCATCAGGCCGGCCGGGCGCATGCGGCCGCCGTCGGCGAACCACAGTTGATACACCTTGCCCTGGGGCGGAGCCGTCATCCGGGAGGCGATGAACACGGCCTTGCCGGTGCTCTGCGAGACGACCACCGAACCACGTGCCCCGCCCTTCAGGGACGTGGAGGCCACCTTGGCATCGGACGCGGCGAGAACCGCCGCGACCTGGTCGGACTGCGCTTGCAGGGCCTCGGCCCGGTGACGGGCCTCGCCGGCCTGGTGGTGCTCCCATGCGGTGGTTCCACCAAGGGCAGCGATACCGGCCGCGCAGGCGGCCAGAGCCCACCTCAGAGCCTTGCCGTGCCGTGTCCTGGTCCGGCCGGACGAAGCGGCCAGGGAGCCGGGGGGCTCCTGGCGCACCTCAGCGATCTGCCGCAGCACCTGTGATTTCAGGTGCTGCGGTGCGCGGCTCGTGGTGGCCAGGGCGAGGCGGCCGGCGGTGGCGGTGAACTCCCGCACCTCCAGCGCGCATGTTTCGCAGCCGGCCAGGTGCGCCTCGAACGCGTCGCGTTCGTCGTCGTCGAGTGCGTCGAGCGCGTACGCGCCCGTCAGTGTGTGCACATTGCCCGTGTCCACGGTCATGCCGTCACCCCCATACAGTCACGGAGCCGGATGAGCCCGTCCCGCAGCCGCGTCTTGATCGTGCCCAAAGGCGCCGACAATTCTGCAGCGACCTCTTTATAGGTCAAGCCCTGGTAGTAAGCCAGCGTGACCGACCGACGCTGGATCTCACTGAGCGAACGCAGGCACCGGCGGAGTTCTTCTCGTTCCTGTTCTGCCTCGACCTGCTCGGACACCTCGTCGAACTCCGGGGTCCGGTCGAGCAGAGCGGCCCGGTGATCGCGAGCGGCCGCGGATTCGACGGAGCGGACGCGGTCGACGGTGCGCCGGTGGGCCAGCGTGAGGATCCAGTTGAGCACCGTTCCTCGCTCGGGGCGGTAACGGCCGGCCTTGCGCCACACCTCGACCCACACCTCTTGGACGACTTCCTCGGCCTGGGCGCGGTCGCGCAGTACCCGGTGGACCAACCCGAAGACGGCGTGGCAGGCAGCGTCGTAGACGGCGGCGAACGCCTCTTGGTCTCCCGCCCCGACCCGGCTGAGGAGCGCGGGCAGATCCGGGCCGTGGTCTGGGTCGGGACCGATCGAGATGGCCTGCGTCATGCGCCGCCTTCCGAAGACCGCTGGAACGCGGTGTGAACTGGGTGACCACACCAGTAACTCATGGGCGCCCGGTCCACCCGCCATGGGGATCATCTTCGTCGCTTCCTGTCCGTTCCGTTGCGCGGATTAGTCGACGGTGACGACAACCGAGTGCCAGCCGGAGGCACCGTCGGGGATCGTCGGGGTGCGCTTCTCTGTCTGTGTCTCGCCGGTGCGGTCCGTGGCCCGCACGGTCAGCGTGTGACCGCCCTTTGCGGCAGGCCACTCGTACGACCACTGCCGCCAGGTGTCCCGCGTGTCTTCTGCGGCCAGCCGTGCCTTCTCCCACGGCCCGTCGTCGACCCGCACCTCGACCTTGTCGATTCCGCGGTGTTGAGCCCACGCCACCCCGGCGACCATGACCGTGCCCGCCTTCGGGCGACCGAACGGCTTGGGCGTGTCGATGCGTGACTCGGTCTTGATCGGGGCCTTCTGCGCCCAGTCCCGTTTGACCCAGTACGAGTCGTAGGCGTCGAAGGTGGTGAGCTCGATGTCTTTGATCCACTTGCAGGCCGATACGTAGCCGTACAGTCCGGGCACGAGCATGCGGACCGGGAAGCCGTGCTCGAAAGGCAGCGGCTGACCGTTCATGCCCACGGCGAGCATCGCGTCGCGGCCGTCCATGACGTCGTCGACCGGGCTGCCGATCGTCATGCCGTCCACCGAGCGTGCCACCAGCTGATCGGCCGGGCCGCCCTTCGACGGCGGTCGCACCCCGCACTCCTGCAGGAGATCGGCGAGGCGGACTCCGATCCAGCGGGCGTTGCCGACGTAGGGGCCGCCGACCTCGTTGGACACACACGTGAGGGTGATGTTCCGCTCGATGAGTGGCATTCTCAGCAGGTCGTCGAAGGACAGTGTCCGTTCACGCGTCACTCCCCTGCCGTGGATACGCAGCCGCCAGGACGTTGCATCGACTTTGGGCACCACGAGCGCGGTGTCGACACGGTAGAAGTCGCCGTTGGGCGTCATGAACGGGCTGATGTCCTTGACCCGCAGCGCGGCCCCCTTGGGGACGGGCGCCGCTGACGACGACGGGGCAGGGATCATCACCTTGTTGCGGGACGCGACGGCGTTCTGACCTTGCGAACCGTTCAACGCCCGGCCTGCCAGACCCGCTCCGGTGGAGGCCGCCGCGGCGGCGGTCGCGGCCAGGATGAAGCCCCGACGGTCCCACCCTGGCTCCCCTGCTTCGTTCTTCGCGCCTGTAGGAGTGGCGCCGTCCATGGGCGCGCCGACTCCCGTGGATGCGGCGTCTGCCGTCTCCGTCTGCCCGCTCGGCCGGTCGACCGGCGCGCGGAAGGTTCCCAGCCGGCCGATCAGCCAGTACAGGAGTCCGGCACCGACCACGGCTCCCACCACGGACGGCAACGCGTCACTGACGCTGGTCGAGTCGGGCCTGCTCGTGGCGGCCAAGGCACCGACCACCCCGAAGACCAGCACGCCGGCCGAACCGATGGCCCGCCATCGTGCGGCCACCGCACCCAGGACCAGAGCGAGAACAGTCAGCACGGCGAGGATCCCGAGTTGGAGAACGAGTTTGTCGTCCGTGCCGAAGTGCTGGATCGCCCAGTCCTTCACACCCGGCGGCGTGCGATCGATGGCCGCCCCGCCGACAGCGATGACCGGCCCCGACTCCGGCCGCACCGCCGCAGAGACCAACTCGGCCACCGCGATCGCCGCGTAGCCTGCGAGGAGGCCGCTCAGGGCGCCGAGCGACAGGCGTTTGATGCCGCGCAGCGGCTGGGGTGGTACGTCGTGGTCCATGACCGGAATCCGTCCTGGAGGCGCGCTCGGATTGGTCCTTCACACCATTGGGGTAGAGGCGAAGAGCGCCGGCTTCACCACTGGGCCAGCAACCTGTGGCCCGCCCCCCAATCGACGACAGGCTTCATCGAGGGGGCGGTTCCGCCAGATGATCCGGTCGCCCGTCTGGGGCGGTGCCGGCGAGTGCTGTCACGCGGCATCGCGTGGTCACCGCCGGACACCCGGATCATGTCCGCCGTCGCACCGGCGATCCGGGCTCGCCGCACGAACGCCGCTGCGGCGCTCGGGTCGGTGACGCGGTCACGGTCGCCGTGCCGGACGATGACAGACCACCGCGTCGTGTGGGAAGACACTCCTCTACGGTGTCGATGAGCGCAGAGCCACTGCCGCGGCCCCGGCCGCTTCCCTCAGTTGGTGTCATGCCCGAGTATGCGCGTGCGCATCAGCTGGAAGAGCATGCTCATTCGGCCGGCGGTGGCTGCCAGGCTGCTTCGGCGTCCTGAACGGTGGGGTAGGTGGGGAAGACGCGGTCCAGGCCGACCATGGTGAAGATCCGTCGGACCCGGTCAGGGACCGCCACCAGCGCCAGGGTGGCACCAGCAGCCATTGCGTGATTGCGGGCCGCGATCAAAGCGGTGATGCCACTGGAGTCGCAGAAGGTGAGCGCACCCAGATCGACGAGGAGTTGCTGCCCGTGGCCGAGCGGCAAAGTGGGCAGGACACCGCGGATCCGGGGGGCAGTGTGGTGGTCCAGATCGCCGCTCACCTCGATGGCGGCTCCGGCCGGGAGAATTCGGGTGGTCACGCTGAGGTCGGTCACTGCTGCTCTTCACGGTGGGTTCGGGGCACGCTGACGGCCAGGACAGCAGTGTCGTCGTCGACCCCGGAGCCCAAGCTGTCAAGCAGCGCGCGGATCGCGGTGACGGTGTCATCCGCTGTCGTGGGGGCCAGGGAGCGGGCGAAGTCCAGCAGGGCCGGGTCGCCATAGCGGTCACCGGCGACAGCGGTGTGGGCCTCGGTGAGACCGTCGGTGTGCAGCAGGAGGGTATCGCCCGGTTCGAGGCGCAGGCTGGTGGTGGCGATGTGGGCGTCGGGCAGGACCCCGATCAGCTGGCCACCGGGAGTGGGCAGGAAGTCGGCGGTTCCGTCGGCGCGCAGCAGCAGGGCGGGCGGGTGCCCCCCGCCGGCCAGCGTGATCCGGAAGGCGCCCTCGTCACCATCGGGGGTGAGCAGGCCGAAGATGACCGTGCAGAACCTTGGGTCGTCACCGCTGTATTCGTGGTTCAGCACGGTGTTGAGGTTGGCCAGGACCGTGGCCGGGTCCGGGTCATAGACCGCGGCCGCGCGCAGGGTGTAGCGGGCCAGCGACGTGATCGCCGCGGCTGCGGCCCCTTTCCCGCAGACGTCGCCCAGGAACAGTCCCCAGGTCCCGGCCGCGAGGGGGAACAGGTCGTAGAAGTCTCCGCCGACCTCGTCCACGGAGGCGATGTGGTAGTGCGCAGCCACGTTCAGGCCGGGAACGTCGGCCAGGGCAGGGGGCAGCAGCGTGTTCTGCAGGGTGGTGGCCAGCTGGCGGAGGCGCTGTTGTTCGCGTTCGGAGTCTTCGCGGGCGCGCAGGAGTTCTTCCTCGTAGGCGCGGCGGTCACGGGCGTCGGAGACGGTGGTGCGGACCAGCAGCGGCAGCCCGTCCGTGCCCTTCTTGACGCTCGAGGTCACCAGGACCGGCAGGCGGCTGCCATCAGCCGCCTGCAGTTCCAGGGAGATCCCGCTGATCTCGCCCTGAAGCCGCAACTGGGGGGCAAGGTGCGTCTCGTGATAGATGCGCCCGCCTACGGTGAGCAGCTCCGAGAAACGTCTCTTGCCGATCAGATCGTCACGCTCGTAGCCCAGCCAGGACAGCAGCGTGGCGTTGATCTTGGCGATCCTCCCGTCCAGCAGGGTGGAGAGATAGCCGCACGGAGCGTTCTCGTACAGATCCTCCGTGCTGTCCTCCAGCAGCGCCGAGAACCGTGCGATGTCGAAGTCCGAGCCATCCTGGCCGTCGCCGGAAGCACTGTCCTTGTTGTTTCCGGTCTCACACATCACTGAAGGGCTCCACGGACGGGGCGATGGTGTGTCTCATCTCTGTGCAACCCAGCGGTCAGCGGCTGAGGACGGTCAGCCGCCGGTCGATGCCCGGATCAGCATGCCGCGATGTCTGCAGCATCCGCACCCGGGGGCCGGGATACCTAACTGCCGGCCATCAGGCCGGTGCGGAGCTTGGCGACCAGGCGGGTGATCAGGCGGGAGACGTGCATCTGGGAGCAGCCGAGCTGGTCGGCGATCTGCTGTTGGGTCTGCTCTTCGACGAAGCGGAGGTGGACGAGGGTGCGGTCGCGCTCGTCCAGTTCGGCGATCAGGGGCGCCAGGGCGTGGAAGTTGTCCACGAGTTCGAAGCGCTCTTCGTCGATGCCGATGAAGTCGGCGAGCATCGTGTCGGACTCGTCGTCCGCGCCGTTGACCGCCGCGTCCAGGGAGACGCTGTTGTAGCCGTTGGACGCCTTCTGCGCTTCGGCCACCTCCGCCACGTCCAGCTGCATCAGTTCGGCGAGCTCGGCGGTGGAGGGCGTACGACCCAGCCGGGTGCGCAGCTCCTCGGTGGCCTTGGACAGTTCGATCCGGGCCTCTTGGAGGCGGCGCGGGACGTGCACCGCCCAAGAGGTGTCGCGGAAGAACCGCTTGATCTCACCGGTGATGTAGGGCACGGCGAAGGAGGTGAACTCGACCTCGCGGGTCAGCTCGAACCGGTCGATCGCCTTGATCAGGCCGATCGTACCGACCTGGACGATGTCCTCCATCTCCTGCGGGCCCCGGTGGCGGAACCGTGAGGCGGCGTAGGTGACGAGGGAGAGGTTCATCTCGATCAGTACATTGCGCACGTAGGAGTACTCGGGCGTGCCTTCTTCGACCTGGGTGAGGCGGTCGAAGAAGTGACGGCCGACGGCGCGGGCGTCCTTCGGGGCTACCGAGGCCGGGTCGGCGTAGGCGCGCTCGATCAGCTCCGGCGCAGACTGATGTGTCCGGATGAGTGCCTGCGCTGTCACGGTGGTCATGCGTTCCCGCCCCTTGAATTGCCTGATCGAGCCTGGCTGCCGCTCCCCCGTCCCTGTCCGGCTACCCCGTATCGGCACGCGCACTCTCGTCCACCCAGGTCCGGCTTGAGTCGCCGTGTCAGGAAGCAGGGCGCAGCACTGCCTTGGCACCACCGCTTGGCCGCACGCTCCGCACGCGAGAGGATCGCGTGGAGAAGCTTGGTAACGTCCCGCAGCTGTCCCCGGCAGGACACCGATCCGAGAGAACGAAGGACTGGCAAACCGCAGCCACGGAAGGAAACATCACCTCCCGGCTCAGAATCCGCCAGGTCCCGGCCGGCCCGTCCACAGTGCTCGCCTGCCTCTCCGGAGAGCTCGACAGCAACACGACCGCTCTGCTGCACGAGGTGATCGCTCAGGCGGATGGCCGCTCTTGCCTGAAAGCGCACGTTCGACGCTCGGTGCCGGTCAGATTGGACTCAGCGGCAGCCGACGTCGCAGGTTCGCCTGGTCGATGGCTGTGTCGGCGATGGATCCGGTCCAGCCGATGAGGACTTTGGTACCGGTGGCATCCAGTGCTTGGCAGATGCGATGCGGGGACCGATCCGTACGCGCCCGGAACGGATCGCCCCCGACGCCGGTTCCGCACGCACACGCGGAACCGGCTCCCATCACCTTCTTCCCACACGTTGCGTCAGCCGTTGCCGCGCGTCGCGGCTCCCGGCCTCAACGGGCGTCGGCGATCACGACCGTCCGGTCCCGCCGGATCAGGGCCGCAGCTCGCAGAAGGAGAGCAAGCAGACATTGCCGCCCTGCACCAGGCCTATGCCCCCCTGCTGGTCCCCTCCTGACCCCGTCGAACAGTGGGAAAGCAGGCACAGGTTGAGGCCTTGCGTCCCTCGGTAACCGTGTCCGGCTGTAGCCGAGTGGGACGCGGGTGCCTCCTGACGGGACCACGCGCCCTCCGCCTTCCCCGACGCGCCGGACGCCGGCGCCGCCGACGCCGCTGTCACGCCGGCAAGGCTCAAGGCGAGTGCGCCGCCCGCCACGACGATGCCGCGAAACGGCCTGGCCCATCCTGGCTTGTGCATCTGTTGGTGCTCCTCTGCGCTCGCATTCACTGACAGGTGACCGCTCGCCACCCCTGGCCCCCGTGATCCGGAGCCCTCCCCCATCCGGATGGGTCTCGGACCAGAGGCATCGGCGCCGGCCTCACTCACTCCATCGGCATAAATGGGGCAGAACGCGTACCAGGATCAAAGGTGTTCTGCGACACACACCAATCCGCAACCCCACGCGTCTCGGATCAACCACGACAGACGGTGCAGCGCGCGCTTCGCATCTGCACCGAGTGAGTGAGATCAGGAGGGACGGTCGACGTTGTCGGCACGCATCGCTGGGGAACTGGGGCGGATCCATGGCTGAGGGGAGCACCGTCAGGCTGGCGCTGACCGCGGCACAGGAATCCTTGTGGTTCGCCCATCAGCTGAGCCCGCTGGGAAGCGACTTCACGATCGCCGAGTACGTCGATGTCGAAGGAGAGTTGGATCTCGATACGCTACGGCGGTCCGTCGCCCTCGTGACGCGGGAGACCGAAGCGCTGCGGACCACGATCATCGACGATCCGAGCGGTTCGACCGCGGGTCAGCTCGTTCATCGCGACGCCGTCCTGGACGTCTCCTTCGTCGACCTGTCCGCACGTGCGAACGGCGAGGCGGAGGCCCGTCAGGCGATGCGGCTGGACCTGTCCGCGCCCATCGACGTCACGCGGGGGCCGGTGACGGCCTTCACCTTGTACCGGCTTTCGGCGGGGCGGCATCTGCTGTTCATGCGCACGCACCACTTGGTGCTGGACGGGTACGGCGCCGCGGTGGCTCTGGGCCGGATCGCCGAGGTCTATGGTCTTCTCGCGACCGGAGCGGAGGTCGCGTCCGCACCGCTTCCGCTGGAGCCCCTGGTCTCAGATGCACGGCAGTACCTGCACTCTGCTCAGTACGCCGAGGACGCCTCCTACTGGCGCGAACACCTGAAGGACGCTCCTCCTGGCGAGCGGCTCACGCAGAGCACGGCGCTGCCGGGCCCGCAGGTCCTGCGGCACTCGGCCACGCTGGACAGTGCCCGGTGGCAGCGGCTGCGGGACGGCGCCCGTCAGGGGCGGGTGGCCTGGCCGGCGCTCTTCGTAGCCGCTACAGCCGCCTACACGCACCGGATGCGAGGCACGGAGGACCTGCTGCTCGGCATGCCGGTGACCGGCCGGCGCGGCCCGGTCGCACGCCAGACACCCGGCATGATGTCCCAGGTCCTTCCGCTGCGGTTGCGCCTGAGCGCGACGGACTCCGTCCAGGGGCTGCTGCGGCAGACCACCACGGCGATGCGCGGTGCGCTGCGACACCAATGCTTCCCGGTGGAGGAACTGCGCCGAGACCGCGGCCTCACCCGCGGGGAGCCACTGACGGGCCCTGCCGTGAACGTGCTGGCCTTCGACGGCAATCTGCGGTTCGGTCCGGCCAGTGGCACCCTGCACAACCTCTCGCTGGGCCCCGTGGAGGACCTCACGCTCGCGGTGCACCCCGACCCCGCCGGCGCCGGTGCCCGCGTCGATGTCCTCGCCAACGCCGCGCGCTATGACGCGGCTGCCGGCGCGGGGCACCTGGAGCGGATCCTGCGGCTGGCCGAGGAACTGCCCGCGGACCAGCAACGGCCCCTCAGCAGTCTTGAGTTCACCGGTTCCCAGGAGCGGCGCCGGATACTCGCCATGGGATCCGGCATACCGGGCGCCCTGTCCGGTCCGGCCGGGGACTCCGCTGTCGCGCCGGGCGGCGCGACCGGTGATCCGACGCTGCCGGAGGTGCTCGCGCGGCTGGCCCGGGACATACCCGATGCGCCGGCCGTCGACGACGGCACGCGGAGCCTGACCTTCGCCGAACTGGACCTGGCCGTCGACACGGCGGCCGCGGCGTTGCGAGCGGATGGTGCCGGACCGGGCACGACAGTGGCGGTCGCACTGCCGCGCTCGGTCGACACCGTCGTCGTCCCACTCGCCGTACTGCGCAGCGGTGCCGTCTACTTGCCGGTGGACGTCTCCTATCCGCCCGAGCGCATCGCCTACCTGCTCAGCGACGCCGCCCCAGTGATCCTGATCTGCGTACCTGGCGGCCGGGTCGCCGCTATGGCCCCCTCGGGCACGGTGGTACGCGGGCCGGCCCACCACCTTGACCGCGCGCCCGGGTCTGCGCACTCCCCCGCGCCGAAGGGCGAGGACGCCGCCTACCTCATCTACACATCCGGCTCCACGGGCCGGCCGAAGGGTGTCCTGGTCGAGCATCGGTCGATCAGCAATCTGCTCGCCCATCATCAGCAGGAGTCGCACGCGAGCGCGGATCTGGTCACGGGGCGCCAGCTGCGTGTCGCGCTGACCGCCGCCACGTCGTTCGACGCCGCCTGGGATCCGCTGCTGTGGATGTTGGGCGGTCATCACCTGCACATCGTCGACGACGTCACACGCCGTGATCCCGAGGCGTTGGTCACCTTCCTGCACACCGAACAGATCGACGTCATCGAGACCACGCCCAGCTACCTCCAGCAACTGCTGGCCGCGGGTCTCACCGCCGGGGGCGACGCGGACAGCTCGGTGGTCCACCGCCCGACAGTCATCGCGCTGGGCGGTGAACCGGTGAACGACGAGCTGTGGCAGCGGCTCTCCGCGGAGCGGGGGCTGGTCGCCTACAACTTCTACGGACCGACCGAGACAACGGTCGACGCCGTCACCGCCCGTGTGCGCGGCGAGGAGCCGGTCATCGGTCGCCCGGTCCGCGGCGCCCGCTGCTACGTACTGGACGCGGCTCTGCGCCTGCTGCCGTGCGGAGCGACGGGTGAGCTGTACCTGGCCGGGGAGGGGGTGGCCCGGGGGTATGCCGGGCAGTCCGGGCTGACCGCCGACCGATTCCTCGCGGATCCGTTCGGAGAGCCGGGCGCGCGCATGTATCGCACCGGTGACCTGGTGCGCTGGCACGAGAACGGTTCGCTGGAATTCGTCGGCCGCAGCGACCGGCAGGTCAAGATCCGCGGCCACCGGGTGGAGACCGGCGAGATCGAGTCGGCGCTCCTCGCGCTGCCGGGTATCGGCCAGGCGGCGGTCGCCGTGCGCACCGACGGGCCGGGTGGAGAACTCCTGGCCGCCTACCTCGTACCGGCCGCGGACGAGGCGGGCGCAAGGGTGCGGCGCGATCAGCGGGCGGTCCGCGACGCCCTGGCCACGTCGTTGCCCGCGCACATGGTGCCCGCGGCGTACGCCACCGTGGAGCAGCTGCCGTTGACCCCGAACGGGAAGCTGGACACCACGGTGCTTCCCCGGGCCACCGTCCCTTCCGCAGGCCCCAAGAGTCCGCCCCGTACCGCGACCGAGGAGGCGGTCTGCGCCTCGATGGCGGACGTCCTCCTCTTGGAGCAGGTCGGGCGCGACGATGACTTCTTCGCACTCGGAGGGCACTCTTTGCTGGCCACCCGCCTGCTGGCGAGGGTGGCGGAGCGGACCGGTGTGCGGCTGCCCGTCCGGGTGCTCTTCGGGGCTCCGACCGTCAGCGGCCTCGCGGAACTCATCGACACGGAACGGGATGCGGACCGGCCCGTCAGCGCTGTGGACGCCGTGGTCGTCGGGCCGCGGCCCGCGCGCCTGCCGCTCTCCGCGGCCCAGCACCGCTTGTGGCTGCTGGAACAGATGGGAGAGGGCGGTGAGCGCTACCACATACCCGTGACCGTCCGGCTCGACGGCGACCTCGACGTTCCCGCGCTGCGCGCCGCCTTCTGTGACCTGCTCGCGCGCCACGAGAGCCTGCGGACCGTCTACCCCGAGGACGCCGAGGGCCCGTACCAGGTGGTGCTGCCCGCCCAGGACTGCCGCGTCGAGTTGCACTGCACCGCCGTGAGGCCGGACGCACGGCCCGGGGAGTTCCCCGCCCCCGAGTTCGACCTCGCCGGACAGCCCCCCGTGCACGCCGTTCTGATGCCGACGAGCGGCCACGACGATGCCCACGGTTCGCACATCCTCGTGCTGACGCTCCACCACATCGTCACCGATGGCTGGTCGATGCGTCCGCTGGTCCGCGACTTGTGCGTGGCCTACCGCGCCCGCACCGGCGGACAGGGACCGACGTGGAAGCCGCTGCCCGCCCAGTACCCGGACTACGCGCTGCGCCAGCGCGCCCGGCTCGGCGACCGCGAGGACGGCGCATCACTCGCGGCACGACAGTTGGAGCAGTGGCGGACTGTACTGGCGGACCTGCCGCCCGAGCTGCCCCTCCCCCACGACCGGCAGCGTCCGGAGCGCGCCACCTTCTGCGGCGGCCGGGTGCCGGTCCGTCTTGACGTGCCGGAGCACCGCGCACTCGTCGCGCTCGCGCGTGAGGCGGGCATCAGCCCGTTCATGGTCCTGCACGCCGTGCTCGCGACCTTGCTGCACCGGCTGGGCGGCGGGGACGACATCGTCATCGGGACCCCGGTCGCAGGACGCGACGAGGAGGAGTTCCAAGATGTCGTGGGATTCTTCGTCAATACCCTCGTGCTGCGCGTGGACGCGAGCGGCGACCCCGCCTTCCGTGAACTGCTGAGCCGGGTGCGGGAGACGGACCTGGGCGCCTACGGCCGGCAGGACCTGCCGTTCGAACAGTTGGTGGAGGCGCTGGCCCCACCGCGGTCGCTGTCCCGGCACCCGCTCTTCCAGGTGATGCTGGCCCTGAACAACACACCCGCGCCGCAGCTCGACCTTCCCGGCGTGCGCGCCACGGTGGTGCAGCCCAAGCGGACGACGGCCAAGTTCGACCTCACCTGGGACTGGACGGAGCTGCACGGGGCAGACGGCGCTCCGGCCGGACTCAGCGGCGAACTGGAGTACAGCGCCGAGCTGTTCGACGAAAGCACCGTCCGGCGCTTCGCCGGCCATTTCGTGCGGCTGCTGCGCTCCGCCCTCGCCGGCCCCGACACGCGGCTGAGCGCCTTGGACATGCTGACACGGGACCAGCGCCGGGCCGCTCTCGACACAGGCCCGCAGGACAGCTCCGCGGAGCGCGGGCACGAACTGGTGCACAGCGTCTGTGACGTGCTGGAGACACAGGCCGCGGTCACCCCGAGCCGTACGGCCGTCGTCGATGGGCATCGCAGGCTGTCCTTCGGTGAGCTGACCGGCGACGTGCACGACGTGGCGCGGCGTCTGGCGGCCGCGGGCATCGGCCGGGGTGATCGTGTCGCCGTGGCGGTACCCCGTTCCGCGCGACAGGTCGCCGCCGTCTTCGGTGTGCTGCGCGCCGGCGCGGTGTACGTGCCGCTGGACCCCTCGCACCCGATGGAACGCAACGCACAGATCATGCGCTCCGCACGACCCGCGTTGCTGGTGACCGAACGTGTCTTTGTCGCGCGGCTGCCGGCTTCGCCCGTACCCGCGCTGTACCTGGAGGAGCCGCCCGCCGACGGCCTGGCCTCGCACACGCTGCCGTCACAGGGTCCGCGGGGAACCGACGCCGCGTACGTGCTGTACACCTCCGGCTCCACCGGCCGGCCCAAAGGTGTGGTCGTCGAGCACCGCGCCCTCGCCAATCTGCTTCGCCACCACGGACGTCATCTCATTGAGCCCGCGGAACGGGCCAACAACGGTCGGCCGTTGCGCGTGGCCCTGACGGCGGCCGCGACGTTCGACGCCTCGTGGGACCCGCTGCTGTGGATGGCCGCCGGGCACGAGCTGCACCTGGTGGACGACGCGAGCCGGCGCGACCCGGAGGCGCTCGTGCAGCTTCTGCACGAGCGGCGCATCGACGTCATCGAGACGACCCCGTCCTTTCTCGAACAGCTGCGAGCGTGTGGCCTGTTCGCGCCCGGCCGACCCCGCCCGCGGGTGGTGGCCCTGGGCGGAGAGCCGGTGCACGACAATCTCTGGCGGGAACTGGCCGAGCTGTCCGATGTACGCGTATGGAACCTCTACGGGCCGACCGAGACGACCGTGGACAGCGTGATCGCCCGGTTGGCCCCCGGATCGGGCCCCACCATCGGCCACCCGGTCACCGGCATGCGGGCCCGGGTCCTGGACGCTCGGCTCGGCCCGACCCCGCCGGGTGTGACAGGAGAGCTGTACCTGGCCGGGGCTGGTGTGGCCCGTGGCTACGACGGGGCAACGGGTCAGACCGCCGACCGGTTCCTCGCCGACCCCTACGGCCCCGCGGGCAGCCGCATGTACCGCACGGGGGACCTCGTGCGCCGCCGCCCGGACCGCTCCCTGGTCTTCGTCGGCCGCACGGACTCCCAGATCAAGGTCCGCGGATTCCGCGTCGAGACCGGCGAGGTGGAGGCCGCACTCACCGCACACCCGGCCGTACGGCAGGCCGTGGTGAGCGTCCGCGACACCCCGGACGGCGTCAGGCTGGTCGCCTGGGCCGTGCCGGAGAGGGGAAGCGAACCCACGGTCGCGGACCTGCGCTCGTTCGTCGCCGACCGGCTGCCCGCGTACATGACGCCCTCGCACCTCGCACTGGTGGCGGACATCGCGCTGACCGTGCACGGCAAGACGGACTTCGCAGCCCTCCCCGATCCGGGAGCGGCCGTACAGGAGCAGGGCGAGGCCCCGCGCACCCCGCAGGAGGAGATCCTGTGCGCGCTGTTCGCCGAATGCCTGGGCACCGGCTCCGTCGGCCGCGACGCGGACTTCTTCGCGCTGGGCGGCCACTCCCTGCTGGCCACCCGGATCGTCAACCGCATCCGGGGCGCCTTCGGCGTCGAGGTCCCGGTCCGGGCCCTGTTCGAGGACCCCACTCCGGCCGGACTCGCGCGCCGTCTCGACGGCGCCACGCGCGCCCGTCCGTCACTGCAGGCCCGAGCCGACCGGCCCGCCACGTTGCCCCTGTCCTTCGCACAGCAGCGGCTGTGGTTCCTCAACCGGATGCACCCCGACGACGCTTCCTACAACCTGCCCATGGCGGTCAGTCTGCGGGGGCGGCTGGACGTTCCCGCGTTGCACAGCGCGCTCGGTGACGTGGTCGCCCGGCACGAGAGTCTGCGCACCGTCTTCTGTGACGCGGCGGACCGGTCCGGCGCCCCCGCCCAGCGCGTCCTGGCCCCCGGCGAAGCCCGGCCCACCCTCACGCTGACGCCCAGCACGCGCGAGCAGGCCCCCGCATTGCTGCGCAGGGCTGCTCGCGAAGGCTTCGACCTGACCCGTGACCTGCCGGTGCGCGCCGAACTGCTCCGCACGGGCAGCGAGGAGCACGTCCTGCTGCTGACCGTGCACCACATCGCGGCCGACGGCTGGTCCATGGGTCCGCTGGCGCAGGACCTGGCGGCCGCCTACGCCGCGCGGGTCGCCGGCCGTACCCCGACCTGGACTGCCCTGCCGGTGCAGTACGCCGACTACGCCCTGTGGCAGCGCGAAGTCCTGGGCCGCCCCGAGGACGTGGACAGCGTGCACGCACGTCAGCTGGCGTTCTGGCGTGAGACGTTGTGCGGGGCCCCCACCGAACTGCCGTTGCCCGCGGACCGCCCCCGCCCGCAGGCCGGCTCCGGACGCGGTGGCAGCGTCACCTTGCCGCTGACCGGAGAGGACGGCCGCCGGCTCACGGAGCTCGCCCGCCGTGAGGGCGCCAGCACCTTCATGGCCCTGCACGCGGTGCTCGCTGCCGTCCTAGACCGGCACGGCGCCGGGGAGGACATCGTCGTCGGCACTCCGGTCGCCGGACGCACCGACGAGGCACTCGCCGGACTGGTCGGCTTCTTCGTCAACACACTGGTCCTGCGGGTCCGCACCGACGGTGACCCGGACTTCCGCGGTCTGCTCGCACGGACCCGGGACACCGATCTGGCCGCGTACGCCCACCAGGATCTGCCCTTCGAGTCGCTCGTGGAGGACCTGGCGCCCCCGCGTTCCCTCTCCCGGCACCCGCTGTTCCAGGTGATGCTCTCCCTCAACAACGCGGGGCGTCCCGCGCTGGACCTGCCCGGACTGCACGCCGCAGTGCAGGGCGTGGACACGGCCGCGGCCAAGTTCGACCTCTCGTTCAACTTCTCCGAGCAGTCCGACGACGGAGAACTCACCGGTGAGCTGGAGTTCGCCCTCGACCTGTTCGACCAGGCCACCGCACAGCAGCTGGCTGACTCCTTCGTCACGCTGCTGCGCCTCGCCACGGCGGAGCCGGGTGTCCCGCTGTCCAGGCACGAACCGCTGGGCGAGGCCCGGATCACCGAGCTCGTCGACCAGGGACGCGGCCCGTCTGCTCCCCCGCGGCAGGCGACCGTGGTGGCCGGCTTCAAGGCCACCGTCGCCGCGGCGCGCAGCAGTGACATCGCCGTGCGCTGTGGGCCGCACATGCTCTCCTTTGCCGAACTGGCCCAGGACAGCGCCCGTCTGGCCCGGCTGCTGCGGACGCGAGGGGTGGGCCCTGGCCGCACCGTCGCTGTGCTGCTGGAGCGCTCCACCGGTTCACTGACCGCGCTGCTCGGTGTCCTGGCGTCGGGCGGTGCGTACGCCCCGCTGGACGACACCTTGCCGCAGGCGAGGGTGGCGGCCGTGCTGACGGACGCGCGGCCCACCGTCGTACTGGCGACCGCGGCGACGGCCGGCCGGATACCCGAGGGGCCCTGGCAGGTGATCCTGCTGGACGACGCCGACACGCTGGCCGCGCTGGCGGCGTTTCCCGGCGACTTTCCTCAGCAGGGTGCGCCAAGGCCCGGAGACGTGGCCTACGTACTGCACACCTCGGGTTCCACCGGGCGCCCCAAGGGCGTCGTCGTGGAGCACCGCTCCCTCGCCCAGCTGTGGGAGAGCCACCGGCAGACGCTGTTCACCCGGCGGGCGACCGGCGGGCGCAGGCTACGGGTGGCGCTGACCGCCTCGCTCTCCTTCGACGCCTCCTGGGACCCCGTGCTGTGGATGCTCGACGGGCACGAACTCGTGGTCGTGGACAACGACACCCGCCGCGATCCGGCCGCCCTCGTCCGGGCCGTGCGCGAGGAGCGCATCGACGTACTGGAGACCACGCCGAGCCATGTGGCGGCGCTGGTGGACGCCGGGCTGTGTGAGCCGGGGCCGTCGGGACACCGGCTTGCCGTGCTGGCGCTCGGCGGTGAGGCCGTGCCGCCCCTCCTGTGGCAGCGGCTGCAGGCCGTATCCGGCCTCACGGTCTGGAATCTGTACGGCCCCACCGAGGCCGCCGTCGACACCTTGTACGCGCCGCTGGACGACACCGATCGCCCCGTGCTGGGCAGCCCGGTGGCCGGGACACGCTGCTACGTTCTCGACCGCCGTCTACGGCCCGCCGCGCCGAACGCGCCCGGCGAGCTGTACCTCGCGGGCGCGAGCCTGGCCCGCGGCTACCTCGGACGGCCCGCCGAGACCGCCGCCCGGTTCGTACCGGACCCGTTCGGTCCGCCGGGCGAGCGGATGTACCGTACCGGGGACCTCGTGCGCCGCTCGGCGGACGGGCACCTTGAGTTCGTCGGCCGGGCCGACGGACAGCTGAAGGTGCGCGGCTTCCGCGTGGAGCCCGGCGAGATCGTCGCCGTACTGGAGCGACGACCGGGGATCGCGCGGGCGGCCGTGGTGCTGCGCTCCGTGGGCGCGCGGGACGCCCACGGCACGGAGCAGCTGGTGGCCTACGTGGTGCCCACGAGCGATCCGGGCACCGCAGCGGCCGAGCCGGACCGTGACGCGCTGCGTGCCGTCGTCGCGGCCGAGCTGCCCGGCTACATGGTTCCGGCCGCGTTCGTCGCCCTCGACGCGCTGCCGCTCACCGCGAGCGGCAAGCTCGACGGCGCCGCACTTCCCGATCCACGCGACGAGCACGTGACGCGTGGATCGGGGCGGCCCCCGGCCGGACCGCGTGAGGACCTGCTGTGCGCCCTGTTCGCGGAGGTCCTGGGCATGGAGCGGTGCTGGGCCGACGACGACTTCTTCGCGCTCGGCGGCCACTCCCTGCTGGCGGCACGCTTGCTGGCACATGTGCGCGACGCCACCGGTACCGACCTGGGCATCCGCGCCCTGTTCGAGGCACCGACGCCGGCCGGCCTCGCCGCGGCCCTCGCGGCCGGAGAAGCGACGTCCGGTGACGCCCGGCCGGATTCCGACTTGGCCTCCCTGCTGCCGCTGCGGGTCGGCGGCGCTCTGCCGCCGCTGTTCTGTGTGCATCCGGCGGGCGGCCTGGCCTGGTCCTACGCGGGTCTGCTCCAACACGTCGCCGACCGGCCCGTGTACGGATTGCAGACTCCCAACCTGGACGGCACGCGGCGCTTCCCGGGGAGCATCGAGGCGATGGCCGCGCACTACGTCGAGCAAGTGCGTACGGTGCAGCCGCACGGCCCCTACCGGCTGCTCGGCTGGTCCTTCGGCGGCAACGTCGTCCAGGAGGTCGCCGTCCAACTCCAGGACGCGGGTGAGGAGGTGTCGCTCCTCGCCATCATGGATGCCTTCCCCGCGCCTCCCGCCGACGGTCTGGAGGACGCTGGTCACGATGTCGTCTTCCGGGCCCTGCTGACCGCCCTCGGCCTCGACCTGTCCACCTGGGCGGCCGACACCCCGCTGGACGCGGCCGCCGTACGCGACGCGTTGCGGGAGACCGGCAGCCCGCTCGGCGCGCTGGAACCGGAGACCATCGAGACGATGGTGGGCAACTTCGCCGCACAGGCCCGGCTGATGCGCACCTACACTCCGCGCACCTTCCACGGTGACGTGCTCTTCTTCCGCGCGACAGAGGAAGACCCGGCGAACGGCCTTGTGCCTGAGCTGTGGAGCCCGTACGTCGACGGCGGGCTGCGGGTGCACGACGTGCCGTGCGGCCACGCCCAGATGCTCCGCCCCGATTCCCGGGCCCTCATCGGGCCCGTCCTCGACGTGGCGCTGCGCGCCACGTGAACCCGATCCGACCAGACAGAGCAAGGCCGAGATCGGCCCAGTCGCTCATAGTTGCGAGAAAGGTCCGCACCATGACCAACCCGTTCGACAATCCCGCTGTCCAGCACCGTGTCCTGGTCAATGACGAGGGACAGCACTCTCTGTGGCCCGAGTTCGCCGATGTCCCCCCGGGCTGGCGTCCCGTCCACGGTCCCGCGACCCGCGAAGAGTGCATCGCCTACGTGGACACCCACTGGACGGACCTGACCCCGCGCAGCGCCTTGGTCTCCCGATGAGCGGATCAGGAACGCACCTGCTCGGCCCGCCCGCACGGCCTCTTCCCCCAGAACACGGCCCGGGAGGTACGACGCCCCGTGGCTCGCAGGACGCGATCGTGGTGGAGGGTCTCTCCCGCAGTTTCGGCGACCGCCAGGCACTCTCAGGCATCGACCTGCGAGCCCCGGCGGGCAGCGTCCTGGCGCTGCTCGGCCCTAATGGCGCCGGAAAGACCACCACCGTGCGCATCCTCACGACACTCTTGCGTCCGGACGGCGGCCGGGCCACGGTCGCCGGCCATGACGTCCGCGACGCACCCCAGGCCGTACGGGAGCGCATCGGCCTGTCCGGCCAGTACGCCGCTGTCGACGAACGCCTGACCGCACGCGAGAATCTGTACCTCGTCGCCCGTTTGTACGGCATGAGCCGCACGGTAGCCCGGCGGCGCGTCGCGGAGCTGCTGGAGCGCTTCGCCCTCACCGGGTCCGCCGACCGCCCCAGTGGCGGATTCTCCGGCGGCATGCGCCGCAGACTCGATCTGGCCGGTGCCCTCGCCACGAAACCGACCGTCGTCTTTCTCGACGAGCCCACGACCGGCCTCGACCCGCGCGGCCGCGCGGACACCTGGCAGGCCGTGCAGGAGCTCGTCGCGGACGGCACGACAATTCTGCTCACCACCCAGTACCTGGAGGAGGCCGACCAACTCGCCGACGCCATCGCCGTCATCGACCACGGCCGCGTCATCGCCCGTGGCACCGCGGACGAACTCAAGAAGGCCGTCGGCGGTGAACGGATCACGCTCAGTCCGGTACTGCCTGGTACCTCGGGGGCGATCGCCGAGGTGCTGACGGGGCTGGGCCCCTACCAGCCGGAGACAGACGAACGGACCGGTCAGGTCTGCGTCGCCACCGACCACGGCACCACAGCACTGCAAGGCGCCCTTGCCGCGCTGGACAGAGCGCAGCTACCCGTGCGGGCGGTCTCTCTGGCGCCTCCCACTCTCGATGATGTGTTCCTGGCGCTGACGGGCAAGCCCCGGCCTGCTGGCGTTGCTACCACGGAACCCAAGGAGAAAGGACCCGAACTGTCCACGGAACAGCGTCGGAACGGCGCTGCGAAACGGCGCCACAGTGGCCGTAGGAAAGGAGCCCACGCATGGCGACGGTGAACGTGATGTCCGCCGACCCGGCCGGCCCCTCCCGCACCCTGCGTGACGCGCTGTTGATCGCCGAGCGCAATCTGCTCAACCTGCGACGCACGCCGGGAGCGGTCATCGCCGCGCTCGTCCAACCGCTGATGTTCGTCCTGCTGCTCGCCTACGTCTTCGGGGGCAGCCTCGGCGGCGCCGAATACCGCACGTTCCTGATGGGCGGCATCTTCGCCCAGGCCGTCACGTTCAACGCGTCCTTCACCGCCATCGGGCTCGCCGCCGACATGGACAAAGGCATGGTCGACCGGTTTCGTGCGCTGCCCACACCACGTGGCTCGGTGATCCTCGGCCGCACCCTGTCGGATCTCGCCCTGAGCGTCGTCACGCTCTCCGTCACCTCCTTGTGCGGTCTGCTCGTCGGCTGGCGCGTCGAGGGCTCGGTCCTCGGCGCCCTGGCCGCCTTTGGCCTCCTGCTGCTCTTCGCCTTCGCGATGTCCTGGGTCGGAGCGACGATCGGGCTCATGGCTCGCAGCGTCGAAGTGGCCCAGAGTGCCGGGTTGATCTGGCTCTTTCCCGTCACCTTCATCTCAGGCGCCTTCGTCTCCGTCACCAGGATGCCGGGTCCGCTGCGCGTGGTCGCGGAGTGGAACCCGGTCTCGGCGACCGCCACGGCCGGCCGCTCCCTGTTCGGCAACGAGGCCCCGGCAGCCGTTGTCCCGCCCGACTCATGGCCCGTCCAGCACGCCGTCGCCTACGCGGCCCTCTGTGCGTGTGCCATCGTCGCGGTCTTCATGCCGTTGGCCGTCAGTCGTTACCGGCGCATCGCCCGCGGCTGACGGTGCGGGCGATGCGGGGCTGCCCTCGTACTGAATGCGGTGCTCACGGCGACATGGATGTCATGCCTGTGCCGGTGACCGCTCAAGTGCGCCTCCGGGGCCCCGTCCTCGACGGCGCAGTGCACGGCGTGGGCGACGTCGACAGTGCGCCGGCCGTCAGCGCAGCGCCACCGCGAGCTGGAACTAGACGACGTCACCGACCGGTTCCAGGGCGGCCCCTTGCCACCGCACGACATTCGCCGCGCCTGAGCAGTCCCTTACGACCTGCAATACGTCACCGGTCACGCCTTCTGGGCAGATCACTCTCCCAAGTAGCACGAAAGCATGGTCGCGGGCTTCCCACAGGGACGAGGCAGGGGGCTGTCAATGCCGCGTCAAGAACCGGTAGGGTTCCGCTCGGTGTGCCGGGAAGCCTGGTCGGCGATACGGAAGAGATCTCTTCGCTGATCGGGGGCGCCGGCCATGGTCTTGGTCGCGGTATTCGGAGTCGCACTGCTCGTCGCGGTCCTCCTGTCAGGCCTCGCGGCCCGCACGATTTTGTCGACGTCGTTGCTGTTTCTGCTCGGTGGGGCGCTCGTCAGTGACGGCTTTCTCGGCCTCGTCCACATCACGCCGGACAGTGAGATCGTGTCGGTGACGGCCGATCTGGCCCTGTTCGCAGTGCTGTTCACCGACGGCATGAACATCTCGTTCCCCAAGCTCCGCGCCAAGCTGACGCTCGGGCTCATCTTCGGCGTGGCGCTGCCGACCCTGGTGATCGCGCTCGTCCGGTTCCGTCTTCTGGGGGCCGAGCCGAAATTGCAGCCACTGCTGCCGCTCGCCATCGGTGTCATCCTCTACGCCGTCTGCCACCTCAGCCATGCCAACCCCTACCTCGCCGCGTTCTGCGCGGGCGCCGTGTTCGCCGCCCGGTCCCCCGAGGCGGGTGAGGCCTTCGAGCCGCTGGGCGAGTCACTCGCGGAACTCGCCAAATTCGCCGCACTGCTCGTCTTCGGAGCGGTGCTCACGCCGCAGCTGTTCGGTGACCTGTCGGTGGGCGGCTACGTGGCCGTCGTTCTGGCCATCGTCCTGATCCGCCCGGCCTCGCTGCTGCTGTCCCTGCTCGGCACTCGCATCGAACGCAGGGAGAAGCTGGTCGCGGCGTGGTTCGGGCCGAAGGGCTTCGCCTCGGTCGTCTACGGACTCCTTGTGCTGCAGGCCGGCATCCCGCAAGGCGAGCAGGCATACACGCTCATAGCCGTTTGCATCGCTTTCTCGATCGTCGCGCACAGCAGCACCGATGTCCCCATCGCCCGCCTCTTCGACGTGGAAGCCCTCGTCGGCATCGACGATTCCCCGGACGCAAGTCCCGCAGGCAAGGAGCCGGCACATGTCAGCCCGTGAGTTCGCCCGGCCCTACCCGACGGTGTCCTGCGACGACGACGCCCTGGACGCGGTCGGACCGCTGACCGAGCACCAGATGCCCGCGCCGTACGCCATCGGGCACTGGCCGCCCCGGCGCCGGTTCCGGCCGCCGTTCGTCGGGTCGGAGGCCAGTGCCCTGCAGATTGCCGCGCTGATGTCGCGTACGCCCAGTCCTCTGGTCGCCGTCGTCGGACGCGACGGCGAACGCAGCGAGGTGGTGGGCGCTGTGACGGCCGCCCGCCTGGTGGAAAGGCTCATCGGAGGATCGTGAACGACTGGCACAGCTGGGCGGCGATCGCCGTCTTCGTCGGCGCGTACGCGCTGATCATCGCCGAGAAGATCCACCGGGTCGCCGCGGCACTCGGCGGCGCGGGACTCATGCTGGCGATCGGCGCGAGCGACGACAGGGCGGCGTTCTACTCGACCGAGTCCGGCATCGACTGGAACGTCATCTTTCTGCTCACGGGCATGATGATGATCGTCGGCGTGCTCAAACGGACCGGTATGTTCGAGTACCTGGCCATCTGGGCCGTGAAGAAGGCCCGGGCGAGACCGTTCCGTGTGATGGTCATGCTCATCGTCATCACGGCGATGGCGTCCGCTCTGCTCGACAACGTCACCACCGTGCTGCTGATCGCCCCGGTCACCCTGCTGGTGTGCGAGCGGCTCGCGCTGCCCGCCGCCCCGTTCCTGATCGCTGAGGTCTTCGCGTCCAACATCGGTGGCACCGCCACCTTGGTCGGTGACCCGCCGAACATCATCGTCGCCAGCCGCGCGGGACTGACCTTCAACGACTTCCTGGTCCATCTCGCCCCGCTGTCCGCCGTGCTGACGGCGGTCCTGGTGCTGTTGTGCCGGGTGATGTTCCGCGAGTCCTTCGTCTACGACGAGCAGCGCGCCGCCGCGATCATGGAGCTGGAAGAGCGTGAGGCCATCACGAACCCGCGCCTGCTCGTCCAGGGGCTTCTCGTCCTGGCACTGGTCGTCACCGGGTTCGTCCTCCACCCGGTCCTGCAGTACGAGCCGAGTATCGTCGCCCTCCTCGGCGCCGGCCTTCTGGTCGCCGTCTCCACCGTGGAGACCGGCGAGGTGCTCACCGAGGTCGAATGGCCCACCCTCGCTTTCTTCGCGGGCCTGTTCATCATGATCGGCGGTCTGATCGAGACCGGCGTCATCGGCGAGATCTCCGAAGCCCTCGCCGACGTCGTCGGCGGCAGCGAACTCGGCGGCTCGATGATTCTGCTGGGCGCCTCCGCCGTGCTGTCCGGGATCGTCGACAACATCCCCTACGTCGCCACCATGGCGCCGATCACCGCCGACCTCGTCCACGACATGGGGGGCGCAGGCGACCACGTCATGTGGTGGGCTCTCACCCTCGGTGCCGACCTCGGCGGCAACGCGACCGCCATCGGGGCCAGCGCCAACGTCGTCGTCCTCGGCATCGCCGAACGCAACCGGCAGCCCATCTCTTTCTGGCAGTTCACCAAGTACGGCCTGGTCGTCACCACCGTCACCGTGGCCATCTCAGGGGGCTACGTCTGGCTGCGCTACTTCGCCCTCACCTGAATCCGAACCGCGGCCACCGACGCCGAGTCGCCCCAGAGTCGAGGGATGGGATGAACCGACGTGACCGACAACTCGCCCGCGAAGCCGCCCGCCTGAGCACGATGTGGCTCTGTGGTCTGGGGACGCCCGGCCTGCCTGAACCGCTGGACCAGTGAACCGCCATGCGGTACCGGCCCCCACCCGTCCTTGGGGGTTTTGCCGCTCTGCTCGACCGTCCTCCGACGGGGTGTGGTGGGCCTAGTGCGATGGTACGGCCGCAGCCGGCGTCGGCCCATGTGTCGCCGCGGGCCTTCCGGCGGCTGTTGCCGATCGTCGCGAGGTCTGCGCGGATGAGCCGGGCGCGTAACCACGGCGACTCTGTGCCCAGGCTCCGGCACTGCCGTCAGCAGGAAGTGTCGCCGTCATCGCCCGCACTCTTCGCACTGTTCTCGGGGGATCCGCCCATCATCCGCAGCATGCCCACACCGCCTGTCCGGACGAATCTCACGATCAACACGATGGCCAGGAGGAGGAAGACGACGTTGAGCCAGCTCGTGTAATTCCAGCTGACCCCCTGGTCGGGCAAGACGGCACGCGACCGGTCCGGTACCAGCCCCAGTCCGCCGAAGGCGAACTCCACGAGGTATCCGGCTCCCACCATCGCCACGTAGAACGTGCCGAACAAGAACGCCGCCATCCTTCGGCCGTAGTACTTCCGGTAGATGTTGAGGATCGGCAGGATCAGCAGGTCCGCGAAGAGGAAGGCGATCACTCCACCGAAACTGATGCCGCCCTGCCACAGCACCACGGCCAGCGGGACGTTCCCGACGGAGCAGACGAAAGACACCACGGCCACGACGGGGCCGACGAGTGGCCCCCACAGCTTCGCGGCGAGCGGATGCCCGTCGAAGAAGAACGCCTGCCAGAACGAGTCCGGCACCCAGGCAGCGACGGCTCCCGCCACGAGGAGTCCGATCACCAGGTCTCGCAGAATGGCCGCCCACTCCATGACGAAGACGTGGGCGACGGCGGTGAATCCGTCGCCCGACACCAACCGCCTCCAGAATCCGCCCTCCCGTCGCACGGACATGTCCATCGCGGCGTGCCCCTCCATCAGACCCGCCGCTCCGCGTTCGGCCTGGGCTCGCGCTTCACGCAGCAGCCGCTCCCGCAGGAACAGCCGGAACAGCACGGCCAGAAGCACGATCATCAACGGGCCGCCGACGAATTCGGCAGCGGTGAATTGCCATCCCATCAGCAGGGCCAGGATGACGCCGAGCTCCAGGACCAGGTTGGTCGAGGCGATCTCGAAGGTCATCGCCGCGGTGAAGTCTGCCCCTTTGCGGACCAGGGAGCGCGCCAACGCGACGGCGGCGTACGAACAGGACGACGATGACGCGCCGAGCCCCGCCGCCCGGGCGAGGGTGCGCGGTCGCGCGTCGCCCAGCAGCCGCACCACGGTGGACTTGCGCACCACCGCCTGGACTACTACGGGCGGATCGCGGCCCGGTACGAGCTGGACGGGCGCCGCACCCCCTCACCCCTGCAGTCCCCGCACTGCCCCGCCTGCGAGGGCGGCAAGGTCCGGATCATGCGGCCCGGCCGGGTCGCCGGGGCCCGATCCCACGAAGGCCGCCCGCGACTGCCGTAGGAAACCACGGTTACCCTCCTCATGGCTTATTTTGCATAATGCAAAGGTGAGGAAGGGGAAGCAGTGAGCGGCATACACGATGGTCACCGGGCGTCACGAGCGCACCTGATCGACCGGGGTCCCTTGATGCTGATGGCGGTCCTGGTCGGGGCGGGTGCGGGCGTCGGGTCGATCGTCTTCCGCTGGTGCATCCAGTCCTTCACCCGGCTGTTCTCCGGACACGAGGACTACGCCGCCGCGCCCGGCAGCGGCAACCCGCACCTGCCCTGGCTCGGTCCCTGCTTCGTGCTGGTCGTACCGGTGGCCGCAGGGCTCCTGTACGGTCCGCTGGTCAACCGGTTCGCCAAGGAGGCACGCGGGCACGGCGTGCCCGAGGTGATGCTGGCCGTCGCGCAGCGCGGTGGCAGGATCAGCCCCAAGGTGGCCGTCGTCAAGACGCTCGCCTCGGCGCTCACCATCGGTGCGGGCGGATCCGTGGGCCGGGAAGGGCCGATCGTGCAGATCGGCTCCGCGCTGGGCTCGACGCTGGGCCGCTTCGGCAAGGTGACCGAGCAGCGGATGAAGCTGCTCGTCGCGTGCGGCGCGGCCGGTGGCATCGCCGCGACCTTCAACGCCCCGCTCGCCGGCGTCTTCTTCGCGATGGAACTGATTCTGGCGACCTTCAGCGTGGAAGCGTTCGGCGCCACCGTGCTGGCCAGCGTCACCGCGAGCGTGATCGGACGCGCCGCCTTCGGCGACGTCGCCTTTCTGAACCTGCCCGACTTCCACATCCAACACCTCGGCCAGTACGCCCTGTTCGCCGCGCTGGGCATCGTCGCGGGCGCGGGCGGGGTCGGCTTCTCCCGCATCCTGTACGCGGTCGAGGACGCCTGTGACTTCATCTGGCGCGGCCCCGAATGGCTGCGCCCCGCGGCCGGCGGCCTCGCGCTCGGGCTCGTCCTGCTCGCACTGCCCGAGATGTACGGGGTGGGCTACCCGGTCCTGGAGAAGGCGACCGAAGGGCACTACGCCATCGGGTTCCTGCTGCTCCTGCTGGTCGGCAAGGTGATCGCCACGAGCCTGACGATCGGGATCGGCGGCTCCGGCGGCGTGTTCGCGCCGAGTCTGTTCATCGGGGCGATGCTGGGGGCGGCGTACGGTGCCGTCGCGCACGGGCTGCTGCCCGGCTCGGCGGGGGCCGTGGGCGCGTACGCGCTCGTCGGCATGGGCGCCGTCTTCGCGGGCGCCGCCCGCGCACCCATCACGGCGGTGGTAATCCTCTTCGAGCTGACCGGCGAGTACTCCATCATCCTGCCGCTGATGCTCGCCATCGTGCTGGCCACGGCCACCAGCCGGCTGCTGACCCGAGACACGATCTACACGCTCAAACTGCGCCGCCGCGGTATCGACCTCACCGGCCCGGCGCCGGGCGCCCGCCTGGGCGCACAACGGGTGTCGGCCGTCATGGAACCCTTGCCGAACCCGCTGTCCGCCACGACACAACTGACGGCCGCCGCAGAACTGTTGAGCCTTTCTGGCCACGGCGCTCTGCCGGTCTGCGACGTCGACGGGGTCTGTCTGGGCGTCGTCACCGCGCAGGCCGTGGCCGAAGCCATGGCCGAGCAGCCGGACGCGGCACCCGCCACGGCTGGTGACCTCGTCGAGATGCCATCGTGCATCACCGCCGACCAGCAACTCGCTCTCGCGCTGCACACGTTGGTCGCAGCACCCGGCACCGGCCTGCCGGTCCTGGACCCCGACGACCTGCGGCCGGTGGGCTGGCTCAGCCATCAGAGCGCCCTACGCGCTCTGCACTCCAGCCACCCGGCCCCGACAGCATCACGCGGCCTCCTGCCGCAACCCGCCGGCCGGTAGTGGACTGCGGGACCTCCCACACTCAGGCCGGCGTGCTCGCTGACGAACTGCCAAATGTCCACCTCGTCCCAGCGATGCTGCCGTACGGGGGCGCCAGTTGGCCCGTGTTCGGGCGTAACAGGGGTGTCGCCACCGAGGCGGCTGCAACGGCGCGAGCCGTCGGAATCGTGCACACCGGCACCGAGCTCCTCGACCAGTGCGCCGGCGAGATGGTCCGCATCCGCATTCACCGTGATGAACCTGATGTGCCACTGTGACGCGCGTTGAGTCCGGCCGACAGCGCGGGCGCGACAGAGGGCTGGGGTGACATCCGGAACGACCGCACCACCGCGACCGCGCTGACGGCGACGAATCCCGCCGCCAGTCCCGCCAGTCGCAGCTCCCCCCTGCGCAGTGCACCGGCCGCCGCGATCCCCCGGGCGGGCGCCAGACCGTGCGGGTCGTACACCACGGGCACTGTGTCGCCGGGTGCAACCGAAGCCGGGCAGCCCCGCCAGACCCTGACGTCACCGATGGCGACGGTGCCGGTGACCGAGCACAGATGGCGACCGGCCCTGCCGGTGACGTCCTGGACCGAAGCCACCACGGCGGACTCGACCCGGCCTCGCTGGTCCAGCACGATTCCGGCCGCGATATCCGGAGCGGTGAAGGCCAGACAGGCTCCGAGTACGGCAAGGAGAGCGATCAGGATCCGGCCCGCCCCCAGCACAGCCAGGTAGAGCACCAGGGCCGCCACCGCGACCAGGCCGAGTTCGCCCGTGGCCAGCCGGGCCGGCCCGTGCCACATGCCCAGGAAACCGGCCCCGACGGTGGCGGCGCAGGCCAGGCAGCCGACACCGATCCCTTCGGCCATCAGTCGCCGCCGGGGCAGGCCGGCGAACTCCGCGGGCCCCCACAGGAAGGAACGCAGGTGCTCCGCCAGCCCCGTGTCCGTCGACGCCGCACGGCGTCTGTACAACGAACGGCGCCGTACCTGCCCCACGTCACACCTCCTGACTCACACCCACACACCAGGGCGGCAACACGATCCCAGGCCCGTTCGGTGCGGCACAGCGGCCGGTTCCGGACGCGATGGAGCCCACGTGATTGCCGTTCTCCGGCAACCGGGCGGCGGCCCGGTGCCTCCTCAGGGCCGTGGCCTTCATCAGGCGGACCACGCCTGGGGCCCTCCGCCCCGCCATTCGATCAGAGGTGATGCCGCCGCTTCCTCGGCATCCAGGTCGACTCCCGCACAGCGGAGCATCTCGACGACGTCGGTGACCGACCGGGCGATGCCTGCCTGCTCACCACGGAGAGTCACGCGGCGGCCGCCCCCGTCGAGCTGGGCGTGGACGACGACGGGCCGCGACGGGGCGGCAGGGAAGCGCCTCGACAGGGGATGGCGCTGCACAAGACGAGTGGTCATGACTCCTGTCTCCCCAGGTGCTGATGCTGACGGTGTGAGGCGGGGACCAGGGCACAATCCCGGGCTTACCCCGCTGTGGACGGATCGGCCCAGCCCAGAGGATGCAGTCCGGCGTCCTCCTCCAGCAGCGGGGCCAGCGGTTCACTGCCTGCCTCGTTGAAGTCGCTCAACGCCGCGATGAGCGCCGTGCGCTGTCCGGGGGCGAGGCGTTCGACGATCGCGGCGATCCCCTCACGGCGGCGCGCGGTGACGTTCTCCACGGTGCGCCGGCCCTCGGCGGTGAGCCGCAGCAGCGTCTCGCGCCGGTTGACCGGGTTGGTCTGCCGGTCCGCGAGTCCTGCGGCGATGAGGCGGTCGACCATCCGCATCGCCGTGGAGGGCGCCACACCCAGCAGCTCGGCCAGCCCCACCAGCTTCGTGTCGCCGCGCGAGGAGAGCACGACCAGCATGCGGAACTGCGGCAACGTGACCCGGTCCTCGACTTCGGCGAGCGAACGCGCCGCCACCGCGACCAGCACGCGCGACGCCGTGAGCACCGCACGCGTCACCGCGTCCACATCGTCCACCCGCTCCGCCGGAGCCGCTTTCCTGGCCATGGCACCTTTCTACCCTGTGCCCGGCCCTGAGCGTCCGCCGCCTGTCGTGGTGCATCGCGGATCTCACCGGTAGCGCAGGAGAAGCATGGCCGCGTCATCGTGCAGCGGCCCCGCCACGTGCCGCACCACATCGGCCCGCAACGCCTCGAGCGCCGCATCGGCCTCGGAGTTCTCGAGCAGGGCCGCTCGCTTCTCGAGCGGGTAGAAAGCGCCGTGCGCGTCGCGCGCCTCGGTGACTCCATCGGTGTAGAGCAGGAGCTGATCACCCTCATCGAAGCCCGCGCGATAGGGGTGAGCCGGTTCGTCGGCGTACATACCGAGACCGAGCGGCAAGGCGTACGCGGGCGGGTGCAGGAAGTCCACCGAGCCGTCGCCGTGCACGAGCATCGGAGCCAGGTGACCGCAGTTCAGAAGGACCACCGAGCGGTCATCGGCGTGCACCTCGGCCAGCACGGCGGTCACGAACCTCTCCCCGTTCGCCTCGCGGTCCACCCGGCGCTCCAGGCGCGCAGCGAGCGCCGAGAGGTCCGGCTCGTCGTCCGCCGCCTCGCGAAAGGCCCCGAGCACAGCCGCCGCCGTCTCCACCGCTGCAAGTCCCTTGCCCTGGACGTCACCGACGATGACGCGCACGCCGAACGGCGAAGCGACGACCTCATACAGATCACCGCCGATTCGCGCTTCCGCGACCGCCGAGGTGTACGACACCGCCACCCGCAGCATCCCGGCACTGCGCGGCACCGGCCGCAGCAGGACCCGCTGGGCGACCTCCGCGATGGAGCGCACACTGGCAAGCTCCGCCTCGCGCCGCCCGCGCATCACCGCCGCGATCACCCCGGCCAGCGTCACTCCAGCCACCGACACCATCGCCGTGAATCCGCGCCGTGTCTCGAACAGACCGTCATACGCGCCGAGCATCACGCACACCAGCAGCGCCACCACACCGATACACACCGTGCGCCGCCACGTGCCGATCAACCCGGCGAACGCCGGCCCCAGCGACACCATCGGCAAGAGCCCCACCTCTGGTCCCGCCGTGAGGTCCACAGCGGCCACGACCGCCATCACCACGACCGGCAACGAGGACAGCAGCAGACGTGCGTCCTCGCGCTCCGCAGTGCTCATGATGCTCCCGACCGTGTCACAACTACCCGGCCCGCCTGCACCAGGCCGACCCCCACCTTTAGACTATGCAAAGCTTGCACTATCTAAGGGAAGACCTCCAGCCGCTGTTACGAAATCGAGTTCCTGCACGCCTTGAGGAGGCGACGCGACGATGTCAGCAGACCGGGTCCGGCACCGCCCCGAACTTCCCCGCGGCCGGCGCCGGCGCATGGCCCGGCTCCCCGTCACCTTCTTCCGCATCGGACTCGGCCCCCTCTTCGGCCGGCGGCTGCTCCTGCTGCACCACACCGGACGAGTCAGCGGACTCGACCACCACGTCGTGCTGGAAGTCGTCGCCTGCGACGCCGAATCGGGCCACTGGACCGTGGCCTCCGGTTTCGGCCCCGAGGCTGACTGGTACCAGAACCTGCGCGCGACCCCGAAGACGACCGTCCAGATCGGCAACCGCCACTACGCGGTCACCGCGCGCTTCCTGAACGAAGACGAGAGCGGCGCCGCCATGGCCCGCTACGCCCCAGCGCGCCCCCGCACCGCCCGGCGTCTGTGCGCGTTCATGGGCTTCGGCACGGACGGCAGTACGGACTCCTACCACCGCATCGGCAGACAGATCCCCTTCGTGCGCCTGGTCGCCGAGCCGGGGCAACTCCTGCCCTGAAACTTCCCCGTGATCGTGGACACGTGGAGACTGGGATCTTGAGGTTCCCGACCGTTCTGCTGTGCCGGGTGTTGAAAGTCGCCCGCTCCTCCTCCGGCACATGGTGCGAGGGCGTCGTCGGCCCCTGACCCGATCGCACGGTGTTGAACTGCATTGCGCGGTATCCGAGTGCGCGTGCTGTTCTATGACATGGTCGGCGATCTGCCGGCCTATCCCGCTGTGGCCGGAGCTTTCGGCGACGTAGATGTGCGCCGGTGGGGGGCAGCAGCCACAGTGCTCGTGCTTTCGTCCCGGTGAGGGATCTGCGGTGAGACCGGCGTCCGCTCCGGCGCGCTTGTGGGTCCGTTGGCTGACCGGTGACGGCTCGTGCGCCGGACGCTGGGCCCTTGAACAGTCTTCCCGAAACAGGAGGGGTCATGCCCCCACGCCCCGTTCCCCCCTCCCGGCTTTCCCCCCTTCCGGCGCCCTGCGCCTTCGCGCCCGGCGCGCCGGCGTGGGGTGAGAGGGGAGGGGTGGTCCGGTCAGCCCTTGCGAGGACGCCTGCTTGCGCGGCGAGACTTCACTGGTCCAGGTCTCGTGCGGGTGCTTGCAAGGGGCCTTCCGACTCTTCTACGAGGCGGGCTGCGGCGAGGAGTCGGTCCTCGCGGTGGTGGGGGGCGACGAGTTGGACGGAGCAGGGCAGGCCGTCGGGGGCGAGGCCGGCGGGGACGGTGATCGCAGGGTGTCCGGTGTCGTTGAAAAGGGAGGTGTAGGCGATGGGCAGGGTGCCTTCACGGACGGCGGTCAGGGTGTCCGGTCCTTCGGCGGGCCAGGCGGTGGTCGGCACGGTCGGCAGGAGCAGCAGGTCGTAGCGCTCGAACAGCTGGGCCGTCCACTGGTCGAGCTGGGCGCGGTGGGCCCAGTGCGCGGCGGCTTCTTCGGGGGTGAGGGTGCTGCCGTCGTGCAGCAGCTTCGTGAACCAGGGCTCGAAGTCGTCCGGACGGGTGTCGAGTTCGTCGGCGAGGGCGAGGTAGCGGTTGTAGGCGAGGAGTTTTTGGCGCAGCTGGAAGGGGCGCGGGTAGGTGTCGGCGCCCGGCAGGGTGGCCTCGTCCTCGCGCAGGATGTGTCCGTGCGTGCGCAGCATGGTGGCGACGCGGTGCAGGGCGGCGAGCATTTCAGGGCGCGGGCCGGCCACGCCGAGGGTGGTGAGGACGCCGATGCGCAGGGGTGGGAGCGGCTGGTCGAGGGCGCTGACGTAGGAGCCGCTGGGGGCAGGGAGGGAGTAGGGGTCGCTGGGGTGGTGGCCGGCTGTGATGTCGAGGTGGAGGGCCGTGTCGCGGATCGTGCGGGCCATACCGGTCAGGACGGTGTTCTGCGGCCAGTTCGGCATCCGGGCGGGCCCCTGAGGGATGCGACCGCGGCTGGGCTTGAGTCCGGGCAGCCCGCACAGGGCGGCGGGGATGCGGGTGGACCCGCCACCGTCGCCCGCCGTGGCGAGGGACACGATCCCGGCGGCAACGGCTGCCGCGGCGCCACCGCTGGAGCCGCCCGGCGAGCGGGTCAGGTCGAAGGGGTTGCGGGTGATGCCGAAGGCGTCGTTGGCGGTGTGCACGGCGGCGCCGACGGGTGGGGTGTTGGTCTTGCCGATGATCAGGGCGCCCGCGGCGCGCAGCCGGGCCACGTGGGTGCCGTCGTGCGCGGCGGGCGGGGTGTTCCGGAAGGCGCGGGTGCCGCGGGTGGTGGGGAAGCCGGCGGCGTCTTCGAGGTCTTTGACGAGGACGGGCAGTCCGGCGAGCGGGCCGGGGTCCTCGCCGCGGGCGAGACGCTCGGTCATGGCGTCGGCCTCGTTGCGTGCCCGGTCGGGGTCGAGGGCCACGACGGAGTTGATCGCGCCGTCGACTGTGGCGATGCGCTGGAGGGTGTGCTCGGTCAGTTCCCGGGGGGACAGAGCGCCGCTTTTCATCAGGGCGAGGAGTTCGGTGGCGCTCGCGTAATTCAGATCGGTCATGGCAGGACGTTCTCCTTGGATCGGTCCGGGGCGCCGGTGGTGTCGGTGTGGTGGGGGGCTTCAGTGGTTTCGAGGCTGACGCCGGTGGTGCGGGGGCCGTAGAGGACGGCGATGCAGCCTCCGGCGAGTGCGAGGACGGCGAGCATGGCGAAGACGGCGGTGTAGCCGATTCCGCTGTAGACCGCGGCGACCAGCATGGGGGCTGCGAAGTTGACGATGCGGGACAGGGCGTTGGCGGTGCCGGAGCCCAGGGCCCGTACCCGGGTGGGGAAGACTTCGGCGGAGTACACCTGGAGGAAGGGGACGGATGCCTGGAACAGCAGACTTGCCACGCACCCCAGCACCAGTACGGCGATGGGGGTACGGACCAGGCCGAAGACCAGCAGGGTCGCGGCGAGCAGGCCGCCGAGGGCAAGCTGGGTGCGGCGCCGATCCCATCGGTCGATGAGCGGGACCGCCAGGACGGCGCCGAGTGGCGCGGCGGTGGCCACCGCGGCGGACAGCAGCAGCGCGTTGTCCAGGTCGAGGCCGGATTCCGAGAGGAAGGTGGGGGTCCAGGTGTTGAAGGCGGAGTAGGCGAACAGGCCGGTCACCCACATCGCGGCCACCACGACGAAACGGCGGCGGTGGGGCGGGGCCAGGAGTTCGGCGAAACCCACGCGGGCGGTGGGCCGCGGCGTGTCGGTGTCCTGAGGGGCTGGGCCCGGGTTCGGCGGCTGCGCCGCCTTGATGCCGCAGGTCTGTTCGATGGCCCGGACGATCTCCTCGGCCCGGTCTGCTTCTCCTCGGCTGAGCAGCCAGCGGGGGCTCTCGGGCACCCAGCGGTGCACGAGCCAGGCGAAGCCGACACCGAGCAGGCCGAGTCCGAGGACCAGGCGCCAGCCCCAGGTCCAGTGCGGGACGACGAAGTAGCCGGTCCAGGCCGCGATCGGGATGCCGAGTGCGCCGATGGCCACCTTCCACGTCTGGAGCCTGCCGCGCGCGGCGGCGGGGACGAACTCGGTGAGCATGACGATGGCGACGACCGCCATCGCCTGTGCTCCCAGATGCGCGGTGAAACGGGCCGCGATCAGCTGCCCGGGATTTTGCACGACGACACACAGACCGCTGCCCACGCAGTACACGGCGACGCTGATGAGCATGGTGCGCCTGCGCCCCATGCGGTCGGCGAGGTATCCGCCGAGCACGCCGCCGGTGAAGGCGCCGAGCTGGCTGACTCCGATGACCAGCGCGACCGTGGACAGCGGCATGTCCCACTGCTTGCGCAGGGTGGGTGCGACGAAGGCGAAGGCGTTCAGCTCCACCCACTCGAAGAGGATCATCCCGGCCAGCGCGAGGACGAGCCTGCGATGGAAGGAACTGAGGGGGAGCCGGTCGAGCCGGTCCCCGAGCGCGACGGGTTCGCGTGTGCCGGCCATGGTGAGGTGACCTCCCGGGAGCAGGGGCAGGAAGCCGCGGGCAGGCTGGCGGAGCCGGGCCGTTGCGGCGGGAACGAGCGGGACGGAACGGAGGAGTCAGGAACGCGATACCGCGAGATGTGGCCGGTCAGATGACGCCGTCGGCGGCCAGGGCGGCGAGCGTGTCCTCACTCAGGCCGAGGATGTCGCGGTAGACCTCGGGGTTGTGTGCGCCGAGCGCGGGCCCGGTGGACCGGACGCTGCCGGGGGTCTTCGACAGCCGGGGCAGCGGAGCGGGCATGAGGACGTCGCCGAAGTCCGGGTCGTGGACGTCGATGAGGGTGCCGCGTTCGCGGTAGTGCGGGTCCGCGGCAATGTCGGCGATGCTCATCAGCGGCGAGGCCGGAATGCCGGCCTCGTTGCAGAGTTTGGTGAGGTCGTCGGCGGTGTACCGGGCCGCCCATGCGCCGATGAGCGCGTACAGGTCCTCGGCGTTGCGGGCGCGCGCCGCGCGCATCGCATACTCATCGCTGTCGGCCAGCTCGGGCCGGCCCATGAGCCTGCTCAGCCGGCGGAACAGGGCGTCGGTGCCGGCGTGGATGGACACTCGGCGGCCGTCACCAGTGGTGAAGTCGCTGGCGGGCACGATCTGCGCGTTGCGGTTTCCCGCACGCTCGCGGACCCGGCCCGTGGTCGCGTACGCGGCCAGCGCGTCCTCGGAGGCCCGGAACCCGGCCTCATACAGCGCAAGGTCGACGACCTGGCCGCCGCCGCCCGCCGTGTCCCGGTGGTACAGGGCCGTGACCACGGCGAACGCGCCCAGATAGGCGGCCATGTAGTCGATCGTCGAGTAGCCGCTGCGCACCGGCTCCCGGTCAGTCTCGCCGGTCACGTAGGTCAGTCCGGCGAACGCGCTCGCGATCCGGTCGAAGGAGCCGCGGTCGCTGTAAGGGCCGGTCAGCCCGTATCCGGTGACATAGACCAGGACGGTGTTCGGGGCGAGCTCGCCGAGCCGGTCCGGGTCGAGTCCCCACGAACGCAATGTTGGGGGACGGTAGTTGGTGACCACGACATCGAAGTGGGGGATCAAGTCCCGCACGATGCGCTGGCCCCGTTCGGTACGCAGGTCGCAGGTGATCGACTTCTTGTTGCGGGCCTCCTGGGCCCAGTAGGCGGAACGCGCCCCGGGTGTCGTACCGCGGGTGAAGTCGCCGCGCCGGGGTTCTTCGACCTTGACGACCTCGGCGCCGAAGTCACCGAGGAACGTGGCGGTCACCGGCGCGGCCAGCACGGTGGAGAGGTCGAGGACGCGGATGCCCGCGAGAGGAAGTGACGTCATGCGCGCGACTCAATTCACGATCTGTTATTAACGAAACGTTGCTAGCGGGACCTTAGGCTGATCCACACGCCGCGACAAGGGGTACGAGCCAGGCAGAATCCGCCGCGGACAGCACTCGGCGCGCCGCGACGGGACCTTGCGGCACGATCACCGGCCTCGACGCGTACTACCGTGCGGGGTCGGGACGGCGTGGCCGCGGCGTGACAGGAGCGAGGGGCAGCAGGGCATGAGCGAGACAGGCAAAGTGCGCAGGATCCGGCGGACCCGTCAGGAGACGGAGGCCGATCTGCTGGCCGCCGCGCGCCGCCTCATCAACCGTGACGGGGTCCTCGCCGGCATCAACCTCCGCGAGGTCGCGGCCGAAGCCGGCGTCAACCACGGCCAGATCTACCAGTATTTCGGCACCCGACAGGCCCTGCTGCGCGCAGCGGCGGCCGACCTGGTCGAGCGCCACACAGCAGAGCACGACGGCCACTGGGACCTGCCGTTCGGCGAGCGCCGGCAGGCCATGTTCCACCACCGCGTCGAGGAACCCGAACTGGTACGCCTCGAAACCCTCCTGGCCCTGGACGGAGACGAGGACTTCAGCCCGCTGCCCCGCTTCGAACAGACCCGCCAGAGCCTGCAACGCGACCTCGACAACGGCCTCCTCCCCGAGAACGCCGACGCGGTGGCCGCACACGTGATGACGGCTGCCGCCCAGATGGGATACGCGATCTTCCGCGAGGCATACGCACGCGACACCGGCATCCCCCTCGCCGAACTGGACGAACGTGCCGGGCTCGCATACAGCCACATGGTCGCGGGACTCACCCAGACCCTGCCCGAGAAGATGACCGACGAGCCGCTGTCTGCCCGCCCGAGCCCATGATCAGTCGCCTCCCCGAACGCTCTGCCATTTCGCTGAGAGGAACCGCTCGCCCCAGTCCCTGCCTCAGACCCGACCAGCACCCCCATATACGCCCGAAACCGGCCGGCTCCGGAGCACATGCAACTGCCGACCGCCCTCGAAGACCGCAGAGCGCCGCTGAACCGCGGGGGTGTCCTGAAGGACGGCCTGCCCTGTTCCGGGGAGTCGGCCGCACCGAACGACACCGCCGGTCGGCGGCGGAGGCCGAGGAGGGCCGGCCGCTGCGGGTCGAGTGGCTCGACCCGCGCGTGAGCAGGGCTTCTTCTGGGAACGGGTCAGGACCATGACAGAGATCACCACGACCACGCCCCGCCCCGCTCACCCGCTGCGCCAACTCCTCGCCGCCTCCGTCGGCAACGCCGTCGAGTGGTACGACTGGTACGCGTACACCTTCCTCGCCACGTACATCGCCGACCAGGTCTTCCCCGAGGGCGCGGAGAACTCGCTCGTGCCGCTGCTGGCCACCTTCGCCGTTTTCGCGGTCGGTTTCTTCATGCGGCCGGTGGGCGGGTTGCTGATGGGGGCGGTCGCGGACCGGCGGGGGCGGCGGGCCGCGCTGACGGTGACGATCCTGTCGATGGGCGGCAGCAGTCTGCTGGTCGGGCTCACGCCGACGTACGCCGCCGCGGGGGTGCTCGCCCCGGTCGTGCTGGTCATGGCCCGGCTGCTGCAAGGCCTGTCGGTGGGCGGGGAGTTCGCGGCCTCGACGACGTTCCTGGTGGAGTCGGCCGGGCCGGGGCGGCGGGGCCTGTTCTCCTCCTTCCAGTACGTGTCCACCTCTCTCGGCCAGCTGGCGGCGTCCGGGCTCGCCGCGCTCCTGGTGGCCACCCTCGCCGACGGGCAGATGGACGGCTGGGGGTGGCGCGTGCCGTTCCTGGCCGGGGCGCTGCTCAGCCTCGTCGGGTTCTGGATCCGGCAGGGCGCGCAGGAGACCCGCAGCGAGGAGCTCGCGGCGCCCGGCGCGCGGCCGGGGTTGTTCGACGCGCTGCGCCACCATCCGCGCGAGTCGCTGCTGATCTGCGGGATCACCGCGGGCGGCACCCTCGCGTACTACACCTGGACCTCGTACCTGCCGACGTACGCGGAGCTGAACACCGGCATGGACAAGTCGGACGCGCTGCTCGCCGGGACCCTCTCGCTCGCCTTCTTCACGCTGCTCCAGCCGGTCGGCGGGCTGCTCTCCGACCGCTTCGGGCGCAAGCCGCTGCTCCTCTTCTTCGGCGTCGGCTTCGCGCTGCTGAGCGTGCCGCTGCTGCACTCGCTGACCGGCTCGTTCGTCTCGTTGCTGCTCGCGCAGTGTGCGGGCATGGTGCTGCTGACCGGCTTCACGTCGATCTCCGCGGCGGTCAACGCGGAGGTCTTCCCGGCGCGGGTCCGGGCGGCCGGGATCGGTTTCCCGTACTCGCTGACGGTCGCGCTGTTCGGCGGTACGGCGCCGTACGTGGGCACGCTCTTCAAGGAGTGGGGGCACAGCGGCCTGTTCCCCTGGTACGTCGCCGCGCTCTGTCTGGTGTCGTCTGCGGTGTACGTGCGTCTGCCGGAGAGCGCGCACCGCCCGCTGGAGCGCTGAGCCGGGGCCGCCGGTCAGTAGTGCGTCCAGGCTCCGGTGGGGTCGAGGAGTTCCTGGATGCGCAGCCCGACGTCGTTCGGGTGCCGGGCCTCCGTCAGGAAGGCGACGCGCACGTCCTGGTGGGAGGCGGGCCCCTCCAGGCGCAGGACGAGCCCCTTGCGGTCGAGGAGCAGGGGCCGGACCCCGGTGGCCCCGGTCAGCGCGTCCGCCCCTGCCAGCCGGGCGAGTTCGACGAGGAGGTCGGCGTGGCCGGTGTCGAGGTGGTCGAGGAGTTCCGCCTCCTGGGCCGCCAGCGGATCGGGCGCCGCGGCCCCGAGGGCGGTCGCGTCCAGGGTGCGTACGGTGTCGTCCGCGGAGAGCGCGGCCCGCGCGGGGCGCAGGACGAGGGTGTCGGGGCCCGCGGTGGTGAGGCGGCCGCTGAGTGCGAGCCGGGTGCGGACCCTGTCCCGTACGGCGACCGGCGCCACGTCGGTGAGCTCGGCGTGGACGGCGAGCCCCGAGTGCGGTGCGGCGGCGAGCGCGGCGGCGAGCCGGGCGTCGGCCGGGTCGAGCAGCAGCAGGCGGGAGGCGGCGTCCACGGCGTGCAGCACGACGTGGTCGAAGCGGTCCCCGGTGCCGGTCACGGTCAGCGCCAGGGATCCGGCGGCGGCGAGGACCGTCCGTGCCCGCTCGGCGTCGGTGGGGGTCGGGGGCGTGACGGGGTCGGCCATGTCCATTCCTGGAATCCTCTCCTCCGGACTAGGTAAGGGTTACCTTACTTACCTCGGGCCCGTCGGTGTACCCCCGGGGTCCGTCCGGTCGGCGCGTCAGCCGGAACCCCGGTCGGCAACCGGCGTGAACTGGTGCAGCGGGGCGATGAGTTCTCCGCGCGCCCGGTGGGGAGGCACCTCGTCGAAGCGCTTGACCACCGAGCGGGTGCGGATGGTGTGGAACGGGGATCGTTCGGTCACGTGAGCGTCCCCGCGAACGCCCTGCCCGCCCCACCCGCGTCCTGGCGGCGCGGCGCGGTGACGGGGCCGCGCGCCCGCTTCTGCGCCCGGGTCGACCTGCGCTGGGACGGTGGCACCTGCACGGCGCTGCTCCGGCCCGACCGGGACGCGGACGTGGACCTCACGACCCCCGCCGGCGGGCCCGGGCGGCTGCGCCCGCGCGCCGGCACGGACCGCTAACTCACCGTGCGGACACGGTAGTTCCCCCAGGCGGCGTGAACTTCCGTACCGCCGGTTCCGCCGTCTCCCGCGGCCTGCGCCGCCCCGGACAGGCGCGGTTCAGGAGGCGACCGGCGCCTGCGCCGCGCTCTCCCGCACCGTCAACTCCGGTGCGAGCAGCACGACGTCCTCGTCCGAGCCCTGCCCCTCGATGCGGGCGATGACCTGCTCGACGGCGCGCCGCCCCATCTCCTGGGCGGGCACCGCGACCGAGGTGAGCGGCACGGAGGCGTGCGCGGCGACCTGTTCGGGGCAGACGGCGACGACCGACACGTCCTCCGGCACGGCGCGCCCCGACTGGCGCAGCAGGGCGAGCAGCGGGTCGGTCGCCGCCTCGTTCTGCACGACGAACGCGGTCGTGCCGGGCCGCTCGTCGAAGATCCGCGACAACGTTGCCGAGACCGAGGCGTACGAGCCCTCGCACGGGCGGTGCAGCAGCCGCAGGCCCAGCTCCCCGCTCCGCTCGCGCAGCCCGGCCAGGGTCCGCTCGGCGAATCCGGTGCGCCGCTCGTACACGGCGGGGGCCTCTCCGATGACCGCGATCTCCCGGTGTCCGAGGTCGGCCAGGTGCTGGGCGCACAGCGCGCCAGCCGCGGCGAAGTCGAGGTCGACGCAGGTGAGTCCGGCGGTGTCGGAGGGCAGGCCGATCAGGACGGCGGGCCGGCCCGCGGAGCGCAGCAGCGGCAGCCGCTCGTCGTCCAGTTCGACGTCCATCACGATCATGGCGTCGGCGAGGGCACTGCCCTCGATGCGGCGCACCGCCTGGGCGCCCTCCTCGCCGGTCAGCAGCAGGATGTCGTAGCCGTGGGCGCGGGCGGCCGTGGCGACGGCCATCGCGATCTCCAGCATCACCGGTACGTACATGTCGGTGCGCAGCGGCACCATCAGCGCGATGATGTTCGACTTGCTGCTGGCCAGGGCCCGCGCGCCCGCGTTCGGGTGGTAGCCGAGCTGGCGGACGCTGGTCTCGACGCGCTCGCGGGTGGCGGCGGAGATGGACCGCTTGCCGCTGAGGACGTAGCTCACGGTGCTGGCGGAGACTCCGGCGTGCCGGGCGACCTCGGCGAGCGTGACCATGTCGTTCTCCTGAGCCGTGACGAGGGAACGCCGACGCCGAGCGCTTCGACGGGTACCGGACTGCTCTGTACCGTTCGGCCTGTCGACCCTATGGGGCCGATCCGCGACTGTCCAGAAGACCATCGAAGCGCTTCGACAGCGCGATGGCGGCCCTCCACGATGTGTACGCCGGCGGGTCCGTGCCGCACGGATGCGCGGCCGCGACGGCTCGCGGGCCTACGGTGCGGAGCATGAACCGACGCGCCCAGGTCTCCCTCCTGCTGCTGGCCGCCGCCTCGGGCGCGGTCGACGCGCTCGCCTTCACCGTGCTGGGGACCGTCTTCGCCGGGGTGATGACCGGGAACCTGGTCCTGCTGGGGGTCGCGGTGGGCTCCGGCTCCGGCGCGCAGGAGGGCGTCGCCGCCCCGTTGTACGCGCTCGGCGGGTACGTCGTCGGCGCCGCGCTCGTCGCCCGGGTCTGCCGGGGCGTCAGGGAGGGGACGCCGTGGCCGGGCCGGGTCGTGGCGTACCTGGGTGTGCAGACCGTGGTCCTCGCCGCCGTCGCCGCGGTCGCCGGGGTGCTCGGCGGGCACCCCGACGGAGCGTGGCGGACGGTGCTCCTGGTGGCCTCGGCCGTGGCGATGGGCGGGCAGTCGGCGGCGATGGTCGCGGCCGGCTCCGGGGCCGCGCCGACGACCTACTTCACCGGCACCCTCACCACGCTCGTCACCGGGGCGGCGGACGGGACGCGGCGGGGCGCCGGCCAGTGGTGGGTGGTGGCACGGCTCTGCGCGGTGGCCGGCGGCGCCGCGGGCGGCGTCGCCGTCCACGCGGGAGCGCCGCCCTGGGGGTTCGTGTCACCGGCCCTGCTGACGGCCGCGGCCGTGGTGTGCCAGAAACCTGCACATCGTTGGCGCAGAGCGGTCACGAGGATTCACAGAACTCCATTGCACGATACAAACAATGAATCCCATTGATGCGCGAGTGTCCATTTTGCTGAATGCGGTGCGGCCCGTCGCGCATTTCTCTCCGTGAAGGTTGTGAAGGAGCTGGACGCGGCCGGTGAACAACCCCACACCGGGCGGCAATTGACCTCGCACATCCCCCCTGACCGGGGAGGTTCCGATTAGCTGTGCGAAGCGTCGCCGTGCTTTGATCCTCGGCACCGCAGGACGGCACGGATTCGGCGCCACCGATTCCGGGGTGCGTTCCGCGTTTTTTCGAATGACCCCGTTACCACTGAGAAGGGCGGCTCTCCTCATGAGCAACACCCCCCAGGTCCAGACCCTCGAGATCTCCGACGCCGAGCTGGACAACGTCTCCGGCGGCCTCGTCGGCGGCCTCGCCTCCAACGTGACCGGCACCCTCGACTCGATCGCCCCGGTCTCGGGCGTCGTCGCGGGCGTCACCGGCACGGTCGAGGGCCTGACCGGCGTCAACGCCGGCGCCGTCACGGGTCTGGCCACCGGCCTGGTCGCCGGCCTCTGAGCCGGACCTCGACGGTCACGCCGCCGCCGACCTGACCGGCGACGGCCCCCAAGGCCTCGGGACCACTGGTCCCGGGGCCTTCGGGCGCGTCCGGGCCCCGTCCGGCCCCGAGCAACGTAAGGGAAACACCGCGTGCAGTTCCGCCAACAGGCTCTCAGCAAGCTGCAGTCACCGGAGGAGCTCGATCTGCCGGTGCGCCTCGCGCGGCCGCAGGGCGTGCTCGCGCTCGCCGTGACGGTCGTCGTCATGGCCGCCGCCTGCGTGTGGGCCGTGACCGGCTCGGTGAGCTCGACGCTGCAGGCGAGCGGCATCCTCACCTACGGCCAGGGCAGTTACGTCCTGCAGACCCCGGTCACCGGCCAGGTCACCGGCGTGTACGTGCAAGAGGGGCAGCGCGTGCGGGCCGACGCGCCGCTGCTCAAGATCCGTACCGAGCAGGGTGACCGGGTGGTGCGGGCCATCGACGCGGGCCGGGTCACCGCGCTCGTCGCCCGGATCGGCGCGGTCGTCACCACGGGCGCGGACGTCGCGACCCTGGAGAAGACCGCTTCGGCGCACGACCCGCTGCTCGCGATGTTGTACGTGCCCGCGACCGGCGCCGGGGGCGTGCCCGCCGGAGCCCCGGTCGACCTGACCGTGCCGGCCGCGCAGGACCACGGGGTGCTGCGCGGCAAGGTCAAGGCGGTGGGCCGCGGGGCGCAGACGCGGCGCCAGGTCACCGACTTCCTCGGCGACGGCGAACTGGCCGCACAGTTCACGAAGGGCGGGACCCGGGTGCCGGTGCTCGTACAGCTGACCAAGGACGCGGCCACGAAGTCCGGTTACGCCTGGTCGACGGCGGACGGGCCGCCGTTCCCGCTCACCTCCATGACCCTCGCCTCCGGCGCCGTGCACCTCGCCGAGCAGCGCCCGATCGATTGGCTGCTGCCGTGACCGCCACCTCGCTCCCGCCCACGGGCCACCGCTCCGACCGCCGCCGCGCCCGCTCCGCTCCCCCGCCGCCCCGGCGCCGCAAGAAGGTGCGCACGCCGACGGTGCTGCAGATGGAGGCCGTCGAGTGCGGCGCCGCCGCCCTGGGCATGGTCCTGGCGTACCACGGCCGGCACGTCCCGCTGGAGGAGCTGCGCATCGCGTGCGGCGTCTCGCGGGACGGCTCGCGCGCCAGCAACCTGCTGAAAGCGGCCCGCAGTTACGGCATGACCGCCAAGGGCATGCAGATGGAACCGGCCGCCCTCGCCGACGTGCAGGGCCCCGCGATCCTGTTCTGGGAGTTCAACCACTACGTCGTCTACGACGGCACCGGCCGCCGCTTCGGACGGCGCGGCGTGTACGTCAACGACCCGGACAAGGGCCGCCGGTTCGTCGCGGGCGAGGACTTCGACACCAGCTTCACGGGTGTGGTCCTCGTCCTGGAGCCCGGCGAGGGCTTCCGGCCCGGCGGTCGCCGCCCCGGCGTGCTGCGGGCCATGCCGGGCCGGCTGCGCGGGACGACCGGCACCATGCTGGCCGCGCTCCTGGCGAGCCTGCTGCTGGTGGCCGTGGGCGCGGCGGTGCCCGCGCTGAGCAAGACGTACATCGACCTGTTCCTGATCGGCGACCAGACCTCGCTGCTCGGGGCGCTCTTCGCGTCGATGGGCGCGATGGTGGCGCTGACCGGCGTCCTGACCTGGCTGCAACAGGGGAACCTGCTGCGCGGGCGCATCATCTCCTCGACGCTGAGCAGCTCCCGTTTCTTCCGGCACCTGCTGCGCCTTCCGGTCACCTTCTTCGCGCAGCGCAGCCCCGCCGACCTCGTCCAGCGCCTGCAGTCCAACGACGCGGTGGCCGAGACCCTGGCCCGCGACCTCACCGCGGCCGGCGTGGACGGCATCGTGGTGCTGCTCTACGCGGCGCTGCTGTGGAGCTACGACCCGCAACTGACGCTGGTCGGCGTCGGCATCGCGCTGCTGAACGTGGTGGCGATGCGCGTCGTCGTGCGGCTGCGCGCGACCCGCACGCAGAAGCTGCGGGCGGACACGGCGCGGCTGACCAACACCTCGTACACCGGGCTCCAGCTGATCGAGACGATGAAGGCGACCGGCGGGGAGAACGGCTACTTCCGGCGGTGGGCGGGGCAGCACGCGACGACCTTGGAGGAGCAGCAGCGGCTCGGGGTGCCGAGCGCGTGGCTCGGCGTCGTCGCGCCGACGCTCGCGACCCTGAACAGCGCGCTGATCCTGTGGATCGGCGGGCTGCGCGCCGTCGAGGGCCATCTCTCGGTGGGTCTGCTGGTCGCCTTCCAGGCGCTGGTCTCCCGCTTCACCGCGCCGATCACCCGGCTGAACGGGGTCGCGGGCCGCATCCAGGACTTCGCCGCCGACGTGGCCCGCCTGAAGGACGTGGAGAACTTCCCCGTCGACAACCTGTACGCACGCCCGGAGGCGGTGCGGAGCACGCGGCGCCTCAAGGGCCACGTCGAGCTGGAGAACATCACCTTCGGGTACAGCCCGCTCGACAAGCCGCTGCTGTCCGGGTTCTCGCTGACGGTCGGGCCAGGGCAGCAGGTGGCGCTGGTCGGCGGCTCCGGCAGCGGCAAGTCGACGGTCTCGCGGCTGATCTCCGGTCTGTACACACCCTGGGAGGGCGTCATCCGGATCGACGACCGGCGCCTGGACGACATCCCGCGCGGCGCGCTCGCCGCGTCCGTCTCCTTCGTCGACCAGGACGTCTTCCTCTTCGAGGGCACGGTCCGCGACAACGTGGCGCTGTGGGACCCCTCGATCCCCGACGAGGCGGTCGCCGACGCGCTGCGCGACGCGTGCCTGTACGACGTGGTGGCGCGGCGGCCCGGCGGGCTGCACAGCCGCGTCGAGCAGGACGGCCGGAACTTCTCCGGCGGCCAGCGCCAGCGCCTGGAGATCGCCCGGGCGCTGGTGCGCAGGCCCAGCATCCTCGTCCTCGACGAGGTGACGAGCGCGCTGGACGCCGAGACCGAGCAGATCGTCATGGACAACATCCGGCGGCGCGGCTGCGCGTGCGTGGTCATCGCGCACCGCCTGAGCACCGTGCGCGACAGCGACGAGATCGTGGTCCTCGACCACGGGCAGATCGTCGAGCGGGGCCGCCACGAGCAGCTGGTCGCGGCCGGCGGGGCCTACGCCGAGCTGGTCAGGGAGCACTGAAGTGACCTACACACAACCGGAGTTCACCTCGCACGCGGCCGCCGACCAGGTGGTAGCCGCGTTCGGCGGCCTCGGCACGCCGGTCGACTGCACGGGTCTGCGCAGCCTGCCGCTGGAGGGGCCGCAGGTCCTGTGGCTCGTCGTGGAGGGCGCGCTCGACCTGTTCGCCGTGGACGCCCACGCGCAGGGGCACTGGCACTTCCTGGGCCGCCTGGAGCCGGGCACGCTGCTCCTTGGACCGGTCGAGGGCACCCAGCACACGCTGGTCGGCCGGCCCCTCGCGGGCTGCGCGCTGCGCCGGGTCCCGCTGCGGGAGCTGCCGTACACGCCGCCCGCCCATGAGGGTGCGTACGACATGGCGTGGAGTCTGCTGGAGGAGGCCTTCGCGCTCGGGGTCGGGCGCGGCCAGCGCGTGCTGTTCGAGGCGCCGCTCGGCGACCGGGCCGGGCACACCGCGGACCACGAGATGGCCGGCGACGACGACGTGCTGTGGCCCCAGCTCGCGCCCGGTAGCGTGCAGTACGGGGCCGCGTACGCCGCCGACGCCGCCGCCGACCTGCTGATGGACGGCGCGCTGTGGCAGCGGATGGTGAACCAGCAGTACCGGCTGCTGGCCACGCTCGACCGGTGGATCGAACGGCTGGAGAGCGCGCACGAGGACCGGGCGGCGGCGGGCATCCGCGCGGGTGAGGCCGTCCGCGAACAAGCCGACCGGGCTCTGCTCGCGTCGATCGGCTCGCGCGGGCGCCGCGGTCGCGGGACACAGGGCGGGGTCGACGCGACGTACGCGGCCTGCAAGGTGGTGGCGGACGCCTGCGGGATCACACTGGTGGAGCCGGGCCGCGGCGGCGCGGTCAGCGACCGGATCGACCCGGTCGAGCAGATCGCGGTCGCCTCCCGGATCCGCACCCGTCCGGTGCGGCTCACCGGTGCCTGGTGGCGCCAGGACACCGGGCCCCTGGTCGGCTTCCGGGCCGCCTCCGGGACACCGGTCGCGCTGTTGTGGCGGCGCGGCGGCTACGAGGCCGTCCATCCCTCGGGCGAGCGCGGCACCCGCGTCGACGAGGACACCGCGGAGGACTTCGAGGAACGGGCGGTGATGCTCTACCGGCCGCTGCCCGAGGGCAGGCTGACGCCCTGGCGGCTGGCCCGGTTCAGTCTGCGCGCGGCGGCCTCCGACGTCCGCAGGCTGCTGCTCGCGGGGCTGGTGACGGTGGGGCTCGGCGCGCTGGTGCCCGTCGCGACGGGGCAGGTCCTCGGCACGTACGTGCCGACCGCGCAGACGAGTCGCATCACCCAGGTCTCCCTGGCCGTGGTCGTCACCAGCGTGGTCTCCGCGGCTTTCATGCTGCTGCAGAACGTGACCGTGCTGCGGGTCGAGGGCCGGGTGGAGAGCGTGCTGCAACCGGCGGTCTGGGACCGGCTGCTGCGGCTGCCGACGCGGTTCTTCGCGGCGCGGTCCACAGGTGAGCTGGCCAGTGCGGCGATGGGGATCAGCGCGATCCGCCGGCTGCTGTCCGGGGTGGGCCCGGTCGCCGTGCAGTCGGTGACGATCGGCGCGATGAACCTGGTGATGCTCCTCCTCTACAGCGTGCCGCTGGCGCTGGCCGCGCTCGGCATGCTGGTGGTCGTGGCGGGCGTCTTCCTCACGCTCGGGCTGTGGGAGCTGCGCTGGCAGCGCCGCCTTGTCGAACTGGGCAACAAACTCAACAACCGTGCCTACCAGACGCTGCGCGGCCTGCCGAAGCTGCGGGTGGCGGGGGCGGAGAGCTTCGCGTACGCGGCGTGGGCGAAGGAGTTCGCGCGCAGCCGCGAGCTGCAGCGCCGGGCGGGCCGCATCAAGAACGTGACGACGGTCCTCAACTCCGTCTATCTGCCGCTGTGTTCGCTGGTGATGTTCATGCTGCTCGCCGGGCCCGCGCGGGGCACCCTGTCGGCGGCGTCGTTCCTCACCTTCAACACCGCGGTGACGATGCTTCTGACGTCGGTGACTCAGCTGACGGGCGCGCTGGTCTCGGCGGCGGCCGTGCTGCCCATGTACGAGCAGATCAAGCCGGTCCTCGACGCGGAGCCCGAGGTGCGCGGCTCCGCGACCCAGCCCGGCGAGCTGACCGGCGCGCTGGAGGCGCGCAACCTCTCCTTCCGCTACACCGACGACGGTCCGCTCGTCCTCGACGACGTCTCCCTCGCGATCCGTCCCGGCGAGTTCGTGGCCGTGGTCGGCGAGAGCGGCTGCGGCAAGTCGACGCTGCTGCGCCTGCTCATCGGCTTCGACGGGCCGGTGTCCGGCAGCGTCCTGTACGACGGCCAGGACCTCTCGGCGCTCGACCAGGCGGCGGTGCGCCGCCAGTGCGGGGTCGTCCTGCAGAACGCGCAGCCGCTGACCGGCTCGGTCCTGGACTGCATCTGCGGCGCCGAGGCGTTCACGCAGGAGGAGGCGATGGCGGCGGCCGAGATGGCGGGCCTCGCCGAGGACATCAGGCGGATGCCGATGGGACTGCACACGATGATCGCGGGCGGCGGGGCGATCTCCGGCGGGCAGCGCCAGCGCCTCATGATCGCGCAGGCGCTGATCCGCCGTCCCCGCGTCCTCTTCTTCGACGAGGCGACGAGCGCGCTCGACAACGAGACGCAGCGCATCGTGATCGACAGCACGCGCGCGCTGCACGCGACCCGCGTCGTGATCGCGCACCGCCTGTCCACGGTGCTCGACGCGGACCGGGTGGTCGTCATGTCGGCGGGCCGCGTCGTCCAGCAGGGCACCCCGGCGGAGCTCCTCGCGGACACCGGCGGGCGGCTGCACGAGCTGGTGCGGCGGCAGATGGCGTAAGCCGGGACGGCGGACCGATGAGTTGCGGGCGCTACGGCGGTCACCCTTCAGGTAGGCATGCAGGTAGGCATGGCACGTGCCGTCCGCGGACGGCCGCCGACGCCGTTCCCAGGTTCCGGAAGTCCCAGAAGGGTGACCCCGATGTCCGAGAGTGCTCTGCGCGATGTTCTGGCCCCGCACGTCACGAAGGGGCCCGTGCCGGGCGCCGTGGGCCTGGTGGCCCGCGGCGACCGCGCCGAGGTCGTGGCCGTCGGGCACGCCGACGCCGAGGGCACGACGCCGCTCGCGCGTGACTCGATCTTCCGCATCGCCTCCGTCACCAAGCCCGTCACGGCGGCGGCCGTGATGATCCTGGTGGACGAGGGCCGCCTCGCCCTCGACGCGCCGATCGGGCACTGGCTGCCCGAGCTGGCCGCGCCCGACGTCGTGCGGGACCCGGCGGGCCCGCTGGAGGACGTCGTGCCGGCGGCCCGCCCGATCACGGTGGAGGACCTGCTGACGTTCCGCGCCGGCTGGGGCTTCCCGTCCGACTTCTCGCTGCCCGCGGTGCAGCCGGTGTTCGCGCTGATGGACCCGCACGCGCCGCAGCGCCTGCCCGAGCCGGACACCTGGCTCGCCGCGCTCGGCCGCGTCCCGCTGCTGCACCAGCCGGGTGAGGGGTGGCTGTACAACACCTGCTCCGACATCCAGGGCGTGCTGGTCTCCCGGGTGACCGGGCAGTCACTGCCGGAGTTCTTCGCGGAGCGGATCTTCGAGCCGCTCGGCATGCGCGACACCGGCTTCGAGGTGCCGGCGGCGCACCGCTCCCGTTTCACCAGTTCCTACGTGCCCACGGCCGAGGGCGGTGCCGAGCGCGTCGACACCCCGGACGGCCAGTGGAGCTCGCTGCCCGCGTTCCCCTCCGGCGCGGGCGGGCTCGTCTCCACCGTGGACGACTGGTGGGCGTTCGCCCGGATGCTGCTCGACGGCGGCGGGTCCGTGCTGTCCGCGGAGGCGGTCCGGCTCATGACGACCGACCATCTGAGCGCGGCCCAGCGCGCGGAGAGCGAGCTGTTCACGCTGGGGGCGGGGTGGGGCTTCGGCGGCTCCGTGGACGTCGAGCGCCGCGACCCGTGGAACGTGCCGGGCCGCTACGGCTGGGTGGGCGGCACCGGCACCGCCGCCCACCTGACGCCGTCCACGGGAGTGGTGACGATCCTGCTGACCCAGCTGGCCCTGAGCGGCCCCTCACCGCTGCCGCCGATCATGCGGGACTTCTGGGCGTACGCGGCGTAGGGCCCGGCTCAGCCGCCTGGGCCTCCCGGGCCGTCGGGGCCGGCCGGGCCGTCGGGTCCTCCCGGGCCGTCGGGGCCGGCCGGGCCGTCGGGTCCTCCCGGGCCGTCGGGGCCGGCCGGGCCGGTCCCGGCGAGGACATCGGCGCGGCACCGGGCCGGTGTGCCCCACGCGGTGCGCAGGGCCCGCGCCTTCGTCAGCCACAGGCTCAGGTCGAACTCGGCGGTGTAGCCGAGGGCGCCGTGCAGGTGCAGCGCGGTGCGGGCCGCCGTCCAGGCGGCCTCGCCCGCGGCGGCCTTGGCGGCGGCCAGATCGGCCGGGCGCATCGTCACGGCCGCCCCGAGGACCAGCGGGCGGGCGAACTCCAGGGCGATCAGCGTGTCGGCGAGCCGGTGCTTCACGGCCTGGAACGCTCCGATCGGCGCCCCGAACTGGGTGCGTCCGCGGACGTGGGCGACGGTGCGGTCGAGCAGGGTCCGGCCGACGCCCAGGGCCTGGGCGGCGGTGGCCAGCCGGGCCAGCGCGGCGGCGTGCGCGGCCGCTCGCCGCACGGCGGGCCCCGCGGCGAGCCGGGCGCCGCCCGGCAGCGGCAGCGCGTACCGGCGGGCGGCGTCGAGTCCGGGGCGGACGGGTCCGTGGCCGGGGGCGGCGCGCACGCTCCAGGGGTCGCCGTCCGCCACGACCAGCAGGGCGTCGGCGGCGTCCGCGTCCAGGAGGTAGGGGCCCGCGCCGGGCATCCCGAGCGTGGCGAGGGCGTCCCCTTTGAGCAGCGCGCCCAGCAGCTCCGTGCCCGGCCCGGCAAGACGCGCGCACAGGGCCGCCGCCGCGAGTGACTCCACGTACGGGCCGGGTACCGCATGCCTGCCCAACTGTTCGCAGGCGAGGGCGAGTTCGACAGGGCGTACGCCCACGCCTTCCTGCTCCTCGGGGACGGTGAGCGCGAAGAGGCCGCAGTCGGCGAGCCGGCGCCACAGGGCTCGGCCGGGCCCGGTCTCGGCCCTGGCCCAGGCCCGCGCCGCCGCCGGCACGTCCGCCGCGCCGAGCAGCGCGTCGAGGGTGCGGGTGAACTCCCGCTGCTCGGCGTCGGGGAGGAACCGCATCAGCGCCGTCCCTTCGGCAGGCCCAGCAGCCGTTCGGCGATGATGTCCCGCTGGATCTCGTTCGTCCCGGCGTAGATCGGGCCCGCCAGGGCGAAGACGTACCCCTCGGCCCAGCGCCCGTCGGACAACTCCCCCTCGGGCCCGTCGAGTTCGAGCGCCGTCTCGTGCAGGGCCAGGTCGTACTCGGACCAGAAGACCTTGTTGAGGCTGGACTCGGCGCCGAGGTCCTGTCCGTCGAGGACGCGCGAGGCGTGGCTCCAGGTGAACAGCTCGTAGGCGCGGGCGCCGATCACGGCGTCGGCCACCCGGTCCCGCAGCGCCGTACCGCCGGGCGCGCCCGCCGCCCGCCACTGCCGGACGAGTTCCGCGGCGCGCGCCAGGTACCGGCCGGGCGAGCGCAGGGCCAGGCCCCGCTCGCTGCCGGTCGCGGCCATGGCGATGCGCCAGCCCTGGCCGGGTTCGCCGATGACGTCGGCGTCGGGCACGAAGACGCCGTCGAGGAAGAGTTCCGCGAAGGCGGGCTTGCCGTCGAGGCGCGGCACGGGCCGGACGGTGACGCCGGGGGCGCGCAGGTCGAACATCAGGTAGGTGAGCCCGCGGTGCGGCTTGTCGCTCCGCGCGGTGGCGGGGGCGCTGCGGAACAGGCCGAAGGCGCGGTCGGCGAAGGCGGCGCGTGAGGACCACGTCTTCTGGCCGTCGAGCAGCCAGCCGCCGCGGGTGCGGCGCGCCGTCGAGCGCAGGGAGGCGAGGTCGGAGCCGGCCTCGGGCTCGGACCAGGCCTGCGCCCACACGCACTCGCCGCTCGCCATCGGCGGCAGGATCCGCGCGCGCTGCTCCTCGGTGCCGTGGTCGAAGAGGGTCGGGGCGAGGAGGCTGATCCCGTTCTGGGTGACGCGGCCGGGCGCCTGCGCCGCGTAGTAGGCCTCCTCGAAGAGCAGCCAGCGGACGAGCCCGGCGCCCCGGCCGCCGTACCGCTCGGGCCAGGAGACGACGGACCACCGGTCGGCGGCGAGCGCGCGCTCCCACTCCCGGTGCGCCGCGAACCCCTCCTCGGTCTCCAGGGAGGGCAGCGGCTCAGGCGGCACGTGGCCGGCGAGCCAGGTGCGCGCCCGCTCCTGGAACGCCGCGTCCCCGGCGTCGATCGTCAGGTCCATCGGACTCGCGCCTCCCCCTCCGCTTCCCTAACAAGTGTTTGGTAGATTAGCCTCCGGCTCGGAGCTCCGTCGAGAGGCCGTCGCCCGCCGCCCCTGGAGGTACGCGCATGAGCACGCCGCCGCCCTACGAACCGGGTCACCAGCTCCTCGCGGGACGCAGTGCGGTGATCACCGCGGCGGCCGGAGCGGGCATCGGCGGCGCGACCGCCCGCCGCTTCCTGGAGGAGGGCGCGCGGATCGTCGTCGGGGACGCGCACGCGCGCCGTACGGCCGAGACGGTCGCGGCCCTCGCCGAGGAGTTCGGGGCCGACCGGGTGACGGGAACACCCTGCGACGTCACCGACGAGGAGCAGGTCGGGGCGCTGTTCGAGCTGGCCGAACGGGTCCACGGCGGCCTGGACATCGTGGTGAACAACGCGGGCCTGGGCGGCACCGCCGCCCTCATCGAGATGACCGACGAGCAGTGGGACAAGGTCATCGGCACGACGCTGACCGGCACGTTCCGCTGCACCCGGGCGGCGCTGCGGCGGATGGGTGCGGCCCGCCGCGGGGGCGTGATCGTCAACAACGCCTCGGTGCTGGGCTGGCGCGCGCAGGCCGGGCAGGCGCACTACGCCGCCGCCAAGGCCGGGGTGATGGCGCTGACGCGGTGCGCGTCCGTCGAGGCGGCGGAGCACGGCATCCGGGTCAACGCGGTCGCGCCGAGCCTCGCCCTCCACCCCCATCTGGTGAAGGTGACCTCGCCGGAGCTGCTGGCGGAGCTGACGGCCCGGGAGGCCTTCGGCCGGCACGCGCAGCCGTGGGAGGTCGCCAACGCGATCGTCTTCCTGGCCAGCCCCTACTCCTCGTACCTGACGGGCGAGGTGCTCTCCGTCAGCGACCGGCACGCCTGAGTGGCCGCCGGGCGGCCATCCACCGCAGCAGCCCATCAGCCCAGCAATCCATCAGCTCATCCGCCCATCAGCCCTGAGGAGTCGACCATGCCCGAGGCGTACATCGTGGACGCCGTGCGCACCCCGGTGGGGCGGCGCGGCGGCGGCCTGGCCGCCGTGCACCCCGCCGACCTGGGCGCGCACGTGCTCAGGGCGCTGATGGAGCGGACCGGGGTCGACCCGGCCGCCGTCGAGGACGTCGTGTTCGGCTGTCTCGACACGGTGGGGCCGCAGGCCGGTGACATCGCGCGCACCTCCTGGCTGGCGGCCGGGCTGCCCGAGGAGGTGCCGGGCGTCACCGTCGACCGGCAGTGCGGATCCTCGCAGCAGGCCGTGCACTTCGCGGCGCAGGGTGTGCTCTCCGGCACGCAGGATCTCGTGGTGGCGGGGGGCACGCAGAACATGTCCATGATCCCGATCGCGTTCGCCTCCCGGCAGGCCGCCGAGCCGCTCGGCCTGACCGAGGGGCCGTTCGCGGGCAGCGAGGGGTGGCGCGCCCGGTACGGGACGCAGCCGGTCAACCAGTTCCACGGCGCCGAACTGATCGCCGCCAAGTGGGGCATCGGGCGGGACGCCATGGAGGAGTGGGCGCTGCGCTCGCACGAGCGGGCGGTCACCGCCCTCGACGAGGGGCGCTTCGCGCGCGAGACCGTCCCGTACGGGGGTCTCGCTCACGACGAGGGCCCGCGCCGGGACACGACCCGGGAGAAGATGGCCGCGCTCGCCCCCGTCGTGCCCGGCGGCACGATCACGGCGGCGTGCTCGTCGCAGGTGTCGGACGGCGCGGCGGCGCTGCTCCTCGCCTCCGAACAGGCGGTACGGGACCACGGGTTGACGCCGCGGGCCCGGATCCACCACCTCTCGGTCCGCGGCGAGGACCCGATCCGGATGCTGTCGGCGCCGATCCCCGCGACGGCGTACGCGCTGAAGCGGACCGGCCTGCCGCTCGACGCCCTCGACCTGGTGGAGATCAACGAGGCGTTCGCCCCGGTGGTCCTCGCCTGGCTGAAGGAGACCGGAGCGGACCCGGCGCGGGTCAATGTGAACGGGGGCGCCATCGCCCTCGGCCACCCCCTGGGCGCGACGGGCGCGAAGCTGATGACGACGCTGCTGCACGAACTGGAGCGCACGGGTGGCCGGTTCGGGCTCCAGACGATGTGCGAGGGCGGCGGCCAGGCGAACGTGACGATCATCGAGCGGCTGTGACGGAGGGGGCCTGAGCGGGGCCGGTCCGGCTACGCGGGCCGCAGGCCGTCCAGGGTCCGGCGCGCGTCCGTGACGATCCGGTCCACCAGCTCGGCGCAGGACGGCAGGTCGTCGATGACACCCGCCACCTGCCCCGCGGCCATCACGCCGCCCCGCGGATCGCCGTCCACCATCGCGGACTTGAGCATCATCGGCGTGTTGGCCGCCAGCAGGACCTGGCTCCACGACAGGTCCCTGCCGTGCTTCATGGCGAGCCCGTCACGGACCATCCGGGACCAGCCGAGTCCGGAGACCTTGCGGAAGGCGGCCGCGTGCCGGACCGCGCGCAGCAGGGCGGCGGGCCGGCCCGCCGCTTCGAGTCCCGCGACCAGTTCGCTGCGGAGCATCCGGTGCGGCAGCCCGTCGACGGCCGTGGTGACGGTGACGTCCCCGACTCCTGCGGCGAGGTAGCGGGCCTTGACGGCGGCGGGCACGGTCGAGTCGGAGGTGAGCAGGAAGCGGGTGCCCATGGCGATGCCGGCGGCGCCGTAGGCGAGCGCGGCGGCCAGGCCCCGGCCGTCGTGGAAGCCGCCCGCGGCGATCACCGGGATGCCGACGGCGTCGACGACCTGCGGCAGCAGGACCGTCGTCGCCACCGCGCCCGTGTGCCCGCCGCCCTCGCCGCCCTGCACGACGACCGCGTCGGCGCCCCACGCGGCGACCTTCTCGGCGTGCCGCCGGGCCCCGACGGAGGGGATGACGACGACACCGGCGTCCTTCAGCTCGGCGATCAGCTCCCTGGAGGGCGCGAGCGCGAAGGACGCCACCTGCACGCCTTCCTCGACGATGATCCGCACCCGCTCACCGGCGTCCTCCGCGTCGGCCCGCAGATTGACCCCGAACGGCCGGTCCGTGCGGGACTTGACCTCCCTTATGGCACTCCTGAGTCGGTCCGTGGTCATGGTCGCGGAGGCGAGCACCCCGAGCGCACCGGCGGCGGCGGACGCCGACACGAGCCGGGGCCCGGCGACCCAGCCCATGCCGGTCTGCACGATCGGGTGGCGGACGCCGGTGAGTTCGGTCAGCGCGGTCCGGAAGACGGGGCCGGGCGGCGCCCCCGCGGTCATGCGGGCACCTCCCGGTGCCGGTGCCCGCGCGGGTCCAACTCCGTTCGGATGAGAGCCAGTTCTCGCTGCGTCGGTTCGCGCGTGAACGGGACGTCGTCGGGCAGCACCAGCGCGAACCCCGTCGCCTCGCACACCTCCTCGACCGTGACGCCGGGATGGAGCGAGGCGAGGCGCATCGCGTGGTCCGGGGTGGCGAAGTCCAGCACGGCGAGGTCGGTGACGACGCGGGGCAGGTGGTGGAAGCGGGTCGCGGACGGGCCGGCCGCGGCGGCGTTGTCGTAACCGACCCCGCTCACCATGTCGACCCGGGGGACGAAGACCCGCCGGCTGTGCCGGGGCACCCAGTAACTCGTCGGATTGTTGAGGGTGTTGACCGGCGCGCCGCGCACCCCGAGCAGCTGGCGGCGCGGTCGCCGCCAGTCGCCGATGCAGGAGATGTTCTGGTTGCCGTACCGGTCGAGCTGACTGGCGCCCATCATCACGTGCCGGCGGCCGCTCGCGACGAGCTCCAGGTGCTGCCGGTAGGGCAGCCATCCCTCGCGCTCCCCGTCGGCGTCGACCAGCATGGCCTCGCCGTCCGTCAGCAGCAGCTCCGGCGCGAACGTGCGGCGGGCGAGCCGCGCCCCGATGCCGGGGATCAGGCCCATGGGGCTCGCGAGCAGCTCCCCGCTGCCGCGCCACGCCTCCGCGCAGGCGATCACGCAGTACTCGGCTCGGGTCGCCGCGCCCCCGGGCCCGCTCCCCGCCGGCGTGCCGGTCACCGGCCCTCCTCCCCTTCCGTCTCCCGCCGCCAGCGTGCGACGGCGCTCCGGTACGCCTGCTCGTCCCCCGCGAGGAACCGCGCCCTGAACTCCTCCCAGGGCGTGGTCGCGTACAGCTGCTGGAAGGCCTCGTCGCGGCCGTGGTCGGGTGCGCAGGACGTGAAGTGCGCTCCGCCCGGCGCCTCGACGACGCCGCTGACCCGGTGCCGTTTGATCAGCAGCGACTGCGGGGGCCCGGCCTCGGCGAGCTCGGCGCGGTCCACGATCCGCTCGCAGGACACGTACGCCTCGTCGGCGGCTCCGCAGAAGAGGTCGTCGAAGTACGGGTCGGGGCCCAGGTACTGGCCGTTGCCCGACCGGTCCGCGCGGTTGAGGTGGACCAGCGCCGCGTCCAGGCGCAGCGCGGGCATCGCCACGAACGTCTCCGCGTCCTCGTACGGTGAAGTGATCGTGCGCAGACCGGGGTTGACGCGCAGGACGTCCGAGCCGAGACCGGCCCGCACGGGCAGGAACGGCAGCCGGTTCGCGGCGGCGCGCAGCCCCCACATGAACATCGCCTCGTCGACCTCCGTCAGCGCGATGCGGCCCTCTTCGCGCGCGGCGCGGACGTGCGGTTCGAGCGGGATCGAGTCGAGGGTGGCGAACGGCGCCACGAGGGTGCGGATCCGTCCCGCGGCGGCGAGGAGGCCGACGTCGGGTCCCGCGTACGCGACGACGGTCAGGTCGGTGACGTCGCTGCGGAGCAGGGCCCGCACCAGCGCCATGGGCTTGCGGCGTGAGCCCCAGCCGCCGATCCCGATGGTCATGCCGCTGCGCAGCCGGCCGGCCACGTCGTCGGCGCTCAGCGTCTTGTCGGCCGGGCCCGGCCCTCCGGTGTCCACGTCCCTGTCGGGGCTCACATCCCTGTCGGTGTCCACAGCCCTGTCGGTGTCCACGTCCTGGCCGGTGCTCACGGCGCCTCCTGGGGGGCGGTCCCGAACGTGGCGCGGACCCGGTCGGCGACGCCGCTGAGGTTCGCCTCGAAGGTGAAGCCCTGTTCGTAGCGGTAGCTGCGGCGGACGTCGACGGGGTCGATGCCGTTCAGTGCGGCCTTGGCGAGGCGCAGGAGGGTGCCGTCCTTGCGGGCGATCTCGGCGGCCAACTCCATCGCTGTGGTGCGCAGCCGGGCGCGCGGGACGACCTTCCAGACCGAGCCGTGCGCGTGCAGCTCGGCGGCGGTCACGGTGCGCGAGGTGTAGTAAAGGGCGCGCATCAGGTGCTGCGGGACCAGCCGGGCCAGGTGGGTGGCGGCGCCGAGCGCGCCCCGGTCCAGCTCGGGCAGGCCGAAGGTGGCGTCGTCGCTCGCGACGATCACGTCCGCGTTGCCGACGAGCCCGATCCCGCCGCCGAGGCAGAAGCCGTGCACGGCGGCGACGACGGGCACGTCGCACTCGTACACCGCGGCGAAGGCGGCCGCGCAGCCGTGGTTGGCGCCGATCAGCGCCGTGTGGCCGCTGTCGCGCTGCATCTCCTTGATGTCGACGCCCGCGTTGAAGCCGCGGCCGGACGCGGTGAGCAGGACGCAGCGGACGTCCGGGTCGCGGCCGGCCGCGCGGACGGCGTCGGCGAGGTCGTGCCAGCCCTGCACCGGCAGGGCGTTGACCGGCGGGTGGTCGACGTCGACGACGGCGATGGCCCGGGCCGTCGGGGAGCCGTCCGCGAACGAGAGGGAGACAGGCATCGGCGCCTCCGCCACCTTCCTACCAAACGTTTGTTAGTCAGTAGTCGTGAAGGTAGCAGCGATGCGCGGCAGGCGACAGACATCCTCGTACGCACGGAAGGGTCCGGGGGCCGTTCGGACGGCTCCCGGACCGGTGAGGACTCAGCGCACCCCGGCGCACCTCAGTGCGGCGAGTGGTCCCGCTCGGACTCGTGCCAGCCGGCGTGCAGCGCCCGGTACTCCTCGGCGGTCGCCTTCGGCACGTAGGTCCCCGGGCCGTACATGGCCTTCGCGAGGCGGGCCCGCATCCGCTGGCGTGCCGTGAACGTACGCGCCACCCCGTTCTCGTCGACCCGGGGCCCCAACTCGTACGCGGCGGGCTGCTCGTGGATGTTCAGGGTGTACAACTCCGCGCGGGTGAGCGGCTCGTGGACCTCGATGAACTCCCCGTGCGGCAGCCGTTTGATCAGGCCGGACTCGCGGCCGTGCAGGGTCTTCGCCTGGTCGCGGCGTTGCAGTCCGTTGCAGATCCGCTTGGTGACGACGAACGCGAGCACCGGGACGACGAAGAAGCCGATCCGCACGGCCCAGGTGATGGCGTTGATGGACAGGTGCAGGCGCAGGGCCACGACGTCGTTGCCGCCGCCGACCAGGAGGACGGCGTAGAGCGACAGCCAGGCGACGCCGAGGCCGGTGCGGACCGGGTGGTTGCGGGGCCGCTGGGCGAGGTGGTGCTCGCGCCGGTCGCCCGTCACCCAGGCCTCCAGGAACGGGTAGACCGCGATCACCGTCATGACCAGCGGGAACAGCAGGAACGGGAGGAAGACGCCCAGTTGGAGCGTGTGCCCCCAGGCGTTCAGCTCCCACCCCGGCATCACCCGGATCAGCCCCTCGGAGAAGCCGAGGTACCAGTCGGGCTGGGCGCCGGTCGTCACGAGGTCCGTGCGGTACGGCCCGAAGGCCCACACGGGGTTGATCGTCGCGACCGCTCCCATCAGCGCGAGCACGCCGAAGACGAGGAAGAAGAAGCCGCCCGCCTTGGCCACGTAGACGGGGAGCAGGGGCGCCCCCACCACGTTCTTCTCGGTGCGGCCAGGGCCCGCGAACTGGGTGTGCTTGTGGTAGAAGACCAGGATCAGGTGGGCCGCGACCAGGCCGAGCATGATGCCGGGCAGCAGCAGGATGTGGACCGGGTAGAGCCGGGCGATGAAGTCCTCGCCCGGGAACTCGCCGCCGAACAGGAAGAAGGCCAGGTAGGTGCCGACGACCGGCACCGACAGGATGGCGCCCTGCGCGAACCGCAGGCCCGTGCCGGAGAGCAGGTCGTCGGGGAGCGAATAGCCGGTGAGCCCGGTGATGATCCCGAGCATCAACAGGGTCCAGCCGAACAGCCAGTTGACCTCGCGCGGCTTGCGGAACGCGCCGGTGAAGAAGACCCGCATCATGTGCGCGAGCATCGCCGCGACGAAGACCAGCGCGGCCCAGTGGTGGATCTGCCGGATCAGCAGGCCGCCGCGCACGTCCATGCTGATGTCGATGGTCGACTCGTACGCCCGGGTCATGACGATGCCGCGGAGCGGTTCGTACGAGCCGTTGTAGACGACCTCGGCGCTGCTGGGTTCGAAGAAGAAGGTGAGGAACGTGCCGGTGAGGATGAGGATGATGAAGCTGTAGAGGCAGATCTCGCCGAACATGAAGGACCAGTGGTCCGGAAAGACCTTGCGCATCTGGGACTTGGCGAGCTGGTAGATGCCGAGTCGGCCGTCCGCCCAGTCGGCGAGCCGCTCGCCGCTGCCGGGTGGGCTCGCCCGCCGGCCGCCGTTGTGGGTCCGTTCGATGTCATCGCTCATGCGACTCCCCCTCGAAGCCCGGTGAGGCACAGCCAGGGTAGGCGCGTGGCGGCGTGGCCGACAGGGGCCCGGGGCGCTCCTCGCCGGCGTCGGCCCCTCAGGCCCCGCCCGTCCCGGGCGCCGCCGTCCCGGACTCGTCCGTCCCGGGGTCCTCCGCCATCCGTGCCAGGGCCGCTTCCACGGTCGCGGTGTGCGCCCATGCCGCCTCGGCCGCCGCCTGCGGGTCGCGGCGGGCGATCGCGTCGGCCAGGTCGTCGTGGGCGCAGACGCCGGGCCCCTCGGGCTCCCAGGCCGGGAGCAGCGAGGCGATGCTGTCCCGCACCGACGCCGTGATGCTCTCGTACAGGTCGGTCATCAGCGGGTTGCCGCTCGCGGCGACGACGGCCCGGTGGAAGGCGAGGGCCCGGTCGACGTACGCGGCCGGGTCACCGCTCTCGTCCGCCCGGCGCCGGGCCAGCAGTGCGGAGAGGATGCGGGCCAGGTCGTCCTCGCCCCGGTGTGCGGCGGCGGCGGGCGCGGCCTCCCGCTCCAGGGCGAGGCGCACTTGCAGGACGTGGCGCAACTCGGCGCGGCGCAGCCGCCGTTGCAGCGCCGCGTTCAGGTCGCTGGCCGCGCGCACGTACGTCCCGTCGCCGCGCCGGGCCTCCAGCAGACCGGTGTGGCAGAGGGCGCGGACGGCCTCGCGCACGGTGTTGCGCCCCACCCCGAACGCCTCGACGAGCTGCCCCTCCGCCGGAATCCGGTCCCCGACGGCCCACTCGCCGCGCTCGATGCTCCGCTCGATGCGCTCGATGGTCCGCTGGACCAGGGTGGCACCGGTCTGTGCTGCTTCGGACACGGAGTGGGCCTTTCTTGTCGGGCGACGGCCAGCGATGGATCGAGACGGACGGCTCAAATATCCCATATTTGGCCGGGCGTCCGCGAGTGCTTCGGGCCCCTCCCCACGAAAGGCCGCCAAAATACCGTGGATACACAGCTACAAACATGGGATGTTACGTTGGATCGCATGCCGCACAGTGCCGACCCTTCGACCCCCGCCCCGCCGATCAGCCCCACCACGACCCGGCGCGTTCCCTCGCAGGCGGCGGCGGGCCTGCTGGCCGCGGGCGTCCTGCTCATCGCGATGAATCTGCGCCCCGGAGTCGTGGCGGTCTCACCGGAGCTGGACGAGATCCGGCGCTCCACGGGACTCAGCGGCTCCCTGGCGGGGCTGCTCACGACGCTGCCGATCCTCTGCTTCGGGCTGCTGGCCCCGTTCGCCGCGAGGCTGGCCCGGCGGATCGGCATGACGCGGGCGCTCGGCGCGATGATGGCGCTGCTGACCGCGGGGATCGCGGTGCGGCTCGCGCCCGGCCTGCCCGCGCTCTTCGCCGGCACCGTCCTGATCGGTGCGGCGATCTCCCTGTCGAACGTGCTGGTGCCCAGCGTCATCAAGCGCCACTTCCAGCACCGCACCGGCCTGATGATGGGCCTGTACTCCGTGGCCCTGTTCTGCGGCGCGGCTCTCGCGGCCGGAGTGACCGTGCCGCTGGGCGACGCGCTCGGGCTCGGCTGGCGCGGGGCAATCGGCGTCTGGGCGGTCCTGTCCGCGCTCGCGTTCGTGTGCTGGCTGCCGCAGTTGCGCCGCGCGGACGTGCCGGCCGTCTCCGCCGGGCCCGCGACCGACTCCCGTACGCCGCTGCGCCGTTCGCGGCTCGCCTGGCAGATCACGCTCCTCATGGGCCTGCAGTCCCTGGAGTACTACGCGTGCGCCGCCTGGATCCCCGCGATGCTCACGGACGAGGGCATGTCCAGCACGCGGGCCGGGTGGATGCTGTCGCTGATGAGCCTCGTCGGCATCGCCGGTTCGCTGGCCTTCACCGCGCTCGTCGGCAGGACCGGGAACCAGGTGCCGTTCGCCCTCACCGGCACCGCGCTCTTCTTCGTCTCCCTGATCGGTCTGATCGTGGCGCCGGTCGGCGGGGCCTACGCGTGGATGCTGATGCAGGGATTCGGCTCCGGGCTGCTGATCAGCACGGCCCTCGCGGTGATCGTGCTGCGCTCCCCCGACGCGGGGCGGGCCGCGGAGATGTCCGGAATGGCGCAGGGCGTCGGGTACTTGCTCGCCGCGGCGGGCCCGTTCCTGCTCGGCGCGCTGCATGACGCGACGGGCGGCTGGACGGTTCCGCTGGCCCTGCTCGCGGCGTTGTGCGTGCCGATGGGGATCGCGGGGGCCGGGGCGGGCCGGGCCCGGCAGTTGACGGTGTGAGGCCCGGGGCTTTGCCGTTGCTACCGGTGCGGGGAGATAGGCTTTCGCGGCCGGGGGTCCGCTGGGGGCCGCGCTGGTACAAGTGAAGGCGCACTGACTCGATCCGGGGGCTGCCGATGATGTTCGACATGGGAGCGGGGACGACCGGTCCGCTCGTGCCGGCCCGGGCTGCCGCCCAGCAGGCGCGGTGACCGTCGTGGAGCCCAACGGCGAGAGCACCGCCCCGGACCGCGCCAGGACCCCGCTCCCGGTACGCCGCCCCGACGCGTCCCGCGCCCACCCCGGCACGATCCGCACCCAGCCCCGCACCCAGCCCCCGGCCCACCCGACCACCGGAACCCGCGCGGAGTCCCGGGCCACGCCCGGGGAGAGCGCCGCGCCCCAGCCCCGCACGGAGGCTCTGGCGCACCAGCCGCACGCCGACGCCCCGGCACCCCGGTCCCCCGTAGAACCGGCCGCACCCCAGTGCCACGTGGAGCCGGCCACACCCCAGCAACACGTGGAACCGGCCGCACCCCAGCGGAGCGCCGACGTACCGGTCTCGTCTCCGGAGACCAATCCCGTTGCCCCGCCCCGCACAACCGTCACCGCACCACCGCCCCCCACCGACCTCACGCCCCGCCCGCTGCCAGGCGCACCCCGGCCCCGCGCCGAGTCGACCCCCGCGCCGAGCGCGCCCCCCTCCGACGCGTCACCCGGACCGGAGCCCACCGCCCAGGCCGCGACCAACCAGCCCCCGACGAGCCAGGCCTCCACGGCCCACCCCCCGAGCAGCAAGGTCACAACCGGCCAGGTCGCAACCGGCCAGACGCCGACAAGCCAGGCCCCGACCGCTCAGGTCGCAACCGGCGAGGCGCCGACGGGCCACGCTCCCACGGTCCAGGCCCCGACGTGCCAGGCCCCCACGGCCCACCCCCCGAGCAGCCAGGTCACAACCGGCCAGACGCCGACGAACCAAGCCCCGACCACCCCGGCCGCAACCGCCCAGACGCCAACGGGCCAAGCTCCCACGGTCCAGGCCGCGACCAGCCACACCCCGAAGAGCCAGGCCTCCACGGCCCACCCCCCGACCGCCCAAGTCGCAACCGGCCAGACGCCGACAAGCCAAACCCCGACCACCCCGGCCGCAACCGCCCAGACGCCGACAGTCCACGCTCCCACCGTCCAGGCCCCGACCAGCGACACCCTGAAGGCCCAGGCCCCCACCGGTCAGCCCCCGGCCGACCCCGCCCCGGGCTCCCCGTCACCCCGTACCACCGTCACCGCCCCACCACCCCCCACCGACCTCACGCCCCGCCCTCTCCCGATCCCGCCGCCGGACTCCGCCACGGTCCCCTCCGGCGCCGACGCGCAGCCCCTCATGGACGCCGTCCCGGGCCGGCCGGACGCCGCACCCGAACCCCAGGACCGCAGGCCCGACCCCGCCCCGGCCCCCGCGGTGCCAGTTCCCCAGGACACCCCACCCCCTCCGCCGATGCCCCCGACACCCCCCGCGGCCGGCGGCACCGTGCCGATGGTCCGGCCGCGGGGCGGTATCGCCTTCCCCGCCCCCGAGCCCGTCCTGACCATCGATCCGCGGCTCACGCAGGCCGCGGGCAAGCCGCAGCACGGCGACTCGGTGGCCCGCCGCTCCGGCCGGTCGTTGCGGCGCATCGCCCGGCCCTCGGCGCAGGCCGGTGGTGAAGAGGCGCGCTGGGCACGGGAGTTGCAGTACCCGGTGACCAAGGGCCGGGTCATCGCCGTGACCTCGATCCGGGGCGGCGTCGGCAAGACCACCGCCGCCGCGCTCGTCGCCCGTACGCTGCAACGCGTCCGCCAGGACCCCGTGCTGGCCCTGGAGGCGGACGCCGCCCTCGGCACGCTGGCGGTGCGGCTCGGCGCGCAGTCGGTGCGCTGGTCCTGCGGCGAACTGGCCCAGATCCTCACGCCGTCGATGCATCTCCTCGACATCACGGGCTACTTGGTGCCGCTCCCCGACGGCGGCTGGCTGCTCCCCGCGAGCCAGGGCCGGGTCGGCCCGCCGCTCGACGTGCCCACGTACCGCACCGTCACCCTCGCGCTGCGCCGCCACTTCGCCATGACGATCGTCGACTGCGAGACGCTGCCGGGCGACGTGGCGCGGACCGCCATGGACACGGCGCACGCCCGCATCGTCGTCGCCCCGATGACGGCCGAGGGCGTCGGCGGCACCCGCGTCGTCCTGGACTGGCTGGCCGGGCTGCCGCACTCCACGCTGCCGTCCACCGTCGTGGCGCTGACCGCGAGCGCGCCGGACCAGAACCTCGACCTGGCCGCGGCCACGGCCCACATCCGCGAGACCGGCGCGGGCGTCGTGCACCTGCCCTACGACCGCCATCTCGCCGCGGGCGGCCCGATCCACACCGACCTGCTCGCCACAGCGACCCGGCGCGCCGCCGCGCATCTCGCGGCCGAGGCGGTGCAGCGCGCGGTGCGCAGCCACTGAGGGCCCCGGCACAGTCTCGCGCTCCGGGGGCCGCGCAACCACGGCGCATACCCCCCAGACCCACCCCAACCAGCGCCGACTTACGCACCGCCCCCGCAAAAGTCAAGCATTGACGTCCCCGCCTCCCCCTGCGATCTTGGCAAGCGCTTTCCAGCCACCTGGCGTCAAGGGGGACGCATGAGGGACAGGGACTCCACCGCACCGGCCGGCGCCGACGGCCCGTCGCCCGGCCGGGATCGCGCGCTCTTCTCCGGGCGCTACCCCCATCTCTGGGGTTTCCTGCTCGCGGGCTGGCTCATCAGCTACGCGGACCGCACGGTCACCGGCCCCGTCGTGTCCTGGATGATCGAGAACAAGGCCGGTTTCATCGGCGACGCCTCGAACCCGGCGACGCTCGGCGGCCTCATCGGCTCGATGTTCTTCACCGGCTACATGCTCACGCAGTACGCGGGCGGTCGGCTCGGCGACCGCTACGGGCACCGCGAGATGCTCGTCCTGTCGCTGCTCTGGGCCGGACTGCTGACGCTCGTCTCCGGACTGACCGGCGGCCTGATCGGGTTCGTCGTCGCGCGCGTGCTCACCGGCCTCGGCGAGGGCGTCTTCTACTCCAACGACCGGGTCCTGGTCATCGACCACACGCCCCCGGCCCGCCGCACCATGGGCCTCGGCGTGGTCCTGTCGGGCCTGTCCATCGGCCTGACCGTCGGCATCGTCGCCACCCCGCACCTGATCGACCTGGGCGGCACCTGGGGCCTGGGCGACCGGGCGTGGAGCATGCCGCTGTACGTGTTCGGGGCCGTCTCCCTGCTGGTGGCGGCGGCGACCTGGCGGTTCTTCCGGGCGCGCGGCGACCGTCCGCTGCGCCTGGGCCCGCCGGCGCTGCGGCTGATCGGCTACTCGGTGCCCGCGGCGGTCGCCATCGTCGCGCTCTTCGTGCTGGCCGACGAGTTCAGCTGGCCGGAGTGGCTGACGGCGGTCGGTTCGGGGGTGCTGTTCCTCGTCATGGTGACGTTCGTGATCCGGGGCATCGTCCGGACCGGGCGCTCCTCCCAACTCCTCAACCGCAACGTCTGGTTGATCTACCTCAGCTTCGTCGCGGTGATGTGGAACCTGTGGTTCTTCTCGTTCTGGTCCGTACAGATCGTCGCGGAGAGCGCGCACAGCAGCCTCGGCGCCGCCGCCCTGACCGCCGCCTTCAACGCGGGCGCGGGCATCATCGGCTTTCCGGTCGGCGGCTGGATCGCGGACCGGAGGGTGCGTGCGGGCAAGGGCCGCAAGCCGCTGGCGGTGGCGTGCGCCGCGGTGCACACGGTGCTGGCGGTGGCGTTCGGCCTGAGCCTGCTGAACGGGAGCCCGTCGCTGCTCCTGCTCGGCCTGATCCTGTTCTGCTCGGGGCTGTTCTTCAACGCGTTGCAGCCCATCGTGCACAGCCTCCTCGGCGATCTCGCCGCCGAGGAGGACCGGGGTTCGCTGTTCGGCCTGTTCAACCTGGTCGCCGAGATCGGCGCGGTGGCCAGCCCCGTCGTCAGCGGCGTGCTGCGCGACGCGACGGGCAGCTGGGCACCGGGCGTGTTCACGGCCGCCGGGGTGATGGCCGTGTCGGTCGTGCTGTACGGGCTGGTCAAGGAGCGGATACCGGCGGTCGTGTGACCGGGACGCCGGCGGTCGCGTGACCGGGACTCCGCCGGGCGTGTGACCGGGACTCCGCCGGGCCCAGCTCAGCACGCCGCCGGGCCCGCGCCCGGCAGTCGGCGGCGGCGCGAGCCTGGTACAGGCAGGCCCGGTCACGCGAGCCCCCGCCGGGCCCGGCTCAGGACGCCGCCACGTCCACCGCGCTGATCCCGCACGCCCCGCCACTCGTGCCCGGTGCCGCGCTGACCAGGTCGAGCCGGACCCGTCGGCCGCGGACGGCGTCGAACGTGATGACGGTCGGCTCGCCGGACGCCGTGGCCCAGGCGATGTCGGCGTCGGGCACCGGCACGTACCGGTCGCCGTCCCCCACAAGGACGGCGACCGTCCTCGGCAGCGCGTGCCGGGCGTCGACGGTGAAGGAGACCTCGATCCGGCCGACGGTCCGCTCCCGCTGCCACTCGACGGAGACCCAGTCGCGCTCCCGCGCGCCGTCGAAGGCGGGCAGCAGGGCGGTGGCGGCCTTCCGGAAGGCGTTGGACCACTGTGTCGCCGGATCGCCGTCGAGCATCGCGGCGGGCAGGGTGTCGGTGGCGCCCGAGTAACTGGCGTCGGCCCGCGGGTAGGTGACGGGGCCGGGTCCCGGGTCGGGTGCGAAGGGCGCGGGCGGGGTGCCGGGAGTACCGGCCGGGCCGGTGAGGCGGACGGCCACCTTCCCGGGGCGGAGTCCTTCGGCGCGGGCGGTGACGGTGAGCGTGCCGATCCGGGTGCCGGGGCGGACGATGGCGAGCGCCAGTCCGTGGAAGGCGGTGCGGGTGCTGGCCTGGTAGCGCTCGGCGCTCTCCTGGCGTCCGTTGTCCAGCCCCGCCAGCCGCCCGCCGTCGACGTCGAAGGCGAGGAGGTGGCCGGCGTCGGGCACGACGACGCCGCGCGCGTCGACGACCTCGGCCGTCACGAAGACCAGCCCCCGTCCGTCGGCGGCGACGGACCGGCGGTCGGCGGTCAGCCGCACGGCGTGCGGCGCCCCGGCGGTGCGCAGGACGTCCGTCGCCACGGTCTTCCCGTCGCGCCGGGCGACCGCCTTCAGCTCGCCGGGGGCGAACGGCACCTTCCACGTCAGGTGCAGCTTCCCGGCGCTGCCGTTCGGGCTCGTGTAGCTGCCCGGGTAGGGGCCGGAGGTCACGGTCCTGTCGTCACCGGTGGCCTCGGTGGTCTCCAGGTACGTCCGGCCGTCGACGGTCCTCTTCTCGTCGAAGGACCGCACGCCCAGCGAGCGGCCGTCGAGGAAGAGTTCGACGTCGGGGGCGTTCGCGTACGCCCACACCTCCACCTCCGCGCCACGCTCGTGCGTCGTCCAGTCCATCGGCAGCAGGTGCACCATCGGCTGGTCCGACCACTGGCTGCGGAAGAGGTGGAACATGTCCTTGGGGAACCCGGCGGTGTCGACCGCACCGAAGAAGGACGCCTTCACCGGGAACACGTCGTACGGGGTGGGTTCGCCGATGTAGTCGATGCCGGACCACAGGAACTCGCCCGCGAAGAAGCGCCGGTCGCGGTCCTTCTTCAGCCCGTACTCGCCGCTCATGGTCCAGGAGGCGAGGTTGTTGTCGTAGCTGGAGGTCGCGCGGCGGCCCGGGGTGTGGTTCTCTCCGGTGTTGAGGTGCTCCGGCTCCTGGTAGGTGCCGCGGCTGGAGGTCTCCGAGGACGATTCGGACTCGAAGAGGAACAGGTGCGGGTAGCGGGCGTGCAGCGCGTCGACGGAGGCGGCGGTGTTGTAGTTCAGGCCGAGGCCGTCGAGCTTCGCCAGGATCAGGTCGGCGGGCGAGCCGGCGGCGGGCAGCGAGCGGTACTTGTCGGAGCCGATGACGACCGGCCGGGTCGGGTCGAGCGCCTTGACGCCGTCGATGAGGCGCTGGGCGATGGCGATGCCCTCGGTGCGGGTCGAGTCGGGGATCTCGTTGCCGATCGACCACATGAGGACGGCCGGTGAGTTACGGGCGGCCCGCACCATCTCGGCGAGGTCGGCGTCGCTGTGCGCGTCGAAGAACCGCCCGTAGTCGTAGGTGTTCTTGCCGGTGCGCCAGCAGTCGAAGGCCTCCACGAGCATGATGAGGCCGAGTTCCTCGCAGGCCTCGACGACCTCGGGCGCGGGCGGGTTGTGCGAGGTGCGCAGGGCGTTGACGCCCATGTCCTTCATGATCCGCAGCTGGCGGCGGACCGCGTCGGGGTGGACGGCTGCGCCGAGCGCGCCGAGGTCGTGGTGGAGGTCGACGCCCTTGATCTTCATGTGGGTGCCGTTGAGCGACAGCCCGGTCCCGGGGTCGAAGGTGGCGTGCCGGATGCCGAAGCGGGTGCGGTACGTGTCGACGGTGCGGCCGTCCACGCGCAGGTCGGTGACGAGCGTGTACCGGTGCTCCGGCGTCACCACCGACCACAGCCGCGGGTCGGTGACGGTGAGCCTGTCGTGGGCGGTGCCCGGCTCGGCCGTGACGCCGCGCAGGACGGACTCGGCCCGCGCGACGCGGCGGCCCCGGGGATCGCGGACGGTGGAGACGACGGTGACGTCCCGCGCGGTCGTCTCGCCCACGACGGTGGTGCGCACGTCGACCGTCGCGTACCCCTCGGCGAGCGTCGCGGCCAGTCCTGGCGTCGTCACGAAGGTGCCCCAGCGCGTGACGCGCACCGGCTCGGTCACCACCAGCCGGGCCCGGCGGTAGATGCCGCTGCCGGAGTACCAGCGGCTGCTGGGCAGCCGGTTGCGGACCTCGACGGCGAGGACGTCGGGGGTCCGGCCGTCGGTGTGCACGAGGCCGGTGATGTCGTGGGCGAACCCGGTGTAGCCGTAGGGGTGGTTGCCGACGAGGGTGCCGTTCACGTAGACGTTCGCGTCCATGTAGACGCCGTCGAACTCGACCGAGATGCGCTTGCCCGCGTAGCCGCGCGGCAGCGTGAACGTCTTCCGGTACCAGCCGAGCCCGCCCGGCAGGAAGCCGGTGCCGCTGGTGGTGGAGTGCTCGGTGGTCGGGGTCCGCTCGATGCTCCAGTCGTGCGGGACCGCGACGGTGCGCCAGCGCGTGTCGTCGAACCCGGGCCGTTCGGCCCCGGCGTAGGCGCCGGTCGGGTCGGTGATCGCGCCGGGGTCGACGAGCGCGAAGCGCCAGTCGTCGCCGAGCTCGACGGTGCGGCGTCCGACGGTGCCGGTGCGCTCGGCGGCGCCCGCAGCGGGGGCGGTGAGCGCACCGACGACGGGCGCGGCCGCGCCCGCGGCCAGCACGGATCTACGGGTGACAGGCATGGGCGGATCCCCTCGAAGCAAACAGGTTCGATCAGAAAGCCACGGGCGTGCGGGAATGGATCCTTCGACTTCGAACAGGCAATAGTCAAGGGCCTTACCGAATTACGCCCGCGCCGCCTCGGCCCGCGCCGCCTCGGCCGGCGCCGCCTCGGCCGGCGCCGCCTCGGTCCGCGCCGCCTCGGTCCGCGTCCCCGGGAGCCGCGGAGGTGATGCCACGTCACGAGCGGCCGTAGCGCGCGGCGGCGCCGGAATGTCCGGCTTGCGGTTAGCGTTGACCGCAATCGAAGACGATCAGCCGATCAGACGGTTCACGGATCGGTGAGCGTCCGCGGGCCCGGACCGTCCGCGGCGGAAGGCGGCGCACAGTGCACGGCGAGTACAAGATCCCCGGCGGCAAGCTCGTCGTCGCCGACGTCGAGGTGGCGGGCGGCGTGCTCCGCGACGTCCGGGTCGCGGGCGACTTCTTCCTGGAGCCGGACGACGCCCTCCTCGCCATCGACGCAGCGCTCGAAGGCGCGCCGGCCGACGCGGACCAGGCGACGCTCGCCGCCCGCGTCGAGGCGGCGCTGCCGCCCGGCACCACCATGCTCGGCCTGACCACGGACGGGGTGGCGACGGCGGTGCGCCGCGCGCTCGCCCAGGCCACCGACTGGCGCGACTACGACTGGCAGCTCATCCACGACGCCCCGCAGTCCCCCGTCCTGCACATGGCGCTCGACGAGGTCATGACCGAGGAGGTGGCGCTCGGGCACCGGCCGCCGACCCTGCGGGTCTGGGAGTGGGACCGGCCGGCCGTGATCATCGGCAGCTTCCAGTCGCTGCGCAACGAGGTGGACGCCGAGGGCGTGGCGCGGCACGGGGTGACTGTGGTGCGGCGGATCTCCGGCGGCGGCGCGATGTTCGCGGAGCCGAGGTCGACGATCACGTACTCCCTCGCCGTCCCCGAGTCGCTGGTCTCGGGCCTCTCCTTCCAGGACTCGTACGCCTACCTCGACGACTGGGTGCTCGGCGCCCTCGCCGACATGGGCATCAAGGCGTGGTACCAGCCGCTGAACGACATCGCCACGGACGTGGGCAAGGTCGCGGGCGCCGCGCAGAAGCGGGTCGTGGCGGGCGCGGGCGCCGTGCTCCACCACGTGACCATGTCGTACGACATCGACGCCGACAAGATGACCGAGGTGCTGCGCATCGGGCGGGAGAAGCTCTCCGACAAGGGCACGAAGAGTGCCAAGAAGCGCGTGGACCCGCTGCGGCGACAGACCGGGCTCCCCCGCGAGGAGGTCATCTCCCGCATGATCGACTCGTTCCGCGGCCGTTACGGACTGACCGAAGGCGCGGTGACCGAGGCGGAGCTGGCCCGGGCGCAGGAGCTGGTGCGGACGAAGTTCGGCACGCGGGAGTGGACCGCGAGGGTCCCGTAGCCGCGGCGCGCCGGGCGCGGGCGGAGACCCACGGGCCTCCTTCCCAACTCCTCGCGGGGCGTTGATAGTTGAGCGGCACGTGTCCACCGCCCGGCGACCGGAAGGCGTGCCCCCATGGCAGCCCGCGAGGCAGCACGGAACAGGCTCCACTTCGGCGGCGACTACAACCCCGAGCAGTGGCCCGAGGAGGTCTGGGCCGAGGACATGCGCCTGATGAAGGCGGCCGGGGTCACGATGGTGACGGTCGGCATCTTCGCGTGGGCGAAGGTCGAACCCCGGCCCGGCGAGTGGGACTTCGGCTGGTTCGACCGCGTCATGGACCTCCTCGGTGACGCCGGCATCCGCGTCTGCCTCGCCACGATGACCGCCTCCCCTCCCCCGTGGCTGTCCCGGCGGTACCCGGAGGTCCTGCCGCGGACGCAGGACGGCCGCATCCTGTGGCCGGGCGGGCGCCAGCACTACTGCCCGTCGAGCCCCGTGTACCGCGCGCACGCGACCCGCCTGGCCGAGCGGCTCGCGACCCGCTACGCCGGCCACCCGGCCCTGGACACCTGGCACATCGGCAACGAGTACGGGTGCCACGTGCGGCAGTGCTTCTGCGACGTGTCGGCCGCCGACTTCCGCCGCTGGCTCAGGGAGCGCTACGGCGAGGTCGCGGCCCTCAACGACGCCTGGTCCACGTCCTTCTGGTCGCAGCGCTACGACAGCTTCGACGAGGTGCTGCCGCCCCGGCTCGCGCCGACCTTCGCCAACCCCGCCCAGCAGCTGGACTACTGGCGCTTCGGCGACGACGCGCTGCGCCGCTGCTACCTCGCCGAGGCCGCGGTGCTGCGCCGCGTCACGCCCGCGGTCCCGGTCACGACGAACCTGATGCCGCAGCACAAGCCGGTCGACGCGTTCGCGTGGGCGCCGCACCAGGACGTGATGTCACTCGACTACTACCAGGATCCCTACGATCCGCGGGCCCACCTGACCGCCGCCCTCAGCTTCGACCTGATGCGCTCGGCGCGCGGCGGGCAGCCGTGGATGCTCCTGGAACAGGCGCCGGGCGCGGTCAACTGGCGCCCGCGCAACGGCCCGAAGCCGCCCGGCACGATGCGGCTGTGGAGCTGGCAGGCGGTGGCACAAGGGGCCGACGCGGTGCTGTACTTCCAGTGGCGCCAGTCGCGCGGCGGCGCGGAGAAGTTCCACTCGGCGATGCTGCCGCACGCCGGCCCGGACACCCGCATCCATCGTGAAGTAACTTCTCTGGGCGCGGAGTTGGCGTCCGTTCCGGAGATCGCCGGGACCCGCTCCCGCGCGGAGGTGGCGCTGCTGACGGACTGGGACAGCTGGTGGGCCCTGGAGCTCGACTCGCATCCGTCGACCGCGCTGGACCAGTCGGCCCTGAACCTGGCCTACCACCGGGCGCTGTTCGAGGCGGGCGTCCCCTGCGACATCCTGCCGCCCGCCCGCGACCTGAGCGGCCACCGCCTGGTCGTCGTCCCCAACCTCTACCTCCTGAGCGAGGAGAGCGCCCGCCGCCTGGAGACGTACGTGGCGGGCGGCGGGCACCTCCTCGTCTCCTTCTTCTCCGGCATCGTCGACGCCTGCGACCGGGCCATGACCGGGGGCTACCCGGCCCTCCTGCGTCGCCTGCTGGGCCTGCGCGTCGAGGAGTTCTGGCCGCTGGACCAGGGCGCGACGGTGTCCGTGCGGGGTGAGCCGGACGGCACCGCCGACCTGTGGTCCGAAGCCATCGACCTGGAGGGCGCCGCGGCCGTCGCCCGGTTCGCCGACGGCGAGCTGGCGGGCCGGCCCGCCGTCACCAGGCACACCTACGGAGCGGGCACCGCCTGGTACGTCGGGACCCGCCTGGAGCCGGGCGCGCTGCGGGCGTTGACGGACCGGGTGCGGACAGCCGCCGGGGTGCGGCCCGTCCTGCCGGGGCTGCCCGAGCATGTCCAGGCCACGGTCCGGGAAGGCGCGGGGCGCCGCTTCCTCTTCCTGCTCAACCACGGCCCGGACAGCGCCGTCGTGGAGCTGCCCGCCCCCCTGCGCGACCGGCTGCGCCCGGCGGCGGAACCCGCGGCCACGCTCACGCTCCCGCCCCGCGGCGTCGCGGTGCTCGAAGGCTGACGCGCCCTCGGGGAACGGGCAGGGGCGGGCCCGGTCAGTGGAGCGCGATGTCGCCGGTGCGGGTCGGGACGGCGTCGAGCGCGGCGAGCGTCGCCTCGTCGAGGGTGAGCGCGCCCGCCTCGACGTTCGCCCGCAGGTGCTCCGGGTCGGCGGTGCCCGGGATGAGGAGCACGTTCGGGGCGTGGTGGAGCAGCCAGGCAAGACCGGCCTGCGCCGGTGTGCTGCCGAGGGCGCGGGCCGCCGCGACGACGGCGGGTTCGTCGGTCACCTTCGGCATGCCCGCGAAGGCGCTGCCGAGGGGGAAGTACGGCACCCAGGCGATGCCCTCGGCGCGGCAGAGCTCCAGCATCTCCTCGTCGCCGCGCGCCACGAGGCTGTAGGCGTTCTGGACGCAGACGACGCCCACGGGCAGCGCCTGGCGCAGCTGGTCCGGGGTGACGTTGCTGACGCCGATCTCGCCGATCTTGCCCTCGTCGCGCAGGGCCGTCAGCACGGCGAGCTGGTCGTCCATGCCGACGAGCTGGTCCCCCTCGGCACGCAGGCCAGGGCCAGTGTCGGCGCGGCGCAGGTTGACCACGGGAATCCGGTCGAGGCGCAGGCTCTTGAGGTTGGCCTCGACGGCGGTCCGCAGCTGCTCGGGCCGCTGGGCGAGCCGGAGCGGCAGGGGCCCGTCGGAGGCGGGTTCGGCGCCGACCTTGCTGACGACGAGGACGTCGTCCTCGGGGCGCAGCGCCTCGGCGATGACCTCGTTGACGAAGCCGTGCCCGTAGAACTCGGCGGTGTCGACGTGGTCGACACCGAGCTCGACGGCGCGGCGGATCAGGGCGACGGCGGCGGCGCGGTCGTCCCGCAGCCGCTCCAGCTGCATGGCGCCGAAGCCGACGCGGGAGACGGTGCGTCCGGCCAGCGTGCCGGAGCCGCCGGCCCGGGCCGCTCCGGTCGCGGTGAACTGTTCGGATCGATCGGTGGAAGCCATGACGAACCCGCCCTCGTGAGACGATGGGGTAAACGGAGGAACCTCCGTTACATCGACCGTACCACTAACCGGAGGGCCTCCGTTTTGACCGCGTCCGATTCCGCGCGCCCGGCCCGCCCCGATGCCGCGTCCGATTCCGCGACCGGCGGCCGCCCCGAGACCGCGTCCGGTGCCACGTCTCCCGGCCACCCCGGTGCCGCCTCGGCGCGCCCGGCCCGTGCCGACGCGCGGCGCAACCGCGAGAAGCTCCTGGCCGCCGCGCGCACGGTGTTCTCCACGACGCATGAGGGCGCTCCCCTGGAGGCCATCGCCCGGGAGGCGGGCGTCGGCATCGGCACGCTCTACCGCCACTTCCCGACCCGCGAGGCCCTCGTCGAAGCCCTCTACGCGGCCGAGCTGGACGCCGTCGTCGACTGCGCGCCCGGGCTGCTGGAGACCCTCGCGCCCGAGGCCGCGCTGCGCGCCTGGCTGGAGCGGTACGCCGGGTTCCTCGCGACGAAGCGCGGCATGTCGGAGACGCTGCGTGCCGGGTGGGCCTCGGGGAGCATCGCGACCCCGACCACGCGGGAGCGGATCACGGCGACGATCGGGACCATCCTCGAAGCCGGGCGCGACGCCGGTGAACTGCGCGGGGACGTCGCGGCCGAGGACGTCACGATGATGCTGCTCGGCGCGTTCCTCGCCACGCAGACGGTCGGCCGCCCGGAGAGGACGGCCCGCCTCCTGGACCTGGTGGTGGACGCCCTGCGCCCGGTCTGAGGAGGCCGGGCCGCGGCGGCGACCCACCGGGTTCCCGCCAAAGACCCGCACCTGTCCACCCGGCGGCAACCTTCGGCCCGGCGGTGGCGACGTCACGGCGAGTCGCTCATCGGAAACTCCCGGATGCTCCCGAAGGAGACGTTCCATGACCGTTCCCCGCCCGGCCGGAGCCGCCGCCCTCACCGGCGCCCTGGGCCTCGCCGCCGCGACCCTCCTCGCCCTCCCCGGTACCGCGGCCGCGCACGGCGTGGCCCTGACGCCCGGATCCCGCACCTACCTCTGCTACAAGGACCTCCTCGCGCACTCCTCGACCCAGATGCCGGCCAACCCCGCCTGCCAGGCGGCCGTGCGGCAGACGGGCACCACCCCGCTGTACAACTGGTTCGCGGTGCTCGACTCGAACGCGGGCGGGCGCGGCGCGGGGTACGTGCCGGACGGCACGCTGTGCAGCGCGGGCGACCGCAGCCCGTACGCCTTCTCGCCCTACAACGCCGCGCGCACCGACTGGCCGGTCACGCACCTGACCTCCGGCGCCACCATCCAGGTGAAGTACAGCAACTGGGCGCACCACCCGGGCACGTTCCACGTGTACGTCACCAAGGACGGCTTCGATCCGGCGCGGCCGCTGGGCTGGTCGGACCTGGAGAAGGTGCAGAGCGTCCAGAACCCGCCGCACGACGGCGGCCCCGGCACCGAGGCGGGCCACTACTACTGGGACCTGCGCCTGCCGCAGCGCACCGGCCGCCACATCATGTTCGTCCAGTGGGTCCGCTCCGACAGCCAGGAGAACTTCTTCTCCTGCTCGGACCTGGCGTTCGACGGCGGCGGCGGCGAGGTCACGGGCCTGTCCGCGCACGCCCGGTCGAGCGCGCAGGTGGCCGCGATCGGCGCGGGCACGACGAACGGCGAGGCGGCCGCGGTCCACGCGGACCACGCGTCGCACGCAGACCACGCGAAGCCCGGCACGCACGCCGCGCACGCGGCACGGGCGGCGACCGCCACCGGCACCCAGGAGCGGTCCGGCTCCGCCCTCGACGACGCCGGGATGCTCGCGTCGACCGGGGCAGTGGCGCTGATCGGCGGGGCGGTGCTGCATCTGCGGCTGCGCAGGCCGCGTACCGGCGGGCGGTGAGCGTCCGCCGCCCGCACACAGCCAGAGATCCCCAGGTTGGCAATGCGACCTGGGGATCTCAGTGGTGTCCGAGGGGGGACTTGAACCCCCACGCCCGATAAAGGGCACTAGCACCTCAAGCTAGCGCGTCTGCCATTCCGCCACCCGGACAAGGTGTCTGTCGTTCGCGAGGTGTTCCCCGCGGCGACATGGACAACAATACCAAGGTTTCGCAGTGGCTTTCACCTGGGTATCCGCGGGCGTGACCTGCGGGTTTACGTTCTCACCGTGTGTGACAGGGCGGCCACCGCACGGCGGTCCCGGGCGTGGGAGGGCGTGGTCACGGCATCAGGTGGTACTCCGGGAAGTTCCCCGGCAGCCGCTCTCCGGCCGGTCCCTCGGTGACCGCCCTGATCAGCAGGTCCCCGCCGACGAAGGCGCCGCGCCAGGACGCGCCGAAGCCGCCGAAGAGCTCCTCCCGGTCACCGCGCGAGCGCGGCACGCCGTGGCCCACCTTGAAGGCGCGGATCTGCGGGACCAGCCGCTCGTACGTGCGCTCGTCGTCGGTCGAGAGGGTCGCGACCAGGGCGCCGTTCGAGGCGTTCATCGCGGCGAGCAGCTCCGCCTCGGTGTCGACGAGGACGATCGTGTCGACCGGGCCGAACGGCTCGGCGTGGTGCAGCGGGGAGGACGGCGGCGGGTTGAGGAGCGTGACGGGGTGGACGTAGGCGCCGGTGTCCTGGCCGGGCAGGAAGCGCGCGGGGTCGGGCGCGGAGCGGTGCAGGGGCACGGCGCCACGGTCGATCGCCTCGGCGACCTGGTCGGTGAGTTCCTTGGCCTTGGCCGCGTTGATCAGCGGGCCGAAGTCCAGCTCCGGGTAGGGGTCAGCGGGGTCCGCCACGGCCAGGGGGTGGCCGACGCGCAGGGTGCGTACGGCCGGCAGGTACGCGGCGAGGAACGCGTCGAAGGCGTCGCGCTGCACGACGAAGCGCGGGTAGGCGGTGCAGCGCTGCTTGCCGTAGTCGAAGAGCTTGGGGATCGCCGCGGTCAGCCGGGGCCAGTCGGTGAAGTCCCAGATCCCCCAGGTGTTGAGTCCTTCCTGTTCGAGGATGTGGCGCTTGCCGAGGTCGGCGACGTCCGTGGCGACGCGGGCGCCGGTGTCGCGGCCGCCGACGAAGGAGACGCAGCCGATCTCCGGCGCCCGCACCAGGGCCTCGGAGAGCTGCCCGCCGCTGCCGCTGACGAGGGTGACGGGCACGCCCTCGCGGGCGGCGAGGGCGCAGGCCAGGGTGAGGCAGGAGACGCCGCCGTCGGTCGGGGCCTTGGCGATGACCGCGTTCCCTGCCAGGGCCTGCACCAGCACCGCGTGGACGAGCACGCTCATCGGGTAGTTCCAGCTGGCGATGTTCGACACGGGTCCGGGCAGCGGGGTGCGCTCGCCGAGCAGGGTGTCGATCCCGTCGACGTACCAGCGCACGCCGTCGATCGCCCGGTCCACGTCGGCCCGCGCGAGCCGCCACGGCTTGCCGATCTCCCAGACGAGGAGGAGGGCGAGCAGGTCGCGGTGGTGGGCGAGGGCGTCCAGGGTCGCGGCGACGCGGGCGCGCCGCTCCGCCAGCGGGACGTGCCGCCAGGCGCGGTGCTGGTCGAGCGAGGCGCGTACGGCCCGGTGGGCGGCGGCGGTGTCCAGGCGCGGCGGACCGGCGACGGGGCTCCCGTCGACGGGGGTGGTGGCGGGCAGGGCGCGGCCGTCCGCGTGCCAGGCGCCGTTCCACAGGTTGAGGACGCGGTCGTCGCGGAAGGCCTCGGGGGCGGCGGCGAGGCAGCGGCGCCAGGCGTCGTCCCGGGCCGTGCCTGCTTTGAGGGTGGTGGGGTTGGGGAGGGGGGTTGCCATGTGTTCGCTCTCCGCTCACGGTGCACAGTCGGGGGCGGGTACTGGTGAGGGCGTGCGTGCGCAGGGGTGGTGCGGGGCGCCGGTCGCTGGAAGGCACTGGGTGTTCGAGGGTGCTGGGTGTTCGGGGGTGCCGGCCGCTCGAAGGCGCTGGGTGTTCGGGGGTGCTGGATGCTCGCGGGCGCCGTACAGGAGGTGCCCCATGCGCACCTCCCGTACGCCAACAGCCGGACAGTAGAGGCCGGTTGACGGTATGAGGCGTGTCACTGTCCGGTCGCGAGCCGCTCCAGGACGAGGCGCGCCGTCTCGGTCGGGGTGGCGCCGACGCGCACGCCGACCGCCTCCAGAGCCTGCTTCTTGGCCTGCGCGGTGCCCGAGGAGCCGGAGACGATGGCGCCCGCGTGCCCCATGGTCTTCCCCTCGGGCGCGGTGAATCCGGCGATGTAGGCGACGACGGGCTTGGTGACGTGGTCGCGGATGTGGGCGGCGGCGCGCTCCTCGGCGTCGCCGCCGATCTCGCCGATGAGGACGACGAGGTCGGTGTCGGGGTCGTTCTCGAAGGCGGTGAGGCAGTCGATGTGGGAGGTGCCGATGACGGGGTCGCCGCCGATGCCCACGCAGGTGGAGAAGCCGGTCTCCCGCAGCTCGTACATGAGTTGGTAGGTGAGGGTGCCCGACTTGGAGACGAGTCCGATCCGGCCGGGCTTGGTGATGTCGGCGGGGATGATGCCGGCGTCGCACTGGCCGGGGGTGATCAGGCCGGGGCAGTTGGGGCCGATGACGCGGGTGCCGGTGCGGCGCGCGTGCGCGGTGAAGGCGACCGTGTCGTGGACGGGGATGCCCTCCGTGATGACGACGGCGAGCGGGATGCGCGCGTCGGCGGCCTCGACGACGGCGGCCCTGGCGAAGGCGGGCGGGACGAAGACGACGGTGGTGTCGGCCCCGGTGGCGTCCATGGCTTCGCGGACGCCGCCGAAGACGGGGACGGCGCGGTCGTCGAGGTCGACGGTGCGGCCGGCCTTGCGGGGGTTGACGCCGCCCACCACGTCCGTGCCCGCGGCGATCATGCGGCGGGTGTGCTTCATGCCCTCGGCGCCGGTCATGCCCTGGACGAGGACCTTGCTCTCCTTGGTCACGTAGACGGCCATGTACCGGCTCCTTACGAGGGGTTGGCGGCGAGGGCGAGGGCGGCGGCCTGCTGGGCGGCGCCGTCCATCGTGGTGGCCTGGTGGACCAGCGGGTGGGCGCGGGCGTCGAGGAGGGCGCGGCCGCGGGCGGCGTTATTGCCGTCGAGGCGGACGACGAGCGGCTTGGTGAGGTGGACACGGTCGAGGGCCTGCACGATGCCGTCGGCGACGGCGTCGCAGGCGGTGATGCCACCGAAGACGTTGACGAGGACGGAGCGCACGGCCGGGTCGGAGAGGATGACGTGCAGTCCGTCGGCCATGATGCGGGCGGAGGCGCCGCCGCCGATGTCGAGGAAGTCGGCGGGGCGGGCGCCGCACCCCGCGACGACGTCGAGGGTGGCCATGACGAGCCCCGCGCCGTTGCCGATGACGCCGACCTCGCCGTCCAGCTTCACGTAGTTGAGTCCCTTGGCCGCGGCCTCGGCCTCCAGCGGGTCGTCGTGGGTGGCCTCCTGCGCACCCCAGCGTTCGCGGCGGAAGCGGGCGTTGTCGTCGAGGGTGACCTTGCCGTCGAGCGCGGCGAGCTGCCCGGTGGTCGTCCGCACGAGGGGGTTGACCTCGACGAGGAGGGCGTCCTCGCGGGTGAGGACGGCCCACAGCCGCACGAGGACGTCGACGGCTTCCGGGGGCAGTCCGGCCGCGTCGGCGATCTGCGCGGCCTTGGCCGCGGTGACTCCTTCGGCCGGGTCGACGGGGATCCGGGCGACGGCTTCGGGGCGGGCGGCGGCGACCTCCTCGATCTCGGTGCCGCCCTCGGCGGAGGCGATGGCGAGGAAGGTGCCGCTCGCGCGGTCGAGGACGTAGGAGACGTAGAACTCGGCGTCGATGTCGACGGGTTCGGCGAGCATCACCGCCCGGACCGGGTGGCCGTTGATCTCCATGCCGAGGATCCGGCGGGCCGTCCGCTCGGCGGCGGCCGGGTCCGGGGCGAGCCTGACGCCGCCCGCCTTGCCCCGGCCCCCGGTCCTGACCTGCGCCTTGACGACGACGCGGCCGCCGAGCCCGCGCGCGATCCCGCGGGCCCGCGCGGCGGAGTCCGTCACCTCGGCGCGCGGCACCACGATGCCGTGTTCCGCGAAGAGTTCCCTTGCCTGGTGCTCGTACAGGTCCATTCCGGCTCCTGACTCGAAAGTGCCGCACGCCCCCTGGACACCACCCATCGGATGCGGGATAACAAGGTTCATACAGTATTCGTCGACTGTATGCAATGTACGAGCGACGCACGAGAGCGCTGCGGAGGCCGTGCCCGGCACGCCCCCGAACTGCTCTTTCACTTCCCCATGAAGGGACGGGAGTTCGTCATGCCCCAGTCCGATGCGGACCACGGCCAGGAACAGATCTCCGGTGGACATCTGGTCGCCAAGGCGCTCAAGGCCGAGGGGGTGGAGGTCATCTACACCCTGTGCGGCGGTCACATCATCGACATCTACGACGGCTGCGTCGACGAGGGCATCGACGTCGTCGACGTCCGGCACGAACAGGTCGCCGCGCACGCCGCCGACGGCTACGCGCGCATCACCGGCAAGCCCGGCTGCGCCGTCGTGACGGCGGGGCCCGGCACCACCGACGCCGTCACCGGAGTCGCCAACGCCTTCCGCGCCGAGTCACCGATGCTGCTCATCGGCGGTCAAGGAGCCCACACACAGCACAAGATGGGCTCGCTGCAGGATCTGCCGCACGTCGACATGATGACCCCCATCACCAAGTTCGCCGCGACGGTCCCGGACACCGCACGCGCCGCCGACATGGTGTCCATGGCGTTCCGCGAGTGCTACCACGGCGCGCCCGGCCCCTCCTTCCTGGAGATCCCCCGCGACGTGCTCGACGCGAAGGTGCCGGTGGACAAGGCGCGCGTGCCGGTGGCCGGCCGCTACCGGGCCTCCACCCGGTCCGCGGGCGATCCGGACGCCGTCGAGAAGCTCGCCGACCTCCTCGTCCACGCCGAGAAACCCGCGATCCTCCTCGGCAGCCAGGTCTGGACGACCCGCGGCACCGAGGCCGCCGTCGAGCTGGTGCGCACGCTGAACGTGCCCGCCTACATGAACGGCGCCGGGCGCGGCACCCTGCCGCCCGGCGACCCGCACCACTTCCAGCTGTCGCGCCGCTACGCCTTCTCCAACGCCGACCTCATCGTGATCGTCGGCACCCCCTTCGACTTCCGGATGGGGTACGGCAAGCGGCTCTCCCCGGACGCGACCGTCGTCCAGATCGACCTCGACTACCGCACCGTCGGCAAGAACCGCGACATCGACCTCGGCATCGTCGGCGACGCGGGCCTGGTCCTGAAGCAGGTCACCGAGGCCGCCTCCGGGCGGATCAACGGCGGCGCGGCCAGGCGCAAGGAGTGGCTCGACGAGCTGCGGGCCGCGGAGCGGACGGCGATCGACAAGCGGCTGCCGCAACTGCGCTCCGACACCTCCCCCATCCACCCCTACCGGCTCGTCAGCGAGATCAACGACTTCCTCACCGAGGACTCGGTCTACATCGGCGACGGCGGCGACATCGTCACCTTCTCCGGCCAGGTCGTCCAGCCCAAGTCCCCGGGCCACTGGATGGACCCGGGCCCGCTCGGCACCCTCGGCGTCGGCATCCCCTTCGTCCTCGCCGCCAAGAAGGCGCGGCCCGACAAGGAGGTCGTGGCGCTCTTCGGCGACGGCGCCTTCTCCCTGACCGGCTGGGACTTCGAGACGCTCGTCCGCTACGACCTGCCCTTCGTCGGGATCGTCGGCAACAACTCCTCGATGAACCAGATCCGCTACGGCCAGAAGGCCAAGTACGGCGAGGCGCGCGAACGCGTCGGCAACACCCTCGGCGACGTCCCCTACGACAAGTTCGCCCAGCTGCTCGGTGGTCACGGCGAAGAGGTCCGCGACCCCGCCGACATCGGTCCCGCGCTGCGCCGCGCGCGCGAGTCCGGCAAGCCGTCGCTGATCAACGTATGGGTCGATCCGGACGCGTACGCCCCCGGAACCATGAACCAGACCATGTACAAGTAGTGAGGTGCCCCCGCGATGACCGACCTGACCGACACGACCGGCACACCCGTCGCGCCCAAGGCCCTCCAGGGCATCCGCGTCCTCGACATGACCCACGTCCAGTCGGGGCCCTCCGCCACGCAGCTCCTGGCGTGGCTCGGCGCGGACGTCGTCAAGCTGGAGGCGCCCTCGGGTGACATCACGCGCAAACAGCTGCGCGACCTCCCGGACGTCGACTCCCTCTACTTCACGATGCTCAACTGCAACAAGCGGAGCATCACCCTCAACACCAAGTCGGAGCGCGGCAAGGAGCTGCTGACCGAGCTGATCCGCCGCTCCGACGTGATGGTCGAGAACTTCGGCCCCGGCGCCGTCGACCGCATGGGCTTCACCTGGGACCGCATCCAGGAGATCAACCCGCGGATCGTGTACGCGTCCATCAAGGGCTTCGGCGAGGGCCCGTACACCAACTTCAAGGCGTACGAGGTCGTGGCCCAGGCCATGGGCGGGTCCATGGCGACCACCGGCTTCGAGGACGGGCCGCCGCTCGCCACCGGGGCGCAGATCGGCGACTCCGGTACGGGCGTCCACGCGGTGGCCGGCATCCTCGCCGCGCTGCTCCAGCGGGAGAGCACCGGGCGCGGGCAGCGCGTGAACGTGGCCATGCAGCACGCGGTGCTCAACCTGTGCCGGGTCAAACTGCGCGACCAGCAGCGCCTGGCGCACGGCCCGCTCGCCGAGTACCCGAACGAGGACTTCGGGGACGAGGTGCCGCGCTCCGGGAACGCCTCGGGCGGCGGGCAGCCGGGGTGGGCCGTGCGGTGCGCGCCCGGCGGACCGAACGACTACGTGTACGTGATCGTGCAGCCGGTGGGCTGGCGGCCGCTGAGCGGGCTGATCGGGCGGCCCGAGCTGGCCGACGACCCCGAGTGGGCGACGCCGGAGGCGCGGCTGCCCAGGCTCAGCAAGATGTTCCAGCTGATCGAGGAGTGGTCGGCCACGCTGCCCAAGTGGGTGGTGCTGGAGCAGCTCAACGCCCACAACATCCCCTGCGGCCCGATCCTGTCCACCAAGGAGATCATCGAGGACGCCTCGCTCGTCGCCAACGAGATGGTCGTCGAGGTCGAGCACCCGCAGCGGGGCACCTTCAGGACGGTCGGCTCCCCGCTCAAGCTCTCCGACTCCCCGGTCGACGTCACCAGTTCGCCACTGCTCGGCCAGCACAACGAAGAGGTCTTCGTCGGCGAACTCGGGCTCGGCGACGAGGAGTTGCGCCTTCTCAAGTCGAACGGGGTGATCTGAGTGATGGCCGAGGACCGTGAGCTGAGGGTGCGCGCGCTGCTCGACGCCGTGCGGGCCGAGGGGCGCACGGCGCTCACCGCCCCGGAAGGGAAGGTGATCGCCGACGCGTATGGGATCGCCGTCCCCGGCGAGGAGCTGGCCACCGACGTCGACGGGGCGGTGGCCGCCGCCGCCCGCTTCGGCGGGCCCGTGGTGCTGAAGATCGTCTCCCCCGACATCCTGCACAAGACCGACGCGGGCGGCGTCGTCGTCGGGGTCCAGGGCGCCGGCGACGTACGGGCCGCGTTCCACCGCATCGTCGAGAACGCGCGGGCGTACGCGCCCGCTGCCCGCATCGAAGGCGTGCAGGTGCAGGAGCTGCTGCCGACGGGAGCGGACTCGCAGGAGGTCATCGTCGGGGCGGTGACCGATCCGACCTTTGGCAAGGTCGTCGCCTTCGGGCTCGGCGGCGTGCTGGTGGAGGTGCTCAAGGACGTCACCTTCCGGCTCGCCCCGGTCGACGCCGACGAGGCGGTCGGCATGCTCGACTCCATCGGCGCGGCGGAGGTGCTGCGTGGGGTGCGCGGGGCGCGCGGCGTCGACCGGTGGGCGCTGGCCGAGCAGATCCGCCGGGTCTCCCGCCTGGTCACGGACTTCCCGGAGATCGCCGAGGTGGACCTCAATCCGGTCATCGCCACGCCGGAGGGCGCGGTCGCCGCGGACATCCGGGTGCTGCTCGCCGACGGCGTGCCGCGCGCGCGGCCCACGTACACGCGCGAGGAGATCCTCGCGACGATGCGGCGCCTCATGCAGCCGCGCTCGGTCGCCGTGATCGGTGCGTCGAACGAGCCGGGCAAGATCGGCAACTCCGTCATGCGCAACCTCGTCGACGGCGGCTTCTCCGGAGAGATCCATCCGGTGAACCCCAAGGCCGATGACATCCTGGGCCGCAAGGCGTACAAGAGTGTCACGGACGTCCCCGGTGAGGTGGATGTGGCGGTCTTCGCGATCCCCGCCAAGTTCGTGGCGGCGGCCTTGGAGGAGGTGGGGCGCAAGGGCATCCCGAACGCGGTGCTCATTCCGTCCGGCTTCGCGGAGACCGGCGAGCAGGGGCTCCAGGACGAGATCGTGACCATCGGCGCCCGGTACGGCGTACGACTCCTTGGTCCGAACATCTACGGCTACTACTCGACGTGGCAGGACCTGTGCGCCACCTTCTGCACGCCCTACGACGTGAAGGGGGGCGTCGCCCTCACCTCGCAGTCCGGTGGCATCGGCATGGCGATCCTCGGCTTCGCCCGCACCACCAAGACGGGTGTCTCGGCGATCGTGGGCCTCGGCAACAAGTCGGACCTGGACGAGGACGACCTGCTGACCTGGTTCGGCGAGGACCCGAACACGCGGTGCATCGCCATGCACCTGGAGGACCTCAAGGACGGGCGGGCCTTCGTGGCCGCGGCCCGGGCGACCGTGCCGAAGAAGCCGGTCGTCGTCCTGAAGGCGGGGCGTACCGCCGCGGGCGCGCGGGCCGCCGGATCGCACACCGGGGCGCTGGCCGGCGACGACGCGGTCTACGACGACATCCTGCGGCAGGCCGGGGTCATCCGCGCCCCGGGCCTGAACGACATGCTGGAGTACGCGCGGGCGCTGCCCGTGCTGCCCACCCCGCGGGGCGACAACATCGTGATCATCACCGGCGCGGGCGGCTCCGGCGTGCTGCTGTCGGACGCGGTGACGGACAACGGGCTGCGGCTGATGGAGATCCCGGCCGACCTGGACGCGGCCTTCCGGCGGTTCATCCCGCCCTTCGGGGCCGCGGGCAACCCCGTCGACATCACGGGCGGCGAGCCGCCGTCGACGTACGAGGCGACGATCCGGCTCGGCCTGGAGGATCCGCGCATCCACGCGCTCGTGCTCGGCTACTGGCACACCATCGTCACCCCTCCCATGGTCTTCGCGGAGGTAACGGCCCGCGTCGTCGCGGAGTTCCGCGAGCGCGGCGTGGAGAAGCCGGTCGTCGCGTCGCTGGCCGGGGACGTCGAGGTCGAGGAGGCCTGCCAGTACCTGTTCGAGCGGGGCGTGGTCGCCTACCCGTACACGACCGAGAGGCCGGTGGCGGTGCTCGGGGCGAAGTACCGGTGGGCGCGGGCCGCGGGGCTGTTGGGGGGCGGTCGATGAGGTGACCCGAGGCGGGTCCGGCCTGCGGTGCGCGCCGGCCGGACCCAGGTCCCGTGCGCGCACGAAAGCATTTTGGACAGGGGGCGCTGGCCAGATCTTTCGACGCAAGGGGTACGAGCGTCATGACAACCACCGAGCTGTCCGCCGCGGTCCCGTACCGGGAGGTGGCGGACGTCAACGGCCGGGTGTACCGGGTCGGCGAGACCGACATCGACATCATGGGCCGCACCCGCAAGTGGATGGTGATCCTGCCCTGGGTGGGCATGATGGGGATCTCCTCCGCCGAGTACGCGTTCGCGTCGGCCGAGGACACCCTGCACACCGCGCACGACTGGAACAGCCTGCACATCTTCTGGATGATGACCGTCTGGGTCTTCTTCCAGGCCGCCGTGGCCTTCCCCGCGGGCAGGCTGCGCGAGAGCGGCCGGCTGCCGGCCCGCTGGGCGATGATGATCGGCGCGTCGGGCACCTTCATGGGGTACCTGTCGCTCGCCCTGGCACCGCACGTCGTCGTCGCCTACATCGGCTTCAGCGTGCTCAGCGGCATGGGCGCCGGCATGGTGTACGCGACCTGCGTCAACATGGTGGGCAAGTGGTATCCGGAGCGCCGGGGCGGCAAGACCGGCTTCGTCAACGGCGGGTTCGCCTACGGTTCGGTGCCCTTCGTCTTCCTCTTCACCGGCTACATGGACCTGACCAACTTCCGCTGGGTGCTGCTGTCGGTGGGGGTGCTGCTCGCCGCGATGGTGGCGTGTGCCGGGTACTTCTTCAGGGACCCGCCGAAGAACTGGTGGCCCGCGCACATCGATCCGCTCAACCCGCCTGCCGACCCGCGCGCGCGGCGCTCCCTGGAGAAGAACCCGCCGGCCGTCAAGCAGTACACCCCCATGGAGGCGTGGAAGACGGGCCGGGTCGCACTGATGTGGTTCTGTCTCGCCTGCACCTCGGGGGTGAACATCTTCGGCATCGCCTTCCAGGTCGACATCGGTGAGGAGGCGGGCTTCGCCGGCGGGATCGTGGCCACCGCGATGTCGCTCAAGGCGATCGTCAACGGCACCGGCCGCGGGGTCATCGGCTGGCTCTCCGACCGGTACGGCCGCAAGCAGTGCCTGCTGGCGGTCTGCGCCATCCTGGGCGCCGCCCAGTTCGGCATCCTCCTGTCGGCCCAGGCCGCGAACCTGCCGTTGTTCCTGGTCTTCTCCGCGGTGTCGGGATTCGGCGGCGGCGCCATCTTCCCGATGTTCGCGGCCCTCACCGCGGACTACTTCGGCGAGAACAACAACGCGACCAACTACGGCATGGTCTACAGCTCCAAGCTCGTCTCCGGACTCGGAGCCGGCATGGGCGCCGTGGTGGTCGGCGCCTGGGGGCACTCCGGCGCGTTCGTCCTGGCCGGCTGCATCTCGTTCTTCGCCGGCTTCATCGCCCTCTTCCTGTCGCCGCCCGGCAGGCCCAGGGCCCGTGACGTGAAACCCAATCCGCAACCGCTCGGTGAGGAGATGGCTTGATATGACGGCGGAGCCCATCGCCGCAGGTGAGACCGGACAGACCCGTGGCACGAGATACCGGGAGATCACCGACGACAACGGCCGCGTCTACCGTGTGGGAGAGACGGACCGCGACATCCTCGGCCATTCGCGCAAGTTCATGGTGTATCTGCCATGGGTCGCGATGATGGCCATCAGCGTCTCCGAGTACGCGTACGGCTCGGCTGAGGACACCCTGTCCAGCGCGCACGGCTGGACGCAGTCGAACACCTTCTGGATCCTCAGCATCTGGGTCTTCTTCCAGGCGGGTATCGCCTTCCCGGCCGGATGGCTGCGGGAGAAGGGGATCCTGACGGCCAAGCGCGCCACGATGACCGGCGCCTTCATGTGCCTGCTGGGATTCCTCGCCCTGTCGCACTTCAGCAATGTGTGGCTGGCGATCCTCGGCTTCGGCGTCATCGGTGGGCTGGGCTCCGGCCTGGTCTACGCGACCTGCATCAACATGGTCGGAAAATGGTTCCCGGAACGGAAGGGCGGAAAGACCGGATTCGTGAACGGTGGCTTCGCCTACGGGTCCCTGCCGTTCATCTTCATCTTCAACTACGGCTTCGACACGTCGAACTACCACCGGGTGCTCGACATGATCGGGGTCTACGTCCTGATCGTCGTCCTCGTCTCCGCCTCGTTCTTCAAGGACCCGCCGAAGAACTGGTGGCCGGCCGGGATCGATCCGCTGCACAGGTCGGGGTCGGGCAAGAGCGAGAAGAGCCTCGCCAAGAATCCGCCCGCGGTGCGCCAGTACACCCCCAAGGAGGCCATCCGGACGGGCATGCTGCCGCTGATGTGGGTCAGTCTGGTGCTGACCGCGGGAGTGTCGATCTTCGGCATCTCCTTCCAGGTGGACTTCGCGAAGGAAGTCGGCTTCGGTCCCCTGGTCGCGGCGTCCTCGATGGGCGTGATGGCCGTCATCAACGGCGTCGGCCGCGCGGTCGTCGGGTGGCTGTCGGACATTCTGGGCCGCAAGTCGAGTCTCGTCTTCGTGATCGTCGTCCTCGGGCTCGCCCAGTTCGGTGTCATCTGGGCCGGCGACGTCCGCAGCGAATGGCTGTTCCTGTTCTTCGCTTTCTTGTCGGGATTCGGCGGCGGTGCCTTCTATCCGATGTTCGCGGCGCTGACCCCGGACTATTTCGGCGAGAACTACAACGCGACCAATTACGGGCTGGTCTACAGCGGCAAGCTCATCAGCGGCCTCTTCGGCGGCGGGCTCGGCTCGATGGTGGTCGCCGCGTGGGGCTACAACGGGGCGTACGCGCTCGCGGGCGGGATCTCGATGCTGGCGGCCGTGGTCGCGCTGCTGCTGCGCCAGCCGGGAAGGGAGCGGGACGCGGCCACCTAGGGGGACGGGTGCGGACTGAGAGGGGCCCGGCCTGATGGCCGGGCCCCTCTCAGTCCGCTTGCGGTCAGCGCTTCTTGCGCAGGGCCGCCAGGTTGTCGTACCCGGTCCGCGCGTACCTCAGCGACTGGCCGAGGTCCGTGGAGCTGGGTGCGTTGTCCTGCTCGACCATCGGGTTGTGGTAGTGCTTGTCGCCGACCCGGCTGAAGAAGGTGCGGTAGTCGATGACTCCCTCACCGAAGACGCCCATGTCGTACCCCTCGCCGCTGGTCTCGTTGCGCGTGCCGTCCTTGGCGTGGAACAGCGGGTAGCGCTTGTTGTGGCGGACGACGAGTCCGGCCGGGTCGAAGACCTTCTCCCGCTGGGAGCCGTCGTGCGCGGTGTACGTGTGGAACTTGTACTGGGCGACGTGGGCCCAGAAGATGTCCATCTCCAGCCAGACCGTCCGCGGGTCGGTGCCCTTGAGGAAGTACTCCAGCTTGCGGATGCCGGAGCTGCGGGTGGGACGGCCCTGGTCGTCGAGCGGACCGCCGTCGAGCAGGAAGCCGTAGGCCGCGTCGTGGTTGTGGGTGTAGAGCTTGATGCCGGCCTTGCGGGCGATGGCGCCGAGCGCGTTCCACTTGTCGGCGGCGACGTCCCAGTCCGCCTTGTACGAGCTGTTGGTGGGGTCGCCACCGGTGCCCATGTGGTCCATGCCGAGGATGTTGGCGATCTCCAGGTGCTTCTTGAACGTGTCCAGGTCGGCCTGGCTGAGCGGCCACGACGACGGGATGAAGCCGTGGTTGCCCTGCGCGCGCAGGCCGTACTCGTCCAGCCAGGAGCGCAGCAGCTTGGCACCGGCGACGGATTCGAGGTTGGCGCCGCCGGGCGCGTTCGCGTGCTGGCCGTAGCCCGCGAACTCGACCTGCTTGTACCCGTAGCGGGCCAGCTCCTTGAAGACCTCCCGGAAGCCGGAGGGGAGGTCGGTGGTCAGCGGGTCTCGGCCGGTCGCGTCACGGACGGTGTAGAGGATGATGCCGCGCTTGTCCGCGGGCACGAGCTCGCTGCCCCGGCCGTGACCGCCGTGGCCGTGGTCATGGTCGTGACCGTGGCCGTGGCCGCCGCCCGAGGAGGGCTGGGCGAAGGACGGCGCGGCCCCGAACACGGGTGCGGCGATCGCCCCCGCGGCGACGGCGGTGCAGGTGCTGAGGAAGCGGCGGCGGTCGATGCCGAGACGCTGTCTGAGGGCGTCGCCGGCGGAGTTGTCCTGGAAGTCGGTCACGGGTGCCTCTCTTCGACGTGCGGGTGAACGGTGCGGGAACCACTGGCGCGCCGCCAGTGTCGTGTGCTTCACTCTCTGTAACCGGTCCTGGTCGGGGGCGGGGTGGACCGAGGTCTGCGTCAGCTCAGCCCCGCCAGATCGAGGAGCAGGGATTTCACTTGGGTGGCCGGGACCCGGCCGGGAAGTGCGTGGGGGGTGGAGCTGATGATGAGCGGACCTTCGTCGTCGCTCGCGGGAAGGCGGCCGTGGCTGCCGCGAATAGGTGAGGGATCCAGCGGCACGACCGCCATGCGGTAGCGCATGCCGAGTTTCTTGCGGGCGAGCGCGCCCGCGGCCTTGACCTTGACGTACGGGTCGAGGGGGTCCATGAACAGTTCGACCGGGTCGTAGCCGGGTTTGCGGTGGATCTCGACCAGCTGCGCGAAGTCGGGCGCGTGGGCGTCGTCGAGCCAGTAGTAGTACGTGAACCAGGCGTCGGGTTCCGCGATCGCGACGAGTTCGCCGGCGCGCGGGTGGTCGAGGTGTTGGTCCTTCTTGCCCTGGTCGTCCAGGAGTTGCTCGATGCCGGGAAGGTCGGCGAGGGCGGCGCGGGTGGCGTCGAGGTCCTCGGGGCGGCGCACGTAGACGTGGGCGATCTGGTGGTCGGCGACGGCGAACGCCCGGGAGGTCATCGGGTCGAGGTACTCCATGCCGTCCTGGGTGTGCACCTCCAGGAGGCCGGCGCGGCGCAGCGCCCTGTTGATGTCGACGGGCCGGTCGGCGCGGGTGATGCCGTACTCCGAGAGGGCGACGACGGTGCGTCCTTCGGCCCGGGCGTCGTCGAGGAGCGGAGCGAGGGCCGTGTCGAGCTCGGCGGCGGCCCGGTGGGCGCGGGGGTCGTCGGGGCCGAAGCGCTGGAGGTCGTAGTCGAGGTGCGGGAGGTAGCACAGGGTGAGGTCGGGGTGGCGGGTCGCCATGACGTGCCGGGTGGCGTCGATGATCCACTGGCTGGAGACGATGTCGGCGCCCGGGCCCCAGAAGTGGAAGAGGGGGAACGTGCCGAGTTTCTCGGTGAGTTCGTCGTGCAGGGCCGGGGGCCGGGTATAGCAGTCGGGTTCCTTGCGGCCGTCAGCGTAGTAGACGGGACGGGGGGTGATGGTGATGTCGGTGTCGGCGCCCATGGCGTACCACCAGCAGATGTTGGCGACGGTGTAGCCGGGGTGGGCGCGACGGGCGGCGTCCCAGAGTTTGTCGCCGGAGACGAGCCCGTTGTGCTGGCGCCACAGCAGCACGTCGCCGAGTTCGCGGAAGTACCAGCCGTTCCCGACGATGCCGTGCTCGGCGGGCATGGTGCCGGTCAGGAAGGTGGACTGGGCGGCGCAGGTGACGGCGGGCAGGACCGTGCCGAGCGGGGCGCGGGAGCCTGACTGACCGAGGGATTTGAGGTGCGGCATGTGGTCGAGGAGACGGGGGGTGAGGCCGACGACGTCCAGGACGAGGAGCGGGGTGGGGCGGGTCTGCGTCATGGCAGCTCCTTGAGGCCGAGGTCGGTCAGCAGGTCGCGGGCGAGGGCGAGTTCGGCGGCGATGCCGTCGGCGAGCTGGGTCCGGGCCCGGGGCCGCAGTTCGGGCGGGAGCGCCTGCCAGGTGTAGGTCTCGACCTCCAGATGGGCGGTGAGCGGGTGCGCCCCGCCCATGAGGCGGGCCAGCGTGGAGCGCAGGACGGGCAGCGTGGAGGTGAGCGGTGCGGCGGGCGCCGCGTGCAGGGGGACGTGGAAGTGAGCGCGCCAGGGTGCGCTGTCCGGCAGGGCGGCGCCCCGCAGGGCGGGGCCGAGGTCATCGGTGCCGTGCAGGCCATCGGCGGTGCGGGCGCGGGTCTGATGGAGGAAGCGGGGTTCGTCGAAGGCGGCGAGCGCCTCGCGGACGTCGGGGAGATGGGGGTGTTCGGCGTGCAGGGCGGCGGAGAGTTGCGATTTGACGACGGGGACGCCGGCGGCGGCGAGACCGTCGAGCGCGGTGTCGGGGTCCTCGAAGGAGGTGGCGAGGTGGCAGGTGTCGAGGCAGAGGCCGATGCGGTCGGTGCGGCCCACGGCGGTGAGCGGGGCGAGGGCGTCGGCGGTGGTCTCGATCGTGCAGCCGGGTTCGGGTTCGAGACCGACACGGACGGACCGGCCGGTCAGCTCCTCCAGGGCGTCGAGACGTTCGGCGAGGGTGACGAGGGCGGCGCGGGCGGTGTCGGCGCGCTGCTCGTCGTAGGCGGTGCGCCAGGCGAGCGGCAGGGTCGAGATCGTGCCCTCGGTGACGTCGGCGGGGAGCAGGGCGGCGAGCAGCCGGGCCAGCTCGATGGTGTGGGTCAGTCGCTCGGGGTCGGCCCAGTCCGGCTGATAGACGCGGTACTTGACCTCGGTGGCGCCGAACCCCTCATAGGGGAAGCCGTTGAGGGTGACGACTTCCAGGCCGCGCCGGTCCAGTTCCGCGCGCAGTCCGCGCAGCGCCGCCGGGTCGGTGGCCAGGGAGCGGGCCGCGTTCTTGGCGAGCCACAGGCCGATGCCGAGGCGGTCGCGGCCGAGGCGTTTGCGGACGGGTTCGCAGTGGTCGCGGAGTTGGGCGAGGACCCCGTCGAGGGTCTCGGCGGGATGCACGTTCGTGCAGTACGCGAGGTGGACGGTGGACCCGTCCGGATGCCGGAACCGCACGCCTCACGCTCCCCCACGCAGGATGGAGTTGCCCTCGTGCGTCGCCTTTGGCGGCATGAGCGCGTCCAGCTGCAGACGCCCGCTCAGCCCGTAGAACGCCACCGGATTACGCCACAGCACCCCCTCCACGTCATCCTCCGAGAAACCGGCCGCCAGCATCGCGTCGGCGACCTTACGCGTCTTCAGCGGATCGCTCTTGCCCCAGTCCGCGGCCGAGTTGACCAGCACCTTCTCCGGACCGTAGAGGCGAAGGATCTCCACCATCCGGTCCTCGTCCATCTTGGTGTCGGGATAGACGGAGAACCCCAGCCACGCCCCGGCGTCCTTGGCGTCCTTCACCGTGGTCTCGTTCAGGTGGTCGATGAGGACGTGCTCGACGGGCAGCGCCGACTCACGGACGACGTCCAGGGTGCGGCGCAGCCCGGCGAGCTTGTCGCGGTGCGGGGTGTGTACCAGCGCGGGCAGGCCGTGCTCGGCGGCGAGTTGCAGTTGTGTGGCCAGCGCGCTGTCCTCGGCCGGGGTCATGGAGTCGTAGCCGATCTCCCCCACCGCGACCACGTTGTCCTTGGCCAGGTAGCGGGGCAGGGCCTCCAGGACCGGGGTGCAGCGCGGGTCGTTGGCCTCCTTCGGGTTCAGCGCGATCGTGCAGTGATGCGCGATGCCGTACTGCGCGGCACGGAACGGCTCCCAGCCCAGCAGCGCATCGAAATAGTCGAAGAAGGACGCGGGCGAGGTACGGGGCTGGCCCAGCCAGAATGCGGGCTCGACCAGGGCACGCACCCCGGCCGCGTACATCGCCTCGTAGTCGTCGGTGGTACGCGACGTCATATGGATGTGCGGGTCGAAGATGCGCATCAGGCCTCCTTCTTCGCGGGTGCCGTGCGGGTCAGCACACGGTGCAGGTCCTCGGGGACGGGGCGGCCCGCGGCGGTACGTTCCTGGGCGAAGTCGCCTAGCATCCGGGCGAGTTCGGTGTCTCCGTCGGCGCGCCGCGGCAGTTCGGCGACGGCGTCGACAGGAACGCCGATGAACAGGCACTTCAGGACCGCGTGCCGCCAGTCATGGTCGGGCAGATGCGCGGCCGCGTACGGGCCGACGGCCGCCGCCACCAGCGTGGTGTCGTTCGTACGCAGCGCGTCCTCGACCAGCGGCAGGCACTCCGCACCGGTGACCAGGTGCGGCAGCGCGGTCAGAACGGCCCGGCGCTCAGCGGCCGTGCCCTGCGCGTACAGGCGGGACAGGGTCGCCGGCTCGGCGCGGGCCGCGTGCAGCAGCACGACCCGGGCGGTGTCGGCGTGCTCCAGGCCCGCCCTGCGGCCCGCCTCCGCGAACCGCACCTCCCAGGTGGGCGGGGGGTTTTCGTCGCGGCCTCCGGGGTGGGCCACCGCCTCGGCCAGGGCCTGGTCGAGCCAGGCGCGGGCGGCCGGGGTGAGGGTGGCGTCGAGGTGGGCGCGGAGTTCGGCGATGGTGGTGGGCCTGGTCATGCGCGGCCTCCTCGTGCTGCTGTCCGCAGGAACTCCAGGGAGTGGGCGGCCAGTTCGGGCCCGGCGTGGGAGTGCCGGGGCAGTTCCACCACGGTCAGCCCCCGGTAACCGGTGGCGGCCAGGGCGTCGAGCACCGGCGGGAAGTCGATCTCCCCCTCCCCGAACGGAAGGTGCTCGTGCACGCCCCGGCGCATGTCCTCGATCTGCACGTGCCGCAGCCAGGGCGCCGCCGCCCGCACACAGTCGGCCGGCGACTGCGGCTCCAGGCACTGGCAGTGCCCGATGTCGAGGGTGAGTCCAAGGGCTTCGGGGCTGCCGAGGGCCTGGCGGAGCTGGTGGAAGTCGGCGAGGTCGCCCAGGAGGTGACCGGGCTCGGGTTCGATCGCGAGGGGCACTCCGGCGTCGGTGGCGGCGTCGACGACCGGGCCGAGTTCGTCGGCGAGCCGCTTCCACCCGGTGTCCGCGTCGACGCCGGGCGGCAGGACGCCGCTGAAACAGTGCACCGCGTGGGCACCCAGGTCGGCGGCGACCTGGACGGCCCGGACGAGGAGGCGGGCGCGGGCCGCGCGGGCGTCCGGGTCGGGGTCGAGGAGGGAGGGGCCGTGTTTGCGGCGCGGGTCGAGGACGTAGCGGGCGCCGGTCTCCACGGTGGCCGTGAGGTGGTACCGGTCCAGGAGGTGGGCGACGTGCCGGGTGCGTTCCGCGAGGTCCGGGGCGAGGGGGTCGAGATGCATGTGGTCGAGGGTGAGACCGACGCCGTCGTAGCCGAGGTCGGCGAGGAGGGCGAGGGCGTCGTCGAGGCGGAGATCGGTGAGGCCGTTGGTGCCGTAGCCCCAGCGGGGGGCGGTGGGCGGCTGGTGCGGGCTCATGTGACGCTCACCTTCTTCGCGAAGCGGCGGGCGAGGGGGGCGAGGGCCGCGGTGGCCAGAGCGGTCCGGGGGGCTCCCGCCCGGGCGGTGAGGGCTGCCTGGAGCGGGATCATGGCGCGGATCCCGGCGCCGACGGCCCTCTGCGTCAGGGGTGGGGAGGGGTTGAGGACGGCGTGGAAGAGGGGGACGAGCGTGGTGCCGGCGTAGGCGGTGGGACCCGGCAGGCCGAGGGGGGCTGCGGCGCCTCGGCCCGCCGGGAGTCTGAGGAGGTGCCCGGTCAGCACGGCGGTGGTGGCCAGCGCCGCGGCGGGGGCGGCGGGCGCGCCGCCGGTCGTCTCGTTGCGGGAGACGGTGGTGACGGCGGTGGTGTGGGTGGCGAGGACCAGCGCGGAGGGCAGGGCGGATCGCAGGGGGCCGTTGTCCCGGGCGGGGGCTCCGAGGGGCCCGCTCGCGCGGCGCAGGGGACGCACGACTCGGTCCGCGACTCCGAGCGGCCCGCCCGCGCGACGCAGAGGGCGCACGACTCGGTCCGCGACTCCAAGCGGCCCGCCCGCGCGACGCAGAGGACGCACGACGCGGTCCGCGACTCCAAGCGGCCCGCCCGCGCGACGCAGAGGACGCACGACTCGGTCCGCGACTCCAAGCGGCCCGCCCGCGCGACGCAGGGGGGCCACCACTCGGTCCGCGACTCCAAGCGGCCCACTCGCGCGGAGCAGAGGGCGCACGACTCGGCCTGCGGCTCCGGGCAACCCGCCCGCGCGGCGCAAGCTACCCGCGTCCCGACCGGCCCGGGCACCGAGCCACCCGCTCACACCGCGCAGGGGCCCGGTGCCCCGGCCCGGGGCACCGGAATCCCGGCCGCCCGAGCGGACGGCAGCATCATGGGAGGCCGCCGCTCCCATGAGGAGGTCCAGGCCCCGGGCCGCGCCCATCGCGAGGGGGCCCGCGGGGGTGCGTTTCAGGCCTAGGTCGTACGCCCAGACCGTCGCGGCGAGCGCGGTGCCGAGCGTTCCCGCCGTGCGGCCCGCGGCGAAGGCGAGACCGAGGCCCGCAGCGGTGAACGCGCCGGCTGCCGCGAGGGCCGCGCCGGGCCGGATCCGGCCGGACGGGATCGGGCGGTGCGGGCGGTCGACGGCGTCCTCGTCGCGGTCCGCCCAGTCGTTGAGGGCCATGCCCGCCTCGTACAGGCACAGGGAGGAGGAGAGGGCGAGGGCCGTGCCGCGGCCGGGCCGCGCTCCGGCGGCCGCGGCGCCCGCGAGGGCGTCACCGGGGACGGTGAACAGGGCGGGCAGCCGCAGGAGTTCGGCCCAGGCGCGCAGAGCCGGACGGGTGGTCGCCGGCTGCCGCCCCTCGGAGGCCGGCTGGGTGGCAGCAGCAGCGGGCGGGCGTTCCTCGGACACCGGATGGCCGACGGACGGCAGTGGCTCCTCGGTCGCAGGGCGACCGGCAGCAGCGGCGGATGCATGCCCATCGGACGCCGGATCTGTGGCAGCAACGGCGGATGGCCGCCCGTCGGACGCCAGATACCCAACGGCGGGTGCCGGCTCCTCGGACGCCGGGTCACCGGCAGCAGCGGCGGGCGGGCGCTCCTCCGACGCCGGGTCACCCGCAGCAGCCGCGGGCGGGCGCTCCTCCGACGCCGGGTCACCCGCAGCAGCCGCAGGCGGGCGCTCCTCCGACGCCGGGTCACCCGCAGCAGCCGCAGGCGGGCGCTCCTCCGACGCCGGGTCACCGGCAGCGGCCGCGGGCGGGCGCTCCTCCGACGCCGGGTCACCGGCAGCGGCCGCGGGCGGGCGCTCCTCCGACGCCGGGGCACCTGTGGCGGGCGTCGGCGGGCGTCCCGCGACCGCCGGGGTGTCGATGGCGGTGGCCCGCTGGGATTCGGGGGTCATCGGGCCGCCCCGGCGCCCAGCACCGCCGCGAAGTCGACCAGGGCGGCGAACTGGTCGCCGAGGGCCGCCGGGGCGTCGCCGTCCGGGTCCTTGAAGTAGAAGCCGAGTTCCGGGCGGGGGCCGGTCAGGCCGCGGTCGGCGGCGCGCAGCAGCAGGCGGGCGAGGTCGAGGACGAGGGGCGCGGCGAGCGCGGAGTCGCACCCCTGCCAGGTGGTCTGGAGGACCATGCGGGCGCCGAGGAAGCCGTCGAAGGCGATGTGGTCCCAGGCGGTCTTCCAGTCGCCGAGGGCGGGCACGTCGTCGATGTGGACCTCGCCCTGGGGGGCGGCGCCGAGGGTGTCGGCGAGGACGCGTTCCTTGCCGGCGTTCTTGGCGGCGGCCGCCGCGGGGTCGGCGAGGGCGGCGCCGTCGCCGCCCCCGAGCAGGTTGGTGCCGGACCAGGCCCGTACGGCGAGGGCGCGTTGCAGGAACATCGGGCCGAGTACGGAGCGCAGCAGGGTCTGTCCGGTCTTGCCGTCGCGGCCCGCGTAGGGGACGGACGCGGCGGCGGCCTCGGCGGCGAGGGCCGGGTGGTGCAGGCCGGTGGAGGGGGTGAAGTTGACGTAGGGGCAGCCGGCGCGCAGGGCGGCGGCGGCGTAGAGGGAGCTGGGCGGGAGGGGGCCGCCGGGCGCGGGGGCGGGTTCGGTCGAGGCGACGTTCAGGACGACGGCGCCCGCCAGTCCGTGGCCGCGTACGAAGTCGCGGATGTCGGTGGCGAAGGCGGTGATCAGGTCGTCCTGGGTGCGGTCGTCGTCCCGCCCGGGCTGGGGGCCGCCGGGCCGGATCTCCCGGTCGGCGGCGGTCAGTTCGGCGGCGACGGCGGAGGGCAGTCCGTGCGGCAGGACGCCGCCGGCGGCGAGGTGCTCGGCGCGTTTGGGCAGCGGGCAGTCGAGGGTGTCGTGGCCGCCGAAGACGAGCGACGACAACGTTGGCAGACCCGCGTCGGCGAAGGGGGCCGTCTCGGTGACCATGCCGGTCGCCGGGTGCAGTCCGGCGCTGACGGCGGCGCAGCCCGCGATGGCGGTGGTGGCGACGGAGCCGCGGGCTCCGATGAGCCAGACGCCGTAGCGCGGGGCGGAGGAGGGCTCGGAGGGCGGGGTGGGGAGGGGGGAAGGGAGGGACGGTTCGGCGGACATGGGCAGCCTCCTTGTCGAACACGAACCGGGGGGTGCGCGGTGGGGCCGGAGAGGGGGCCGGGTGGGACGGCGGGCGGAGGTCCGGCGTCCTCCGCCCGCCGCCGTTCTAGTTGCCCGTGGTGGGCAGTTCCTTGAGCTGGATGTTGCGGAAGGAGACCTGGTCGTCGGCGCCGTGGTTCTGGATGCCGATGTAGCCGTCGGTCAGGCTGCGCTCCGGGTCCTTGTTGGTGAAGTCGTTGATCTTGACTCCGTTGAGGAACAGCTGGAGGCGTTCGCCCTGGACCTTGATCTCGTAGGAGTTCCACTGGCCCGGCGGGCGCAGGACCTGGTCACGGGCCTTGATGTTCGCCGCCTTGAACGTGTAGATCGAACCCGTGGTGCGGTCCGTCGCGTCGGTGGCGTCGATCTGGACCTCGTAGCCCTTGTTCACCGCGGACCAGGGGTCGTCGGAGGCGGGGAAGCCGACGAAGACGCCGGAGTTGTCGTCGCCCTGCATCTTCCAGTCGAGCTTGAGCGAGTACGACTTCAGCTCCTTGGCCTGGTACCACAGCAGGCCCATGCCGCCCTCGGACTCCAGGGCGCCGTCCTTGACGTTGAACTTTCCGGGTCCTGCCTGCTTCCAGCCGGCGAGGGACTGGCCGTTGAAGATCGGCCGGTAGTCCTTGTCCGGCTTGCAGTCGGCCGTGACCTGGCCGCTGGCGTACTTCAGGCCGCCGAGCAGGTGGGCGCGGTAGGCGTCGTCGGCGTAGGACTCCTTGGTGTGGCCGAGGCCGGTGTAGAAGGAGCGGCCGCCGCCGTAGCTCTGGCACCAGGCGATCGGGTGGTCGCCCTTCATGTTCCCGCCCTGGTACGTCGTCTCGTCGAGGGTGGCGAGGACGTGGACCTTGTCGCGCGGGTTGGTGCGGTAGTTGTAGAGCTCGTCGGTGCGCTCCCAGGCCTGGCCGAGGTGGGCGGTGGCCGGGTTGGTGGTGTCCTCGACGCGCACGGTGGCCTTCTGGATGGCCGGGTGCGAGTCGAAGTAGGCGCCGACGAGGCCGCCGTAGTACGCCCAGTCGTACTCGGTGTCGGCGGCGGCGTGGACGCCCATGTAGCCGCCGCCCTTGGCGATGTACTCCTCGAACGCCTTCTGCTGGGCGTCGTCGAGCACGTCACCCGTGGTCGACATGAAGACGACCGCGTCGTAGCGGGCGAGGTTGTTGGTGGTGAACTGGGCGGCGGACTCGGTGGCGTCGACCGTGATGTTGCTGCTCGCGCCGAGTTCCTTCAGGGCCGCGATGCCCTCGGGGATCGCGTCGTGGCGGAAGCCGGCCGTCTTGGAGAAGACGAGGACCCGCTTGGCGCCCTTGACCGGGGCGTCGCTGGAGATCTCGAAGTCGTCGACGTCGTAGAGCGCGCCGTCGCCGCCCTTGAAGACGAGGTAGAGGTCGGTCGTCTTCTTCGGGACGTTCTTCAGGGGGACGTCGACGTTCTGGAAGGTCTCCCAGCTGCCGGTGACGGGGACCGGGGCGGAGCCCAGCAGGGTGCCGGTCGCCGATCCGGTGCGCACCTCCAGGAAGCCGCCCGCGCCGCCGGAGGAGATCCGGGCGGTGAGCTTCTTGGCCCCGGTGAGGTTGTAGGGGGTGAAGGAGATCCAGTCGCCGTCGTTGATGTCGCCGACGGTGCGGCCGCCGTTGGCCTCGGTCTTGTTCTGCGGTGTGGTGCCCTGCTGGGTGGTGTAGTGCTCGGCCTGGCGGTGGCGCGGCTGGAGCTGCACCTGGTCGTGGGTGGTGAGGGCGGCCTGGCCGCCTCCGCCGCCGTCGGTGTACTCGGCGTCGAGCACGCCGTAGATGTTGGCGTTCGGGTCGTGCTCGGCGTCGGCCGGCGCGGTGATGGTGCCTTCGCAGCCGTTGGCCGAGGTGATCGCGTGGGCGTGGTTGTCGTGGCCGAGGAGGTAGCGCACGGTGACCTTGGAGCAGTCGATGGCGCCGGCGGCGCTGTCTTCGGGGTCACTGACCGCGACCTTGAACGGGATGGTGTCGCCGAACTTGAACAGCGAGCCGTTCGGCGGGTTCTGGAACGTCACGGTCGGTGCGGTGTTGCCGACGGTGATGCGGACGTTGGCGGAGCCGGTGCGGCCCGTGCCGTCGTCACCGGTGACCGTCACCACGTACGTGCCGTCCTTGCGGTACGTGTGGCTGGGGTCGGCGCCGGTGCCCTTGGTGCCGTCGCCGAAGTCCCAGGTGTAGGTGATCGGGTCGTCGTCGGCGTCGGTGCCGGTCGCGGTGAACTTGGTGCGCAGCGGCGACTGGCCGGAGGTCTTGGACGCCTTGGCCTCGATGATCGGCGAGTGGCCGCCGGTGGCGTTCTCGATGCGGTACAGCGCGGAGTGCTCGTCGCCGCCGAACCAGGAGAGGCCGTAGTCGAGGACGTACAGGGCGCCGTCGGGGCCGAAGGCGCTGTCCATGACCTGGGTGCCGGACCACGGGAAGTCGTTGATCTTCGAGACGTTCCCGGAGCCGTCCTGCTCGATCCGCTTGATCCACTGGCGGCCGAACTCGGTGGCGAAGAAGTCGCCGTCGTACTCCTCGGGGAACTTCACCGGGGAGTCGAGGTCGGCGTCGTAGCGGTAGACCGGCCCTGCCATCGGCGACTCGGAGCCGGAGCCGAACTCGGGCACGGAGGCGTTGTCGTAGGGAATCCAGGCGGCCTGGGCCGGCGGCAGGTCGGTGAGGCCGGTGTTGTTCGGCGAGGTGTTCTTCGGCGCGGCGCAGTCGTAGGTGGCGCCGGAGGCCTTGGTGGCGAAGTCGTAGTCGACGTACGGGTCGTTGTCGCCGGTGCAGTAGGGCCAGCCGAAGTTGGCGGCCTTGGTGATCTTGGCGAACTCGACCTGGCCCGCCGGTCCCCGCTTGGGGTCGGCGGCGCCGGCGTCCGGTCCGTAGTCACCGACGTAGACGGTGCCGGTCGGCTTGTCGACGCTGATGCGGAACGGGTTGCGGAAACCCATCGCGTAGATCTCGGGGCGGGTCTTCTCGGTGCCCGGGGCGAAGAGGTTGCCCTCGGGGATGTCGTAGCTGCCGTCCGCCTTGACCTTGATGCGCAGGACCTTGCCGCGCAGGTCGTTGGTGTTGCCGGCGCTGCGCTGCGCGTCGAAGGCGGGGTTGCGGTCGGCGCGCTCGTCGAGGGGGCTGTAGCCGTCGGAGGCGAAGGGGTTGGTGTCGTCGCCGGTCGACAGGTACAGGTTGCCGTCGGCGTCGAAGTCGATGTCGCCGCCGACGTGGCAGCAGGTGCCGCGGGAGGTCTTGACCTCCAGGACGTTCTTCTCGCTGGCCTTGTCGAGGGTGCCGTCCTCCTTGAGGACGAAGCGGGCCAGCCGGTTGACGCCGTCGAACGGGGCGAAGTCGGCGGCGCTGCCGTTCTCCGGGGCGTCGCCCGCCGGGGTGTTCAGCGGCGGCGCGTAGTAGAGGTAGATGAAGCGGTTGTCCTTGAAGCCCGGGTCGATGCCGACGCCCTGGAGGCCTTCCTCGTCGTGGTCGTACACGTCGAGTTTGCCGGCGACGGAGGTGGAGCCGCCCGCGTCGGTCAGCCGCAGCGTGCCGTCGCGGGAGGTGTGCAGGACGCTGCGGTCCGGCAGGACGGCCAGCGACATCGGCTCGCCGGTCTCGTCGGCGCCCTTGGCGAGGGTGACCTGCTGGAAGTCGGAGTCGGCGGCCGGCTCGGGGTCGGGGTGCGCGCTGGCGGTGCCGGGCAGCAGCGCGAGCGAGGAGCCGACCAGTACGGAGCCGGTGAGCAGGGCGAGGGTGGTGCGGAGTCTGGAGCGCCGGGTGGAGCTGCTTCTGTTACTGCTTGTGTGCACGAAGTCCCTCCGGGAACGGGGTGGGCCGTACGGAATGGATGCGAAGACGTGCGGTGCGGGCGCCGGGGTGCGCCGTCACCCCGGAGGCGTGTGTGACAGGGACGTTAACTCCGTTTGTCCGGGCCGAACAGCCCTTGCGTCACAACTGGTTCAGCTTTTTCCCAGTGCAGGACAAAGGCGTTCGGCCGGTCGGACGGAGGAGCCGGAATCAGCTGTTGAACGCGGCGTCGAAGGACGCCGACGGGGGCTCGAAGTCGAGCTTGCGCAGGTGGCTCAGCGCCTCGGGGGCGCCCTGGAGCCGGTCCATGCCGGCGTCCTCCCACTCCACCGAGACCGGCCCCTGGTAGTCGATCGAGCGGAGCATCCGGAAGACGTCCTCCCACGGCACGTCGCCGTGGCCCGCGGAGACGAAGTCCCAGCCGCGGCGCGGGTCACCCCACGGCAGGTGGGAGCCGAGGCGCCCGTTGCGCCCGTCGAGGCGGCGCCGGGCCTCCTTGCAGTCGACGTGGTAGATCCGGTCACGGAAGTCCCACAGGAAGCCGACCGGGTCGAGGTCCTGCCACACGAAGTGCGAGGGGTCGAAGTTGAGGCCGAAGGCCGGCCGGTGGCCGACCGCCTCCAGCGCCTTGTGCGTCGTCCAGTAGTCGTACGCGATCTCGCTGGGGTGCACCTCGTGGGCGAAGCGCACGCCTTCCGCGTCGAAGACGTCGAGGATCGGGTTCCAGCGCGCGGCGAAGTCCTCGTAGCCGCGCTCGATCATCGCCTCGGGCGCGGGTGGGAACATGGCGACCAGGTGCCAGATCGACGAGCCGGTGAAGCCGATGACGGTGTCGACGCCGAAGGCCGCGGCCGCGCGCGCCGTGTCCGCGATCTCGGCGGCGGCGCGCTGCCGTACGCCCTCGCCGTCGCCGTCGCCCCAGATCCGGGCGGGCAGGATCGCCTCGTGGCGTTCGTCGATGATGGCGTCGCAGACGGCCTGGCCGACGAGGTGGTTGGAGATCGCCCAGCATTTGAGGCCGTAGCGGTCGAGCAGCGCGTGGCGGCCCTTGACGTAGTCGGGGTCGGCGAGCGCCTTGTCGACCTCGAAGTGGTCTCCCCAGCAGGCGAGTTCGAGGCCGTCATAGCCGAAGTCGCGGGCCAGGCGGCAGACCTCTTCGAGCGGGAGATCCGCCCATTGACCGGTGAACAGGGTGAACTGGCGAGGCATGGTCGGGGGCCTCCTCAGGCCGGGACAGGGGTGTACACGGAGTTCTTCGCCGCGCTCTCCTCGACCGCCGCGAGGACGCGCTGGACCTGCAGGCCGTCGGCGAACGAGGGCGAGGGCGCGGTGTGCCCGGCGATGGCGTGGACGAGGTCGCGGGCCTGGTGGACGAAGGTGTGCTCGTAGCCGAGGCCGTGGCCCGGCGGCCACCAGGCCTCCAGGTAGGGGTGCTGCGGTTCGGTGACGAGGATGCGGCGGAAGCCGGCGCTGACACCGGGTTCGGTCTGGTCGTGGAAGAAGAGTTCGTTCAGCCGCTCCAGGTCGAAGGCGAGCGAGCCGCGCTCCCCGTTCAGTTCGACCTTCAGGGCGTTCTTGCGGCCGGTCGCGAAGCGCGTCGCCTCGAAGGAGGCGAGGGCGCCGGAGGAGAAGCGGCCGGTGAAGACGGCCGCGTCGTCGACGGTGACGGGCCCCGACTCGCCTCCCCCGGTGCCCGAGAGACCGGTCGAGGCACCGGCGAGCAGGGGGCGTTCGCGCACGAAGGTCTCGGTGAGCGCGGAGACGCCGGCCACCGGCTCGCCCGCCAGGTACTGGGCGAGGTCGACGGCGTGCGCGCCCAGGTCGCCGAGGGCGCCGGAGCCCGCGTACGCCTTCTGCAGCCGCCAGGTCAGCGGGAAGGCGGGGTCGACGAGCCAGTCCTGGAGGTAGCTGACCCGCACGTGCCGCAGGGTGCCGACGCGGCCGTCGGCGACCATGCGGCGGGCGAGGGCGATGGCGGGCACCCGCCGGTAGTTGAAGCCCGTCATCGCCACCTGGCCGCGGGCGGCGGCCAGTTCGGCCACCTCGGTCATCGCCTCCGCCTCCTCGACGGAGTTGGCGAGGGGTTTCTCGCACAGCACGTGCTTGCCCGCTTCGAGCGCCGCGACGGCGATCTCGGCGTGGCTGTCGCCGGGCGTGCAGATGTCGACGAGGTCGACGTCGTCCCGCTCGATGAGCGCCCGCCAGTCGGTCTCGGCGGCGGCCCAGCCGAGCCGGTCGGCCGCGGCGCGCACCGCCGCGCCGTCCCGGCCGCAGACCGCGGCGAGCCGGGGGGTGAGCGGCAGGTCGAAGACCCGGCCCGCGGTGCGCCACCCCTGCGAGTGGGCGGCGCCCATGAAGGCGTAGCCGACCATGCCGACGCCCAGGACCGGCTTCACCTCGCTCTCGTCGTCGCCCGTAACCGGAGTCGTCGTACCCGTGCTGCTGCCTGCCATGCGGAGGTCCTCCTCGTCCACGCGGTGATCGCCCGATGCCTGGTACCGGCGCCGGTCACTTGAAGCCGGTCGGCAGGTACTTGTCGACGTTGTCCTTGTCGACGACCGCGGAGAACAGGGTCACGTGGGCGGGGATCTCGAACTCGGCCATGCCGCTGATGCCCTTGCCCTGGCCGAGCGCGCGGGCCAGGTCGATGGCGGAGGCGGCCATGGTGGGCGGGTACAGGACGGTGGCCTTCAGGACGCTGTCGTCGGCCTCGATGGCCTGCATGGCGGAGAGGGCGCCCGCGCCGCCGACCATCAGGAAGCCGTCGCGGCCCGCCTGCTTGATGGCGCGCAGCGCGCCGACGCCCTGGTCGTCGTCGTGGTTCCACATGGCGTCGAAGCTCTTCTGCGCCTGGAGCAGCTGGGCCATCTTGGCCTGGCCGGACTCGACGGTGAAGTCGGCGGCCTGCCGGGCGACCTTCTCGATGTTCGGGTAGTTCTTCAGGGCGTCGTCGAAGCCCTGGGTGCGCTGCTTGGTGAGTTCGAGGTTGTCGATGCCGGCCAGCTCGATGACCTTGGCGTTCTTCTTGTCCTTGAGCTTCTCGCCGATGTAGTTGCCGGCGCTCAGGCCCATGCCGTAGTTGTCGCCGCCGACCCAGCAGCGGTAGGCCTGCGGGGTGTTGAAGATGCGGTCGAGGTTGACGACGGGGATGCCGGCGCGCATCGCCTTGAGGCCGACCTGGGTCAGCGCCTTGCCGTCGGCGGGCAGCACGACGAGGACGTCGACCTTCTTGTTGATGAGCGTCTCGACCTGGCCGATCTGCGCGGCGGTGTCGTTCGAGCCCTCGGTGGCTTCGAGGGTGACGTCCGAGTACTTCTTCGCCCGCTCCTTGGCGTTGTCGTTGATGGCGTTGAGCCAGCCGTGGTCGGCCTGCGGGCCGGCGAAGCCGATGGTGACCTGCTTGCCGGGTTTGTCGTCGGCGACCGGCTGGTCGGCGGCCTTGCTGCTGTCGCCCTTGTCGCTGGGCTCGTTGCTGGTGCAGGCCGTGAGCAGGCCGCCTGCGGTGACGGCTGCTGCCGCGCCGAACAGGAGTCCTCTGCGGCTCGTGGTCTCTGGCATGACGTCGTCCCTTTCCGGGGCTGAACGGGGCTGAGGAGATCAGGAATGCGTGTTCGCTGTGCGTCGCTGGACCAGGACCGCGGCGACGATGATCGCGCCCTTGGCGATCTCCTGGACGTCGCTCTGGAGGTTGTTCAGCGCGAAGATGTTGGTGATCGTGGTGAAGATCAGGACACCGAGGACGGAGCCGACGATGGTGCCGCGGCCGCCGGTGAGGAGGGTGCCGCCGATGATGGCGGCGGCGATGGCGTCCAGTTCGTACAGGTTGCCGTTGGTGTTCTGGCCCGAGCCGGCCAGCACGATCAGCAGGAAGGCCGCGATGCCGCAGCACAGGCCGGAGAGCAGGTACAGGTAGAGCCGCTGGCGGCGGACGTCGATGCCGGCGAGCCGGGCGGCCTCCGCGTTGCCGCCGACCGCCACCGAGCGGCGGCCGAAGGTGGTGCGGTTGAGCACCAGCCAGCCGATGACCGTGACGGCGGCGAAGACGAGGACGAGCGGCGGGATGCCGAGGAGGTAGGAGTCCCGCTCGCCGAGCTTCAACACGCTGTCCACGTCGACCACTTGGGTCTTGCCGTCGGTGATCTGCAGCGCGAGGCCGCGGCCCGACGCGAGCATCGCGAGGGTGGCGATGAAGGGGACCATGCCGCCGTACGCGATGAGGACGCCGTTGACGAGGCCGCAGCCGACGCCGACGACGACGGCGGTGAACAGGATGCCGAGGAAGCCGTACTCCTGGGTGGCGACGGTCGTGGCCCAGCAGCTGGCCAGGGCGACGATCGCGCCGACGGAGAGGTCGATGCCGCCGGAGATGATCACGAAGGTCATGCCGACGGTGACCACGCCGATGACGGAGGCCTGGGTCAGGATCAGCTGGACGTTGTCGGTGTCCAGGAAGGAGTCCGGCTGGGTGATGCCGCCGACCACGACGAGGACGGCGAGCACGCCGAGCAGGGAGAGCGTGCGGACGTCCCAGCGGACGGCCTTGACGGTCCTGGGGGCGGCAGCGCGCTGGGGCTCCGCCGGGCGGGTTGGGGTGGCGGGCTGCGTCATGACGCCGGGGTCCCTTCTGGTCGGGGGTGTCTGTGCGGCCGGGCTCGTGTATGGGCGTGCCGCTCGCCGTGCGACGGATGCATTGCGTCGAGTGCGCGTCGTACGTGGCTGAGCGCGCCGTACCCCGCGCCCCTTTCGGGGCTCTTCATGCCGGGGCCCCTTCCATGACCAGGTCCAGGACCCGGTGTTCCGTCAGGTCCGTCGCCGGGGCCTCGTGCACGACGCTGCCCTCCCGCAGCACCAGGACGCGGTCGGCGAGGCCCAGGACCTCGGGGACCTCGCTGGAGACGAGGAGGACGGCGAGGCCCTCGTCGGCGAGGCGGCGGATGACCGCGTAGAGCTCGGCGCGGGCGCCGACGTCGACGCCGCGGGTCGGCTCGTCCAGGAGCAGGACCTTGCAGCCGCGCAGCAGCCAGCGGGCCAGCACGGCCTTCTGCTGGTTGCCGCCGGAGAGGGTGCGGACCGGGACGGCGGGGTTGTCGGGACGCAGCGACAGCTCGCGGGTGGCCTGGTGCGCGGCCTTGTTCTCCCGTCCCCGGTCGACCCAACCCCCGTACGAGAAGCGGGACATGGAGGAGACGGAGACGTTGCGGGTGACGGACTCCAGCATCAGCAGGCCCTGCGCCTTGCGCTCCTCGGGCGCGAGGCCGAGTCCCGCGCGGACCGCGGCGCGGACGCTGCCCGGCCGCAGGGTCCGGCCCTCGACGCTGACCTGCCCGGTCGTCGCCTTGCGGGCGCCGTAGATCGTCTCCAGGATCTCGGAGCGGCCCGAGCCGACCAGTCCGGCGAGGCCGACGATCTCGCCGGGCCGCACGTCGAGGTCGAGTGGCGCGAACTCGCCGTCGCGGGAGAGGCCGCGCACCCGCAGCACCGGTTCGGCGGTGGCGATGCCGGCCGGGCGGTCGGGGAAGACGTACTCGACGTTGCGGCCCGTCATCAGGGCCACCACGTCGCGGGTCGGGGTGTCCTTGGCGGGCAGCCCGCCGGCGACGGCGCGGCCGTCCTTGAGGACGGTGACCCGGTCGCCGATCCGGCGGATCTCCTCCAGGCGGTGCGAGATGTAGACGACGGCGACGCCCTCCGCGGTGAGGCCGGCGACGATCCGGAAGAGGTTGTCGACCTCGTCCGGGTCGAGCGCCGCGGAGGGTTCGTCCATGACGATGAGCCTGACGTCGTGCGAGAGGGCGCGGGCCATCGAGACGATCTGCTGTCCGGCCGCGGAGAGGTCCCCCACCAGGGTGCCGGGGGCGATCTCGCCGTGGCCGAGCCGCTTCAGCAGGGCGGCCGTGGCCGCTCTCGCGTCCCGTCCCCTGACGACGAACCCGGCGGAGGTCGGCTCGTGGCCGAGGAAGACGTTCTCCGCCACCGACAGGCCCTCGACCAGGTCGAGTTCCTGGTAGATGGTGGCGATGCCGAGGCGCATCGCGGCGATCGGCGAGCGCAGGGAGACGCTCTCGCCGCGCCAGGTGATGGTGCCCTCGTCGGGCTGGTGGGCACCGGCGAGGACCTTGATGAGCGTGGACTTTCCCGCGCCGTTCTGACCGAGCAGGCAGTGCACCTCGCCGGCCTGGACCTGGAGGTCCACCCCGTCGAGGGCGCGGACGCCGGGGAACGATTTGGTGATGCCGTGCATGGTGAGCAGCGGTGGTTCTGGTGCCGAAAGTGCCATGGCGGTTCCCCTAGCAGCGGGTGCGGGCCGGTTTCAGGGCAGGGCAGAGCAGTGCGCCGTACTGAGTGACGTGGTGGAGCCGGGTGTTCTACGCGGGTGAGAACAGGTGGTCGCTGATCAGGCGGGCGCCGCCGATGACTCCGGCGGCGGGGCCCAGTTCGCCCAGGACGATGGGCAGGTTGCCGGTCGCCAGGGGCAGCGACTGGCGGTAGACCTGGGTGCGCAGGGCGGCGAGCAGGGTGTGGCCGAGGCCGGTGACCCCGCCGCCGATGACGACCAGGCCCGGGTTGAAGAAGCTGACGAGTGAGGCGATGACCTGGCCGGTGCGGTTGCCGCCGTCGCGGATGAGGTCGAGGGAGGTCCCGTCACCGGCGGCCGCGGCCACCGCGACGTCGGCGGCGCTGAGCTTCCCGGCCGCCTCCAGGCGTCCGGCGAGCTCGGGCGAGCGTCCGTCGCGGGCGGCCTCCTCGGCGTCGCGGGCGAGCGCCGCGCCGCTGAAGTAGGCCTCCAGGCAGCCCTTGTTGCCGCAGGCGCACTGCCTGCCGTCGGGCTCGACCTGGATGTGCCCGATGTCGCCGGCCGAGCCGGTCGTGCCGCGGTAGACCTCGCCGCCGACGACGATGCCGCAGCCGATACCGGTGCCGATCTTGACGCAGAGGAAGTCGCGCGCGGAGCGGGCGACGCCCGCGTGCTGCTCCCCCACGGCCATCAGGTTCACGTCGTTGTCGACCATGACCGGGCAGCCCAGCTCCTGGCTGAGTGCCTCGCGGACCGGGAAGCCGTCCCAGCCGGGCATGATCGGCGGGGCGACCGGGACGCCCTCGGGGAAGCGGACGGGACCGGGCACGCCGATGCCCGCTCCGTCGAACCCCTCGGCGAGTCCGGAGGCCCGCAACTTCGCTGCCATGGCGAGTACTTGCTCGAAGACCGCGACCGGCCCCTCGCGTACGTCCATCGGCTGGGTGATGTGCCCGAGCACCTCCAGCTCGGCGTTGGTGACGGCGACGTCGACCGAGGTCGCCCCGATGTCGACGCCGAGGAAGCGGAGTTCGGGGGCGAGCCGGATGTTGTGGGAGCGGCGGCCGCCGCGCGAGGCGGCGAGTCCGTCGGCGACCACGAGTCCGGTCTCCAGGAGGCGGTCCACCTCGACGGCCAGCTTCGAGCGCGACAGGTCGATCTGGTCGCCCAGCTGGGCCCGGGAGTTGGGGCCTCCGTCGCGCAGCAGGCGCAGCAGGCGCGCCTGGTGCGCGTTGGCGGGTCGAGCGGTCATGCGTCTCACGTGCCCCTCCCCGCCTCATCGGGCTCCGGTGGACCGACGGCTCCCCTGTCGGTCCAGTCGGCCGGTTCGTGGCCGGTGGTGCTTTCGGCCACTCCTTCTTTCGATGGGGAACGTAGCAGTGCCTGCCGGGCGTGGGAAGAAGTTACGCAGGAATTGCCTATGACTTTCTCCAGCCACAGGACAAAGCTCGGGCCGGCCCGGCCCCGCGGGGGTCTCAGTCCTGGTTGCGGTGGTGGTAGGTCTCGCGGGTGTGCTCGGTGTGCGCGCGCATCACGGCGGTCGCGCGCGCCTCGTCGCGGGCCGAGATCGCCGCGATGAGTTCGCGGTGCTCGATCCAGGACTGCTTGCCGCGCTGGCGGGCGACGGGCTGGTAGTACCAGCGGACGCGGGCGTCGACCTGGCCGGCGAGTTCGGCCAGGACCACGTTGCCCGCGAGCTCCATGACCGTGGCGTGGAACTCGGCGTTCGTCGCGACGACCACGTCCACGTCCCCGTCGGCGACGGCCTGCTCGCCCCGGGCACAGAGGGCTTCCAGGGCGGCGATGCCGGTCTTGCCCGCGTTGGCCGCGGCGAGCCGGGCGGCCTCGGCCTCCAGCAGCGTACGGACGGTGAGGAGTTGGTCGGCCTCCTCCTCCGTCGGCTCGTGCACGAAGGCGCCCTGGGCCGGGCGCAGGTCCACCCACCCCTCGGTGTTCAGCCGCTGCAGCGCCTCGCGGACCGGCTGGCGCGAGACCCCGAGGTGACCGGCCAGCTCGCTCTCGACCAGGTGCTGGCCGGGCTGGAGGGCCCGGGTCGTGATGAGGGCGAGCAGCGCCTCGTAGACCCGCTCGCGCAGCGGGCCCGGGCGCTCCAGCTTGGGCACCGCCCCCTGCGGCAGTCCTGTGGACAACATCGCGGTCCCCCTCCTGGGCTTCGGAGCAGCAGGCAAGCCGATTCCGGATCCGGATCCAGTGTCCACGGCCCACCGACGTCGGCCCGGTGCGGAACACTCGATTGTCTTTGGAATACAGTTTACCGAGCACAATCGCCACCACCAGGGGCAGTTGGCCTCGTCACATCCCGCGCCCCCCGCATTACGGACAGCGCACGACCTGGCCGGCGTACGAGAGGTTCCCGCCGAAGCCGAAGAGGAGGGCGGGCGCGCCGCTGGGCAGTTCGCCCCGTTCGATCAGCTTGGACAGGGCCATGGGGATGCTCGCGGCGGAGGTGTTGCCGGAGTCGACGACGTCCTTGGCGACCACCGCGTGGACCGCGCCGATCTTCTCGGCGAGGGGCTCGATGATCCGCAGGTTGGCCTGGTGCAGGACGACGGCGGCGAGGTCGGCGGGGGTGAGCCCGGCCCGCTCGCAGGCCTGGCGGGCGAGCGGCGGCAGCTGCCGCGTCGCCCAGCGGTAGACGGACTGGCCCTCCTGGGCGAAGCGCGCGGGCTCGCCCTCGATCCGTACGGCGTTGCCCATCTCGGGGACCGAGCCCCACAGGACGGGGCCGATGCCGGGCTCCTCGCCGTCGGCGCAGGACTCGACGACGACCGCGCCCGCCCCGTCGCCGACCAGGACGCAGGTGGTGCGGTCGGTCCAGTCGGTGACGGCCGACATCTTGTCGGCGCCGATGACGAGCGCGCGGGTGGCCGCGCCGGCCCGCAGGGTGTGGTCGGCGGTGGCGAGGGCGTGGGTGAAGCCGGCGCAGACGACGTTCAGGTCGAGCGCGGCCGGGGACGGGACGCCGAGCCGGTGGGCGACGCGGGCCGCCGTGTTCGGCGAGCGGTCGACGGCGGTGGAGGTGGCGACGACGACCAGGTCGATGGCGTCGGCGGTCAGGCCCGCCGCCGCCAGCGCCTTGGCGGCGGCGTGCGCGGCGAGCTCGTCGACCGGTTCGTCGGGGCCCGCGATGTGCCGGGTGCGGATGCCGACCCGCGAGCGGATCCACTCGTCGTCGGTGTCGACCAGGCCCGCCAGGTCCTCGTTGGTGAGGATCCGGGCGGGCTGGTAGTGACCGATGCCGACGATGCGCGAACCGTTCATGGTGGTCCCCTCGTAGTGCTGGCCCGCCCCCGTGCGAGCCGCGGACGTACCAGTCTGCTCAGCGACCGGCGGGTAGGAGGTGACGTATGCAACAGGATTGTGGTGTCTCGGTTGGAGACTTCCGACCGATCAGCCCGTGAACAGCTGTGTGGCCTTTTGCACCAGTTCGTACAGTCCGTAGGCGAGCGGCGCCCCCACCCACAGCCAGGCGAGGGCGATCAGGCCCCGGCGCCTAGGCGGGCTGCTGGTGGTCGCGGTCGGCGGTGTCATCGGCGGACTCCCTGGGGGCGGGGACGTGGTGGCGGGCGTGGACGGGCCGGACGAGCTCGTTGGCGACGAAGCCGACGACCAGCAGGCCGATCATGATCGTGAACGACAGGCCGTAGAGGGAGGAGCCGTGTTTGCCGGCGTCCTCCTGGCTGTCGGAGACCCAGTTGACGATGAGCGGGCCGAGGACGCCGGCCAGGGACCAGGCGGTGAGCAGCCGGCCGTGGATGGCGCCCACCTGGTAGGTGCCGAAGAGGTCCTTCAGGTACGCGGGTGCCGTCGCGAAGCCGCCTCCGTAGAAGGAGAGGATCACCAGGGCGCAGAGCACGAACAGCGGCTTGGAGGCGTCGCCGTAGAGGGCGATGAGGAGGTACATCAGGGCGCCCGCGCCGAGGTAGAGGCGGTAGACGTTCTTGCGGCCCATGAGGTCGGAGGCGGAGGACCAGCCGATGCGGCCGGCCATGTTCGCGGCGGAGAGCAGGGCGACGAACCCCGCCGCCGCGCTTGCCGTGACCGGGGTGCTGGAGTCCTGGAAGAAGTCCGTGATCATCGGTGCGGCTTTTTCGAGGATGCCGATGCCCGCGGTCACGTTCATGCACAGGACCAGCCACAGGCACCAGAACTGGGGGGTGCGGATGGCCTGTTTCGCTGATACCTGCGGGCCGGTGGGGGTTGCTGTCCGCGCGGTTCCCCGCGCCCCTGACGGGGCACTCCGGTCCCCCGGCACTCGTACCAGGAGCACGCCCAGCGTCATGAAGACGGCGTAGACCAGGCCGTGCACCAGGAACGCCAGGGCGATGCCGCCGCTGTCCGCGCCGAAGGACTCCAGCATCTGCGCGCTCCACGGTGACGCGATGAGCGCGCCGCCCCCGAAGCCCATGATCGCGATGCCGGTGGCCATGCCGGGCCGGTCGGGGAACCACTTGATCAGGGTGGAGACCGGCGAGATGTAGCCGATGCCGAGGCCGATGCCGCCGACGAAGCCGTAGCCGAGGACGATCAGCCAGTACTGCTCGGTGGCGGCGCCGAGGGCGGAGAGCAGGAAGCCCGAGGAGAAGCAGACGAGCGCGACGGTCATCGCCCAGCGCGGGCCGTTGCGCTCGACGAGCGTGCCGCCGAACGCCGCGGACAGGCCGAGCATCACGATGCCGAGCTGGAACGGCAGCGCGCTCTGGGTGCCGCTCAGGTCCAGGGCCGATTCGAGGGGTGGTTTGAAGACGCTCCAGGCGTAGGCCTGGCCGATGGAGAGATGGACCGAGAGGGCGGCGGGCGGTACGAGCCAGCGGCTCCAGCCGGTCGGTGCGACGGGGGGCCTCATGATCAGGAACGGTAGGCAGCGGCAGGGGTGTTGGGAAGGGGCAGGACGGCACGACCTACAGAATCCGTCGACGGTATGCAATGACGGCGACGCCCCCGCGAGGACTCGGTGGGCGAGGACGCGAGCCGGTGCGCGGAGTCTTGTCGGCCCAACTTCCATACTGTAGACAATATTCCATCGACAGTCTCCGCTTCTTTCCGGACCGCCACTGCCCGTGCGAGCGGGGCGGAGCCGGACCCCCGACCGGACGGAGCCAGCCAGTGAAGGTCGCAGTCCTCGGCGCCGGAGCGATCGGCGCCTATGTCGGAGCCGCGCTGCACCGCGCGGGCGCCGACGTCCATCTCGTCGCCCGTGGACCGCACTTGGCGGCCATGAGGCGCAGCGGTGTCCAGGTCCTCAGCCCCCGCGGCGACTTCACCGCGCGGGCACACGCCACCGACGACCCGGCCGAGATCGGGCCCGTCGACTACGTGTTCCTCGGCCTGAAGGCCAACTCCTATGCCGCCTGCGGGCCGTTGCTCGCACCTCTGCTGCACGAGCGCACCGCGGTGGTCGCGGCCCAGAACGGCATCCCCTGGTGGTACTTCCACGGGCACGGCGGCCCGCACGACGGGCACCGGCTCGACAGCGTCGACCCGGGCGGGGCGGTGAGCGCGGTGCTCGCCCCCGAGCGGGCGGTCGGCTGCGTCGTCTACGCCGCCACGGAGCTGGCGGCGCCGGGAGTCGTCCGCCACCTGGAAGGGACGCGGTTCTCCGTCGGGGAGCCGGACCGCTCGGTGTCGGCACGCTGCACCGCGTTCAGCGACGCCATGCGGGCGGGCGGCCTGAAGTGCCCCGTCGAGCCCGACCTGCGCGCCGACATCTGGATCAAACTGCTCGGCAACATCTCCTTCAACCCGATCAGCGCCCTGGCCCGCGCCACGATGCGGCAGATGTGCCTGCACGGCGGCGTGCGGCGGGTCATCGAGATCATGATGACCGAGACCCTCGCCGTCGCCGCGGCCCTCGGCTGCACGCCCGGCGTCTCCGTCCAGCGCCGCCTGGCCGGGGCCGAGCGCGTCGGCGACCACCGCACCTCCACCCTCCAGGACCTGGAGCGCGGAAAGCCCCTGGAACTGGACGTGCTGCTGGCCGCCGTCGTGGAGCTGGCGGAGATCACCGGCGTCGAGGTGCCCACGCTGCGCACCGTGCACGCCCTCTCGGACCTGCTCGCCCACGGCATGAGGAGGGACGCCGCATGAAGCAGAAGCGGCGCGACCGCACCCCGAGGACCTACACCCGGCTGACCCACCCGCTGGTGCGCGAGACACCGGGCGACCGCACCTCGCCGCTGCGGCGGGCCACCTGGGACGAGGCCCTCACCGCGGCGGCCGACGGCTTCCGCCGCACCCGCGCGGAGCACGGCCCGGACGCCTTCGCCATGCTGTCCTGCGCCCGCGCCACCAACGAGATGAACTTCGTGGCACAGAAGTTCACCCGGGTCGTCATGGGCACGAACAACGTCGACTCCTGCAACCGCACGTGCCACGCGCCGAGCGTCGCCGGCCTGTCCGCGGTGTTCGGCTCGGGCGGCGGCACCTCCTCGTACGCGGAGGTCGAGCAGACCGACCTCATCGTCATGTGGGGCTCCAACGCCCGCTTCGCGCACCCGATCTTCTTCCAGCACGTCCTGAAGGGCATCCGCAACGGAGCCCGGATGTACGCCGTCGACCCGCGCCGCACCTCCACCGCCGAGTGGGCGGAGAGCTGGCTCGGCCTGAACGTCGGCACCGACATCCCGCTCGCGCACGCCGTCGCCCGGGAGATCATCGCGGCCGGCCTGCACAACAAGGCGTTCGTGGCGCGCGCGACGACCGGCTTCGAGGAGTTCAAGGCGCTCGTCGAGCCGTGGACGCTGTCGCTCGCGGAGAAGGTGACCGGCGTGCCCGCTGCCGCGATCCGCGACCTCGCGCACGCCTACGCGCGGGCCGAACGCGCCCAACTGTGCTGGACGCTGGGGATCACCGAGCACCACAACGGCACCGACAACGTCCGCGCGCTCATCAACCTGTCGCTGCTGACCGGGCACGTCGGCCGGTACGGCGCCGGGGTGCAGCCGCTGCGCGGGCAGAACAACGTGCAGGGCGGCGGCGACATGGGCGCCATCCCCAACAAGCTGCCCGGATTCCAGGACCTCCTCGACGACGGCCACCGGCGCAAGTTCGAGCGGGCGTGGGACACGGTGATCCAGCCGCGGCACGGACTGACGCTCACCGACATGTTCGAGGCGATGGAGCACGGCCGGCTGCACGCCGTCTACTGCATCGGCGAGAACCCCGCGCAGTCCGAGGCCGACAGCGAGCAGGCCACGCGCCGGCTCGCCGCCCTCGACCACCTCGTGGTCCAGGACATCTTCCTGACCAGGACCGCCGAGCTGGCCGACGTGGTGCTGCCCGCGACGGCCGCCTGGGCGGAGACCGACGGCACGACGACCAACAGCGAGCGGCGCGTGCAGCGCGTGCGCGCCGCGCTCACCCCGCCCGGCGAGGCCCGGGAGGACATCGACATCCTCTGCGACCTGGCCGCGCGCCTGGGCCACGACTGGAAGTACGCGGACGCCGAGGCCGTCTGGAACGAGCTGCGGGCCCTGTCCCCGGACCACTTCGGCATGACCTACGACCGGCTCGCGCACCACCAGGGGCTCCAGTGGCCCTGCCCCGACGTGGACGAACTGCCCGCCTCGTACCTGCACGGCCGGCTGTGGGAGACCGACCCGGCGCGGCGCGGGCCGCTCGCCGCCTTCGGGCTCGTCGAGCACGACCCGCCGGTCGACCTGACCGACGAGGCGTACCCGATCCGGCTGACGACCGGGCGCCGGCTCGACTCGTACAACACCGGGGTGCAGAGCGGCGGGTTCGCCTCGCCACTGCGCCGCGGCGAGTACGTCGAGCTGTGCCCGGAGGACGCCGAGCGGTACGGGGTCGCCGTCGGCGAGGAGGTACGGGTCTCGTCCCGGCGCGGCGTGGTGACGGCGCCGGTCTGGGTCGATCCGGGGCTCCGTCCCGGGCTCGCCTTCATGACCATGCACTTCCCCGACGAGGTGGACACCAACGCGCTGACGATCGAGGCGAACTGCCCGATCGCGGGGACGGCGGAGTTCAAGGCGTCGGCGATCCGGATCGAGAAGCTGACCGCGTGAGCGGAGAAGGGCCGGGCCACCGTGGATCTGCGCTTCGGTGACAGCAAGCCGACGGACGAGGAACGGGCGGCGGTCGACGCGCTGCTCGGGCCGCCGGAGTCCGCGTGGGAGGGGGCCGACGACCGCTCCGACGCGGATCTGCGGTGGGCGCGGGGCGGGCGGGCCGCCCGTGAGCGGCGGGATCTGCTGCTGCCGGGGCTGCACGCGGTCAACGACCGGGTGGGGTGGATCAGCCCCGGTGCGCTGGACTACCTATGCCGAAGGCTGACGGTGCCTCCGGCCGAGGCGTACGGGGTGGCGACGTTCTACGCCATGTTCTCGGTGCGGGAGCGGCCTGCGAGCGTGCTTCACGTGTGTACGGATCTTGCGTGCGCCCGGGTGGGGGGTGCGGAGTTGTGCGACTCGGCGCAAGATCGCGTCGGGCCCGATGTGCAGGTCGCGGAGTCGCCGTGTCTCGGGTTGTGTGAGCGGGCGCCGGCCGCGCTGCTGGTGAAGGCCGGTGTGCCCTGTTCCGCCGCGCCCCTCGCACTGTCACGGGGCTCTGCCCCGGACCCCGCTCCTCAATCGCCGGAGGGGCTCGATCTTCCCGGTCCGCTCGCCGACGCGACGGCCTCGGCGCCGCCCGGAATCCCTCAAGCGGGCGACCCCGGGCTCGTCCTCCTCAAGCGTGTCGGCCGCGTCGACCCCGCCTCCCTCGACGACTACCGGGCCGCCGGCGGGTACACCGCGCTGCGCCGCGCCTTCGCCATCGGGCCCGCCGCCGTCATCCGGGAGGTGACGGAGGCGGGGCTCGTGGGGCGGGGCGGGGCCGCGTTCCCGACGGGGCGCAAGTGGCAGGCGACCGCCGCCCAGCCGGACGGGCCGCACTACCTCGTCTGCAACGCCGACGAGTCCGAGCCGGGCACCTTCAAGGACCGCGTCGTGATGGAGGGCGACCCGTACGCGCTCGTCGAGTCGATGACGGTCGCGGCGTACGCGACGGGCGCGCGGCACGGCTACCTGTATCTGCGCGGCGAGTACCCGCTCGCGCTGACCCGGATGCGTCATGCCGTCGAACAGGCCCGGCTGCGGGGTCTGTTGGGCGAGGACATCCTCGGCCACGGCTTCTCCTTCGACATCGAGATCCGGCGCGGCGCCGGCGCCTACATCTGCGGTGAGGAGACCGCGCTGTTCAACTCCATCGAGGGGTACCGGGGCGAGCCGCGCTCCAAGCCGCCGTTCCCCGTCGAGAAGGGCCTGTTCGGCAAGCCGACGGCCGCCAACAACGTCGAGACGCTCATCAACGTCCTGCCGATCCTCACCATGGGAGCGCGGGCGTACGCGGCGACGGGGACCGGGCAGTCGACGGGGCCCAAGCTGTTCTGCGTCTCCGGCGCCGTCGAGCGGCCCGGTGTCTACGAGCTGCCCTTCGGGGCGACGCTCGGCGAACTGCTCGCCCTCGCCGGTACCGCGGGGCCTCTGCGGGCGGTCCTGCTCGGCGGGGCCGCGGGCGGGTTCGTCCGCCCCGACGAGCTGGACATCCCGCTCACCTTCGAGGGGACCCGGGCCGCGGGCACCACGCTCGGCTCCGGCGTGGTGATGGCCTTCGACGACGCGCTGCCGCTGCCGCGCGTCCTGCTGCGCATCGCCCAGTTCTTCCGCGAGGAGTCCTGCGGGCAGTGCGTGCCGTGCCGGGTGGGCACCGTGCGCCAGCAGGAGGCACTGCACCGCATCGCCGAGAAGAGGGGCATCGAGGCCGACGACGACATCGCCCTGCTGCGCGAGGTGGGGCGCACCATGAAGGACGCCTCGATCTGCGGTCTGGGCCAGACCGCGTGGAACGCCATCGAGTCCGCCATCGACCGCCTGGGGGCGTACGCGTCATGACCGCTGTCGAGCTGGGCATCCCCCGGCGCCTGCTGGAGTTCACCCTCGACGGGCAGCCCGTGCGCGCGGCCGAGGGGTCGACGATCCTCGACGCCTGCCGCGCCGCCGGGAAGGACGTGCCGACCCTGTGCCAGGGGGACACGCTGACGCCCAAGAACGCCTGCCGGGTGTGTGTCGTGGAGGTCGAGGGGGCGCGCACCCTCGTGCCCGCGTGCTCCCGCAAGGCCGAGCCGGGCATGGCGGTGCGCACGGACACCGAGCGTGCCCGGCACAGCCGCAAGGTCGTCCTGGAACTGCTCGCCTCCTCGGTCGACATGTCGACGACACCGCAGGTCGCCACCTGGCTGAAGGAGTACGGCGCGGAGCCGGGCCGGTTCGGCCCGGACGCGGAGCGGCTCGGCGAACAACCGCGGATCGACAACGACCTCTACGTCCGCGACTACGGCAAGTGCATCCTCTGCTACAAGTGCGTCGACGCCTGCGGCGACCAGTGGCAGAACACCTTCGCGATCGCGGTCGCCGGGCGCGGCTTCGACGCCAGGATCGCCGTCGAGCAGGACGCGCCGCTGACCGACTCGGCCTGTGTGTACTGCGGCAACTGCATCGAGGTGTGTCCGACGGGCGCGCTGTCGTTCAAGTCGGAGTTCGACATGCGGGCGGCGGGCACCTGGGACGAGTCGGCGCAGTCGGAGACGGTGACGGTGTGCGCGTACTGCGGAGTCGGCTGCAACCTCACGCTGCACGTGCAGGACAATGAGATCGTGAAGGTCACGTCACCGCACGACAACCCGGTGACGCACGGCAACCTCTGCATCAAGGGCCGCTTCGGCTACCAGCACGTACAGAACCGGGACTGATCAGGACATGGGACGAGTCACGGAACGGCGCAAGGTGATCCGGATCAGGGACGGGCGGGTCTCGGTCCGGCCGGACACCCTCGTCGCCGAGGAGCCGCTGGAGATCCGGCTGAACGGCAAGCCGCTGGCCATCACCATGCGCACGCCCGGTGACGACTTCGCGCTCGCCGCGGGCTTCCTCGTCAGCGAGGGCGTGCTCGGCGCCGCCGACGAGCTGCAGTCCATCGTCTACTGCGCCGGGGCGACGCAGGACGGCTCGAACACGTACAACGTGGTGGACGTGCGCACGGCCCCCGGGGTCGCGCTGCCCGACATCACGCTGGAGCGCAACGTCTACACGACCTCGTCCTGCGGGCTGTGCGGCAAGGCGAGCCTCGACGCGGTGCGCACCACGGCCCGCTTCGCCCTCGCCGACTCTCCGCCGGTCCGGCTCTCGCCCGAGCTGCTCGCGGCGCTGCCCGGCCGGCTCCGCGAGGACCAGCGCGTCTTCGAGCGGACCGGCGGGCTGCACGCGGCGGCCCTCTTCGACGAGGAGGGCCGGCTCGTCGACATACGGGAGGACGTGGGCCGGCACAACGCGGTCGACAAGCTCGTCGGCCGCGCCTTGCAGAGCGGCGACCTGCCGCTGTCGCGGTCGGTCCTCATGGTGTCGGGCCGGGCCTCGTTCGAGTTGGCGCAGAAGGCCGTCATGGCGGGCATCCCGGTGCTCGCCGCGGTCTCCGCGCCGTCCTCGCTCGCCGTCGACCTGGCCGCCGAGACGGGGCTGACGCTGATCGGCTTCCTGCGGGGCTCCTCCATGAACGTGTACGCGGGTGAACACCGGGTCGCCCTGGAGGCCGAGCCGGCCGCCACGCACCACGGCTGATCCGGACCCGTTCCCCGCGCCACGGCGGCGGGGACCCGGACCGGCGGGGAGCGCCCCCTGCGCCGGCCGGGCCCCCACGCCGCCGGGCGCCCGCCTGCCTCCGCCAGGTGGCCCAGACCCCGGCCCCTGATCCCCTGATGCACGCTTCTTGTGGGGTGGCGAACGGCCCCAGTAGCGTCGGTGGCGCATACGTTGGACGTGGGATGTCCGGATGTCCGTATGACCCGAAGAGAGGGACGCGCCATGCGACGAAGAACCGTCCGCGCACGTCTGAGATCGGTGGTGGCGGCGCTCGCCGTCGCCACGGCACTGCCCGCCACGGTGACCGCGCAGGCCGCCACCGCGGCGGAACCGGCGCCGCCCTTCGAACAGCAGGTGCTGTTCAAGGCGGCCCAGGATCCCGGTTACGCCTGCTACCGCATCCCCGCCGTCGTCACGACGGTGAAGGGGACGCTGCTGGCCTTCGCCGAAGGCCGTACGAACGACTGCTCGGACGCCGGTGACATAGACCTCGTGGTCAAGCGGTCCGAGGACGGCGGCCGGACGTGGTCGCCGCTCCAGATCGTCAACGAGGGCGCAGGCGACACGCACGGCAACCCGGCGCCGATCGTCGACCGGCGCACCGGCCGCATCGTCCTCGCGGAGACGTACAACACGGGACGCACGGACGGCGGCAACTGCGCCATACCGTGTGACCGCACCCCGCACCTGCAGTACAGCGACGACGACGGCCGCACCTGGTCCGCGCCGCGCGACCTGAGCGCCGAACTGCTGCCCCCCGACTTCAACTCCTGGTACGCGACCGGGCCCGTGCACGGCGTCCAGCTCACCCGGGGCCGCCACCGCGGACGCCTCGTCTTCACCGTCAACGCCGAGACGTGGAACGGCAGCCGGATCAGCGCCAACCACGCCGCGCTGATGATCAGCGACGACCACGGCGCGCACTGGCGGATCGGCGCGAAGGACACCTGGCCGATCGCGATGGACGGCACGTTCCGGCAGAAGCCGTCCGAGATGACGCTCGCGGAGCGCCCCGACGGCACCCTCTACGTCAGCGGGCGCGAACAGGACGGCACCGACCTCGGCCACCGCACGCACGCGGTGAGCCGGGACGGCGGCGAGTCGTTCACCGGGCCCTTCACCGCGATCCCGGACCTGTACGCGCCCCAGGTGCAGTGCTCGGTGCTGCCCGTCGGCCCGGGCGGGCGGCGGCTGCTGCTCGGCTGCCCGGGCGATCCGGACCGGCGGCGCACGATGACGATCAGGTCCTCCTACGACGGCGGCCGCACCTGGGACACCTTCGACCGCAGCACCGTCGTGACCACGGACTGGTCGGGCTACTCGGACCTGGTGCAGGCCGACGGGGACCATGTGGGCCTGATGTACGAGGGCGGCGCGGTCGACGCGCGGGACGAGATCCGTTTCGCCCGGTTCACGCTCGACTGGCTGAAGGAGCGCCGCGGCGCCGACTCGCGGACGACCGACCTGGCCTGGGGCGCGCGCCCCGCCGCCGTCCTCGGCGGGCCCGCCGTGACGGACGGCGCGGTCGGGCGGGCGCTGTCGTTCGACGGGACGGACGACGCGGTCCGGCTGCCGTACCGGCCGCAACTCGCGCTGGGCGAAAGGGACTTCACCGCTTCACTGCGGTTCAGGTACACGGCGACGCGGGGTGAGCAGCCGTTCCTGTGGATGGGTGGCATAGGGACCACCCAGCCCCAGGTGTGGGTGCGGGGCGAGCCCGCGTCGAACCGGATCACCGGGCTCATCACCGTGCGGGACGGCGCGGGCGCCCCGCGGTCGGTGTCGGTCAGCAGCGCCTCCGCGTACAACGACGGGGCGTGGCACCAGCTGGAACTGCGCCGTGCCGACGGCCGGTTGACGCTCAGCGTCGATGGGGCGGTGGTCAGGAGCGCGCCGGACGTGCCCGGCTCGGTGAGCCGGAACTCGCCGTTCGGTGTGCACGTGGGGCAGCGGATGGACAGCCGGGCGTATCTCACCGGCGACCTCGACGACGTACGCGTCACCTCGGCCGGCCGGTCGGTGCTCTGGCTGCCGCTGGACCGGGTGTACGCCAGGCTCTAGGGCGTGTTTTGAAAGTCCCGTCGTCCGCCCGAAGGGCGGGCCCCGCGGCGTCCGGTGCGTGCGATCGCAAGGCGCCGGAGCGTCCTAATA